>NZ_BAAHXQ010000001.1:5000-815000 GCF_054656675.1 Hydrogenophilus hirschii
CCGAAAGGCGTAGTCGATGGGAAACGGGTCAATATTCCCGTACCACCTTGCAATGCGATGGGGGGACGAAGAAGGGTAGCGCCGCCAGGTGTTGGACGCCCTGGTCTAAGCCGGTAGTCAGGCTGGGTAGGCAAATCCGCCCGGCAACGACGAGAGGTGACGGGGCGAAGAGCTTCGGTTCTTCGCTAGGCGCGATCCCAAGCTTCCAGGAAAAGCCTCTAAGCTTCAGTTGCAAGGTGACCGTACCGCAAACCGACACAGGTGGGCTGGTGTCAAAGCACCAAGGCGCTTGAGAGAACCCAGCAGAAGGAACTCGGCAAATTGACACCGTAACTTCGGGAGAAGGTGTGCCCCTGAGCGTGTAAGGGCTTGCCCCTGAAGCGCTTGGGGGTCGCAGAGAATCGGGGGCTGCGACTGTTTAATAAAAACACAGCACTCTGCAAACACGGAAGTGGACGTATAGGGTGTGACGCCTGCCCGGTGCCGGAAGGTTAAGTGATGGGGTGCAAGCTCCTGATCGAAGCCCCGGTAAACGGCGGCCGTAACTATAACGGTCCTAAGGTAGCGAAATTCCTTGTCGGGTAAGTTCCGACCTGCACGAATGGCGTAACGGTGGCCCCACTGTCTCCTGCTGGGACTCAGCGAAATTGAAGTGGTTGTGAAGATGCAATCTACCCGCGGCTAGACGGAAAGACCCCATGAACCTTTACTGCAGCTTTGCATTGGACTTTGATGTGGCCTGTGTAGGATAGGTGGGAGGCAAAGAAGCCGAGGCGCCAGCTTCGGTGGAGCCGTCCTTGAAATACCACCCTGGCCCCATCGAGGTTCTAACCGCGGTGGGTGCATCCCCACCCGGGACCGTGCATGGCAGGCAGTTTGACTGGGGCGGTCTCCTCCCAAAAGGTAACGGAGGAGCACGAAGGTACGCTTAGCGCGGTCGGAAATCGCGCTGTACGTGCAAGGGCATAAGCGTGCTTGACTGCAAGGCCCACAAGCCAAGCAGGTGCGAAAGCAGGTCCTAGTGATCCGGTGGTCCCGCATGGAAGGGCCATCGCTCAACGGATAAAAGGTACTCTGGGGATAACAGGCTGATACCGCCCAAGAGTTCACATCGACGGCGGTGTTTGGCACCTCGATGTCGGCTCATCTCATCCTGGGGCTGTAGTCGGTCCCAAGGGTATGGCTGTTCGCCATTTAAAGAGGTACGTGAGCTGGGTTTAAAACGTCGTGAGACAGTTTGGTCCCTATCTGCCGTGGGCGTAGGAAGTTTGAGGGGAGCTGCTCCTAGTACGAGAGGACCGGAGTGGACGCACCTCTGGTGTACCGGTTGTCACGCCAGTGGCACCGCCGGGTAGCTAAGTGCGGAAGAGATAAGCGCTGAAAGCATCTAAGCGCGAAACTCACCCCAAGATGAGACTTCCCGATCAGGGCCGTGGAAGACCACCACGTTGATAGGCGGCATGTGTAAGCGCTGCAAGGCGTTGAGCTGAGCCGTACTAATTGCCCGACCGGCTTGATCCTATGGCCGTAACGCCACATAAACCCACACACACATCACCCAAAACGCACCCCCTACCTAAAACCCACACGCCGTTCCAAAGCGTCACACCAGCTTCGAGTCTGACGACCATAGCGCCTTGGCACCACGCCTTCCCATCCCGAACAGGACCGTGAAACAAGGCAGCGCCGATGATACTGAGGAACACTCCTCGGGAAAGTAGGTCATCGTCAGACTCAACCCAACAACCCAAACCAGTCAAACCCAAACACCAAACGCCCATCCCAAAAGATGGGCGCTTGAAGTTTACGTGGCGATCTTCCTGACCCCCCTAAGCGTAACTGAAGACAGGGAAACCTGTACAATTCGAAGCGGTGTGATTTACCCGTGAGTTCATGTCATAAATGGATTTTCGCACGCGGTTCCTTGCGTACTACCGCTATTTGAAAACGACGGACCGGAAGTGGTACCGCCATTCGATCGCCGTGCTGCTGATCATCGGCGGTCTCCTCGGTTTTCTTCCGGTTCTCGGTTTTTGGATGTTACCGCTGGGGTTGAGTCTGTTGGCAGTCGATTTCCCGATCGTGCGTCGGTTCGTTCGCCGCACGTACGTGGCTTTGGGGCGAACGATCGTGCGAGTCCGAAAGTTCGCACGCAAGTGATGAAGCTACTGCAAACCATGCTCCGCCTTTGTACCGGGTGAATTCTTGGTCAGCCCAATGCCAGAGGTGTATCCACTCGTTGTCGATGAGATGTTGCAACGTTTGATGCTTTGCGATGATTTGCGTGAGCCGTTCACGTGGCGCATGGACGACTACCGTTAAGCGTAACGGCTCATGGCGCCAATTTTGGCCGTCAAACACGGATTGCAATGGGAGACCGATACGGAGGTCCCCCCCGTTTCCCGAGCTATGCTCGAAACTGGTGTACGGAGTGATTGAAAAGGGCGGCGTACTCTGCTGAAATCGGTTTTACCGAACTGATGAACAGCAAAGGAGCACGCCACCATGAGTAAAGATAACATCGTTTCTTTGTTGATGCCAGGGGGTATCGAGGACTCGTTGACGGAGTTGCTGCGCAATGGCGCCAGGCGACTGATTCAGCAAGCGATCGAGGCGGAGCTGGCCGAGATGCTGGCAAAGTATGAGGGGCAGACAGACGAACAGGGGCGCCGTGCGGTGGTTCGCAATGGTTATCTGCCGGAGCGGGAAATTCTGACCGGCGTAGGACCGGTAACGGTGAAGGTGCCGAAGGTGCGCAGCCGTGGGAAGGAATCGGTGGTATTTCGCTCCTCACTGGTGCCGCCGTATGTGCGCAAGGCCCGTCGGGTGGAGGCCGCTCTGCCGTGGCTCTACCTGAAGGGCATCTCGACCGGCCAGATGAAAGAGGCCCTGGAGGTGCTCGTCGGCCCCGAGGCAAAAGGGCTGTCTGCTTCGGTGATTGGCCGCCTGAAACGGGAGTGGGAAGCGGAATATACCGAATGGTGCCAGCGGGACATGAGAGGGGTGCGCTGGGTTTATTGGTGGGCAGACGCCATCTACAGCGGCCTGAGGGCCGAGGGCCAGAAGCTGTGCGCCCTGGTGATCATCGGCGTCAACGAATGGGGCGAGAAACATTTTCTGACCATCGAGGATGGCATTCGGGAATCGACCCAGAGCTGGCGGGAGGTGCTGCTGGGGCTGAAGCAGCGCGGCCTTGATGTGCCGCCGAAACTGGCAGTAGGCGACGGCGCCTTGGGCTTCTGGGCGGCGCTCGAGGAAGTGTATCCCGAAACCCGTCACCAGCGCTGCTGGGTGCACAAGACGGCCAACGTACTGAACTACCTGCCCAAAGCCGTTCAGCCCAAGGTCAAGAAAGCCTTGCAGGAGATCTGGATGGCCGAAGACCGGGCATCAGCCCACAAGGCCTTCGACCATTTCGTTGCGACATACCAAGCCAAATACGCGAAGGCGGTGACCTGCCTGGAAAAGGACCGGGAGGCCCTTCTGGCCTTCTACGACTTTCCGGCCGAACACTGGGTGCATATTCGCACGACCAATCCCATTGAGTCGGCCTTTGCCACGATTCGCCACCGGAGTGACCAGGCCAAAGGCTGCGTGAGCCGAAACACCCTGCTGGCAACGTTGTACAAACTGGGAATGAGCGCACAGAAACGCTGGCGGCGGATACGAGGGTTCAACTACCTTGCCAAGGTTGTCGAAGGAGTAAAGTTCAGGGACGGAGTGGAAGTCAATGACAAACGCGAAACCGACGAAAGCAGGAACGCCGCCTGATCAGGTCATACACCAGATTTGACTATAGCTCGGGAAATTGCATTGCATTGCTCCTGTTTGTGGTGAAGGTCCATGCATTATACTTGCGCTCGAACGATCGTTCAAGTGATAATCTCCTAACACGACAATCGAGCAGCGACTATGAAACGAGAACGGAGTGAAATCGTCGATCAGGCAATGCGCCTTTTTTGGGCGCGCGGTTTTCAT
The DNA here is from genome assembly GCF_054656675.1 of Hydrogenophilus hirschii. Lineage (NCBI taxonomy): Bacteria > Pseudomonadati > Pseudomonadota > Hydrogenophilia > Hydrogenophilales > Hydrogenophilaceae > Hydrogenophilus > Hydrogenophilus hirschii. Next base: position 8,979 of record NZ_BAAHXQ010000001.1, read on the forward strand.
GGGACGTCGATGCGTGATTTGCAACAGGTGCTCGACTTGCGCCCCGGGAGCATCTATGCCGCATTCGGCAGTAAGGAAGGACTCTTTCGCGAGGTGTTGCGGTACTATACCCAGGGTGGGCAGACGTTGCTGCGTCGTTTGCGGGACGAAACGGGCTCACCGCTTACCGCGATCGAGCGCTATTTCCAGACCGTAGTGTTGGAGCTGCGACACCGTGCGCCCAACCCGCAGTGCTTGTTGGTGAAGTCGCTGCTCGAGTTGAGCGACGACGAAGAGGGCGAGTTGGTGGTCGAGGTGCGCAACCATCTCAAGGTCATGCAGGGCTGTTTTGCCGAATTGCTCCGGGAAGCGCAGGCGAACGGGGAGATTCCCCGCGAACTCGATCCGGATCGAACCGCGCACTATTTGCAGGTGCAATTGATGGGGCTGCGCAGTTACGCGCGGTTGAGCGAAGACGAAGCGGTGATCGGCGCGGTGATGCAGGATCTCTTCGCGCGTTTGCGGCGCGGTGATCTTCCCACCGTGGCGCAGCCAGTTTGCCACTGATGGGCCATACCCCAAGTGAGGGAGGTGACGATGGAGGCGGTTGTCGATCGGGCGCGCGCCTGGGCGCAGACGGAACGCCATTTCGAGGTCGATGCCGAGCAACTCCGCGCGTGCTTGCTCGCGGTGTTGCCAGCGGATCGGGTGTTGTGCGCACCTGAAGAGTTGGCGCCGTACGAATGCGACGGTTTGTCGGTGTTTCGCGCACAGCCACTGGCGGTAGTGCTGCCGCAGTCGGAAGACGAAGTGGTTGCGGTGCTCAAGGTGTGTCACGAGATGGGGGTGCCGGTGGTGCCACGCGGCGCGGGCACGGGGTTGTCCGGTGGGGCGATGCCCCATCCGCAAGGGGTGGTGCTCTCGTTGGCGCGCTTGAACCGGATTCTGGCGATCGACCCGGTCGCGCGAACGGCTCGGGTGCAGCCAGGCGTGCGCAATTTGACGATCAGTGAAGCAGTGGCGCCCTACGGGCTTTACTATGCGCCCGACCCATCGTCACAAATCGCGTGCACGATCGGGGGGAACGTTGCCGAAAACTCGGGTGGCGTGCACTGTTTGAAGTATGGCTTGACGGTCCATAACGTGCTTGCGGTGCGTGGGTTTACGGCAAGTGGCGAACCCGTGGCGTTTGGGAGTGTCGCGCCCGACGCGCCGGGTTATGACCTTCTGGCGCTGACGATCGGTTCGGAAGGGATGCTTGCGGTGGTCACCGAAATCACCGTGCGCCTCTTGCCCAAACCGGTCGTGGCGAAGTGTCTTTTGGCCGCGTTCGATTCGGTTCGAGCCGCCGGGGAAGCGGTTGCGGCGGTGATTGCGGCGGGGATCATTCCCGCGGGGCTGGAGATGATGGATCGTGGCGCGACGGTGGCGGTGGAGGATTTCATCCATGCGGGTTATCCCACCGACGCGGAAGCGCTGTTGCTGTGTGAAGCCGATGGGACCGAAGCCGAGGTGGCCGAAGAGATCGCGCGGATGAAAGCGGTGTTGGAGGCGCACGGGGCCACAGAAATCCGTGTTTCCCGCGACGAGGCGGAGCGGCTGCGCTTCTGGGCGGGGCGCAAAGCGGCGTTTCCCGCGGCCGGACGTATTTCGGCCGACTACTACTGCATGGATGGCACCATCCCGCGCCGCGCGATCGGTGCGATGCTTGAAGCGATACGTGAAATGGAGTCACGCTACGGATTGCGTTGCCTCAATGTCTTTCACGCCGGGGATGGCAATTTGCACCCGCTGATCCTGTTCGATGCCAATGTCCCCGGGGAATGGGAGCGTGCCGAGGCGTTCGGGGCGGAAATTCTCGAACGCTCGGTGGCGCTGGGGGGGACGATCACGGGAGAACACGGCGTCGGAGTCGAGAAGATCAACCAGATGTGCGTGCAATTCACGCCTGAAGAGCGCGAAGCCTTTTTCCAGATCAAAGCGGCATTCGACCCGGACGGTGTGTTGAATCCGGGAAAAGCGATCCCGACGCTTCACCGTTGTGCCGAGTATGGCAAGATGCGCGTCTCTGGCGGGGCGTTGCCGTTTCCCGAGCTTCCCCGTTTTTGAGTGACTGGGGCATGGTATGACAGACGAAACCCAACAGCGCATCATCTCTGAGTGGCAGGAACGATTGCATACGGCACGCGAACGGCGCCAACCCGTCCGTATCCGCGGCGGCGGGAGCAAGTCGCACTTGCCGTGGTGTGGGATACCCGATGACGCCCTGGTGATCGATACGCGCGCGTTACGTGGTGTCGAGCGCTACGAACCCACCGAATTGGTGGTGACGGTGCGCGGCGGAACTCCGCTTGCCGAGGTCGAGGCGCTCTTGGCCGAACGCAATCAGTGGTTGCCCTTTGCCCCACCGCGTTTTCATGCCGGAACGACGATTGGCGGTGTCGTCGCGAGCGGCCTGTCCGGCCCCACCCGCCTTGGGCACGGAACGGTGCGTGACGCGGTGCTGGGGGTTCGGTTGCTCGATGGCCGGGGGCGTGTGTTGCGTTTTGGCGGCGAAGTGATGAAGAACGTCGCCGGGTATGACGTGTCGCGGCTCTTGGTTGGGTCGTGGGGCACGCTGGGCGTGCTGCTTTCGGTTTCGCTCAAGGTGGCGCCCGTGCCACCGGCATCGGCAACCCGCCGTTTCGCGATGACGGCTGTGGAGGCGAGTAGGCAACTCAACCGCTGGGCGGGGCAGCCGTTGCCGCTTTCGGCAGCGCTGTGGGCAGACGGGACGCTTTGGGTGCAACTGCGTGGCGCAAGAGCGGCGGTCGAGGAAGCTGGGGTGCAGCTCGGGGGCGAGGCGGTGGCAGACGATGAAGCCGACGCGTTGTGGCAGCGTGTGCGCGACCACCACGAAGCGCTTTGGACGGTTTCCGACGGCATGGTGTTGTGGCGCTTGGCGGTACCGCCAACGGCGCCGATCACCGAGGTTGGTGCCCGTTTCTGGTTCGAAGGCACGGGCGGCATTCGCTGGGTGGTCGCGCCGCCGGACTGGGATGGGTTCGCGTATGCCGCGCAACTGGGCGGCTGGGCGTGGCGGTGGCAAGGAGCGCCGGCGCCGCGCTGGATGAACGCGCGGCCTGAAACGGTAGCGGCGATCGAAGCGCGCGTGCGCGACGTGTTCGACCCCGATCGCCTCTTCGGTGATGGCCCGTTCGGGGAGGGGTGAGCGATGCAAACCCATCTCGCGCCATTTGCCCAAGCGTTGCCGGAAGCGGCAGAAGCCGAGGCGATTCTGCGCAAATGCGTCCATTGCGGATTCTGTACCGCGACCTGTCCCACCTACCAGCTGTTGGGGGACGAGCTCGACGGGCCGCGGGGGCGTATCTACCAGATCAAAATGGTGCTCGAAGGGGCGCCGGCAACGCGCACGATCCAGCACCATTTGGATCGCTGTTTGACGTGCCGATCGTGCGAAACCACTTGTCCGTCTGGAGTGACCTATCACCGCTTGCTCGACATCGGGCGTGCGGTGGTCGATGCTCAGGTGCCCCGGCCAAAGGGAGAAGCGTGGGTACGCAAAGCGTTGGCATGGGGACTGACCAACCGGCCGCTTTTCACCGCGGCGCTGCGCGTTGGTCAAGCGGTGCGGCCGCTTCTGCCCAAAACGCTCGCACAACAGGTGCCGCCTAAGGAGGCCCCTGGGCCGTGGCCGGTCCGCGACCATCCGCGGCGTATGTGGGTCGTGACCGGCTGCGTGCAACCGGCGCTGAAACCGGGGATCAACGCGGCAACCGCCCGACTTTTCGACGCGCTGGGGATTACGCTGACGCCTGCGCCAGACGCCGGTTGTTGCGGCGCAGTCGAGCACCATTTGGGAGAAAACGAAAAGGCACTGGCGCGCGCACGGCGTCATATCGATTGGTGGTGGCCGAAGCTCCATTCAGGCGAAATCGAAGGGGTAGTGGTCACCGCTAGCGGTTGTGGAGCGCACGTCCGCGACTATGCCGCGCTGTTGGCGCACGACCCCGCGTACGCGGAAAAGGCGCGTTTCGTCGTCGAGCGGGTGTGGGACCCCAGCGAGGTGGTGGCGCGCTTCGAGGCGGATCTGTTGGCGCGTCTGGGTTCGGTGCCGCCCGGTTCGCGCGGGGTGGTCGCATTTCATGCGCCCTGTACGCTTCAGCACGGACTCAAGGTGCGCGGCGTGGTGGAACGGTTGCTGACGCAGGCCGGTTGGGTGGTGCCGCCCGTGCGCGACGCTCACCTCTGTTGTGGTTCGGCCGGCACCTACAGCCTCTTGCAACGCGAAATCAGTGCGGCGCTCAAAGCGAACAAATTAGAAGCGCTGGCGGAAACGCGAGGGCAGGTGATCGCGACGGCCAATATCGGCTGTTTGGTCCATCTGCAAAGCGGTACGGCGTTGCCGGTGAAGCACTGGGTCGAGTTGCTCGCCGAGGCGTTGCCGTCTGCTGCGTAGGAGATTGACGTGGCGCAATGGCCGTTTACGAAGATGCACGGGCTGGGCAACGACTTCGTCGTGCTCGATGCGGTGCGTCAAGCGATCGCGCTCACCCCTGATCTGGCGCGACGGATCGCGGACCGGGCGTTTGGGATCGGGTGCGATCAGATCCTGCTGGTCGAGCCGCCCCCGGACGAGACGGTCGATTTTCGCTACCGGATTTTCAACGCCGATGGGGGCGAAGTCGAACAGTGCGGGAACGGGGCGCGCTGTTTTGCCCGTTTCGTCTTCGATACGGGGCTGACGCAAAAACGGGTGATCCGCGTGCTGACCCGTTCCGGTGTGATCGCGCCGCGGCTCAACGACGACGGTTCGGTGACGGTCGATATGGGGCCACCGCGTTTTTTGCCGTCGGAAATTCCGTTCGTGCCGCAGGCGGCAGACCCGGAGTCTGCCGAGGCGTGGGCGACGTTGCGTTCAGCTGATGCTGCGCCCGCAGTGACCCCGTTGCGGGTCGGTGACGAGCGGTTGCTGGTGAGCGTCGTCTCGATGGGCAACCCCCATGTGGTGCTCGTGGTCGGGGATGTGCGCACCGCGCCGGTTGCGACGCTGGGGCCAGCGATCGAGCGTCACCCCGCATTTCCGGCGCGGGTCAATGTCGGGTTCATGGAGGTGGTGACGCCGCAGCGGATTCGCTTGCGGGTTTTCGAACGCGGCGCCGGCGAAACGTTGGCTTGTGGCACAGGGGCATGTGCTGCGGTGGTAGCTGGAATTCGCCGCGGTTTGCTGCAAAGTCCCGTGACGGTGGAGACACGCGGCGGGACGCTGACCGTTGCGTGGGCAGGGGGGCATGCACCTCAGACTGAGCCGGTGTGGATGACCGGGCCAGCCGTGACGGTCTTTCACGGTACGTTCGATCCGGATCAACTCGTGCCACGCCCCACATGGGACGTGGCACCAGAGCCGCGTTGACGTCAGGCGATGGGCAGACAGCGACCACGGCGTGTGCGTAACGCCCGTTTGCGGCGGCGGCGTCCAGTAACCGCTAGGGTTGCGCTTTCTGCGCGCGCAGTGAAGCGCTATCTTGCCGACCATCCTACTTTTTTCCTGCGGGAAGTTGAGTGGCTGGCAACCCTGCGCTTGCCGGACGGCACGCCAGCGGATGTGATCTCGTTGGCGCACCGTCAGGCCATGCGACTTCGACACGAATGCGACCGTTTGGCGGCGCGACTCGCCGAATGGGAAGCGATCGCACGCGCCAATGACCGGTTGGCGCGGCAGGTGGTTGCGCTCTTGGTCGCGCTGCAGAGCGCCTTGACACCGCAAGCGGTTCGGGAAACGGTGCTGGCCTGGGCAACGCGTGAGTTTGCTTTTCCGTGTGTGCGTTGGTGCGAAGCGCTCCCGCTTCCTTTGCGACGGTGGTTGGGATTGCGCCCTGTTCGTGCTGCAGCATTGCCAGCGAACGCGGCCTTGACGGCGTGGTTCGGGGCTCCTTACGGGTCGGCGGCGCTTTTGGTGATCGAAGAGGGGCATTGGTTGCTGTTTGCGCACACGGCCTCGGACTATTTCGACGAACGCAACGGTGTCCTTTTCTTGGAGCAGGTCCGGGCGGGGATCCGCGCCGCGTGGGCACGGGTCCAAGGAGCGGGGCGAACAGAGGACGCAGCACGGGGGGCAGGTGGCGCGACGTTCGATTTGTGACGATGGGCGCGTCGGGCAGGTAACGCCGCGGACGGGCGCAGCGCCGGGCGCGTTGGACGGTGTGCCGCCGCTTATCGCGGCGTGGTTGGACTATCTTGCGGTCGTGCGCCGCGTTTCAGCGTACACGCATGCGGCGTACGCGCGGGAGATCGCGCACCTCGTGGCGCTCTGCAACGGGGCGCTTGGCGAGGTGACCCCTGCTGCGGTCCGCAAAGCGATCGGCACGGCGCACGAAGCGGGGTTGGCGCCCCGGTCGCTGGCGCGGCGCTTGTCGGCGTGGCGCGCTTTTTACCGCTGGGCATGTACGCATGGCCATTTGGCGGTCGATCCCACCGTTGGGGTTCGGCCACCGAAAAGCGATCGCCTCTTGCCGAAAGCGTTGCCCGTGGATGAAGCAGTGCGCTTTCTCGACGCACTGAGCGCGGCCCGTCCGCCGCGTGCGCCACAGCAACCGGACGGCATACGCGCGGAAGCCCTCTGGGCACGTGACCGTGCGCTGTTCGAGCTCCTCTATGGGTGCGGCTTGCGGGTGGGCGAGTTGGTTGCGCTCGATTACGACGACCCCGAGTGCGACTGGGCGGCCGGACGGATCGTGGTGTTGGGCAAGCGTCGCAAACGGCGGTGGGTTCCGGTGGGCCGAATGGCGCGCGACGCGGTGCGGGAGTGGTTGCGCGTCCGTCCCGGGTTGGCAGCCGCCGATGAGCAAGCGCTCTTCGTCTCCGACCGTGGACGGCGTCTGTCACCGCAAGGGGTGGCGTCGCGGTTGGCCTACTGGTCGGAACGGCTCGGCGTGGGGCAGCGGCTGCATCCCCACATGTTGCGCCACAGTTTTGCGAGCCACCTGTTGCAGTCGAGCGGCGATCTGCGCGCAGTGCAAGAGCTGCTTGGCCACGCGTCGTTGGCGAGCACCCAGATCTACACGAAACTGGACGTGCAGCATCTGGCGCGGATTTACGACGCCGCACACCCACGCGCACGGCGCGGAGGGCGCGAAAGCGCGGTAGAATCGCCCCATGGCCGATCTGATTCTGAAACCGGGTAAAGAGCGCGCCGTCAAGGCGCGCCACCCTTGGATCTTTGCCCAAAGCGTCGCCAAAGTGGTGGGGCGCGTCGAAAACGGTGGCACGGTGCGCGTCTGTGCGCACGATGGTACGCCGCTCGCCCGCGCAGGCATTTCATTCACTTCTGGCATTCGGGCGCGCATCTGGCGTTTCGATCCGGATCAACCGGTGGATCACGCGTTTTTCCGTCGCCAGGTGGCGCAAGCCGTTGCTTGGCGCGCACGTTATCCGACATTGGCGGGCCAAAGCGGGGTGCGCTTGGTGCATGGCGAGGCCGACGGTCTGCCCGGCGTGATCGTCGACCGCTATGGGTCTGTCGCGGTCTTGCAGATCACCTTTGCGGGGGCGGAGCGTTGGCGTGACGTGATCGTCGAGGCGCTCGTTCGCGCCTGTCCCGATTTGTCTGCGGTCTATGAGCGTTCCGATTCCGAGGTGCGGCAGCGTGAAGGGTTGGCGCCCCGTGTGGGGTTACTCTGGGGTACGCTGCCCGAGACGGTGTCGATCGACGAGTATGGGGTGCGTTTTGCCGTCGATATCGCAGGCGGGCACAAGACGGGGTTTTATCTCGATCAGCGCGAAAACCGGCGTCTGGTGCAACAGCTCGCAAGTGGCCTGCGGGTGCTCAACACCTTCTGTTATACCGGGGGGTTTTCGTTGCACGCGCTCAAAGGGGGCGCGGCGGAGGTCTGGTCGGTCGACTCCAGTGCGTCCGCGCTCACGTGGTTGGAAAAAAACCTGGCGCTCAACGCCGCACTGCCGACGGATCGTTCCCGTGTGCTCGAAGCGGACGTCTTTTCGGGGCTGCGGGAATGGTTGCAGGCAGGCGAGCTGTTCGACTTGGTGATTCTGGATCCGCCGAAATTCGCACCCTCGGCAGCGCACGTGCCCAAAGCGAAGCGCGCGTATCGGGATATCAACCTCTTTGGGATGCGTCTGGTGCGTCCCGGCGGGTACTTGATGACCTATTCCTGTTCCGGCGGGATCGGCGTCGAGGAGTTTCAGGCGCTCATCGCAACGTGCGCGGCAGAGAACCGTCGCAGTGGCCAGATCGTTGCCCGCTTGAGTGCGGGGGCCGATCATCCGATCGGTCTGGGGGCGCCAGAGGGCGAATACCTCAAAGGGTTGCTGGTGCGGCTCGACTGACTGGTTTTTTGTGCCAGATCAAAGCATTGTCTGGCGTTTTGTGGTACGATCGCCCGCTTTTCTGGGACGTTTGCGCGGAGATCTGTGATGGGGCAGCTGCAATTTCCGGTTTCCTGGTATTTCGACGAGGCGCTTTACCAGAAAGAGCTCGAGGTGCTGTTCAAAAACGGGCCGGGGTACCTCGGCCACGAACTGATGGTGCCGGAGGTGGGGTGCTACCGGGTGCTCGAGCAGTTCGACGAAGGGATGGCGCTCGTGCGTGACCGCGACGGGGTGCATCTGCTTTCCAATATCTGCCGCCATCGTCAGGCGATCATGCTGCGCGGTAGTGGCAAAACCGAACAGATCGTCTGTCCGTTGCACCGGTGGAGTTACGCGCTCGATGGGAAGTTGATCGGCGCGCCCCATTTCCCGGAGAATCCGTGCCTCAATTTGACGCGCGAGGCGGTGCAGAATTGGCACGGGCTGTTGTTCCGTGGGCCGCGCGACGTGCGCGCCGATTTGGCCGATATGAAGCCGCAGTTCGCGGACCGGTTCGACTTTTCCGGGTACAAGCTCGATCGGGTGGTGGCGCACGAATGCCATTACAACTGGAAGACGTTCGTCGAGGTCTATCTCGAGGATTACCATGTGGTGCCGTTCCACCCGGGGCTGGGGAATTTCGTCGATTGCGACCAGCTCGAGTGGCAGTTCGGCAAGTGGTATTCGGTCCAACGGGTGGGGATCACTTCACTGGCGCGTGCGGGTTCTCCAACCTACGAAAAGTGGCACCAGGCGGTGTTGGCCCACTATAATGGGCAACTGCCAAAGGATGGGGCGATTTGGTTGATGTACTACCCCAACGTGATGGTGGAGTGGTACCCCCATTCGCTGGTGGTGAGTACGCTCTGGCCGCAGGGCGTTGACAAGACGTTGAATTTGGTCGAGTTCTACTACCCCGAAGCGATCGTCGAATTCGAGCGCGAATTCGTCGAAGCCGAACAGGCTGCCTACATGGAGACGGCGGTAGAGGACGACGAGATTGCCGAACGGATGGACCGGGGTCGGAAGGTGTTGTGGCAAGAGGGACGCAACGAAGTGGGGCCCTATCAGTCGCCGTACGAAGACGGGATGCCGCACTTCCACGCGTTCTATCGGCGGGTGATGGCGGAACATCTCAAGGAGTAGAGGCCGAAGGTGATCATCTTTGGTATCGATGCCGCGCAGCAACACCAAACGCTCGCGGCATTTTTTTCGTTACCGGACAATCTGGCGCTGACGTTGGACGCGGAAAACCGCATTACTGCGGCAAGCGCCGGGCTGCTGGCGCTCATCGGCGTTGACGAACGCGGGGTATTGGGACAGCCGTTCACGGCTCTGCTCTTCGACGCGGACCGCTCAGCCGTGGCGGCACGGTTGCAGGAGGCGCGTGAACAGGGCGAGACGGTGCGCTTTTCTGCGCGGTTGCGCTGCGGCGACGGGCGCTTCGTTGGCTTGGCTTGGTCGGTGATCCAAGCGGGCTCCGAAGGGTGGTTGGTGCTCTCGGCGCACGAAGTGGGCGTCAACCTCGACAATGCGGCGCGACTTTCCCCCGAACTGACCGATCGGTTGACCGGGTTGCCGGCGCTTGCGCTCTTTTTGCAGCGGGTCGATCATGGGCTGCAGCGCTTGCGACGCAACCCGTCCGCACGTTTTGCCGTGGTGAGTCTTGGGCTCGACCGCTTTCATTTGGTGAACCACCGCTTCGGTTACTGGGCGGGTGATTTGCTGCTCACCGAAGTGGCGCATCGCCTCCAGCGCAATGTACGGCCCACAGACTTGGTGTCGCGGGTTGGGGGCGACGAATTCTGCGTGTTGCTGGAAGATGTCCGCGATGTCGCAGCGCCATTGCGCGTGGTGCAGCGGTGGCGCGAGGGGGTGGCAGTGCCGTTTCGCGTCGGGAACCACGAGCTTTCTTGGGGCTTTTCTGCTGGTGTCGCAGTGGTCGATCAGGCGGCGTTGTCTGGGGAAACGCCCCTTTCGAGCGAAGCGGTCCTGTCGGAAGCGCAGCTGGCGATGCGCGAAGCGAAGCGTCAGGGGGGCGCGGCGACGGTGATCTCCGACCCGGCGCTTCATCTCACGGTGCAGCAACAATTCGAGACGGAGGCCGAGCTGCGTGCTGCGATCGAACAGGATGCGTTCGAACCCTATTACCAGCCGATCGTCGATCTCGAAACGCGGGCGATCGCCGGGTTCGAGGCGTTGGTCCGCTGGCACCATCCGCGGCGCGGGGTGTTGCCGCCAGCCGCGTTCCTCGAGGTTGCCGAAACGAGTGGGCTGATCGACGCGATCGGCAAACAGGTGATCGAAAAGGCGCTCGCTACGCTGCGCACCTGGCATGAGGCACTGGGTCGGGCGACCCTTACGATCGCCGTGAATGTTTCGCCGCGGCAGCTGTGTGCGCCCGGTTTTGTCGAGTGGTTGCTGGCTGCGGTCACGAAGTGTGGCGTACCGCCCGAAACGGTGAAGGTGGAGATCACCGAGTCGGCGGTACTCGACCAGGGTGAGAAAACGCTCGCGATTCTTTCCCGGTTACGGGGCGTTGGGTTACAGGTGATGCTCGATGACTTCGGTACCGGTTTTTCGTCCCTTTCGTGCCTCTACCAGATCCCCGCGCAGGCGATCAAGATCGACCGCAGCTTTGTCGCGGCGATCGATACTCAGCGCGGGTACGATTTCGTCCGGGGGGTGGTCGATTTGGCGCATGCGCTGGGGCTCGACGTCGTGTGCGAAGGGGTCGAGACCGAAGCGCAACACGCGCAGGTGAAGGCGTTGGGAGCGCGCTGGGGGCAGGGGTATCTCTATTCACGTCCCGTGACTTCGGACCAGGCGTTGGCGATGCTGCTCTGTGGACAGTGAACCGTTCCTTGCCACGCGGTGAGCGGCCCGTATGGCGCGAACGCCGAGACGGCAAGGAGCAGTGTGAAACTCCCGGCAACGAGCGCAAACTGCACGCGATGCCAATGCGGCGGAGCGGTGTGTAGCGCATCGGCGCGGGCACGGCGGATCATCCGCCACCCTGCAACGGCAAGGAGTAACAGCGCGCTACCTGCCACGCGCGCCAAGAGCGGCGTCAGGAGCCAGCCGCATCCCGGCGCGAGCCGGTCCGGCATTTCGAACGACGGCGCAAAGAGCAGCAGGTACCCACCGGTGAATAAGGTAAAGAGCCAAGCGAGCGCCAGAAACGTGCGCATAGTCGCTCACGGTAATCGGCCAAGCTCGTCTGAAACGGGAAAAAGCGTGGGCTGGAGGGGTGCGTTGGCCTGCCCAAGTCCTGAGGGTGGTGTCAGGCCAAAATGGCGATAGACCGCCGCGGTGGCGACGCGGCCGCGGGGGGTGCGCTGCAGGTAGCCCTGTTGGATCAAGTAGGGTTCGATCACGTCTTCGATGGTGTCGGGAGCTTCACCGATTGCCGCGGCGACGTTTTCCAAACCCACCGGGCCACCGTCGAAGCGTTCGATGATCGCGGTAAGGAGCTTTCGGTCCATCACGTCGAGTCCAAGGGGATCGACATCCAGAAGGGTCAAGGCCTCGTGCGCGATCGCGGCGGTGATCGTGCCGTTGGCTTTGACTTGGGCAAAGTCGCGAACGCGCCGCAGTAACCGGTTCGCGATGCGTGGGGTCCCGCGGGCACGGCGAGCGATTTCGAGCGCTCCGGCGTCGTCGATCGTCACGTGCAGGAGCCGCGCCGAGCGGAGCACGATCTGCTGCAGCTCTTCGGCGCTATAGAATTCGAGCCGCGCGACGATCCCGAAGCGGTCGCGCAGCGGGTTGGTGAGCATCCCGGCGCGGGTGGTCGCGCCCACGAGCGTAAAGGGGGCGACGTCGAGCTTGATCGAGCGCGCGGCGGGTCCTTCCCCGATCACGATATCGATCTGGTAGTCCTCCATCGCCGGGTAGAGGATCTCCTCCACCACGGGAGAGAGGCGGTGGATTTCGTCGATGAAGAGTACGTCACGGGGTTGCAATGTGGTGAGGATCGCGGCGAGGTCCCCTGCGCGCTCCAGCACCGGGCCGGAGGTTTGGTGAAACCCCACGCCGAGCTCTTCGGCGATGATGTGCGCCAGCGTCGTTTTCCCAAGGCCAGGTGGGCCAAAGAGCAAGACGTGGTCGAGCGCGTCGTTGCGTTGCCGCGCCGCTTCGATGAAGATCGCGAGTTGTTCGCGTGCCTTTTGTTGGCCGGTGTAATCGCGAAGCCGCTTGGGGCGGAGCGCCCGTTCGAAGCGCTCGTCGCCTGCCAGCGGTTGGGGGGCGATCAGCCGCTCGTTCATCGCTTAGGTGTCGTCGGCAAGCGTTTCCGGTGCCGCCGCGCGTCCTTTCGCCTTTTGCGGCGGTTGTGGTTCGGGATCCGGCAAACGGATTTGGTGCTCGGTACTGTATTGGTAGTCTTTGAAAACGTGTTCCGCGGTGAGGAGTTGATAGGTGCCGTCCGGGTAGCGGCGTGTGGTGTCCTTGAGGCGGTAGACGTAATGACCGCACGTCCATACTTTGAAGTTGCGCATGTGGGTGCACAGGCAAGTCTTGTCCCAGACGTGGAGCTTATCTCCCGGTGGCGTGGTTTCCATGGCGCGGTTGTAGGCGTCGATATAGGCGCAATGGCCGTTCGCATCCAGCAGGTAGCCGTACGATTCGCAGTTGGGGCGAATGCCGCTGCCGATCGCGGGGCTCGATTTGAGCATCCGCATCGGGTATCCGGTGGGCGAGATCGTATTGACCACGACGTCTTCTTCGTTGGCTTTGAAGTATTCTTGTTTGACGTCGTCGGGAAGACCGCACTCTTTGGTGACGGTGAATCGGGTTGCGACTTGCACCGCAGCGGCGCCCATTTCCAAGTATTCGACCGCGTCGGTGCCCGTGAAAATGCCGCCAGCGGGGATCACCGGGATCGTCAGGTGGTTTTCGGCCAGATAGCGCAACACCTCGGCGGTGATGGTCTTGAGGTCGTATTGCGCCCAATCGAGGCCGAAACCGAGGTGGCCGCCCGCTAGTGGTCCTTCGACGACGACGTAATCGGGAAGCCGCCCGGTGCGGCTGTTTTTCTTGAGAAAGAGCGCGAGGGCCCGTACCGAGGAGACGATGATCCCGAGCTTGGCGTCATGGAAACGCGGATGGGTTTCGATGAGCGCAAAACTTCCGAGATGCAGTCCCGCGGAAAGGGTGATGCCGTCGATTCCGGCGTCGAGCGCTGCTTCGAGCCGCACCTTGAGCGTCTCTTTCGGCGCGCCCATGGTGAGTTTTTCCATGCAGTTGATGAACACCATCCCCGCACCCGTTTTGCGCGCCATCGTCTTTTCGACGTGGAGCTTTTGCGCTTCGCGCACCATCCCCAGGTCGAATTTCACCGCCGATTTGTCGCTGTTTTTGACGTTGTATTTGTACTTTTTGAGTTTTTCTTTGGTGAATTCGGTTTCGTAACGGCGGTCGGTGACCGTGGGTACCATCGCGTCGGAGATATGGCCGATGCCGCCGAGCCGGGCGACTTCGAGCGCAAGATCGGTGTTGGAGATGTCTACCCCCATGCCGCCCAGCATGAGCGGCACCACTTCCGGGCCATGGTCACCGAACCGCAGGCGGAAGTCGTCGAGTGTGCGTCGTGTGGTCATGCTCTGTGCTGCTCCCTTGGTGTTGGCTCGTCGTGTCGGTTCAGTTTACCGCTTCCAGCCGCTTTTGAGGGCAACCGTTCGGTTGAATACCGGTGCATCCGGACGGTGGTCGAAGCGATCCGTGACAAAGTAGCCGTGCCGTTCGAATTGAAAACGTGTCTCCGGTGGTGCCGCCGCGGCTTGCGGTTCGACGAAGACCGTGACGGTGGTCAAAGCGTTGGGATTGAGGTCGTCGAGAAACGAACGGAGGGTGCCGTCTGGCCCCGGCGCGCCGGGTATCGGTTGGGTGAAGAGACGGTCGTAGAGGCGCGCCTCTGCCGCCACCGCGTGCTTCGCGCAGAGCCAGTGGATCGCCCCTTTGGGTTTGTACGCGTCGGCGCCCGGCGTGCCGCTCTTGGAATCGGGGTAGTATTCGGCAAAGACGCGGGTTACGCGGCCGTTCGCGTCTTTTTCGCAGCCCGTGCAGCGGATCACGAAGCCGTAGCGGAGCCGCACTTCGGCCCCCGGAGAGAGCCGTTTGAACCCTTTTACGGGCACTTCCATGAAGTCACTGCGCTCGATCCAAAGCCGTTGGGTGAATGGCAGCTGACGTGACCCCCATTCCGGTTTGTGCGGATGGTTGGGGGCGTCGCACCATTCGACCGCTTCAGGCGGGAAATTGGTGAGCACGAGCTCGAGCGGTTCGAGGATTGCGATGCGGCGGGGTGCGATCTCGTTCAACGCGTCGCGCTGCGCCTCTTCAAAGACTGCGTAGTCGATCCAACTCTCTGCTTTGGCGATGCCGGTGCGCTCGACGAAGAGGCGAAAGCCTTCCGGGCAATAGCCGCGGCGTCGCGCACCGGCAAGCGTCGGCATCCGCGGGTCGTCCCAGCCGGTCACGACGCCTTGCTCGACAAGTTCGATCAGTTTGCGTTTCGAAAGGACCGTGTATTCGAGGTTGAGGCGGGCAAACTCGATCTGCCGCGGTAACGGCCGCGAAAAGAGGCCGGCGTCGGCAAGCGCTTCGAGGAGCCACTCGTAGAAAGGGCGCTGGTCTTCGAATTCGAGCGTGCAGAGCGAATGGGTGACGCCTTCGATCGCGTCTTCGATCGGGTGGGCGAACGTGTACGTGGGATAGATACACCACGCGGTACCGGTGCGGTAGTGGGGGACGTGACGGATGCGGTAGATCACCGGGTCGCGCAGGTTGAGGTTGGGATGCGCCATGTCGATTTTCGCGCGCACTACATGCGCGCCGTTCGGGAATTCGCCCGCGCGCATCCGGCGAAAGAGCGCAAGACTCTCTTCACGCGGACGGTTGCGAAAAGGGCTTTCTTGGCCCGGTTCGGTGAGTGTGCCGCGCTGCGCACGAATCGCTTCCGCGCTTTGCGAATCGACGTACGCAAGCCCGCGTTCGATCAGCACCTCGGCGCAGCGGTACATCGTTTCGAAAGTGTCGGAGGCGTAATAGCGGTGCTCGCCCCAATCGTAACCGAGCCACGCCACTGCCTCTTCGATCGAACGGGCAAACGCTTCGCTCTCTTTTTCCGGGTTGGTGTCGTCGAACCGCAGATGGCAACGGCCACCGAACGCTTTGGCCATTTCGAAGTTGAGGATGATCGATTTGGCGTGACCCAAATGGAGATAGCCGTTCGGTTCCGGTGGAAAACGGGTGACGACCGTTTGGTAGCGCCCTGCGGCCAAATCGGCTTCGATTTCGTTGCGGATGAAGTTACTGGGAAGCGTTGCGTCCATGGGATCTGCAGCGTGGCCTCGATCTTGCTATTCTACACCGCGTGGGCGCCCGAAAGGCCGAGCGCGACGCGCCACAGCGCGGTTTTTTCGGCGACGGTGCGGGTGGCGTGTGCCGGTGACGTCGAGGGCGCCGGACATACCTGGAGCCGCGAACGAAGCGCAAGCGGGAGGGCGCGCCAGACATGCCGACGAAAGAGTCGTTCCGCGGTGGTGCCGTTGGTGACGATGCGGGTGATCGTGGGCGTGGCGATCAGTAGTCCCGCGATGTCGTTGGGTTCGACGCTTGGCCCGACGATCGCATCGTCGCGGCTGCCGGGACGGTGGCACGAGGCGATCACGTCCCAGAGTGCGATGCCGCACGCAGTCAGGGCGCGGGTGCGTTCCGGGTAGGGCAGTGTCGCGTCGAAGCCCAGGAGCATTCCCATGATCGGCCAAAACGCATTGCGCGGGTGGGCGTAATACTGCTGTGCAGCGAGCGACGCGACACTGGGGAACGACCCCAACACCAAGGTATGGGGCGATTCCCCGAGGAGCGGAGGAAATCCACGCGGAGTTGCCGGTTGCTTGGTCATGACAAATGAGGCGGCGGTGGAACGAAAGACGAAATATACCGTTCAATTGCTCTACAATCGCCCGCCAGGACGCATGATTGACCCGGGTGATGGACGAACGAACGAACGATCTCGATCGGATTCTTGCCCGCGACCGGGGGCGCGTGATTGCGCTTGCCCGGCGGTTGCAGCGGGCGCGCGACCCCGAAGTGCGGGCGCGGTTGCAAGAAGAGCGTGCGCAGATCATCGCGGCCTCCCATGCGGCATGGCAGGCGCGTTTGGCGGCGCGCCCCGAGGTGACTTATCCCCCGGAACTACCGGTCAGCCAGAAAGCGGATGCGATCGCGGCGGCGATTCGTGCCCACCGGGTGGTGATCGTCTGCGGCGAGACCGGTTCCGGAAAAACCACGCAGTTGCCCAAGATCTGCTTGGCGGCGGGGCGCGGGATCAGTGGTCAGATCGCCCATACGCAGCCGCGGCGGATCGCCGCGCGCGTGACTGCGGCACGCATCGCCGAAGAGTTGGGTGAGTCGCTCGGGCGCAGCGTTGGCTTTCGGGTGCGTTTTCACGACGTCGCGAGTCCGCACGGCTACATCACGTTGATGACCGACGGGATTTTGTTGGCGGAGACGCAGCGCGACCCGTGGCTTTCCGCGTACGACACCATCATCATCGACGAAGCCCACGAACGCAGCCTCAACATCGATTTTTTGCTGGGTTATTTGCATCGGCTGCTGGCGCGTCGCCCCGACCTCAAGGTGATCGTCACCAGTGCGACGCTGGACGCGGCGCGGTTTGCGCGCCATTTCGAAACGGTCGCCGGCGCTGTGCCGATCATCGAAGTGAGCGGCCGCCTCCACCCTGTCACGGTGCGTTATCGTCCCATCGACGCGCTCGAAGAGAGCGAAGAACCGCTCTATGACGGCATCGTGGCGTGCGTGGCCGAGGCGTGGCAGGAAGGCCCTGGGGATATCCTGGTGTTCTTACCGGGCGAACGGGAAATTCGCGAGGCCCGTGCCGCGCTCGAAGCCGCGCACGCAACGATCAAACGCGAATTCGAGATCATTCCGCTCTTTGCCCGACAGTCGCCAACCGAACAGGCGCGGGTCTTTGCACGAAGCAAGCGCGCGCGCATCGTTCTGGCGACGAACGTCGCGGAGACTTCGCTCACCGTTCCCAATATCCGCTACGTGATCGATTCGGGGTTGGCGCGGATTCATCGCTACAACCCGCGCACGCGGGTGGCGCAGCTCAAAATCGAACCGATCAGTCAAGCCGCTGCGCAGCAGCGCGCTGGCCGTTGTGGCCGCGTGATGGACGGTGTCTGCTTTCGCCTCTATAGCGAAAGCGATTTCGCTGCCCGAGCGCCGCATACCGACCCGGAGATCTTGCGCACCTCGCTTTCGGCGGTGGTGCTCAGGATGGCAGCACTGCGACTCGGTGAGATCCAAGATTTTCCTTTCCTCGATCCACCCCCCTATCGCGCAGTGCAAGGCGCCTACCAAGAGCTGATCGAACTCGGGGCGCTTGACCCGCAAACCCGCAACCTCACCCCAGTGGGGACGTTGCTGGCGAGGTTACCGATCGACCCCCATCTGGCGCGGCTCTTGGTTGCGGGACACGAACTGGGGTGCCTCAAGGAGATGCGGATCCTTGCCGCGGCGCTTTCGGTTCCCGACCCCAGAGTGCGACCCGGCGACCGTGAGGCGCAAGCCGACCCGATGCACGCGCGGTTTCGCGGCAGTGACCGCGACGCCAAATCGGAATTTTGCTGGTACCTCAACCTCTGGTCGGCTTGGCAGGAGGTGATTCGCCACGAAAGCGGCAACAAACAGCGCCAGTGGGCGCAGCGCCACTTTCTGTCGTGGCTGCGCTTGCGCGAATGGCGCGAGGTGGAAGGGCAACTGCACGCGCTCACCGGTGCGATGGGGTGGCGTGACAACGAACAACCCGCCACATACGAGGTGATCCATACTGCGCTCCTTACTGCGTTGCCGCACGGGGTCGGGCAGAAAGCGCGCGACGACAAACCCGAACTGCGTGGCAGCTATTTGGGGGCGAAAGGGGTTCGCTTCTGGCTCCATCCGCAAAGCGGTCCGCTGCGGCGCGCGCAACCGGCGTGGGTCTTGGCCGCCGAACGGGTCGAGACGACGAAACCCTACGCGCGGACCGTCGCCGCGATCGACTCGCGTTGGATCGAACGGGCGGTGCCGCACCTCATCGTGCGGGAAGTGGGCGAACCTCATTGGAACGGCCGTGCCGGCGAGGTGCGCGGACTGGAAAAGGGGACGCTCTTTGGCCTCACGGTCTATAGTGGCCGACCGGTTTCGTACCGCCACGTCGATCCCGCGCTTTGCCGTACGCTCTTTATTCGTGAAGGGCTGGTGGCTGGGAACCTGCCGCCGCAGCGCATCGCGCAGATGCCGTTTTTGCAGCACAATCTGGCGCTTGTTGCCGAACTGCGCGAACTCGAACAGCGGTTGCGACGACCCGATCTCGTCGATGAGGGGTGGCTCGAAGCGTTTTACGCGAGCAAAATTCCCGAAGACGTGGTCGATCTGGCCAGTTTCGAATCGTGGCGCCGCAGCGTCGAGCGCAGTGACCCGAAGCTTCTCTTCCTGACACGGGAGATGCTCCTTTCCCGAGAAGCCGAAGGGGTGGTGAGCGAACGCTTTCCTGCCACGTTCGATCTCTTCGGCCAGCCGCTGCCGCTGCACTACGTTCATGATCCCGCGGCGCGCGACGACGGGGTGACACTCACCGTTCCAGTAGCGCTCTTGAATCAGATTCCTGCTGCGCGCTGTGAGTGGCTCGTGCCCGGGATGCTCGAAGAGAAGGTATTGCTGCTCATCAAGAGCCTGCCCAACAAACACAAGCACCGCTTGCAACCGCACGCCGAGAGCGTGCAAGCGTTCCTTGCCGATTGCGCCACCCATCCCGAATGGCGCAGGGAGTCGCTTACCGAGGTGTTGGCCCGCTGGGTGCAGGCGCGCACGGAATTGGCTACGCTGCCAGCGCACTTTCGGCTCGAGACGCTGCCTGCGCACTGCTTCATGAATTTCCGCGTCGTCGATGCCCATGGCCGCGTCTTACGCGAAAGTCGTCAGTTGGACGCGCTCAAGCAAGCGCTTGGGCAAAAGGCGCGCGGGGCGTTTGCGGCGCTTGCCGAAGCGTGGCGGGCGCACGGCCGGAACGGCGCTGCGTCTGCAGGTACGGACGAAAACGCATCAGCCGGGTCTAAGACGGGGGGCGAACCCACGGACGCGCCCGACGCCAAGGGGCGCGCCAACCAGGGCGCGCGACGCGACGGCGGCGCTTCGGAGCCAAGAGAGACCCGCAGTACCGCGCCACTCCCCGAAGGCCCCGCGACCGAATGGATCTGGCCGGAGCTTCCGGAAATCGCCGAGGCGGTGGTCGCCGGGGTGGCGACCATCGGATTCCCGGCGCTCGACGACGCGGGCAGTAGCGGGGCGCGCCTCAAGCTTTTCGATACCGAAACGGCTGCCGCTGCCGCGCACCGTCGTGGGGTGCTGCGGTTGCTGCGCTTTGCCCTCAAAGAGGCGGTGCGCTCGCTCACCCGCAGCGACGCGTTCAAACGGCTGTCGATGGTCTGGTTGGCGCGCGAACGCCCTGAGGCGCTCGAAGAGACTGTGATCGAGGCGGCATTGCAAGAGGCGTGCCTGGCAGAACCGTTGCCGCGAACGGGTTCGGCCTTCGCCGAACGGGTCCAACAAGGGCGGGAGAAGTTCCTGTTGGTTGCCGACGCGATGATGCGCGCCGCGCTCGGTTGGTTCGAACAGATCGCCGCGATCGAGAAACGGCTGGAGCGGATCGAGCGCGTTCACCCGGAGGTGGTCACGGATATTCGGGCGCAGCTGGCAGCGCTTACCCCACCGGGGTTTTTGGCGCGCACCCCGTGGGCCCGGTTGCAGCACTACACGCGCTATCTCAAAGCGATTGTCGTTCGGCTCGACAAATTGGAAAAAGACCCGGCGCGTGACCGCAGGTGGCTGGCCGAATGGCAGCGTGCGGCGCTTCCGTGGCAAAAAGTGACGGCGAAGGCGCGTGGCGCGTGGCCTTCTTTTTGGGCCGAATATCGCTGGTTGCTCGAAGAATTGCGTGTCGGGCTCTTTGCGTCCGAACTCAAAACGCCGATGCCGGTGAGCATCAAGCGGCTGGAGCGATTGTGGGCGCAGCAGGGGCATGGGTGATCGCTCTTGGTGACCATGCAATGGGTGGTCGCTATAATGGTTCCTTGATCAGGAGGGCGATCGTCATCTGTGGAAGGAGTGCATCATGGAGCGTTTACTCCGACGTCGCGTGGTGGGTATTGCAGCGGCGGCTTTGACCGGTCTGAGCTTCCCGGCATGGTCCGACGAACCGCTGACCGTTCGTGTTGCTCGGCTGTCACTCGGTACGGCAACACGCATTGCGACTGCGGCATTGCACCATTGCCGTGCGCAAGGGATTCAGGTGGGCGTCACGGTGGTCGATCGCAACGGCATCGTGCAGGTGGCGTTGCGTGACACACTGGCGCCGCCGATCACTTTGGAGATCAGCCGCGGCAAGGCCTATGCGGCAGCGATGTTCGGCGTACCGACCTCTGCGCTCAACGATCGGGCCAATACCCCCATTGGCCGTGTTCCCGGTGTCGTGATGTCGGCAGGAGCGTTGCCGGTGGAAGCTGGTGGGGTTTTTTACGGTGCGGTAGGCGTTTCGGGCGCGCCGAGTGGCACCACCGATGAGGCGTGTGCACAGGCGGGTATCGACGCCGTCCAGGCCGATCTGGAAATGAGCGATTGACGCGAAAGCGTGTCGGCACGCGTGGTGCGGCGCTGCTACCGCGAATGGTTCGTTTCGGGCGCTATCGTGAAGCGATTCGCTGCAGCGCCCACTTGATGGCTTCCGAGAGGGTCAGATCCGACGGCAGTTCGGCAACGAGCGGCGCGATCTGCGCCTCGCTGTAACCGAGCGCGACGAGCGCCGCGGCAACGTCGCGCGCGAGTTGCCACCGCGTCTCAGCGTCGCGTCCGTTGGGCGGGGGTGTCTCTGGCGTAGGCGCTTCCCCCTTGACGTCCCCTTTCTGTGCGCGGGTCTTCGCGGTGGTGGAGGTCGGTGGGGCAGACGCGGCATCGCCACCGAAGGGCAGAAGCGCCAGTTTGTCCTTGAGTTCCAGCAAGAGCCGTTCGGCGGTCTTTTTGCCGATGCCCGGAATCTTCACGAGCCGCGCACTCTGTTGTTCCGCCACCGCCCCTTTGAGTTCGCTCAAGGTGAGGTGCGAGAGCAGCGCAAGCGCGATCCGTGGTCCGACGCCGTTGATCCGGATCAGCAAACGAAACGCATCGCGTTCGGCGCGGGTAGCAAAACCGAAGAGTTGCTGTTCGTCGTCACGCACCACGTGGTGGGTGACAAGTCGCACGGTTTCGCCGGTAGCTGGCAGGGTGTAGAAGGTGCTCATCGGCACCCACACCTCGAAACCGACGCCCCCGGGGGTTTCGATGAGGACGGTGGGTGGGGTTTTCTCCCGCAACGTACCGGTCAGCGTCGCGATCATCGCAACGCGTCTCCGATGAGGGTTACCGCAAGCAGCAGCCCGTAGCCGTGCGCGGCTTGCAGCGTCGCGACGATCGCAGCGCGAAGCGGCGAAAAATCGGTGGTGTCGTTCCAGTGTGGGTGTGCGCGAACGAACGCGAACAGGATTCGGGTGGCGCGAATCGCCGGAACGAACGCGACAAAAGCCAGAATCCCGAGCCACGGCAACAGCCCTGCGGCGGTGAGGAACAGGTGCAGCGCAAGCGCCCCCACCACAAGTAGCGGATAGCCCCAAGCGGCGTGGGCACCGAAGCGAACCGGCACGGTCCGTTTGTTGCCCGCGGCGTCGGCGGGGGCGTCGGGGAATTGGTTGATATAGAGAATGTTCGCGACCAGTAGGCCGAAGGGGAGTCCCACCGCTACTGAAGCAAAGAGCGCCGTCTGCGTGAAAGCGGGTGTCAGCGGCGCGCCGACCACGGTCGCGGCGCCCGCCACGACCAGCGACCAGGCCACGGCGATCGCGATTTCGCCCAGGCCGCGCGCAGAGAGCCGCAACGGCGGCGCCGAGTAGGCCCAGCCAACGAAGAGGCCGACCAGCCCGATACCGGCGAGCGCCACCGCGCGCATCGGTGCCACGGTGGCAAGCCACAGGGTGAGCGCGCATCCGCCGAGCGCGGTGATGAGAAAGAGCGCGACCGCAAAACGCACCAATTCCGTGCGGGTGAGCACCCCGTTTTGCAAAAAGCGGCTGCCGCCGGTGAAGGGGTAGAGGCGGGTGCGGTTGCAGCGATCTGTCGCTTCGTCACATGCGTCGTTGATCACGTTCGCGGCGGCGTGGGCGGTGAGCGCCAAAAGGAGCGTAAGGAGGAATAGCCCCACGGTGATCCCGATCTCTGCCGAGCCAAGCGGCGCCGCGTCTGTGGCAGCACCGTGCGCTGCGTGCCACATGGCGTAGGCACTACCCAACAAGACACCGATTGCGGTGATGGTGAAAAAGGCCGGGCGCGTCGCCAGAAAGTAGGTCTTGGCGAGCGAAGCACGCCAGCTTGGGTGCGGTTCTGCCGCATCGAGTTCGAGCGAACGGGTCATAGCGGTTGGCCTTTGGTTTCCAAACGGCTGTTAGCGTACCACGATGTCGTAGTGTTCTGGGGGGTAGTCCGCTTCGCCGCGCAACGCGATCGGTTTGCCCAGAAATTCGCTGGCCATCGCAAGCGCCTGCGCGTGCTCCTCTTCGAAAAGGCGCACGACGGCGGGGGCCGCGAGGATCAGAAACTCCTGGACATGGGGAAACTGCCGCGCTTCGCGCACCAGTTCGCGCAGGATTTCGAAACAGACCGTTTCGGCGGTCTTGACGAAACCGCGCCCCGCACAGGTCGGGCACGGTTCGCAGAGTTGTTGCGACAGCGATTCGCGGGTGCGTTTGCGGGTGAGTTCGACGAGCCCCAGTTGCGTAAAGCCGCTTACGGTCGTTTTGGTGGGGTCGCGCGCGAGCGCCTTCTGGAACGCTTCCAGAACGCGTTCGCGGTGTTCGGGAAGCGTCATGTCGATGAAGTCGACCAAAATGATGCCACCCAGGTTGCGCAGGCGCAGTTGGCGCGCGATCGTTTGCGCCGCTTCCAGATTGGTTTTGAGGATCGTCTCGTCGAAACTCTTCGCGCCGACAAACGCGCCGGTATTGACGTCGATCGTGGTGAGCGCTTCGGTCTGGTCGAAAATGAGATAGCCGCCCGATTTGAGCTCGACCCGTCGCGCCAACGCCCGCTCGATCTCCTCTTCGACGTGGCAGCGGGCAAAAAGAGGGCGTTCGCCGCGGTAGAGTTCGATGAGTGGCAATACGTGCGGCGCGTAGCGTTGCGCGAACGCGATCATGCGCTGCGCGTTTTCACGGGAGTCGACCTGGATCCGGACGGTGTGGCGGTCGGCGAGATCGCGCACCACGCGCAACACCAGGTCCAATTCATCATAGAGGAGCGCAGGGGCGCGCACAGCCCCTGCTTTCTGTTGAATCTCTTGCCAAACCTGCTCGAGGTACGCGATATCGGCGGCAAGCTGCTCGTCGCTTGCTTCGAGCGCGTTGGTGCGGACGATGAAGCCGCCTGACAGGTGACTCGGCCGCAATGCGGTGAGCCGCGCGCGCAACGCTTCCCGCGCCTGTTCGTCTTCGATCTTTTGCGAAATGCCGATCTGGCCGTCGTCGTGCGGAAGATAGACGAGAAAGCGGCCCGCGAGCGAGAGCTGCATCGTGAGCCGCGCCCCTTTGCTGCCGATCGGGTCTTTGACGATTTGAACAGTGATCTCTTCCCCTTCGCGCAACAGCCGCTCGATGCGTGGCATTTCGCCCCGAGTCGCTTCGGCACCGCTCGGGAGCAGATCGGTCACGTGCAGGAACGCGGTTCGCTCGAGTCCAACGTCGACGAACGCCGATTGCATCCCCGGCAGGACGCGAACCACTTTGCCGCGGTAGATGTTGCCCACGAGCCCGCGACGGCTGGCCCGTTCGATGTGGAGTTCTTGCACGGTGCCGTTTTCGACGACGGCGATTCGCGTCTCCTGCGGGGTGCAGTTCACCAGCAGCTCACGTTGGAGCTCTGGGGGTTCGATCAGGGTTGGCGGCGTTCCAAGTTGCGTCACGGGTTCAGACGGCATAGTGGCATCCTCATTCGGGAAGGCTCGCAACGCAATGGGGGCCGAGCCAGAAGCGGGCCAAAAGCTCGGCGGTTTCGAAAAGCGGCAGCCCAATGATTCCCGAGGCGCTGCCGCGGATTTCCGGGATGAACGCTGCGGCCGCTCCTTGGTAGGCGTAGGCGCCTGCTTTGTCGAGCGGTTCGCCGCTGGCGACGTACGCGGTGATCCACGCTTCCGGAAGGGGCGCGAAGCGGACGGTGGAGCGCGAGACGGCGTATTCCATGCGGTTGCCGTCGGTGAGCGCCACCGCGGTGATCACGTCGTGGGTGGTGTCGGAGAGCGCACGCAGCATTGCGACGGCGTCGTCGGCATCCTTGGGTTTGCCCAGAATTCTGCCAGCGAGCGCTACTGTGGTGTCCGCCCCCAAAACCACAGCGGCTGGGGCTGACGTCACTTCGCATGGGGCGCTGCGCTGGGACCAGGCGTCCCAGCCGGCGCGCGCTTTGGCACAGGCAAGGCGAATGGCATACTGTTGCGCCGTTTCGTGCGCAAGCGGCGTCTCGTCGACCCACTCTGCGTTGTTGGTTGTGGGCAACACCGTGAAGGGAACGCGCAGTTGTTCGAGCAGCGCCTGCCGCCGCGGGCTTTGGGACGCAAGGTAGAGGCGCGGTGGGGCATTCATTCCGTTGCTCCTCCGCGGTGATACGGATGGCCCGCGAGCAGGCTCCACGCGCGGTAGAGCGCTTCGGCGACGATCACCCGCACGAGCGCGTGCGGGAGCGTCAACCGAGAGAGTTGCCACAGTTCGTCCGCGTCGTTGCGAAAAGCGTCGGTGAACCCGTCGGGACCGCCGATCACGAACGCAACTGGGCGCGCGGCGTCGCGCCACACCGCCAGTTTCGCGGCAAGCGTTTCGGTAGTCCACGCGGCGCCCCGTTCGTCGAGCGCTACCAACCGACTCCCGGCGGGAATCCGCGCGCGCAGCCGTTCGCACTCGCGGGCTCGGGCGCGTTCGCGTTCCGCAGCACAGTCACTGCTGCGCAGTTCCGCTTTGAGTTCGACAAGTTCGAGCCCCCATGCTGGCGGCAGACGTTTGGCGTAGTCGGCAAAGCCTTCTCGAACCCATTGTGGGGGGCGGTGGCCGATCGTGTACAGGGTGAAAAAGGCCATTTCAGCACATTGCGTTCGCGGTGGGATCGTCGGCTGGAGCGGGTACGTTCATTCGGTTGCGGGCGGGTTGGGTTCGCCCAACGCGCTTTGGGGCATGGTGACGTTCGCTGCAGCCACCCGCGTTGCGGGGGGCATGCCCCACAGCTCTTCGAGACGATAGTAGCGGCGAACCGCGGGGAGCATCACGTGGATCACCACCGGGCCGAGATCGACGAGGACCCATTCGCCTCCTTCTTCTCCTTCCACGCCGACGATCGGGACGTGGTGTTTCTTCGCCTCTTCGACGACGTTGCGCGCGAGCGCCTTGACCTGTCGCGTCGAATTGCCCGACGCGATCACTACCCGTTCAAAGAGCGGTGTCACTTGGGTGGTGTCGTAGGCTTCGATCGCTTCGCCCTTGACCGCTTCTAGAGCGGCGATGGCCAATTGGGTCAATGCGTTGGTGTCCATTGGGCGGTCAGACGACTTCATGATCCTTCCGGTAAAGACGATGGTGTTCAATATACCCGAGAACCGCATCGGGAAGCAAATAGCGCGCGCTGCGCCCCCCGGCGATCCGTTCCCGGATCGCGGTCGCGGAAATCGCCAGATGGGTGATCGGTAATGCGATCACCCATCCCGCTGGGGGCAGTCGATCGGCGGTCGCGACCGCGTCCGGCGTGCGCCGCGCCGCCCAGAGCGGGCGCAGCGCGGGTGATAGGGCTGCTTCGGAGAGCGTCGTGCCTGGCCGGGTTGCGACCACCAGGTGCGCGAGCGACAGCACCGCGCGCCAGCGGTGCCAGCGGTCGAGCCCGGCGAACGCGTCGGCGCCGACCAACCAGAAGAGTGGGGTATTTGCACCGATGCGCTGTCGTACCGTTTCCAATGTGACGACGGTGTAGCTCGGTTGGTCGCGCCGCTCGAGTTCGCACCGTTCGAGCCGAAACGCGGGAGCGTTGGCGATCGCACGGGCGACCATCGCCGCGCGATGTTCGGCGCTTGCCACGGGTGGTGCGCGATGAGGCGGGCGCGCGTTGGGAACGAACCACACCGCGTCGAGCCGTAACGCTTCCCGCGCCTCTTCGGCAAGGCGCAGGTGGGCGAAATGGATCGGATCGAACGTTCCGCCGATGAGACCGATCATGGGAGGAACAGTTCGTCCACTTGGCGGTAATAACCGGCAAAGAGTACCGGGACAAAGACGAGCGGCAACAGGAAGAGCGCGACCGTGAAGAGCATCGGATGGACGAGCGAGGCTAGGAGCGCGACGACGAAGCCAGCGGCAGTGAGAATGAGCGCCATCGCGATCGTCCATGCCAAAAGCGGTGCCCAGTTGCGCAGGCAGGCGTAGAAACTGAAAAAGAGCGCTTTGGGCCACGGGACGTGGTGCCACGCGATGAGCGGCGGGGCAAACCAGTACGCCGCAGTGATCGGTAGCGAAAGCAACAAGAAGATCAAGATCGGCATCGGGTCGAACGCCGTGCCCATCGCCATCGCACCGTCGAGCGCTTCAGGCTGCATGACCATCGGGCGAAAAAGCGCCATTTCGCCCATCGTCAAAGAGAGCACCAAAAGCAGCAACAGATTGGCGATGAAGTTGAGTGCGCCCACCGCCGCGAGCGCTTGCCACGGTCCTTTGAAACCTTCGAAGAGCACTTCCGGCCCGGGGCGGAGACCGCGTTCGGCGGCGCGCATCCCGGCCAATACGCCCATTTGCAGGATCGGCATCGCGACGGCCGCGAGGAATTGACCGAAGAGCGGTACCGCTGAGAGGAGTAAAAGCAGCAGCAGATACCCGAACGAGACGTACGCGGTGAGCGCGGGCGCACGGCGCCACAACCGAAAGGCGTCGCGGGTCCAGCGCCAGCCGTCAGCAAAAGAGAGCGTAGGGGTGCGCATCGCTTACATCCCCCACACGCCGATCGTTTGCTCCGGTTTTCCGGGCCACGGGTACTCGCGCTGCCAGATGCGCGCTTCCCACGGGATTGCGTCGCGGCGGTCGAATACCACCAGATAGGCTTCCTTGGCCCCCGAACGGTCGGCGTAGTCGGCTACTTGGGCAATTCCTTCGGTCACGACCGCCTCCGGGTTTTTGCCGTTGCGCACGAGTTTGCATTCGATCACCCCTTTTTGTTTCGGCCCCAACAACCCTTGCTCGGGATCGAGCGGCCATTCGATCAAGAGGTCGGTGCGTTTGCGTCCCAGCCCGTATTCGCGGTTGATGCGCCCGCCGCCATTGACGATGCGTTGCAAGAAGGCTTGCAACAGGAGTTGCGGGCCTGCTTCGCGATAGGAGAAGCCTTGCAGCCACGCGTCGGAGTGTTCGCGGAAAAACTCTTGGAACGCGGTGAGGAGTTTCGGGATCTGCAGGCGGTGGGTGGCTGGGTCGACGTACCACGCCGTTTCGTGGGTGATATAGACCTGTTTGGTCCAGGTGAGTTCGCGCGGGATCACTTCGCGGTAGATGCGGTTGCTGATGCGCACCATCGGCCGCACCGCAATCAGCCCCAGGTCATAGACGTATTGCAGATCGTCCGGGGCGATCTCTTCCGAGAGCGCCGCCGGGTCGGCTTCGCTTTCGAGGATCGCCGCGATCACCCGATGAACCCGCGGCTCGGAGAGTTTATCGGCGAGCTGGTCGAGGTGGGTCGCGCGCGATTGGATGAGCCGTTCGCGTGCCAGTTGGTAGCGTTCGAGCGTCACCGGCGCCGTCCGGTCGGCGCGTAGCGTTTTGTCTTTCCAGGTGCATTCGTGCCCGAGCGCATTGACGAGCCACGGCTGCCCTTCGGTGTCGAGCCAGAGGGGCTCCCAGATCGCGTCGTCGAACCGTTGCCCGGTGGCCTCGGTGTGTTGCAACCACAGCGCTTTGGTTTCGTCGAAGGTGAAGTTTCCCAAACGCAGCGATTCGGCTTTGATGTTGAACGCCGAACCCCCGGTGATCACCTCTTGGCCGGGGGTGTGGATGCGGTAGTCGCGCACGTCGCGCACGCCGCACAGGATCACCGATTGCGGAAACGCCCGTGGGCGCTGGGTGTAACCGGCACGCAGTTGCCTGAGGAGCGAAACCAGGGTGTCGCCAACGAGGGCGTCGACTTCGTCCAGGAGCAGCACCACGGGTCGATCCGGGTCGGCCAGGGAAAATTCGGTAAGCCAGCGTTGGAGCCATGTGTGGGGGTCGTCGTTGGCGCGCGCGGCGTGCGCCCATGCTTGACCGCGCGATTCGCCCAGGTAGAGGCGGGCCGCCTCATAGAGCGCAGTGAGTACCGCGCCGATCCCTTCGGCGACGTTGCCACGGGCCGTTTGCGCCACTTCGATGTTGGCGTAGAGCGCGCGGTAGCGCCCTTCGCGGTTGAGGTGATTCATGAGCGCCAACAGGCAGGTGGTTTTGCCGGTTTGTCGTGGCGCGTGCAGCACAAAGTAGCGTTCCTGTGCGATGAGTGCTTCGACTTCCGGGAGATCGATCCGCGCCAAGGGGTCGATCATATAGTGGAGCTCGGGTTTCGATGGGCCCGCGGTGTTGAACGTCTTTTCGCGCGGCATCACGCTGCTTCCCTGACCTGCAACCGCGTTAGCTTAGCACAGCCCCAGCGGCGAACCTATTTCCCTGTGCGCCGGACGCTGCCATGAGGCGAAGGCAAGGGCAAGGCACCGAAATGACGTTGACGTTAACGTCAATTTCGGTAAGATAGTCTCAGTGCACCGCAAAAGCGACCACAAGAGGAGACCCATCATGACCGATCCCCGTATCGCGAAGGCGCTCACGCCCTATCAGCCGAAGAACAACGTGCGGCTCGTCACCGCTGCGGCGCTGTTCGATGGCCACGATGCCGCGATCAACATCATGCGGCGCTTGTTGCAAAGCACCGGCTGCGAAGTGATCCATTTGGGGCACAACCGCAGTGCCGCCGAGATCGTTCGCGCCGCGCTGCAGGAGGATGTGCAGGGCATCGCGGTGACCAGCTACCAAGGGGGGCATGTCGAGTTCTTCAAATACATGGTCGATCTGCTGCGGCAAAACGGTGGCGAGAAGATCAAGGTTTTCGGCGGCGGTGGCGGGGTGATCGTTCCGCCGGAGATCCAGGAGCTCGAAGCGTACGGTGTCGAGCGGATCTACTCGCCCGAAGACGGCGCCCAGATGGGGTTACAAGGGATGATCAACGACGTGGTCGAGCGTTCCGATTTCGATCTCTCCCACGAAGCGCCGCAGACCTTGCCTGAAATCCTGGAAAAACTCCAAAGCGGCGATTGGCGGACGCTCGCACGCGTGATCACTGCGCTCGAAAATGGCGCCTACCCAGACGCAATCCGGGAAGGGCTCCTTGCGGCGGCGCAAGGGCTCAAAGTGCCAGTGTTGGGGATCACTGGTACCGGAGGGGCGGGCAAGAGTTCGCTCACCGACGAGCTGGTTCGCCGTTTCCGTTTGGATCAGGAAGATGCGCTCAAAATCGCGATCATCTCGATCGACCCGTCGCGCAAGCGCACTGGGGGCGCGCTCTTGGGTGACCGCATCCGCATGAACGCGATCGACCACGAAAACATCTACATGCGTTCGCTCGCCACCCGCGACACCGGTCAAGAAGTGTCGCGGGCGCTCAAAGAGGTGATCGCGGCGACCAAGCTCACCGGTTACGACCTCGTGATCGTCGAAACGTCGGGGATCGGACAGGGCAACGCGGCGATCGTGCCCTACGTCGACTGCTCCCTCTACGTGATGACCCCCGAGTTCGGCGCAGCGAGCCAGCTCGAGAAGATCGACATGCTCGATTTCGCCGATTTCGTCGCGATCAACAAATTCGACCGCAAAGGGGCCGAAGATGCGCTGCGCGACGTCGCGAAACAGTACCAGCGCAACCATCAGCGTTTTTCCGAACCGGTCGATGCGATGCCCGTCTTCGGGACGATGGCAGCGCGCTTCAACGACGACGGGGTTACTGCGCTTTATCAAGCGATGCTGCCGAAATTGATCGAATTGGGGTTGCCCGCGAAAGCCGAAGGGAAATTGCCGCGCGTCTCTGTGCGCCATTCCAGCAAAGGACAAGCGATCATCCCGCCGCACCGCAATCGTTATCTGGCGGAAATCGCGCAAACCGTGCGCGACTACCACGCCCACGTCCGGGAGCAGTCGCGGGTGGCGCGCGAACGACAAGCGCTCAAGATCGCGAAGGCGCTCTTCGAG
This sequence comes from Hydrogenophilus hirschii, assembly GCF_054656675.1. NCBI lineage: Bacteria > Pseudomonadati > Pseudomonadota > Hydrogenophilia > Hydrogenophilales > Hydrogenophilaceae > Hydrogenophilus > Hydrogenophilus hirschii. The sequence goes on from NZ_BAAHXQ010000001.1 coordinate 39,692, forward strand.
GCGAGCGGCAAACCGGCCGAGCATTTCGACGAGCTGATCGACTGGAAAGACAGCCAGCTGACTCCACACGCGAAGAAGCTGCTCGAACAGTGGCCGACGCTGAAAAAACTCTACGCGCAGGACGAATACGTCGTCAAGATCCGCGACAAAGAGATTCGCACCCGCCTCTACCACGAATCGCTTTCGGGCAACAAGATCCGCAAGGTAGCGTTGCCTGACTTCGAAGACGACGGCGAGGTGCTCAAATTCCTGATGAAGGAGAACGTCCCCGGGTCGTTCCCATACACCGCCGGGGTGTTCGCGTTCAAGCGCGAAAACGAAGACCCCACCCGGATGTTTGCGGGCGAAGGCGATCCGTTCCGGACCAACCGCCGTTTTCGCAAGCTCACCGAAGGGATGCCCGCGGCGCGGCTGTCCACTGCGTTCGATTCCGTTACGCTCTATGGTTGCGACCCCGACGAACGGCCCGATATCTACGGCAAAATCGGCAATTCGGGTGTCTCGATCGCCACGCTCGACGATATGAAGGTGCTCTACTCCGGGTTCGATCTTTGTGCGCCCAACACCTCGGTGTCGATGACGATCAACGGTCCCGCGCCGATGATCCTAGCGATGTTCTTCAATACCGCGATCGACCAGCAGATGGGCAAATTCCGCGCCGACAACGGTCGTGACCCCACCGAAGAGGAGTATGAAAAGATCAAGGCGTGGGTGCTCTCCACTGTGCGCGGCACGGTCCAGGCCGATATCCTCAAAGAGGATCAGGGGCAGAACACCTGCATCTTCTCCACCGAGTTCGCGTTGAAATTGATGGGCGACATCCAGGAGTACTTCGTCCATCACAACGTGCGCAACTTCTACTCAGTGTCGATTTCGGGCTACCACATCGCGGAAGCAGGCGCCAACCCCATTTCGCAGCTCGCGTTCACGCTCGCCAACGGCTTTACCTACGTCGAATCCTACCTGGCGCGCGGCATGCACATCGACGATTTCGCGCCCAACCTTTCGTTCTTTTTCAGCAACGGAATGGACCCGGAATACAGCGTGATCGGGCGGGTGGCGCGTCGCATCTGGGCGATTGCGATGAAACACAAGTATGGCGCGAACGAGCGCAGCCAAAAACTCAAATACCACGTCCAGACCTCGGGGCGGAGTCTCCACGCGCAGGAGATGGCATTCAACGACATTCGCACGACGCTCCAGGCGCTGATTGCGATCTACGACAACTGCAACAGCCTACACACCAACGCCTACGACGAAGCGATCACCACCCCCACCGAAGAGAGTGTGCGGCGGGCGATGGCGATCCAACTCATCATCAACAAAGAGTGGGGGCTGGCGAAGAACGAAAACCCCAACCAAGGCAGCTTCATCATCGAAGAGCTCACCGATCTGGTCGAAGAAGCGGTGTTGCGCGAATTCGAAGCGCTGGCCGAACGGGGGGGCGTGCTCGGCGCGATGGAGACGGGCTACCAACGCAACAAGATTCAGGAAGAGTCGCTGCACTACGAGCAGAAAAAGCACGACGGGAGTCTACCGATCATCGGGGTCAACACCTTCCGCAACCCGAACGGCGATCCGATCCCCGAAAAGCTGGAACTTGCCCGTTCCACCGAAGAAGAGAAGCAGAGCCAGCTGCGGCGGCTGCGCGAATTTCACGCGCGCCACGCCGCCGAAGCACCGAAGTGGCTGGCGAAGCTCAAGACGGTGGCGATGGAAGGGGGCAACACCTTCGAAGTGTTGATGGACGCGGTGCGCTACTGCTCGCTGGGGCAGTTGACGCAGGCGCTCTTCGAGGTGGGTGGGCAGTATCGGCGAAACATGTGACAAATCAGCAGGTTAGCGTTTTTTGGGTTGACCGATCGGCCATTGTGGGTTATATAAAAGATTGCACTTTCTGCAATAAAAGGAGGTTAGCCATGACCGTAACCCCAATGGCCGAACGTTTGGCGCCCTGGAACTGCGCGCCGCTCACTGCGCCGGCGTTCGAAGTCTATACGGCGCGCGATCTCGACCGCATTCCGCAAATCCAGGCGCTTGACCCGGAACGACGTTTTGCGATGAAAGTGGTGGCAACCGTGCTGCCGTTCCGGGTGAATCGCTATGTCACGGAGCATCTCATCGACTGGGACAACATCCCGGACGATCCGCTCTTTCAGTTGCTCTATCCGCAGCCCGGCATGTTGCGCCCGGACCATTTCGAACGGGTCGCATCCCTGTTGCGCCGTGACGCGCCTCAGGCCGAAGTGGCGAGCGTGGTTGCGGAGATTCGCCATGAACTCAACCCCCATCCGGCGGGGCAGCTCAAACTCAACATCCCGCGGAACGAAACGGGGCAACCCATCAACGGGCTGCAGCACAAATACCGGGAAACGGTACTGCTCTTTCCCAGCCAAGGGCAGACGTGCCACAGCTACTGTACCTTCTGCTTCCGCTGGGCCCAGTTCATCGGGGATAAGTCGCTGCGCATCGCCAGCGCGGAAGCGGCGCGGATGCACGGGTACCTCCGCGCCCACCCTGAGGTGACCGATGTCTTGATTACCGGCGGTGACCCGCTGGTGATGAAAACCGCGCACCTCAAAGCCTATATCGAACCGTTGCTCTCGCCGGAATTCGCGCACATCCGCTCGATCCGCATCGGCACCAAAGCGCTCACCTTCTGGCCCTACCGCTTCTTGACCGAAGGGGAAGGGCAAGCGCTCCTCGATCTCTTTGCCCAAGTGGTCGCAAGCGGCAAACAATTGGCCCTGATGGCGCACCTCAACCACTGGCGCGAACTGGAACCGGCGCCCACCCAAGAGGCGATCGCGCGCGTGCGCGCAACCGGCGCAATGATCCGTGCCCAAGCGCCGCTCTTGGCGCACATCAACGACGACCCCGACGTGTGGACGAAACTCTGGCAACGCGAAGTCGAGCTGGGGATCGTGCCGTACTACATGTTCGTCGAACGCGACACCGGCGCGCACCACTACTTCAAAGTGCCGCTCGCGCGCGCTTGGCGCATTTACCGCGAGGCGTTGCAGCGGGTCTCGGGATTGGCACGTACCGTGCGCGGCCCGAGCATGTCGGCCGCACCGGGCAAAGTCGAAGTGCTGGGAGTGAGCCGCGTCGCGGGGCAGCGTGTTTTCGTGTTGCGGTTCCTCCAAGGGCGTAACCCGGCGTGGGTCGACCGCCCCTTCTTCGCCCGATTCGACCCGCGTGCTACATGGCTCGACGAACTCCAACCTGCGTTCGAGCCGCGCTTCTTCTGGCAGGACGAATTCGACGCGATGCTCGGTCGCGAAGCCGCGGCGTGAGGTCGCGGCATGTGTGGTATTGCCGGTGAAATCCGTTTCGACGGTACGGAACCCAACCTCGACGCGATTGCGCGCATCAATGAGATCCAGCGCCCGCGCGGCCCCGACGGGGGTGGCGTTTGGGCGCAGGGCAGCATCGCCTTGGGGCATCGTCGCCTCAAGATCATGGACCTTTCGGAGGCGGCGCAGCAACCGATGATCGATCCCGAACTTGGGCTCGGGATCGTTTTCAACGGCGCGGTCTATAACCACCCGGAGTTGCGCCAGACGTTGGAGGGGTTGGGGTACCGCTTCTACTCCCACAGCGACACCGAAGTCCTTCTCAAAGCCTACCACGCGTGGGGCGACGCGTTCGTCGAGCGATTGAATGGGATGTTCGCGTTCGCGCTCTGGGAACGCGACAGTGGCCGTCTGGTGCTGGGGCGTGACCGCCTGGGGATCAAACCGCTCTATCTCGCGCCAAGCCCGGGCGGTTTGCGCTTTGCGTCGACGCTGCCTGCGCTTTTGGCAGCTGGCGGTGTCGACACCACCATCGACCCGCTGGCGCTCCACTACTACCTCTCGTTTCACACCGTCGTGCCCGCGCCCTACACCATCCTCAAAGGGGTGCGCAAAGTCCCGCCTGCCACGTTGGTGACGATCGAACCCGATGGTCGGGAAACGCGCCGCACCTATTGGCGGCTCGATTTCACCCGCAGTGCCGAGGATGAGGCGCGGCCGTTTTCGGAATGGGTCGAAATCCTGCTCGAGGCGCTGCGCGCAGCCGTGCGTCGCCGCTTGGTTGCGGACGTGCCGGTGGGTGCGCTCCTTTCCGGTGGCGTCGATTCCAGCCTGATCGTCGGGCTGATGGCCGAAGCCGGGATCGAGCGGCTGCGCACCTACAACATCGGTTTTGCCGACGTCGGGGACGAGAAGGGCAACGAATTCGAATACGCCGAGATCGTCGCCCGCGCGTTCGGCACCGAACACGAACGGATTTTCGTGCCGGAAGCGGAACTCCTCACCCGTTTGCCCGAAGCGATCGCCGCGATGAGCGAGCCGATGATGAGTCACGACTGTATCGGCTTCTACCTCCTGTCGGAAGCGGTGTCGCGCCACAGCAAGGTGGTGCAAAGTGGGCAGGGGGCGGACGAGATCTTTGCCGGGTACTTCTGGTATCCGAAGCTTGCGGGCAGTACCGATCCCGTGCGCGACTACCTCGACGTCTTCCGGGACCGCGACTTCGACGAATACCGCGCCGTGGTCCGACCCGAATGGCAAGTCGAAGATTGGAGCGAACGGTTCGTTGCCGAACACTTCGCGCAACCCGGCGCCGAAGACCCTGTCGACAAAGCGTTGCGCCTCGACACCACGGTGATGCTCATCGACGACCCGGTGAAACGGGTCGACAACATGACGATGGCGTGGGGGTTGGAGGCGCGGGTGCCGTTCCTCGACCACGAGCTGGTCTCGTTGGCAGCGCGCATTCCGACGCGGCACAAATTGGCCCATGGCGGCAAAGGGGTGCTCAAAGAGGCGGCGCGCACAATCATTCCCAGTGAAGTGATCGACCGCCCCAAGGGCTACTTCCCCGTTCCTGCGCTCAAGTATCTGCAGGGGGCAGTGCTCGAGCGCGTGCGCGACGCACTGCTTTCGCCCGCGGCGCAAGCGCGCGGACTCTTCCAACCGGAATACGTTGCGACGTTGTTGGCCGAACCGACCCAGCACTTCACCCGGTTGCGCGGTTCCAAACTCTGGCAGTTGGGGCTTCTGGAGTGGTGGTTGCAGACCCATCTGCGGTAAGCGAAACGAGAGCGATGATGCGAGATCTGGTCAAACGGGCGCTGCGCGCGGCGCACACGCCCTACGCCACCAAACGGAAACGCAAATCCAACGCAACGTTCGAACGCGCCGAAAATGTTGCGATCCAATGCGGTTGGGGTCGCTTGTTGCTCGCGCCGACGTGGCAGGACGCTGGGACGTTGGCCCAAGCGCTTTTGCAGGAGGCCGAAGGGCAGCGCGATATCGCCATTTACGTCGCCGAGCCCCAGCGGGTGATCGCGCACGCGCCGCAACAGCTCTTCCTCGACCCCAGCGAATTCTGGCGGCTCAACCTGCAGACCTACCGGGCACCGCGGCGCGAAGCGCCACGCCCTTTCGGCTTGCGGCGACTGCGTACCCGTGCCGATATCGCTGCGATCAACACCCTATACCGCGCACGCGGGATGGTGCCGGTTTACCCGCAGATCGTGTGGGAATTGCGCCTGAGCCGAGCAGTGACTTACGCGCTTGCTGAAGACCGGGAAACGGGCGAAGTGATCGGGGTGGCGATGGGGCTCGATCACGTCGAAGCATTTGCCGACACCGAAAACGGCTCGAGCCTTTGGGCATTGGCGGTCGATCCGCAAACACCGCATCCGGGCGTGGGTGAAGCGTTGGTGCGTTACCTCGCGGAGCGTTTCCAGGCGCTGGGGCGCTCGTGGATGGACGTTTCTGTCCTTCACGACAACGACCAAGCGATCGCGCTCTATGAAAAGCTGGGGTTCGTGCGCATCCCCGCGTTTGCAGTGAAGCGCCGCAACGCGATCAATCAGCCGCTTTTCTTGGGTGAGGTGGTAGGGCTCAACCAACTCAACCCGTACGCGCGCATATTGGTCGACGAAGCGCTGCGCCGCGGCATCCACGTGGAAATCCTCGATGCCGAAAGCGGTTTTTTCCGGTTGACCCTGGGCGCCCGTTCGATCCTTTGCCGTGAATCGCTCTCAGAGCTGACCAGCGCGGTCGCGATGAGTCTGTGTCAGGACAAACGCCTCACGGCGCGGTGGCTGGCAAAAGCGGGGCTGCGGGTCCCCGAGCAGGTGGATGCGAACGATACCGCTGCTTGGCAGCGGTTGCTCACGCAATACGGTTCGGTCGTCGTGAAACCGGTCGACGGGGAGCAGGGGCACGGGATCAGCGTCGATCTGCGCAGCGAAAGCGAAGTGGCTGCGGCGATCGAACGGGCACGCCAATTCTCCGAGCGTGTCTTGGTCGAACAGTTTTGCCGCGGAGAAGACCTTCGTGTGGTGGTGATCGACGGCGAAGTGATCGCCGCCGCGTTGCGCCGTCCGCCAGTGATCGTCGGCGATGGTCGCCACACGGTTCGTGCGCTGATCGAACGCTACAACCGACGGCGGGCAGCGGCAACGGGCGGAGAGTCGCGCGTGCCGCTCGACGATGAGACGCGGCGCTGCTTGCGGGCGCAAGGATTCGATTGGGACGATGTCCCCGGGGTCGATGTGCGGCTCCTTGCGCGCAAAACCGCAAACCTTCACACCGGCGGGACGCTGCACGACGTGACCGCGCAGCTCCACCCCACATTGCGCGACGCCGCGGAGCGAGCCGCCCGCGCGTTGCAAATCCCGGTCACGGGTCTCGACTTTTTGGTCGATGCGCCTGATCAACCCAACTATGTCATCATCGAAGCGAACGAGCGTCCCGGGCTGGCGAACCACGAACCGCAACCGACGGCGCAGCGTTTCATCGACCTTCTGTTTCCCCAGACCCGGCAACGCCCCTAGGAGCTTGTGTGATCACCATCGACGAAACCTACTTGGAAGAGACCCTTTTACAACTGCTGGCGATCCCCAGCCCCGTCGGCTTGACCGACGAAGTGGTGCGTTATACCGCGCAGCGCTTCTCCGCGCTGGGGATTCCCTACGAATTGACGCGCCGGGGGGCGATTCGCGCTACGCTCACCGGCAAAGCACGCAAACCGGCATGTGCGGTGGTGGCGCACCTCGATACGCTGGGCGCGATGGTGCGCGCACTGAAACCGAACGGACGCTTGGCGATCGTGCCGATCGGTCACTGGTCCGCGCGGTTTTCCGAAGGGGCGCGTGTGACGATCTTTACCGACGATGGCAGGCAATTCCGTGGCACCTGCTTGCCGCTCAAAACATCGGGCCACGCGTTCGGGCCGGAAATCGACAGCCAGCCGGTTGGGTGGGAGCAGGTCGAGGTGCGTGTCGATATCCCGGCCGAGGATGGCAAAGCGCTCGAAGCCGCCGGGATCCAGGTGGGCGATTGGATCGCATTCGACCCACAGACCGAAGTCACGCCCACCGGCTACTATGTCTCGCGTTATCTCGACGACAAAGCGGCCGTCGCTGCATTGCTCACCGCGTGCAAAGCGGTGCAGGATCATGGGTTGGAATTACCCGTCGATGCCCATCCCTTATTGACGATCACGGAAGAGATCGGCTCGGGTGCCTCTGCGGCGCTTCACGGCGACATCGCCGAGATGGTAAGCCTGGATATCGCGATCGCCGCGCCTGGGCAAAACACCTCGGAACATGCGGTGACGATCTGTCTGCAAGACATGTCGGGACCGTTCGACTACCATCTGTCGCACAAATTGATCCGCTTGGCCAAAGCCAACGCGATCCCGCACCGCCGTGACCTCTTCAAGTACTACCGCTCCGATTCGGCGGCAGCGGTAGAGGCAGGGAACGACATCCGGACAGCGTTGATCGGTTTCGGCGCCGACGCGTCGCACGGCATCGAACGCACGCATCGCGACGCCTTGCATGCGCTCACCCGTTTGGTGGTTGCGTACTTGGTCAGCGACCCCGTGACGCCACGGGATGCCCAGTTGCTCGGCTCGCTCGATGGCTTCACACGGCAAATCGAGCCCGAAGAGCTGTCGATGCCGAACAATCCGCTGCCGGAACCGAAAGAGTTTTTGGGCGTTTGATACATTTCCGTTACATTTCAGAAAAACCGTTGTAACAATCGCGTGCGATGATTCCCTCTGAGCGAATTCCCGAACCGAACGTCGGGCGTGTGGAGGAGACACAACAATGACCATCGTACGCGGCGAAGCAGCGCCTCCGCTGCCTGCCGGGCTCGACACCTTCCCGCGGCTTTTGCGGCACCATGCCGAAGTGCGTGGTGCGCAGCCCGCGGTACGGGAAAAAGAGTACGGCATTTGGCAAACTTACACCTGGGCCGACTACTACCGCACCGCGCGCGCGATTGCGTGTGGTCTGGCTGAACTCGGGTTCAGGCGCGGTGACCGGCTCGCGATCATCGGGGACAACCGTCCGCGGCTCTACATGTCGATCGCCGCGTGTCAAATGCTCGGCGGCATCCCGGTGATGCTCTATCAGGACGCGATCGCGGAAGAGATCGCGTTCGTCTTGCAAGACGCCGAAATCAAGGTTGCGATCGTCGAAGATCAAGAGCAGGTGGATAAGCTCCTTGAGACCTTGGCGTCGACCCCTTCGCTCGAGAAGATCGTCTACGACGATCCGCGCGGGATGTTGCACTACGACCAGCCCCAACTGATGGGGCTCGACGAGCTGGTCGCCGCCGGCGAGATCCACGACCGCAACCAACCCGATTTCCTGAACAAGGAGATCGAAAAGGGTTCGACCGACGACGTTTCGGTGATGCTCTACACCTCCGGGACCACGGGCAAACCCAAGGGGGTGTGCCAGACCCACCGCGCGTTCATCTTTGCCGCAAACGGCGGGATCCATTTCGACCGCCTGACCGACCGCGAAGAGATCCTCTCCTACCTACCGATGGCGTGGGTTGGAGACCACCTCTTTTCGTATGCTCAGTCGCTGGTGGCCGGGTTTGCGATCAACTGTCCGGAATCGTCGGACACCGTGATGACCGACTTGCGCGAAATCGGGCCGACCTACTACTTCGCGCCGCCACGGATCTTCGAGGGGTTGCTCACCCAAGTGATGATCCGAATGGAAGACGCAAGTGCCATCAAACGCAAACTCTTCGACTACTTCATGGCGGTGGCACGGCGCTGTGGCGCCGAAATTCTGGAGAAGCGTCCGGTATCCCTCAAAGATCGTTTGCTCTACGCGCTGGGCGAAGTGTTGATCTACGGGCCGCTGCGCAACGTCCTGGGGATGTCGCGCATCCGGGTGGCCTATACCGCGGGCGCTGCGATCGGACCGGACCTCTTCAAATTCTTCCGCTCGATCGGGATCAACCTCAAACAGCTCTACGGGCAAACGGAGACGTGCGCCTACGTCTGTTTGCAGCCCGACGGCGAAATCAAGCTCGATGCGGTGGGGCGGCCGGCGCCAGGCGTCGAAATCAAGATCGCCGAGAACGGTGAAATCCGCGTGCGCGGGCCGATGACGCTGCAATCGTACTACCGCCGCCCCGACGCCACCGCCGAGGCGTTCGACGAAGAGGGCTTCTTCATGACCGGCGACGCCGGGTATATCGGTGAAGATGGCCAGTTGCGGATCATCGACCGCGCGAAAGACGTCGGCAAACTCAACGACGGCACCCTCTTTGCGCCCAACTACATCGAGAACAAGCTCAAGTTCTTCCCGCAGATCAAAGAGGCGGTGGCGTTCGGCAACGAACGCGATTACGTCGCGGCGTTCATCAACATCGACCTCGACGCGGTGGGTAACTGGGCGGAACGGCGCGGGTTGGCCTATTCCGGGTATACCGATCTCGCGCAGAAACCCGAAGTCTATGCGTTGATCGCCGAATGCGTCGCAAAGGTCAACGCCGACCTCGAAACCGACCCGATGATGAAAGGGGCGCGGATCCGCCGCTTCTTGATCCTGCACAAAGAGCTCGATGCCGACGATGGGGAATTGACGCGCACCCGTAAAGTGCGACGGCGGTTCATCGCCGAGAAGTACGCACCGCTCGTGACTGCGCTTTATAGCGACGTAACCGAGCAGTATATCGAGACCGAAGTGAAGTTCGAAGACGGGCGCAGCGGCAAGATTGCCGCAACGGTGCGCATCGCGGACGCGTAATCGGGAGAAGAAGATGGCGCGCACCATCGGCGACGTAATCCTGGATCTGCAGAATATCAGCCTCAGTTTCGGGGGCGTGAAAGCGCTCACCAACATCAGTTTCAACGTCCGGCAGGGGGAGATCCGTTCGATCATCGGGCCCAACGGCGCGGGAAAAAGCTCGATGCTCAACGTGATCAATGGCGTCTACCATCCGCAGGAGGGGCGGATCATCTTCATGGGCAAGGAGCGCCGCAAGATGAACCCGCACGAAGCGGCGGCGCAGGGAATCGCGCGGACGTTCCAGAACATCGCGCTCTTCAAGGGGATGACCGTGCTCGACAACATCATGACGGGCCGTAACCTCATGATGAAGCGCAATTTCCTGTGGAACGCGCTTTATTGGGGTCCCGCGCAGCGCGACGAAATCGCGCACCGCAAACGGGTGGAAGAGATCATCGATTTCCTGGAGATTCAGCACATTCGTAAGGTGCCGGTTGGGCGGCTTCCCTACGGCCTGCAAAAGCGCGTGGAACTGGCACGAGCGCTTGCCGCGGAGCCGAAACTCCTTTTGTTGGACGAGCCCATGGCGGGGATGAACGTCGAAGAGAAGCAGGACATGTGCCGCTTCATCCTCGACGTCAATGAGCAGTGGGGGACGACCATCGTCTTGATCGAACACGACATGGGCGTGGTGATGGACATTTCGGACCGTGTCGTCGTGCTCGACTACGGACGTAAGATCGGCGACGGCCTTCCCAACGAAGTGAAGAACGACCCCGAGGTGATCAAAGCCTATCTTGGCGCGGTCCACTGATAGCGGAAGGAGAGAACCGTGACCTTTTTCTTCGAAGTCTTGATTGCGGGCCTGTTGTCCGGGATGCTCTACGCGCTGGTGGCGCTCGGTTTCGTGTTGATCTTCAAAGCTTCCGGCGTCTTCAACTTCGCGCAGGGGGCGATGGTCTATTTCGCGGCGCTTACCTTCGTCGGCGTTGGCGAAAAGCTTCTCTTATGGTTCGGCTGGGCGCCGGGGTCGTTCGCCTCGTTCCTCGGGTCGCTCCTCGTGACACTCGCCGCGATGGTGGTGCTCGCGATCCTCATCGAGCGCTTCATGCTGCGCGGGTTGGTCAACCAGCCGCTCATCACGCTTTTCATGGCGACGATCGGGCTCACCTTCTTCATCGACGGGCTGGCGCAGCTCATCTGGGGGTCGAACGTGCGTGGACTGGATATCGGGATCGCCGATGAGCCGGTAATGTGGCTCCTCGATTCGGCGAACATGCTGGTTTCCAAATTCGACCTCACCGCTGCGGCGATCGCCGCAATCCTGGTTGCGGTGCTCACGGTCTTTTTCCAATACACCAAGACCGGACGGGCGCTGCGGGCGGTTGCCGACGACCACCAGGCGGCGCTGTCCATCGGAGTGCCGTTGGAGCGCATCTGGGTGATCGTCTGGGTCGCGGCTGGGGTGGTCGCGCTCGTGGCCGGATTGATCTGGGGGGCGCGCAACGGCGTGCAGTACGCGCTCTCCTTCACCGCGCTCAAGGCGTTGCCGGTGCTGATCCTGGGGGGCTTTACCTCGATCCCAGGCGCGATCGTCGGGGGGTTGATCATCGGGGCGTCGGAAAAACTCGCCGAGGTCTACCTCGGCCCCTATGTCGGTGGCGGAATCGACTCGTGGTTCCCCTACATCATGGCGTTGGCGTTCCTGTTGATTCGCCCCGAAGGGCTCTTTGGCGAAAAACACATCGACAGGGTGTGAGGAGAGAGACAAATGATTTATCGTGAGGCAGGGCAGTTCAAGGCGAGCTACGAAGCCGACATGCAGATCTTTCCGATCCGACAGGATCGGATCGCGATCGCGGCAATCGTACTCTTTGCGTTCGTCGGGGTGCCGCTCTTAGCCAGCGAATACTGGTTCCAAGCGATCATCACGCCGGCGCTCATCTTTTCCCTTGCGGCGCTGGGACTCAACATCCTCACCGGCTACGCGGGGCAGCTGTCGCTCGGTGCGGCGGGGTTCATGGCGGTGGGGGCGTTTGCTACCTACAACTTCATGTTGCGCATCGACGGCATGCCGTTCCTCGTCGCGATGATTTTGGGCGGCGTGTGCGCGGCGCTCGTGGGTATCGTGTTTGGTCTTCCTTCGCTGCGGATCAAAGGGTTCTACCTCGCGGTGGCGACACTTGCGGCCCAGTTTTTCATCCTCTGGGTGCTGGTGAAATTCCCGTGGTTTTCCAACTACTCGGCTTCCGGCGTGATCACGGCGCAGGAGATCGCCATCCTGGGGTGGACGGTCGACGAACCGGTCGAGAAGTACCTCCTCACGCTGGCGGTGGTGACGGTCTTGGCGCTCGCTGCGAAAAACATGGCGCGGACCCACACCGGTCGCGCGTGGATGGCGGTGCGGGATATGGACGTCGCCGCTGAGGTGATCGGCATTCCGCTGATGAAGACGAAACTGCAGGCGTTTGCGATCAGCTCGTTCTACTGCGGCGTTGCGGGTGCGATTTACGCCTATACCTACTTGGGAACGGTCGAACCGGAAGCGTTCAACCTCGACCTGTCGTTCAAGATCCTCTTCATGATCATCATCGGCGGGGTGGGAACCGTGTTGGGATCCTTCTTGGGGGCCGCGTTCATCACCCTGTTGCCGATCTTTCTCAACCAACTCTTTCACGCCCTGTTCGGGGATTCGCTGCCGCCCGCGTTTGCGTCCAACGTCGAACTGATGATTTTCGGTGGGCTGATCATCTTCTTCTTGATCGTCGAACCGCACGGGTTGGCGCGGCTGTGGCAGATTGGCAAAGAGAAGTTGCGGATTTGGCCATTCCCTCACTAAAATGGGTTTTTCGGGTTCGGCCCCGCTGGGGTCGGGCATTGTGTGTGTAGGTGGTAAAGGAGACAGAAGATGATGCGCATGCGCAGCAAATGGAAGAAAAGCGCGATGGTCGCGCTGGCAGTTGCCGGCCTTATGGGCAGCGGTGTCGGGCAAGCGCTCTCTGCAGAGCAGTACATGGGGCTACCCAGCTACCGCGTTGGCGCGTACGCCGCGGGGGGGTCTGGGATTTACGGCGGCTGGATCGACTACATGCAGATGATCAACGAGCGCGACGGCGGGGTGAATGGCGTCAAGCTCGTTTGGGAAGAGTGTGAAACCGAATACAACAACGCGCGTGGCGTCGAGTGCTACGAGCGGTTCAAGGCCAAAGGCAACATCTTCTTCTCACCGCTTTCCACCGGGATCACCTATTCGGTGCTCGATCGCGTCGCGCAGGACAAGATTCCGCTGGTGACCATCGGCTACGGCCGCTCCGACGCTGCCGATGGGCGGGTCTTCCCGTGGGTCTTCCCGCTCGTGACCCACTACTGGTCGCAGGCTTCGGCGATGATCAATTTCATCGGTAAAGAGAAGCTCGGCTCGATGGACCAGCTCAAAGGCAAGAAGATCGTGCTGCTCTACCACGACTCGGCATACGGGAAAGAGCCGCACGAAGTGCTCAAGCGCTTGTCGCAGAAGTGGGGCTTTGAGCTCGAGCTGATCCCGGTCGCGCACCCCGGGAACGAGCAGCAGTCGCAGTGGCTCCAAATCCGCCAAATTCGGCCTGACTTCGTGATCCTCTGGGGTTGGGGGGTGATGAACCCGACCGCGCTCTCCACCGCGAAACGGACGGGTTTCCCCATCGACAAGATCATCGGCGTCTGGTGGGCTGGCGCGGAAGAGGACGTGATTCCGGCGGGCAACGCGTCGACCGGTTACATCGCCGCTGGGTTCAACGCTGTGGGTGACCAGTATCCGGTGATTCAGGATATCAAGAAGTATGTCTATGCCAAAGGGAAAGGCAACCTCGATCCCAAGCGGGTCGGCAGCGTCTACTACAACCGCGGCGTGGTGCACGGCATCATCTACGTGGAAGCGGTACGCCTGGCGCAAGAGCACTTCAACAAGAAAGGGCGGCCGGTCACGGGCGAAGAGATCCGTTGGGCGCTCGAGCATCTGAACTTCACGCCGGAACGGCTGAAGCAGTTGGGCGCGGATGGTTTCTTGCCGGTGATGCAGACCTCTTGCATGGACCACGAAGGGGCTGGGCTGGTGAAATTCCAGCAGTGGGACGGCAGCAAGTGGAAGATGATCAGCGACTGGATCGTGCCGGACCGCGTGCTGGTACGCCAGCTCGTGGAAGAGTCGGCTGCGAAGTACGCGCAAGAAAAAGGCATCACGCCGCGTGATTGCAGCAAGGAGGGTTGATGATGAATCACGCCGCGGCCTCGGGTGCCGCGGCGGCGCAGGCCGCCGCAGCGCCCTACCTGGTGGTCAATAACGTCGAGGTGATCTACGACCACGTGATCCTGGTGCTCAAAGGGGTGTCGCTCGAGGTGCCCAAAGGCGGTATCGTCGCCCTCTTGGGCGCAAACGGAGCGGGCAAATCGACGACGCTCAAGACCATTTCGAATCTGTTGCGTGCCGAACGGGGTGATGTCACCAAAGGTTCGGTGGAGTTCATGGGCGAGCGAGTCGATCAACTCACCCCCAACGAACTGGTACGCCGCGGCGTGATCCAGGTGATGGAAGGGCGCCACTGCTTTGCGCACCTGACCATCGAAGAAAATTTGCTCACCGGCGCCTATACCCGCAAGGTTTCGCGCCGCGAGCTCGCCGAAGACCTGGAGCGGGTCTATCACTATTTCCCACGGTTGAAAGAGCGGCGGAAATCACAAGCGGGCTACACCTCTGGAGGCGAACAGCAGATGTGCGCGATCGGGCGTGCGCTCATGGCACGACCACAGCTGATTCTGCTCGACGAACCGTCGATGGGGTTGGCGCCGCAAATTGTCGAAGAGATTTTCGAGATCGTCCAAGATCTCAACACCAAAGAGAAGGTGAGTTTTCTCTTGGCCGAACAGAACACGATGGTTGCGCTTCGCTATGCGCAATTCGGCTACATCTTGGAAAACGGGCGGGTGGTGATGGAAGGCACCGCCGAAGAGTTGCGTGAAAACGAAGACGTGAAAGAGTTTTACCTGGGGCTTTCCGGCGAAGGCCGAAAGAGCTTCCGCGACGTGAAACACTATCGCCGCCGTAAGCGCTGGCTGGCATAAAAGCAAAGGATCGGTGCGATGACCGCAAACCACAGCCCCCTTTATTTCGACGATCGGGAAACCTGGGATCCGGAGCAGCGCGAACGCGACCTGTTTGCGCGCCTACCCGCGCAATTGGCGCATGCCAAAGCGCACGCGCCCGCGTTTGCCATGGTTCTTGCCGATGTCGACCCGCAGGCGGTCACCGACCGGGCGGCGCTTGCGCAGTTGCCGGTGGTGCGTAAGTCCGAACTGTTGGAGCGGCAGAAGGCGGCGCGCCCGTTTGGCGGATTCGCCGCGGTGCAGTGGGGGCGGTCGTGTCTGCGGGTCTTCGCGTCACCGGGCCCGATCTACGAACCCGAAGGGCCTCAACCCGATTACTACCGGTTGGCGCGCGCCCTTTGGGCGGCTGGGTTTCGTGAAGGGGATTTGGTGCACAACACCTTTGCGTACCACATGACACCCGCGGGCAGCATGATGGAGACCGCGGCGCACGCAATCGGCTGCACCGTCTTTCCGGCTGGAGTCGGACAAACCGAACTGCAGGTACAAGCGATTGCCGACCTGCAGCCCAACGCGTACACGGGTACGCCGTCGTTCCTGCGGATTCTGCGCGAAAAGTGCGAAGCGACGGGCGTGCCATGCACCTTCCGCAAAGCGCTCGTCTCCGGTGAGGCATTCCCGCCCGCGTTGCAACAGGAGCTCGCCGCCGCTGGGGTCGACGCGTACCAAGCATACGCCACCGCCGATATCGGGCTGATCGCGTACGAGACGGCGGCGCGTGCGGGGCTGGTGGTGGGTGAGGATCTCATCGTCGAAATCGTCCGTCCGGGTACGAACGAGCCGGTGCCCGAAGGTGAGGTGGGAGAGGTGGTCGTCACTACGCTCAACCCCACCTATCCGCTGATCCGCTTTGGTACCGGCGATCTCTCTGCGGTCATTCCCGGCCGGTCACCGTGCGGGCGGACCAACATGCGCCTCAAGGGGTGGCTGGGGCGCGCCGACCAGACCGCAAAAATCCGCGGGATGTTCGTCCATCCGGCGCAGGTGCAGCAGGTGGTGCGCCGCTTCCCGGAAATCACCCGTGCGCGGCTGGTCGTCACCAACCCAGACCTCAAAGACGAGATGACGCTGCAGTGTGAGACCGCGGGAGCCGTGCCTGACGGCTTGGGGGAACAGGTGGCGGTAGCGCTCAAGGAGATCACTAAATTGCGCGGCTCGGTCGCGTTCGTGCCTGCAGGGACGTTACCCAACGACGGCAAGGTGATCGACGATCAGCGGCGATATTCCTGAAACGCGTGCGTGATCGTCGATGACGAATCAGGAGTGGAGCAGCAATGGAATAGCGGCAAGCGCTTCGCCCTCGCGCCGCAACGCTTCTTCTTCATCGTACCGGCTCTGAAGCGTGAGCCAGAATTGCGCGGATGTATCGAACGCTTTTCCTAGGCGCAGCGCAATATCGGTGGTAATTGGCGCTTGGCGGGATAGGATGGCATTGAGTCGCTCAACTGAGACACCATTGGCGTGCGCCACGCATTCCGGTGTCAAACCCAAGGGCGCCAGAAACTCTTCCTGTAACACTTCACCAGGGTGAATGTTGGGCAACGGTTTTGTTTCCATCGTTCGTGTTCCATTTAGTGATAATCGCAGACTTCGACCGCTTCTGCGGCGCCATCGTTCCAAAGGACACAGAGGTGCCATTGCGCATTGATGCGAATGCTCCATTGCCCTTCGTGTATGTTGGGCGGAAGACGGCGAGATCGCGTCCCACGCCAGACTTTTTCGGTTTCTTCGTCGGCAAAGGAACGAATCATTGAAAAAGCATAACACACTTCCCTGGTTGTCCGGTTGGCGCATCCTCGACCTTTCGCTGCTCCTGCCCGGCCCGTTTGCGTCGTGGCGGCTTGCGCAGATGGGCGCTGAGGTGGTGAAGATCGAACCGCCCACAGGAGACGGCGCGGCGCAGTTGGGTGTGGCAACGGATTCCGCGGATGCTGCGCCCTCGTGGTTCTATCGCCTGCTCAACCACGGCAAGACGGTGGTTTCGCTCGACCTCAAAAGTGCCGCCGGGCGCGACGCATTGCTGGCGGAAGTGGCGAAGAGCGACGCGGTGCTCGAAGGGTTTCGACCCGGGACGCTCGCCCGTTTGGGGGTCGCTCCTGAGACGCTGTGGGCGGTCAATCCGCAACTGGTGATCGTTTCGATCACCGGGTTTGCCAGCGACGGGCCGCTCGCTCCCTACGCGGGGCACGACCTTACCTACCAGGCTTGGACCGGGTTACTCCAACCACACGGTAACGCCAGCGGATGTGCGGAGACGCCGGCGTGGTCGAACGTGCAAATCGCCGACCTCTTTGCTGGCGCGATGCATGCGGCGCTCGCGCTGGTTGCCGCCGTTCACCAGGCGCGCGCGACCGGGAAGGGCTGCCACATCGAAGTTCCGATGTGCGAAACGCTCCTTGCTTCCGCCCCGTTTGCGTTGGCAGAAGCCATCCAGCCGCCCGCGCAACGGGGCTTACTTCTGGGCGCAGTGCCCTGTTACGCCGTCTATCGTTGTGCCGATGGGCGCTATTTGGCTGTCGGGGCGCTCGAAACCAAATTTTGGCGGCGCTTTTGCGAAGCGCTCGATCACCCGCAATGGGTGCCGCACCAATTCGACCGCAGCGGCGAAACCCACCGTGCCGTCGCAGCGGTGGTCGGTTCCAAACCGCAAGTGGCGTGGCGCGAGCAGCTGGTGCCGCTCGACTGCTGCGTGGCACCCGTGCTGTCGATCGATGAGGCCAAAGCGTTTTTCGCTACCTGCTTCGACCCTCTGAACCACTTTCCCCAGTTCCCGCTGCGGGCGCGCTCTTGCGCTTCGTAGTCCGCTTCCGTTTCGTGGGTTTCGTGGTGGTTGCTTCGGCGTTTTGTTGATCCGCACCAGTTGTCGCGTGCGCGGACGTGGTAGAAGCGGCGTCCGCACTGGGACCGGTTGCAGCGCTTGCCATCGCCTGGGTGGTGTTGTCCCACCACGCCTTCATCAGCTCGAAGGGGTTAGGAATCGGCGGGGTTTGCGTATCGCCCGTGTCAGTCGTTTGTGGCGCTGCTGCTTTGGCGGCGTGGGCAGACGCAGTTGAGGATGGCGCTGTTGCCTCCGGCGCTGGCGCTTGTTGCCAGTTCTGGTTCATCTCCTGCCACGCGGCTACCGCGGCACGCTGCATTTCGAGCGACTGCCGCATCATCTGCACGCTGGAGAGGTTCATTTGTAACCACCCCTCGACGGTGCGGTATTCACGAATGCGCCGGTCGAGCTCGTCGAGGTCGAGCGTGGGTACCGCAAAACCGGGAAGCGGCAGTGAAGGCGCTTGCTTCATCCACTGTTGCCACCAGGCGAACGGGTCGGTGTGCGCGGCAGTCATGGCGTCTCCTCCTGGGTTGGGTGATAAACCCATTGTAGCAAGGACGCGCGCTCATGTTTGACCCAAAAACCGCCGCAACAGCGCCCAATGCTCCGGATCGTCCACCCAGAGAAGCCCTTGTTGTCGCTCCTCTTCGCTCAGCGGCGCGGGATTCTGCGTCAAGCGCGCCAACCACGCTTTGTGTGCGGCTACCGCCCGGTGGGGGCGTGCCGCGATCCGTTCGGCAGCAGCGCGGGCTACGGTCAATGCGGAACCCGGGGCGACGCTATCGGTGACGACCCCAGCAGCCACCAGCGACGCCGTCGGCAGCAACGCCCCTTCCAACAACATCCGCGCGAGCAGCGCGCGGGGCAGGCGCGGCGCGATCAATTCCATTTCACCTGGATAGACCGCAAAGCCAAGTTGCGCAACCGGTGCGCCGAAACGGGCGTTTTCTGCGGCGACGATCCAGTCACAGAGAAGCGCGATCTCCAGCCCACCACCGACGCACGCACCCTCCACCGCCGCGATCACTGGCTTTGGGCAGTCGCGAATGGCAAGCAACGCCGGACGCACCGCCCCTTCGTGGTACGCTGCGGCGCGGGCTCGGTTGGCGCGCACGATCGGGAATTCGCTGAGGTCGCCGCCTGCGGCGAAATCCCCGTCTGCGCCGGTGATGACAATCGCCCCTACCGCGTCGTCGTTGGCGAGTTCGGCAAAGTGCGCGGCGAGCTGCCGCCACATCGCTTCGTTGATCGCGTTCTTTTTCCTAGGGTGCGCGAGCGTGACGATCGCAACGCCGCACGCGTCACGCTGAGGTATCACGGTGCCGTGCATCGCTAAGGGCTTGCCTGTTCCGGTAGGGGCGCTGCCGCAGGCGCTGCGGGCTCCGTTCGCGCTGCAGCCTGGATCGCGGCGCGACCATGGGTGAGGTGTTCGCGCATCAACCGTTCGCTGGCCGCGCTGTCGCCGGCAAGGAGCGCTTGCAACAACGCACGGTGCTCTCCCAGACTCTGTTCTAGCCGACCACTGCTGAAGAGCGATTGGTGGCGCGAGAGTTTGATCTTCTGGCGCAGGTCTTCGATCGTGGCAAGCAGCCAGCGGTTGTCGGCCAGACGTTGGACTTCACGGTGAAACGCCTGGTTGGCGTCGAAAAAGCCGTCGATGTCTTGCGCGCGAAAGGCCGCTTCGAGCTGTTCGTGCAGTTGCTTCAGGCGCGCTTTGGCTCTTTCGTCGATGCGTTCGGCGGCAAGCCGCGCCGCGTGGCCTTCCAAGAGGATCAACACCGAGAAGATGTCGTCGAGATCTTTGTCGGAAATCTGGGTGACGAACGAACCGCGGCGCGGAGCGAGGGTGACGAGACCCTCTGCAGCCAGCACTTTGAGCGCTTCCCGCACCGGGGTGCGCGAGATGCCCAATTCGGCTGCGATCACTTGTTCGTCGATCCACTGTCCCGGCGCCAATTCATGGCGAAAGATGCGCTGCCGCAGTCGGTCGGCAACTTCTTGATAGAGGGCCTTGCGGGTGATGGGTAGGGTATCGTTCATGTTGGTGTATCTTATCATGCGGTACGTACGGAGAAAGGGTGATGTTGCTCGCTTTTTTCTGGTTGTTTGCCCTTCAGCTGCTGGGTGAGGTCATCGTTCGTCTCCTTCATCTTCCTGTGCCTGGTCCGGTGTTGGGAATGGCGTTTCTGGCTTTGTTGTTCAGCTACCGGGCACGATGGTTCCAGTCGGTCAAACCGGTTGCCGCGGGGCTGCTCTCCCATCTTTCCTTGCTGTTCGTTCCCGCAGGGGTCGGTTTGATGGTGCATGGCGAAATGCTGCTTGCGGTCGGCTGGAAGCTGTTGCTGGTGTTGGTGTTGAGCACGGTTTTTGGTTTGTTGGCGTGCGCGGCGGTCATTCGCGTGGGGACGTATTTTGTGGCGGACGAAAGGAAGCGATGATGCCTGCTGTTATCTCCGATCTCTGGGTCTATCTGGCCGCATCGCCGTTGTCGTGGCTGACCGCGACCTTGGCCGCCTATTTGGTGGCGCTGCGTGTCTCGCGTTTGGCACGGGATCATCCGTTGGCCAATCCCGTTGCGATCGCCGTTTTGTTGTTGATCGCGGTTTTGGCCGCAGTGCAGGTGCCCTACCGCGAATATTTCGCAGGTGCTCAGTTCATCCATTTTCTTTTGGGCCCCGCCACGGTGGCATTGGGCGTTTCGCTTGCGGAGCAGATGCCTTTGTTGCGCCGTCATTGGTTGCTCCTCTCTTGTGCCTTGTGTGTTGGGGTGGTCGTGGCAGCGGGAAGTGCCCTCGTTTTGGGCGGCTTGTTGGGTCTGGAAGAGGTGGCTTTGGTTTCGCTGGCGCCGAAATCGACGACGAGCCCGGTGGCGATGGCAATTGCCGAATCCTTGGGGGGTATTCCTTCGTTGACTGCTGCGTTGGTGGTCACGACCGGGATCTTGGGTGCGATGATCGGACCGCCGTTGCTCAAACTGAGCGGCGTGAAGGACCCCACGTTTGCGGGGTTTGTCCTGGGTACGGTTGCCCACGGCATCGGTACGGCGCGCGCATTCCAAATCGATGCCCGTATGGGTGCATTCAGTGGGTTGGCCATGGCGTTGGCGACTTTGGCAAATGCCATCATCGTCCCCTGGCTGTGGGCCATCTATCAAATGGTGCGGTGATCATCATAGCGTAATTATGAATTATAATTGCCCGTCACGGGCCAAGACCAGGGAGCCAGGAAGATGAAAGCACAGCGCGAGCGGTTGTCGATCGACTTCGAAAACGCGCCCGAATATCCTAAAGTCACCTTTGCGGACTGGGCGAAAGCCGCGGAAAAACAGGTCAAGAAGCAGAACCCGGACGCCGGATTGGACAGTCTCGTGTGGCATACGCCGGAAGGGATAGCGGTGCGACCGCTCTACACGCGCGCTGACCTCGATCGCTTGCCCCATGCCGATACGTTGCCCGGTTTCGAGCCGTTCATCCGCGGGCCGCAGCCGACGATGTACACGGTAAAGCCGTGGACGATCCGGCAGTACGCCGGCTTTTCCACCGCGGAGGAGTCGAACGCGTTCTACAAAAAAGCGCTTGCCGCCGGGGGGCAAGGGATTTCGGTTGCGTTCGACCTGCCGACCCACCGCGGTTACGACTCGGATAATCCGCGCGTCGTGGGGGACGTGGGGAAAGCCGGCGTGGCGATCGATTCGGTCGAGGATATGAAGATCCTTTTCGACGGCATCCCGCTCGACAAGGTGTCGGTTTCGATGACGATGAACGGCGCGGTTCTGCCGATCCTGGCCGGGTACATCGTCGCGGCCGAAGAGCAAGGGGTGCGGCAGGATCAGCTCTCCGGGACGATCCAAAACGACATCCTCAAAGAGTTCATGGTGCGCAACACCTACATCTATCCGCCTGAGCCGTCGATGCGGATCGTCGCGGACATCATCGCTTATACCGCCGAGCACATGCCGAAGTTCAATTCGATTTCGATCTCCGGTTACCACATCCAGGAGGCGGGGGCAGATCAGGCAACGGAGCTCGCTTTCACCCTGGCCGACGGGATGGAGTACGTGCGCGCGGCAGTGTCGCGCGGGCTCGACATCGACCAATTCGCCGGGCGGCTGTCGTTCTTCTTCGCGATCGGAATGAACTTCTATCTGGAGATCGCGAAGCTGCGCGCTGCGCGCTACCTCTGGTGGCGGATCATGAAGGGTTTCGGCGCGAAGCATCCGCGGTCGATGATGTTGCGCACCCACTGTCAGACGTCGGGTTGGTCGCTCACCGCGCAGGATCCGTACAACAACATCATTCGCACCACCATCGAAGCGATGGCGGCAGTCTTCGGCGGTACACAGTCGTTGCACACCAACGCGCTGGATGAGGCGATCGCGCTGCCCACGGAATTTTCCGCACGGATCGCGCGCAACACGCAGATCATCTTGCAAGAAGAGACCCACATCACCAACGTGATCGATCCGTGGGGCGGCTCCTACTTCATGGAGTCGCTCACGCAGGAGATGATCGACAAAGCGTGGGCGCTCATCCAAGAGATCGAGGCGATGGGCGGGATGACCGAAGCGGTGGCGTCTGGCTGGGCGAAGATGAAAGTAGAGGAGTGCGCCGCGGCGAAGCAGGCGCGGATCGACGCCGGGCTCGATGCCATTGTCGGTGTGAACAAATACCGCTTGGAAAAGGAGGACCATCCGGTCGAAGTGCTCGAAATCGACAACCGCGCGGTGCGGGAAAAGCAGATCGCTCGCTTGCAGCAGTTGCGTGCCACGCGCGACAACGCCCGGGTACAGGCGGCGTTGGCGGCGCTCACCGAATGTGCGCGAACGGGCGAAGGAAACCTCTTGGCGCTTGCGGTCGAAGCGATTCGCGCCCGCGCCACCGTCGGAGAGGTTTCGGATGCGCTGGAAGCGGTGTGGGGGCGGTATCATGCCAACCCACAAGCGGTTTCGGGAGTCTACAGTCAAGTGGCGGAGCAGATGCCGGAGTGGCAGGCGTTGCAGCGGGAGATCGAAGCGTTCGTTGCCGAAGAGGGGCGGCGGCCGCGCGTGATGATCGCCAAACTGGGGCAAGACGGCCACGACCGCGGCGCCAAAGTGGTGGCGTCTGCGTTTGCCGACCTGGGGTTCGACATCGACATCGGCCCGATGTTCCAAACCCCGGAAGAGGCGGCGCGTCACGCGGTGGAGAACGATGTCCACGCAATCGGGGTCAGTACCTTGGCAGCGGGCCACAAAACGCTCGTGCCGGCGCTCATCGAAGCGCTCAAGGCGCTGGGTGCCGACGATATCGTCGTCTTCGTGGGCGGCGTGATTCCGGAGCCCGATTACCCCTTCCTCTATGAGGCCGGGGCGAAAGCGATCTTTGGCCCAGGTACGCCCATTCCGGAAGCGGCAAAGCGGGTGCTCGCGGAAATTCGCGCAGCGCGTGCGTTGGACCGCAGCCGCGACGCGTGATCGTCATGATGCTTTCGGAAACGGCAGCAGTGGCGGCGCAGCCCGTCTCAGTTGCGCAAGCGCTTCGCTCCGATGCCGACCAGCGGCTCTACGACGGTGTGCTGCGTGGGGAATTGCGCGCGCTGGCGAAAACGATCACGTTGATCGAATCGCAGCGCCCGGACCATCGGGCACGCGCGGAGCAGCTCATTCAGGTCTTGCTCCCGCACGCGGGCCATGCCGTGCGGTTGGGCATTTCGGGCGTCCCGGGGGTGGGGAAGTCGACCTTCATCGAAGCGCTGGGTTTGCACCTCATCGAGGCTGGGCATCGCGTAGCGGTGCTGGCGGTTGACCCCAGCTCCAGCGTTTCGGGTGGGTCGATCTTGGGCGACAAAACCCGGATGGAGCGGTTGAGCCAAGACCCGCGGGCGTTCATCCGCCCGAGTCCCGCCGGGCAGTCGCTGGGGGGGGTCGCGGAACGCACCCGTGAAGCGATCCTGGTGGTCGAAGCGGCCGGCTACGACGTGGTGATCGTCGAAACCGTCGGCGTCGGTCAGAGCGAGACCGCCGTTGCCAACATGACCGACGTCTTTGCGCTCCTGCAATTGCCCAATGCGGGCGACGAATTGCAGGGGATCAAGAAGGGGATCATGGAGCTCGCCGACGTGATCGCCGTGAACAAGGCCGACGTCGATGCGAAAGCGGCAGCGCGCGCGAAAAGCCAGCTCGAAGTGGCGCTGCACCTGATGCGCCCCACTTACCCCGATTGGCGGGTACCCGTGTTGCTCACGTCGGCACGCACCGGAGAAGGGGTAGCGGAATTTTGGGAGACCGTGATGCGGTTGTGGCAAATGCTCGCCGACGACGGGCGGTTAGCGGCAAAACGGCAGCGGCAAGCGCAGGCCTGGTTGTGGGAGGCGATCGACGCCGAACTCAAACGGTGGTTTCGGGCGCATCCCAACGTGCGCGCAGCGCTTCCCGATGTGGAAGTAGCGGTGGCCGCGGGCAGGAGCGCGCCGATTTGGGCGGCGCGCCAATTGTTGGCGGCAGCCGGTGTCGATCGAATGAGACAACACAAGGAGTGACGCTTCATGCAAGCGATTCTGGAACAACTGGAAGCGAAGCGCCAACAGGCGCTTCTGGGTGGTGGCGAAAAACGGATCGCCGCGCAACATAAGAAAGGCAAATTGACCGCGCGCGAGCGCCTTACGCTGCTGCTCGATCCTGGCAGCTTCGAAGAGTGGGATATGTTCAAAGAGCACCGGTGCACCGATTTCGGCATGGATGCCGAACATGTCCCAGGCGACGGCGTGGTCACCGGTTACGGCACGATCCACGGGCGGCTCGTGTTTGTCTTCAGCCAAGATTTCACCGTGTACGGCGGTTCGCTTTCGGAGGCGCACGCCGAAAAGATCTGCAAAATCATGGATCAGGCGATGAAAGTGGGCGCGCCGGTGATCGGCCTCAACGATTCGGGCGGGGCGCGCATTCAGGAGGGGGTCGCCTCGTTGGGCGGCTATGCCGAGGTCTTCCAGCGCAACGTGCTTGCGTCTGGCGTCATCCCGCAGATTTCCCTCATCATGGGGCCCTGTGCGGGAGGGGCGGTCTATAGCCCGGCGATGACCGATTTCATCTTCATGGTCAAGGATACTTCCTATATGTTCGTTACCGGCCCTGACGTCGTCAAGACGGTGACCCATGAAGAGGTAACCGCAGAAGAGCTCGGTGGCGCGGTGACCCACACCACCAAATCGGGCGTTGCCGACGCGGCGTTCGAAAACGACATCGAAGCGCTGTTGCAACTGCGCCGCTTTTTCGATTTCCTTCCGCTCAACAACCGCGAAAAAGCGCCGGTACGGACAACGCAGGACGATCCGGAACGGCGCGACGATTCGCTCGACACCTTGGTGCCGGAAAACCCCAACCAGCCCTACGACATGAAAGAGCTCATCGTCAAGGTGGTCGACGAGGGGGACTTCTTCGAGCTGCAGCCCGATTATGCGAAAAACATCATCATCGGCTTTGGCCGCATCAATGGGCAGACGGTTGGCGTAGTGGCGAATCAGCCGATGGTGCTCGCGGGGTGCCTCGACATCAAGAGTTCGATCAAGGCGGCGCGGTTTGTCCGTTTCTGCGACGCATTCCATATTCCGATCGTCACCTTCGTCGACGTACCCGGGTTCCTGCCCGGGACCGCGCAGGAGTATGGCGGCATCATCAAGCACGGCGCGAAACTTCTTTTCGCCTATGCCGAAGCGACGGTGCCCAAGGTGACCGTGATCACCCGCAAAGCCTACGGTGGGGCGTACGACGTGATGGCGTCGAAGCACCTGAGAGGCGACGTGAACCTGGCTTGGCCCACTGCGGAGATCGCGGTGATGGGGCCGAAAGGGGCGGTGGAGATCATCTTCCGTTCCGAGAAAAACGATCCGGAACGGATCGCGGCGCGCGAAGCGGAATACAAAGCGAAATTCGCCAATCCGTTCGTTGCGGCGCACCGCGGCTTCATCGACGACGTGATCATGCCACACGCCACGCGCGCCCGCATCAGCCGGGCGCTGGCGATGCTCGAGACAAAAGTGCTCGAAAACCCGTGGCGCAAACACAACACGATGCCGCTCTAACCGAATTCGGGGGAAGACGATGTTTCGCAAAATCCTCATTGCCAACCGTGGCGAGATCGCTTGCCGCGTGATCAAAACCGCCCGCAAGATGGGCATCCAGACCGTCGCGGTCTATTCCGAAGCCGACGCGCGCGCCCTGCATGTGGAAATGGCCGACGAAGCGGTCTGCATCGGACCCGCACCCGCACGAGATTCCTACCTGCGTGCGGAAAAGATTCTCGATGCGTGCCGCCAAACCGGTGCTGAAGCGGTGCATCCGGGGTATGGGTTTCTCTCGGAAAACGAAGCCTTTGCCGAAATGCTGGAAGCCAACGGCATCGTCTTCATCGGGCCGAAACCGGCGGCGATTGCCGCGATGGGGGACAAGATCGCGTCGAAAAAACTGGCGCAACAGGCCGGTGTCAATACCATTCCGGGCTATACCGACCCGGTGGAATCGGCAAACGCGGCGGTTGCGATCGCGCGCGAGATCGGCTACCCGGTGATGATCAAGGCGTCAGCCGGTGGCGGTGGCAAAGGGCTGCGGGTGGCCAGGAACGACGACGAATGCCGCGAAGGGTTCGAATCGTGCCGCAACGAAGCGCGCAACGCGTTTGGCGACGACCGCGTCTTCATCGAAAAGTTCGTCGAAGAGCCGCGCCACATCGAAATCCAGGTGCTGGGCGATGCGCACGGGAACATCGTCTATCTCTTCGAACGCGAATGCTCGATCCAGCGCCGCCACCAGAAGGTGGTCGAAGAGGCCCCAAGCCCCTTCGTCACCCCGGAGATGCGCCGGGCGATGGGCGAACAGGCAGTGGCGCTCGCTCGCGCCGTCGGGTACCAGTCGGCGGGTACCGTCGAATTCGTGGTCGGCAAGGATCGCTCGTTCTACTTCTTGGAGATGAACACCCGGTTGCAGGTGGAGCACCCGGTTACCGAAATGATCACCGGCCTCGACCTCGTCGAACAGATGATCCGGGTTGCGGCGGGCGAACCGCTCTCGATTCGGCAAGAGGATTTGGCGATTCGCGGCTGGGCGATCGAGTGCCGGATCAACGCCGAAGACCCCTTCCGCGGCTTTCTCCCCTCTACCGGCCGGCTGGTGACGTTCCAGCCACCGGAAGAGGTGCCCGGCGCGGTTCGCGTCGACACCGGCGTCTATGAGGGGGGCGAGATCTCGATGCACTACGACTCGATGATCGCCAAGCTCATCACCCACGGCGCGACACGGGACGAAGCGATCGCCCGGATGCAAGAGGCCCTCGATGGTTTCGTGATCCGCGGCATTGCGTCCAACATTCCGTTTCAGGCAGCGCTCATGCAGCACCCTCGTTTTCGCGCCGGGCGGCTCACCACCGCGTTCATTGCGGAGGAGTTCCCGGACGGCTTCTCTGCCGACGCAGTCCCGCACGAAGACCCGCTGCTCCTCAAGCTCATCTGTGCGGCGCTCACCTACCGCGAAGAAGCGCGCGCCGGTGAGATGCGGCCCGGGCGTCCGGCTGGTGCGTGGTACGAGGTCGCGGCAAACCAAAACGCTGCGGCGCGCGGTACCCTCCGCCCGTATGCTGCGCCACGCCAATATGTGGTGTTCGACGAACGCGACGAAGCGCGCCGCGCCGAAACGGTGAAGGCGGGTGAGGATCCCCGCGCGTTGACTTTTGGAACGTCGGCCGAGGTCGAAGCGCTCACGCCCAACCGCTACGCGGTCCGTTCCGGCGAACGCAGCGTCGAGATCGACTTCGACCCGAATTGGCGTTTCGGCTCGATTCGCCTGACCGTCACCGTCGCGGACGAAAAGCTGGTGCTTCAGGTCGAGCGGGAGGGGGTCTGGTACCGGGTGCACCACCGCGGCAGCCAATTGCGCGCGCTGGTCCTGCCGGCGCACGCCGCACCGCTCTACGCCCACATGCCGGTGAAAGAGGCTCCCGACCTGAGCAAATACCTCCTCTCGCCGATGCCGGGGCTGCTGCGCGAAGTGGCCGTTGCGGTCGGGCAGGCGGTGAAGGCGGGCGAACGGCTCGTGGTGATCGAAGCGATGAAAATGGAGAACATCCTGCGCGCCGAACGCGACGGGATCGTCAAAGCGATCCACGCTGCGCCGGGCGCGAGCCTCGCGGTCGATGAGATCATTCTCGAGTTCGAATGATCCGCTGCGCGATCGCTGCGGGTGGCAGAACCTCGTCGACGCCGCCCAACGCGATCGCCGCTTTGGGCATGCCGAAAACGACGCAACTTGCTTCGTCTTGGACGATCGTGTGGGCTCCGGCGTCGTGCATTGCTTTGAGCCCAGCGGCGCCGTCTGTGCCCATCCAAGTCGAGGAGCCGATCACGACGACCTGAGGGGCGTACTTCATCGATTCGTCCGCGGGTTACTCAGGCAGCGTTGGATACGCCGGCAGGTGCCAGCCCCGCACGATCCCCATCGCGCGCAACGAAAATGCGACCGCCGCACCGATCATGAGCGCCATTTCGTGCGTCAGCCACCCTTCGGTGAGCACGAACGCCGCCGCTCCGGCGGCGGCTGCAGTGGCGTAGATTTCGCGGTGGAGGATCATCGGGATTTCGTTGCAGATGATGTCGCGGATGAGGCCGCCAAAGCTCGCGGTCATGACGCCCATGATCACCGCGATGAAACCGTTTGCGCCTGCGTCGAGCGCTGCCTGCGCACCGATCAAACAGAAGACTGAAAGGCCGATCGCGTCTAACCAGTCGAGCGCACGATTCGCGGTGAGCCAGCGCGAAAAGCGGGGGGCGAACCAGCCCAGCGCATAGAGGAAGAGTGCCGTGCCCGCGGTGAGTGCCACGTATTGCCAAGCCGCCAACCAGAAGACGGGGCGGTCGAGCAAGAGATCGCGTAGCGTTCCGCCGCCGATGCCGGTAACGGTTGCAGCAAGCATCAGGCCAACGGGGTCGAGCCGTTTGTGCGCGGCGACGATCGCGCCGGAAGTAGCGAACACCACGACGCCGAAATAGTCGAGCCAAAGCAGTAGGGAAGGGATCTGCATTGCCGTTCGTCGCATCGAAAGACGGCGCGTAGTGTAGCGGAAAAAAGAGGCATCAGCATTGGTTGGTGAAGAGAGGGATTGCGCACCGATCAATTCTGGTATTCTGGCCGAATGAAAGGGGAAGAAAGGAAGCGGAGATGCCAGTAATCTTGGTCACCGGTGGAGCCGGCTACATCGGGTCACATACGGCAGTGGTGTTGCTGGAAGCCGGGTTCGAGGTGGTCGTCTATGACAATTTCAGCAACAGCCATCCCGAGGCGCTGCGGCGCGTGGCGCGCATCACCGGTAAAGCGGTGCCCGTGGTGGAAGGCGACGTGCGCGACCGTGCCGCGTTGGATGCCGCGTTTGCGCACTATGCGCCCGACGCGGTGATCCACTTTGCCGGCAAAAAAGCGGTGGGTGAGTCGGTCGCGAAGCCGCTTGTCTACTACGACCACAACGTGGTCGGGACGCTGCGGCTGTTGGAAGCGATGCAGGCAGCGCGGGTTTCGCGCCTTGTGTTCAGCTCGTCGGCAACCGTCTATGGTGAACCGCAACGGTTGCCGCTCACCGAAGACCATCCGCTTTCGGCCACCAACCCCTACGGGCGGACCAAGCTCATCATCGAAGAGATGTTGCGCGACGCTTTTCGTGCCGACCCCACGTGGCACATCGCGATTCTGCGCTACTTCAATCCGGTTGGCGCGCATCCGTCGGGTCTGATCGGTGAGGATCCCGCCGATATTCCCAACAACCTGATGCCGTACATCACCCAGGTGGCGGTCGGCAAATTACCGAAATTGCGGGTCTTTGGCAACGACTATCCCACTTCGGACGGCACCGGCGTGCGCGACTATCTCCACGTGATGGATCTGGCGGAAGGCCATTTGGCGGCGCTGCGCTGGCTGCTCGAACCCGAAGCACCACCGCAGTGTGCGGCGTTCAATTTGGGCACCGGACGCGGCGTTTCGGTGTTGGAGTTGGTGCACGCGTTCGAGGCGGCGAGCGGTCGCGCGGTGCCGTACGAAATCGTCGATCGTCGTTCCGGTGATGTCGCCGCGTGTTGGGCCGACCCCAGTAAAGCGCGCGCCGAGTTGGGGTGGACAGCGAAACGGTCGCTTACCGAGATGTGCTGCGACGCCTGGCGGTGGCAGATGCAGAATCCGGAGGGGTATCGCGCTCAGGTTTCGTAACGGTTGGTACGAGGCTCCCTCTCAGGCAGGAGAGTGCGTTTTCAACCAATCCTTGAGCGCGGCATTCATTCGTGCTTGCCAGTCTTTGCCGGTGGTTTGGAATGCACGCACCACTTCGGCATCAAAAAGGACCGTGACGGCTACTTGTTGTGATTCCGATCGATCCCGACCGCGATGAATCAGCCTGTCACCGATATATTCGTCAGCGCGTTCAAAAAACGCGTCGGTGAGTTCTGGTGCATCGTCAGGGTCAACCCAAACGGGCTGCATAGCGTTTTTGTTCTCGCTCATTGGCTTTCCTCATGCTGATGATGCGACGTGCTTCGCCACGAGGCGTCCATACCATGACAACCATTCTTCCATCGAGTTTCCCAACGGTAATATAGCGCCTTTCCCCATAGTTTTCCCGCAGGTCTTCCGCTGTGAAATGGTGTCCGGCAAACACTTCGGCAGCGCGGGCAAAATCAAGACCGCGCTCGATGAGCGTTTTGGCACGCTTGACAGGATCGAACTCAATACGCATGGGCAGATTTTAGCGATTCCGGTCACCCCGACACCACGCCTCCGGCGTGACGATCGTCAGTGGTGCGGTGCCAGGTTTGAGTCGGCGCGCAAGGCGCAGCAGCGCCTTGTCGCGGGTGATCAACCAGGTGACTTGGTGAAACCCCGCACATTCGAGAAATTTCTGGTCTTCGGGGTCACGGCAGCAGGGAAGATCGGCGGTGGCAAGCCACCGTGCGTCGGGGTGGTCGACCAGGCGAACCCACTGCGCAAATTGCGCCTGCGCCTGTTGGCCACGGAGGCTGAGTGGTGCTTGTGAAACGGTCGGTGCGCGAGCGTACTCGGGCGCCGTTGCCGATTCGGCTGCGGTGGTGCCGTGAGCGTTCAGACGAAGTAAAATCGCCCGCCACTCGGCAACGAGGGGCGGGCTTGCGATGGGGCGCAGCCGCTGCGCGGCGATTGCGGCGGCGAGCGGCGCCAATTGCGGATCTTCGAACCACCAGAGCGCGAGCGCGGTGTTGGTGTCGAGCACCGCGCGCATAGGGGTCAGATCCGCACTGTGACGTAGCTACCCGGCGCGTCTTCGATTACCGGCAATTTCCCTTTGGCGGGATCGCGGGCGGGGACTTTTTCGTCGCCGTTGCGTTGCGCCAGCCACGCGTGCCAGTGCGGCCACCACGAGCCGGGGTGGTGGGTTGCGCCTTGGAGCCATTCTTCAGGGTCTTCCGGCAACGGTTTTACTGGGTTGGTCCAGTAGCCGTATTTGTTCGCGGCAGGCGGGTTGACGATTCCGGCGATATGGCCAGACCCACCAAGGACGAAGGTGACGTCGGCGCCGGTGAAGTGGCGCGCTCCTTTGTAGGTGGTTTTCCACGGCGCGATGTGGTCTTCCACCGTCGAGATGAAGTAGCACGGATGTTTGATTTTGCCAAGGTCGATGCCCACGCCGTCGATCTCGATGCCGTTCGGTTCGACGAGTTTGTTTTCCAGGTACATCTTGCGCAGGTAGAAGGAGTGCATCGCCGCGGGCATCCGGGTGGAGTCGGAGTTCCAGTAGAGCAAATCGAACGGGAACGGCTCGCGCCCCAAAAGGTAGTTGTTCACGACGAACGACCAGATGAGGTCGTTGGCGCGCATCATGTTGAAAGTGCTGGCCATCTCGGTGCCTTCGAGGTAGCCCCGTTCGGCCATTTTGCGTTCGAGCTCGGCAACGGTTTCCGGTGTGGTGAAAACACCCAGTTCGCCCGGTTCGGAAAAGTCGGTGAGTGTGGTGAAGAAGGTGGTCGCGGCAAAGCGCTTCTGCCGTTTTGCCGCGAGGTACGCGGCGGTGGTGGCCAAGAGCGTCCCGCCCAGGCAGTATCCGGCCGCATTGACCACCCGTTCGTCCGTCTGTTCTTCGATCGCGTCGAGCGCCGCCAAGACCCCTTCGGTGACGTAATCGGCAAAGGTTTTTTGGGCGAGCCGCGCGTCGGGGTTTACCCAAGAGAGGATGAAGACGGTATGGCCCTGGTCGACCAACCATTTGACCAGCGAATTTTTCTCCCGCAGGTCGAGGATGTAGTACTTGTTGATCCACGGCGGCACGATCAGGAGCGGCCGCTTGTACCCCTCTTTGGTGGTCGGCGTGTACTGGATCAGCTGTGCGAGCTCCGTTTGGAAGATCACTTTCCCCGGGGTGGTGGCGATGTTTTTGCCCAGTTCGAACGCTTCGGTGTCGGTCATGCGAATACGCAGTTGCCCGCCGCCCTCTTCCAGGTCGCGCAGCAAGTTTTTGAGGCCGTTGATGAGGTTCTGGCCGTTGGTGCGCAACGTCTCTTGGAAGACTTCCGGGTTGGTGAGCGCGAAGTTGGTGGGGGAGAGCGCTTCGATGAAGTTGCGGGTGAAAAAGTTGATCTTTTTCTGCGTGGTCTCGTCGATGCCGTCCAGGCAGCAGACCGTTTCATGAATGCGGCGCGCAGCAATCAAGTACGACTGTTTGATGAAGTCGAAGAGGAAGTGCTCTTCCCACTCTTTCGCTTTGAACCGCTTGTCCCCTTTTTCCGGTTGCGCCACGGGCGGGGTGTGGATGCCCATCATTTTGAGCATCGAATGTTGCCACAGGTTGAAATAGTCCCACATCAGGTTCATTTGCGCCTGCGCAAGCTTGTAGGGGTTGGCAAGCAAGCGCGCCATCATCTGCATGTAGGTTTGGGCGATCCCCAGTTCGTCCGACGGCGGGGTGATTCCCTTTTTCAGCTGGTTCTTGGTGTATTCCGCGAGAACCTTCGCGGCCCGTTCCGCGACTTCGGCATAGACCTTCGCCAGCTCTTGCGGATCGGGCAGTTGCGCATAGGGGGTCGATTTTTCCGTGTCGTGTGTTGCGGTGCGTTTTTCGCTCATTTGGGGTCTTCCTCGTTGTCGGTTGTCGGATTGTGGGCAAATCGTATCATACCGTTCCGGTCGACAGTGCGCTGGAGCCACCCGCATCGCCACGCATGGTTGAGATGCGCAATCGTTTCGCCCAACGCGAAGACCAGCTGGTGCAGGTCGAGCGCCCGCGGAAAGAGAATGGGGACGAGCTCGGCTGCGGTGCAAGGGTCTTTGGCGCACGCGGCAAGGAGTTCGGCAAAGCGGGCGTCGTGGTGCGCCTTGAGCGCGGCCACCCGCGCGGCGATCCCCTGAAACGGGAGGCCGTGGGAAGGGAGCACCAGGGTCTCGTCGGGCAGGGCGGTGAACGCGTCGAGCGACGCCAGAAAATCGCCCAACGGGTCGTCATGGGGCGCAACGGCCCAGACGCCGACGTTGGTCGAGATCTTGGGTAGCAACATATCGCCAGAGATGAGTACTTTGCGTTCGGGGCAATAGAGGCTCACGTGTTCGGGCGAATGGCCGTAGCCGACGATCACGCGCCACGTCGTCTCGCCCAGCGTGAGCGTGTCACCCGCACGCAGCCGTTCATAGGTGGCGGGCAGTTCTGGAACCCCTTTGGGGTACGCAGCGCCGCGCGCGAGCAACGCCTCTTGTTCGCTCGTGCCCAAACCGTGGCGGGCGAAAAAGGCGACCATGTCGCGATAACCGTGTCCTGGTGCTTGCAGCCACGCCGCGAACGCAGAGAGGAGCTCTCCGTGGCTCATGAAGAGCGGCAGGTCGTATTCGGCCATCAGCCACGCAGCCAACCCGATGTGGTCGGGGTGGAAATGGGTGACGACGACCCGATTGGGTCGGTAGTGCTGCAGCTGGATGCGCCACGCCTCTTTCGCGGCGGGAAGCGCGTACCCGGTGTCGACGATCGTCCAGCCGTCGTGCGCTTCGATCAACCACAGGTTGATGTGGTCGAGCGCGAACGGAAGTGGCATGCGCAGCCAGCGGATCCCCGGTGCGACCTCGATCGTGGTGGCGAGTGCCGGGGGTTCGGGAAATGGATAGACCAGTGGTTTCGGGTCTTTCTGTTGGGGCGTCATGGCGTCATCCATTGGCGAGTATCGTGTGCGTTGGGTTCTCGATGGTTGGGACATCGCTGCCCGTTATTCTCTGTCGGCGTCATTGGCAAAGCGACAGTCACTGTGCTATTGTGCCGTTAACGTCAACGGAAACCAAGGCCCTACGGGGAGGGCAGCGATGGAACAGGAGAAAACGTACTATACCATCGGCGATTTGGCGCGGGAGTTTCGGATCACGCCGCGTACCATCCGCTACTACGAAGAGCATGGGATCCTCAATCCCCGCCGGGAAGGGCGGCAACGGATCTATACCCGTGCCGACCGCACCCGTCTCAAATTGACGCTGCGCGGCAAACGGTTGGGGTTGTCGCTGGCGCAAATCAAAGAGCTCTTGGACATGTACGACGGGATGCACAACTCCCCCGCGCAGATCCGGGAGTTTTTGCGGGTGCTGGCGGAACGGCGCGCTGCTTTGGAGCAGCAACGGCGCGATATCGAGGCGGTGTTGGCCG
This sequence comes from Hydrogenophilus hirschii, assembly GCF_054656675.1. Taxonomy (NCBI): domain Bacteria; kingdom Pseudomonadati; phylum Pseudomonadota; class Hydrogenophilia; order Hydrogenophilales; family Hydrogenophilaceae; genus Hydrogenophilus; species Hydrogenophilus hirschii. The sequence goes on from NZ_BAAHXQ010000001.1 coordinate 74,343, forward strand.
AAATCGATCAACTCGAGGCGCAATGCCACGCGGCGTTGGCCGAAGCCGGGGCGCAAGCGGTTGCGGTACCTTGAGGGCGCGTGACACGTCCTGCCTCTGGACATCGGGGGGGGATTTCGGTAATGTTACGTTGACGTAAACGTAATACCAAAGGAGAGGACGATGGCCATTCCTTCGCTCGACATGGGGTTGGATGAGACGCTGGTCGCGCTGCGCGATTCGGTGCGCGCCTTCTGTGACAAAGAGATCGCACCGCGCGCGGCACAGATCGACCAAGAGAATCAATTTCCGACCGACCTGTGGAAAAAGCTCGGTGATCTGGGTGTGCATGGAATGACGGTCTCCGAAGCGTACGGCGGCGTCAATATGGGGTACCTGGCGCACATCATCGTGATGGAAGAGATCAGCCGCGCCTCTGCTGCGGTGGGGCTCTCCTACGGGGCTCATTCCAACCTCTGCATCAATCAAATCCATCGCAACGGCACGCCGGAACAGAAAGCGAAATATCTCCCCAAGCTCGTCGCCGGCGAATGGGTCGGGGCGCTGGCGATGAGCGAACCGAACGCCGGTTCGGATGTGGTCTCGATGCAGTTGCGCGCCGAGAAACGGGGCGATCGCTGGGTGTTGAACGGCAGCAAGATGTGGATCACCAACGGGGGCGATGCCGACGTTCTGGTGGTCTATGCAAAGACCGACCCGGCAGCCGGGCCGCGGGGCATCACCGCGTTTCTCGTCGAAAAGGGGATGAAGGGATTTTCGGCAGGCACGAAACTCGACAAACTGGGGATGCGCGGTTCGAACACCTACCCGCTCTTTTTCGATGACTGCGAAGTGCCGGAAGAGAACGTGCTCGGCGAAGTCGGGGGCGGGGTGAAGGTTTTGATGAGCGGGCTCGACTACGAACGCGCGGTGCTCGCCGGCGGTCCACTCGGGATCATGGATGCGTGCATGGAGGTGGTAGTGCCCTATCTGCACGAACGCAAACAGTTCGGGCAGTCGATCGGGGAATTCCAGTTGATGCAGGGCAAACTCGCCGATCTGTACGCCACCTGGAGCGCAACGCGGGCGTTCGTCTATACCGTGGGGCGCGCGCTCGATGCGCACGACCACAGCCGCCATCTGCGCAAAGATTGCGCGGCGGCGATCCTCTACGCTGCGGAAAAGGCCACTTGGATGGCAGGCGAAGCGATCCAGTGTCTGGGAGGCAACGGCTATATCAACGAATACCCGACGGGGCGCCTGTGGCGCGACGCGAAGCTCTACGAGATCGGCGCCGGAACCTCGGAGATTCGCCGCTGGCTGATCGGCCGTGAGTTGATGGCCGAGACGGCGTGATCGAATGCGGCGCTGTGTTGCGCAATACGGCAGGCGCAGGACGAAGGATTGTGGTTTGACCCTATTGGAACGGAAAGAGACGAGGAGAGAACGATGAGCAAAAACGCCAACGATATCGTGATCGTTGCGGCGGCACGCACGCCCATGGGGGCTTTTCAGGGCGATCTGGCCGCACTCACCGGGCCGCAATTGGGTGCGGCAGCGATCCGCGCGGCGGTGGCGCGCGCGAACCTTGCGCCCGAACAGGTCGATGAGGTGCTGATGGGAAACGTCCTGCAAGCGGGGGAAGGGCAAGCGCCCGCGCGGCAAGCCGCATTGGGTGCAGGGCTGCCCAAGTCAGTGGGGTGCACCACCGTCCATAAGGTGTGCGGTTCGGGGATGAAAGCGCAGATGCTCGCGTTCGACGCACTCAAAGCGGAAAGCTACGACGTCGTCGTCGCGGGGGGGATGGAGTCGATGAGTAACGCCCCCTATCTGTTGCCCAAAGCGCGCAGTGGTATGCGTTTGGGGCACGGTCAGGTGCTCGACCACATGTTCTACGACGGGCTCGAGGACGCCTACGACAAAGGGCGCTTGATGGGCACCTTTGCCGAGGATACCGCACAGCACTACGGATTTACCCGCGAACAGCAGGACGCCTACGCGATCGAATCGACCCAGCGTGCGATCCGCGCGATTCAAAGCGGCGCGTTCGAATGGGAGATCGAACCGGTCACGATCACCGACCGTGGGGGTGAGCGGGTCGTGAAGATCGACGAACAGCCCCTCAAGGCGAAATTGGACAAAATTCCCTTGTTGAAGCCGGCGTTTCGCAAGGACGGAACGGTGACCGCGGCCAACGCGTCGTCGATCTCCGACGGTGCTGCGGCTTTGGTGTTGATGCGCCGGGAAACGGCAGAGCAGCTCGGGTGCACGCCGCTCGCACGGATCGTCGCACATGCGACCCACGCGCACGAGCCGGCGTGGTTTACCACCGCACCGGTTGGCGCAATCGAAAAGGTGCTCGCGAAAGCGGGGTGGACCGCGGATGCGGTCGATCTCTTCGAGATCAACGAAGCGTTTGCGGTGGTGACGATGGCGGCGATGAAAGAGCTGAACCTGCCGCACGAAAAGGTCAATATCCACGGGGGGGCGTGTGCGCTGGGCCACCCGATCGGCGCTTCGGGGGCGCGGATCGTGGTGACCCTGATCGGGGCGTTGCGCCACACCGGGGGCAAGCGTGGTGTTGCGAGCCTCTGCATCGGTGGGGGTGAAGCCACCGCGATGGCGATCGAACTCGAGTGAGCCCGTTTCGTCTCTACGCTCAGCTCATTGCCGCGATGGTGATGTGGGGCGCAACGTGGCCAGCGGGCCGGATCGTGGCGCAAGCGCTCGATGCTCCGGCTTCCGCCGCTGCGATGCGATTCACGCTCGCAGCGCTGGTTTTGTGGGGGATCGCGCGGCTGCGTGGCGTGCCGCTCACCCCGCGGCGTCCGGTTGTCGTGCTGCCAGAGGCTGGTGCGAGGGGTGCCCCGCCGGATGCGGCGGCTGCGCCGTCGGCGACGCGGCAAACGGTACCCCTGACGGCACCCTTTGGGGGCGGGGCGCGGTCCCATCCCTTGTCTGCGGCGGTGCGCCTCGCGGCAATGGGCTTTTTCGGCATTTTTCTCTACAACCTCTTTTTTCTCTACGGGTTGCAGCATGTCACCGCGGGCCGAGGCGCGCTGGTGGTCGCGCTCAACCCCGTTGTGGTCGCGGTCACGGCGTGGTGGCTCGCAGGCGAACCGCACGGTTGGCGGCAACACCTCGGTGCGGTTGTGGCGCTGGTAGGGTGCCTCACCGTGATCGGCAAAGGAGACCCCTTTGCGCTGCTTACGGGCGCAGTTGGTGTGGGGGACTGGCTGATCCTGGGCTGCGTCGCCACCTGGACGATCTATACCTTCCTGGGCAAAAAGGCCACCCAGACTTTCTCCCCGCTTGCGGTGACCTTTTGGGCGGCGCTGATCGGCGCAACGCTGCTTTGGGGTGTCGCGGCAGCACAAGGCGAAGCGCTCGGTTGGCGGGCTTGGCCACAGACGGTGTGGTTGGCGGTCTGCTTCATGGGGGTGCTGGCTACCGCGCTCGGCTACACTTGGTATTCGGAAGCGGTCCACCGTTTGGGTGCGGCGCGGGCGGCGCTCTTCATCAACTTGGTGCCGGTTGCCGGTGTCGTCACCGGTTGGCTGTTGTTGGACGAACCGCTTTCGTGGCCGGTGCTCGTAGGTGGCCTCCTGGTGCTCACCGGCGTGACATTGACAACCCAAAAACCAAAGGAGCGAGGTCGTGTTACTGAGTGAAGAGCATCGGATGATTCAACACGCGATCCGGGACTACGTGCGCGAACGCATCGTCCCGTTCGCGGCGCAGTGGGATCGCGACCATACCTTCCCCCGCGACGCGTTGCAGGGTCTGGGGGCATTGGGCGCGTTGGGGATCACCGTACCCGCCGAATGGGGCGGCGCGGGGCTCGACACGCTGGCCGCCGCGCTCGTGATCGAAGAGGTGGCGGCGGGCGACGGCGCCACCTCGACGATCGTTTCGGTGCAGAATTCGTTGGTCAATTCGATCCTGCTCAAATACGGCTCGGACGCGCAGAAGTCGGCGTGGCTGCCCCGACTGGCAACCGGCGAAGCGCTCGGGTGTTTTTGCCTCACGGAACCGCACGTGGGTTCTGACGCCGCTGCAATCCGCACACGTGCCGAACGCACCGCCGACGGCTGGGTATTGAACGGCGTGAAGCAATTCATCACCACGGGAAAAAACGCCGATGTTGCGATCGTCCTCGCGGTGACCGACCCCACTGCCGGTAAGCGCGGCATCTCCTGTTTCCTCGTGCCCACCGCCACACCCGGTTACGTGGTGAGTCGGATCGAGGAAAAATTGGGGCAAAACGCAAGCGACACGGCACAGATCACGCTCGAGGATTGTCGCGTGCCCGCCGACGCGCTGATCGGTGCCGAAGGGCAAGGGTACAAGATCGCGCTCTCCAACCTGGAAGGGGGGCGCATCGGGATTGCGGCGCAAAGCGTCGGGATGGCGCGCGCGGCACTTGCTGCGGCGCTGCAATACGCGAAAGAGCGCGAAGCGTTTGGCCAACCGATCGTGCACTATCAGGCGGTCGGGTTCAAACTGGCGGAGATGGCCACCCAAATCGAAGCGGCGCGGCAACTCGTCTGGCATGCCGCGGTGAAGCGCGACGCGGGCGAACCGTGCCTCAAAGAGGCGTCGATGGCTAAGCTCTTCGCTTCCGAAATGGCAGAGCGGGTGGCGTCGGCGGCGATCCAAGTGCTGGGCGGATACGGCTACGTGCGCGATTTCCCGGTAGAACGGATCTACCGCGACGTGCGCGTCTGCCAGATTTACGAAGGGACGAGCGAAATCCAAAAACTCGTGATCGCGCGCGAGCTCGTCGCGAACGGGGTCGCATGACCACGAGTCAATACCCACAAAAAGAGGAGGTGGCATGGTGCTCGATTTTTATTTCGACTTTTCCTCGCCCTACGGCTACTTGATGGCCGAAATGATCGAGGAGGTGGCGCAACGGCACCACGCAACCGTCGTGTGGCGTCCGTTTCTGTTGGGTGCGGTCTACCAAAAGACCGGCGACAAACCGTTGCCGGCGCATCCGTTGAAAGGCCCGTACATGCAGCGCGATTTCGCGCGCTCCGCCCGTTTTTACGGCATTCCTTTCCGATTGCCCGACCCCTTCCCGGTCTCCACCCACCTGGCCGCGCGCGCTTTCTACGCGCTCAACGACGGGTCGAGCGAAACGGCAAAACGGTGGGCGATCGCGGTCTATCGCGCCTACTTCCGGGATGGGCGCAACATTGCCGACGCCGAGACGCTGACGGCGATTGCGCACGAACTCGGGCTCGACGCCGACGCGCTCGGCGCCGCGATGCAGTCACCCGAAGAAAAAGCGCGGCTGCGCGCCGAATGTGACGCAGCAATCGAACGTGGCGTTTTTGGGTCGCCGATGGTGTGGATCAACGATGAGCCATTCTGGGGCGTCGATCGCTTGCCGCAGATCGAGCGTTGGTTGGCAGAAGGGCCGTTCTAGCGACGCGCAAGGAGCTTCGTGAGATGAAACGAATCGAAACCCGGATCGACGTCAAATCGGAAACGTTCCGGACCAACGCGCGCGCGATGCGCGAATTGGTAGACGATCTGCGCGCGCTCTCCGCGCGGATTCGCGAAGGCGGTGGCGCGGCCGCGCGTTCGAAACATGTCGCACGCGGCAAATTGTTGCCGCGCGAACGCATCGACGTGCTGCTCGACCCCGGTTCGCCGTTTTTGGAGATCGGGCAGCTCGCTGCATACGGCTGCTACGACGACGAAGCCCCATCCGCCGGGATGGTTGCGGGGGTTGGTCGGATTGCCGGCGTCGAATGCATGATCGTCGCGAACGACGCGACCGTCAAAGGAGGGACCTACTACCCGCTCACGGTGAAGAAACACCTGCGGGCGCAAGAGATTGCGGAACAGAACCGCTTGCCATGCGTCTATCTGGTCGATTCGGGCGGCGCATTTTTGCCGCTCCAAGACGAAGTGTTCCCCGATCGCGACCACTTCGGCCGCATTTTCTACAATCAGGCGCGCATGAGCGCGCAGGGCATCCCGCAAATCGCGGTGGTGCTGGGCTCTTGCACCGCAGGCGGCGCCTATGTCCCGGCGATGAGCGACGAAACGGTGATCGTCAAAAACCAGGGGACGATCTTCCTGGGCGGTCCGCCACTCGTGAAAGCGGCAACCGGGGAGGTGGTCACCGCCGAAGAGCTGGGCGGTGGCGACGTGCATACCCGGATCTCTGGCGTTGCCGACCACTTGGCGGAGAACGACCACCATGCGCTGACGCTGGCGCGGCGCATCGTTTCGCACCTCAACTGGCGCAAACCGGTGCAGCTCGCGCTCGGCAACGCCGAACCGCCAGCGTACGACCCGGAAGAGCTCTACGGCGTTGTCCCCGTCGATCTGCGCAAACCCTTCGACGTGCGTGAGGTGATCGCGCGGCTTGTCGACGGTTCGCGCTTCGACGAATTCAAAGCGCGCTACGGCACGACGCTCGTCACCGGATTCGCTGAGCTGTTTGGCTACCCGGTCGGGATCGTCGCGAACAACGGCATCCTCTTTTCGGAGTCGGCGCTCAAAGGGGCGCACTTCATCGAACTGTGCGCACAGCGCGGTATCCCGCTCCTCTTTTTGCAGAACATCACCGGGTTCATGGTCGGGAAGAAGTACGAACACGGCGGCATCGCCAAAGACGGGGCGAAGATGGTCACCGCGGTGGCGTGTGCCGAAGTACCGAAAATCACCACGATCATCGGTGGATCGTTCGGTGCCGGAAATTACGGGATGTGCGGCCGCGCTTACTCGCCCCGTTTTCTCTGGACCTGGCCCAATAGCCGCATCTCGGTGATGGGGGGCGAACAAGCCGCGAGTGTGCTCGCGCAGGTGCGGCGCGACGCGATCGAAGCCAAAGGCGGAACGTGGTCTGTGGAAGACGAAGAAGCGTTCAAAGCGCCGATACGCGCGCAATATGAGCGGCAAGGGCACCCCTACTACGCAAGCGCGCGGCTGTGGGACGACGGCGTGATCGACCCGGCCGAAACGCGCCGCGTGCTGGGTCTGTCGCTCTCGGCTGCGCTCAACGCCCCGATCCAACCGACGCGCTTTGGCGTCTTTCGGATGTGACGCAGGAGAGACGAAATGAGCTACACCACACTGACGATCGAAGAGCGGCCCGTGACGGGGGGTGTCGCGACTTGGGTTTGGATGAATCGCCCCGAGGTGCACAACGCTTTCAACGCGCAAGTGATCGCCGAGCTGACCGAAGCGTTTCAGGCCCTATCGCAAACCGAACGGGTGCGGGTGGTGATCCTTGCGGGGCGCGGCAAGAGCTTTTCCGCTGGGGCGGATCTCGACTGGATGAAAGCGGCGGGGGCGGCATCGGAAGCGGAAAACCGTGAAGACGCGATGCGGCTAGCCGAAATGCTCGCCGCGATCGCCACTTGCCGCAAACCGACCATCGCGCGGGTGCATGGCGCGGCGCTGGGCGGCGGGATGGGGCTGGCGTGCGCGTGCGACATCTGTGTCGCGAGCGAACGGGCGCAATTTGGCACCACCGAGGTCCGCTTCGGCATCATCCCGTCGGCGATCAGCCCCTACGTGTTGCGTGCGATCGGGCCGCGTCAAGCGCTGCGCTATTTTCAGACCGGCGAACGGATCCCGGCGGCGCGGGCGCTGGCGTTGGGCATCGCCCACGAGGTGGCACCCGAAACCGAACTCGACTCCGTGATCGACGGCCTCATCGCCGAACTCGTCAAAGGGGGGCCGAACGCACTCTGGGAGGCGAAGTCGCTCGTCGCGGCTGTCGCCCACCAACCGATCGACGCGGCGCTGCGCGCGGAAACCGCGGCGCGGATCGCGCGGGTGCGCGCGACCCCCGAAGCGCGTGAAGGGCTTGCGGCGTTCCTCGAAAAACGGCCAGCGCGTTGGATTGCCGAATTGTGACGCGGCGAAAGGAGGCGTGATGTTCCAAAAAATCCTCATTGCCAACCGGGGCGAAATCGCCTGCCGCGTGATCCAGACCGCGCGGCGGCTGGGGATTCGCACGGTGGCGGTCTATTCCGATGCCGACCGGACCGCGCGGCACGTGCGCCTTGCCGACGAAGCGGTGCATATCGGCGCCGCGCCTGCGCGGGACTCTTACTTGCGCAGCGACGCGATCCTGGCCGCGGCGAAACGAACCGGTGCCGAGGCGATCCACCCCGGTTACGGCTTTCTCTCCGAAAACGAGCAGTTCGCCGAGGCGTGCCGCGCAGCCGGGATCGTCTTCATCGGCCCACCCCCGGAGGCGATCCGTGCGATGGGGGACAAGGCGCACGCCAAAGCGCTGATGGCCATAGCAGGCGTGCCGCTTACCCCCGGTTACCACGGGGACGATCAGCGCGACGAGCGGCTCCTTGCCGAAGCAGAGCGCATCGGCTTCCCCGTGCTCATCAAAGCGACGGCAGGGGGCGGCGGCAAAGGGATGCGCCGTGTCGATCGCCGCGAAGATTTTCTGGCCGCGCTCACCGCCTGTCGCCGCGAAGCCGCGGCGGCGTTCGGTGACGATCGGGTGCTCGTCGAACGCTACGTGCTCGAGCCGCGGCACGTCGAAATCCAGGTTTTCGCCGACCGCCACGGCAACGCCGTCTATCTCTTCGAGCGCGACTGTTCCGTGCAGCGGCGCCATCAGAAGGTGCTCGAAGAGGCGCCTGCGCCGGGGTTGAGCGACGCCGAACGGCGGGCGATGGGGGAAGCCGCGGTGGCGGCGGCGCGCGCCGTGGGGTACGAAGGCGCCGGGACGGTCGAATTCATCCGCGCCCCAGATGGTGCGTTCTACTTCATGGAGATGAATACCCGGCTCCAGGTCGAGCATCCGGTCACCGAGATGATAACCGGACTCGACCTCGTCGAATGGCAGTTACGGGTCGCCGCGGGCGAACCGCTCCCGCTCGCGCAAGAGCAGATCCCGTGCCACGGTCACGCGATCGAAGCGCGCCTCTACGCCGAAGATCCGGAGAAGGGGTTTCTCCCTGCTACGGGGAAACTCGCAGTGCTCGAATTTCCGCCCGAAGCGCCCGATCTCCGCGTCGATACCGGTGTCACTGCAGGGGACACGATCACCCCCTATTACGACCCGATGATCGCCAAATTGATCGTCTGGGGCGAAACGCGCGAAGCGGCGCGGCGCAAACTCGAAGCGGCGCTCAACGCGACGCGCATCGTCGGCGTCGCGAACAACGTCGAGTTTTTGTTGCGTCTGGTCGCCGCCCCCTCGTTTCGTGACGCGCGGCTCACCACCGCGCTCATCGAACACGAGCAAAACTGGCTCTTCGCCACCCGGAACCCGCCGGAATGGGCGTGGTGGGCGCTCGCGTGTGCCGAGCTCGAACGGGAAGCGCAAGCGGCGCGTGCGCAGGCGGTTGCACGCGGGGAGCCCCATTCGCCGTGGGCCGCGGTCGATGGTTGGCGGTTGAACGCGCCGGCAGAGCGGCGGTGGCGCTTCCGGTACCGCGGCGAGACGCGCACCGTCTGCGCGCGGCGGCAGGCGCGCACCTGGTCGTTTGCGTTCGTCGCGACCGAATCGCAACCGGCGGAAAGCTGGGCCGAAGTGCGCTACCAGGTCGAACCCGACGGCGCGTTGCTGCTCGAGGTCGACGGACTCCGCACGCGCGTCGAAGTGATGGTCCATGGTGAACAGCGCCACCTCTTCCTCACTGACGGTGCATTCCGTTTCGAAGCAGTGGCCGAGGAGTGGCGCGGTGGTGAAGCCGCAGCGACGGAAGGGCAGGTGACCGCGCCGATGCCCGGGCGGGTGATCGCAGTCTCCGTCCAGACGGGAGACAAAGTCGCAATCGGGCAACCGCTCCTGACGCTCGAAGCGATGAAGATGGAACACACCCTGACCGCGCCCGCCGCAGGCGTCGTCGCGGCGGTGCACTGTGCCGCCGGTGATCAAGTGAGCGACGGCGCGGTACTGGTGGAGATCCAAGCGGCAGAAGCGTCGGAGCAGGCGAACGCCGCATCGGCGCCCAGCAAGGAGGAAGAACGATGAAGCGCGGGCCAGAGCGGGTGACGATCGTCGAAGTCGGGCCGCGCGACGGGCTGCAGAACGAAGCCACGCCGATCGCCACCGCGACTAAACTCGAACTGATCGCGCGTCTGCGCGCAGCCGGGCTACCGGTGATCGAAGTCACCGCGTTCGTCTCGCCCAAATGGGTGCCGCAGATGGCCGATCACGCCGAACTCCTGGCGACACTGATGCGCGACGCCGACGCCGCGGCGCCACGCTATCCCGTGCTCGTCCCCAACCTCAAAGGGCTGGACGCGGCACTCGCGGCGGGTGCGCGGGAAATCGCTGTCTTCACCGCAGCGTCCGAGTCCTTTTGCCGGAAAAACATCAACTGCTCGATCCAGGAATCGCTCGAACGCTTCGCCCCGGTGATCGAGCGCGCCCGTGCGGCGGGTGTCGCGGTGCGGGGCTACGTCTCGTGCGTGGTCGGTTGCCCATACGAAGGCGCAATCGCGCCGCAGGCGGTCGCGCGGGTGGCGAAAGCGCTGTGGGAACTGGGGTGCCGCGAGATTTCGCTGGGCGACACCATCGGTGTCAGTACGCCGGATACCATCGAACGCATGCTTGCCGCGGTCGCAGCGGAGGTGCCGATGGATCGCCTGGCTGGTCACTTCCACGACACCTACGGAATGGCGGTCGCAAACGTCGTTGCGGCGTGGCAAATGGGCGTGGCAACCTTCGACGCTTCGGTGGGCGGTTTGGGTGGCTGCCCCTACGCGCCTGGCGCGGCGGGCAACGTCGCCACCGAAGCGCTCGTCTACCTCTTCGAGCGCATGGGCGTCGCAACGGGGGTAGCGCTCGAACCGCTCGTGGACACCGCGTGGTGGATCAGCGCGCAACTGGGACGCACCCCCAACTCACGGGTGGCGCTCGCGCTTGCGCGCAAGGAGAAGACGAACCGCGACGCCGGGTGCGGGGGGAAATCGGCCGGGTAGCATTGCCGCGCGATGCTCGCCGAAGCGCTCACCTGGCTGATTACCCCAGCGCCGTGGGCCGCGCGGCGGCTCGGCTACCTCAAGGAAGCGGTGGCGATCACCGCGCGGTACCGCCGCTGCCGCGCCGCGTGGGCGCCCCATCTCGAGCAGAGTCGCGACGCCATTCTCGCCTTTTCGGCGCAGCAACCGCGCCGCCGTACCCTCGTCGTCCTCGGCTCTGGCGCCGGGTTGGATCTTCCTTTGGAAGCGCTCGCCCCCCAATGGCAGCGCATCGTCCTCGTCGATCTCGTCCATCCGTGGGCGATTCGCAGGCGTGCCGCGCGGCTGCCTCAGGTTGCGTTCGCCACGTGGGACATCGCTGGGGTTGCGGCGACGCTGCTCGCCCGCCCGGACCATTTGCCCGAACCCGTGCCGCAATGGCCGTTGCCGGCGGATACCGACGCGGTTGTCTCGCTCAACGTGATGGCGCAACTCCCCGTGGTGCCGCTTGCCTGGTTGGCGGCACACGGCGTGCCGGATGCGGCGTGTGACGTCTGGGCGCAACAGGTGGTCGCGGCGCATTGGCGGCAATTGGCGAGGCTCGGTATCCCGGCGCTCCTCATCACCGATTTTGCTGCGGAAGCGCGCCCATGCCATAATCGCACCCTACAGCGAACCCCGACGCAAGCCACACCAGCGGAAATGGTCCAGTCGACGCTCTTTGGTTTTGCGCTGCCGCACGCGCCCGTGCGGACGTGGGTCTGGACGATCGCGCCGTGCGGCGAAGTGTCGCCCGCATGGGAACGGCGCTTACATGTCGGGGTGTTCGCACCATAAAAAAATACACTAAAAAGCGCACCCGTGCGAAACGGTTGGATGCGTAAAAGGGAAGAGGGAGAGCGCAATTGCGTCGAGCGCGAGACGAACGCGCGCAGCTCAAGGGGGAGTGCCGTGCCGGGCGCCGCGACGCGCTGCGGTTGCTCGGTACAGCGGGATTGGCGGCGCTGGCAGGCGCGGCGCCATTTTCGCTGCACGCAGTAGCGCCGATGAAGCCTACGGCCTTGTCGCGCCTGGCCCAGCACGCGCTACCCCATAAACCGCTCGTCGTTTTCTGCCAAGACACCACCGCGAACGACTATCGCGCCGCGCAAGTACGCGCGGCGATCGCGTGGTTTGGCGAGAACCTGCCGGAATGCCGCTTTGTCGTTCGCGATGCCGGTGGCAGTGTCGTGCAACAGATCCGCGATATCACCTGGGCCAGCGATGCAGGAGCCGCGGTGATTCTATTGGGCGCCGCGGGTGGCTATCCTTTGGCGCCTGCGCTGCAGGAGGCCCGTGCGAACGGAGCGGTGCTCATCGGGATCAGCCGTCTGGTGCCGACCTTCGTCTTCGATGCGCTCGTGACCGGCAACAATTTCGCAGTCGGTGCTGCGGCGGCGCATCTCCTGGCGCAAAGTCGTCCAGAAGGGGGGCGCGTCGCGATGCTCGAAGGACTGCCTGGTTCCTCGACCGCGCGGCAGCGCAGTGAAGGGTTCCGAATGGCACTCAAGGCACTGCCGCAATGGCGGCTCGTGGCCACGGCGCCTGCCGATTACCTGCGGCATCGGGCGGCGTTGGTCGTCGAGGCGTGGCATCGCGAAGGGGTGCGGTACGATGCGCTCTTCGCGCACAGCGACAGCATGTTGGCAGGCGCCCGTTGGGCGTGGCGGCGGCTCGGGATCGATCCCGCGTCGTTGATCACCATCGGCGTCGATTACATTGCCGAAGCGCGCAGTGCCCTGCTAGCTGGAACGCAGACTGCGAGCGTCTGTTACCCCTTGATGGTTGCAGAGGCGGGCGAACTGGTGCGCAGGGCGTTGGCGGGCGAACCGCTCCCGTTATGGAACGAGGTGGCCACACCGGTGATCGTTGGCCGCGACGCAGCAGAAAAAGAGCCGATTTTTTCGTGAAAGGGGTTTGATGGCCAAAATGAACGAATCCCGTTCGAACAGCGTGACGCAAGTCGTGACCTGAACCTATTGGCGGGCAATCGCGGTTACCAGTCTGGTGCTCGCCGTCTTGGTGGTGGGGACGGGCAGTTGGTTCGTCACCCGGGAAAACGCACGGCGCATCAACGACGCAGCGGCGCAGGTGCAGGCGTTACTGATCGCGGAACGCAATGCCGCGCACGAACTGATGGAGCAGCTTTCTCGCGAACCCACCGTGCGCAATGGCGTTGCGGTGTTCACACGATACCCAGAGGCGATCGCTGAATTGCCCTTTTTCCTTCCTGTGGCGCAAGAGATGAGCGGTGCGCTCCTTACCTTGGCCCATCTGCTTCCTCCTGGCGGGACGCTGCGGGTCGATCTGCCGGGCGCTGCGCTGTTTCTCGCGGAGGAACAGGTGTGGTGGCGCCACCAGGCTTCTGGCGCCGTCTTCGCTGCCAAAGTTTCGAAACGGCGAAGGTCGATTCGCAACACGCACTCCGAATCCGGGTGGTGTGGCCATTGCCGCGAACCTCGCTGGAATCGGTCCTGGTGCGCAGCGGCTGGGCGCTGGAATCGGTGCGGGAAACGGCGCGTTCGCCGAACGCTACCGCGGAGCCGCTCCTTGTGGTGGGGGAAGCCCATACGTTACGGCTGCTGCAGGCGTCTGGGCCGACTCTGATTCTCGTTCTCACCAACCTCATGTGGCGCTGGGGCCCATTCTGGTTCGCGTTGGCGGTTGGCATCCCGGCGGTGGTGTTGGTGGCGATCGCGGCTGGCGTGGTGCTGCGCCGCGGCCTCGCCCGAAGCGTGACCCGGCCATTGCGCGCTTTGAAACGCGGGGTGGAACGGCTCGCCACGGAGGGAAATGCGGGGGCAGAGGCGCTGCGCAATCTGCCCGCGCACGCGTGGCCAACGGAAATTGCCGCGGTTCGGGACGCGTTGGTGCACCATTGGGAAAGGGCGCAACGGCCCGGCGAATTGTGGGCCAGTCAGCGAACGCCGAAAAAGCTCTACAACGTGATGCGTGAGACGCTCGCCCGTGGGGAGAAGTTCTTCGCCACGTTTCACAACCGGACGCGGTGGGGACAGGAGATCGATCTCGAAGAGACGATCGCGCCGGTCAAAGACGAAGCGGGGCGGCTGATCGGCTACGTCGCGACCTTCCATGAAGTCGCCGAAGCGCAGAAGATGATCGCAGCGCTCAAAACGGCGCGATTTACCGACCCGCTCACGGGGCTGCCGAATCGGCTGGCGATCCTCGAACGGGTACGTGGTTGGCTGATGACGCAGCAGACGGTGACCTTGGTCCTCCTTGATATCGACCATTTCGCCGCAGTGAATGCGCGCTGTGGGTTGACCGCAGGGGATCGCCTGTTGCGCGAATTCGGCGCGCGGCTTCAGACATTGCAAAAAATGCACGAAGGGTCTGCGCAGCTTTTGGTGGCGCACCTCGAGGGGGACAGTTTCGCGCTGGCTTGGCTGGGGGATCCGGACCGCTACCTTGATCTCCTGACCGCGTTGCAAACGGAGGTGGCCGCGCTCGAAATCGCTACTTCTGATGGGGAGGTGTGCTCCGTCACCCTTTCGCTGGGTGTGGCGGTGGCGCCCAAGGACGGCAAAACGCCAGAGGCGTTGCTGCAAGCGGCCGAATATGCGGCCCGTTCCGTGAAAGGGCGTGGCGGGGGGCAGATCGCGTTTTACGACCCCCAATGGGGGGAACGGGTCCGAGCGCGGACCGCGTTGGTGCTCCGCATGGAGCGTGCGCTCGCGGCAAACGAGTTTGCGCTCTTCCTGCAACCGGTGGTGCGCTCCGATGGCGCGTTGGTTGCAGCCGAAGCGCTGATCCGCTGGCTTCCGCCCGAGCAAACCCCGATTTCGCCTGCGGAATTCATCCCGCTGGCGGAAGAGAGTGGCTTCATCCGCCGTTTGGGCGGCTGGGTGTTCGAAGAGGCGTTGCGCCTTGCCGAGCGGCTGCGGCAAACCGGATGGGGGACGCCCCAGATCGCGGTGAATGTCTCGCCGCTGCAATTGGAAGACGACGGTTTCGTACAACAAGTCCATCGCGCGCTGGAACATTGGCGCGCTGTGGCCGAAGGGGCCCCTTTCCCGCTGACCCTCGAACTCACCGAATCCGCCGCAATGGAACGCTTCGAACAGCTCAAAGTGAAGTTCGAATATTTGGCGCGCGCGGAGGTGCCGTTTGCGATCGACGACTTCGGCACCGGCCACTCGTCGTTGGGTCGGTTGCGCGAACTGCCGTTTGCCAAACTGAAGATCGACCGCTCGTTCGTGGTTCGCCTTTTCGACTCGCCCCGAGACGAAGCGCTGGTTGCCTCGATCATTCGCATCGCGCACGCGTTCGACGTCAAAGTGGTCGCGGAAGGGGTGGAGGAAGCGCGGTTCGTCACCCGCTTGTCTGAACTGGGGTGTGACGAATTCCAAGGATACTACTTCGCCAAGCCGATGCCGGCCGACGTCTTTATTGCCTGGATGGGGGATCATTTGCGCTAGATCAAAGATCGTCGTAAAAAAATTGACGGAAATCAAGGCGGGGAATCGGGGTTTTCTCTATGATGACTTCGCTGTTTTCTACTAGGAGCGAAGCGATGAGACCCGAAGAGCGTAAAGAAATCGTTGACGAACGGCGGCGTGGTTTTCTGGGGGCGGCGGCACTTGCAGGGTTGGCGGGTGCTGGCTTGTCGGCGGGCGTGGTTGCAACGACTGCGACCAGCCGGGAAGCGGTCGCGGCCGCAAGCGAAGGGGGTGAGCTCAAGATCCACATGAAACCCGGTGAGCTCGATACCTACTATGGGATCTGGTCAGGCGGTCACTCCGGGGAAGTGCGCATTTTGGGGCTGCCCAGTGGGCGTGAAATCAAACGTATCCCGGTCTTCAACATCGACTGTATGAGCGGCTGGGGCATCACCAACGAGAGCAAAGCGATCATCGGTACCAAACCCGACGGTTCTCCGCGCTTCAAGACCGGTGACACCCACCACGTCCATGGTTCTTACAAAGACGGTACCTACGACGGGAAATATTTCTGGGTGAACGACAAGATCCATGGGCGGATTGCCCGCATTCGCGGCGACCGCTTCGAAGTCGACAAGATCACCAAGATCCCGAACATTCAAGGGTTCCACGGCATCTTCCCGGACAAACGGGACCCGGTCGACCCGAAGATCAACTACACCACGCGCGTCTTCTGTGGGTGTGAGTTCCATATTCCGCAACCGAACGACGGTCGCGATCTCGATGATCCGTCGAAATATTACGCCGTGTTTACGTGCGTCGACGCCGAGACGATGGAGGTGCGTTGGCAGTGCAAAGTCGACGGCAACATGGACCTGGTCGCCACCTCGTTCGACGGCCGTTTCGCGTGTTCGAACCAGTACAACACCGAAAACGGCATCCATTATGAAGACATGATGGCGCGGGAGGTCGACGCCTGCGTCTTCTTCGACATTGCCCGGATCGAAAAGGCGATCAAAGAAGGGAAATATTTCACGATCGGCGATTCCAAAGTACCGGTGGTCGACGGAACCCGCGCGGCGAACCAGGATCCGAAGACGGCGCTGACCGCTTATGTGCCGGTTCCGAAGAACCCGCACGGGGTCAACGCGAGTCCGGACGGCAAGTACATGGTCTGCTCCGGGAAGCTTTCGCCGACGGTCACTGTGATCGAAGTGGCGAAAGTCGCCGATTGGTTTGACGGCAAACTCGACGATATCCGCAAGGCAGTGGTTGCCGAAGTGGAAGTGGGGTTGGGGCCGTTGCACACCACTTTCGACGGGCGGGGGAATGCCTTTACCACGCTCTTCCTCGACAGCCAGATCGTCAAGTGGAACATCGACAAAGCGATCCGCTACTACCAAGGTGACAAGTCGGTACAGTACGTGATCGACCGCGTCGACGTCCACTACCAACCGGGACACCTCAACGCATCGATGGGGGAAACGAAAGAGGCCGACGGTCAGTTCCTCGTCACGGGGTGCAAGTTCTCCAAAGACCGTTTCTTGCCGGTGGGGCCCCTCCATCCGGAGAACGAGCAGCTCATCGATATTCGCGGCGAGAAGATGAAGCTTCTGGCCGATCATCCCACCTATCCCGAACCGCACGATTTCATCATCGTGCGCCGCGATCGCATTCGGACGCAACAAGTGGGCAAGCTCGACGAACACCCGCTGGCGTTGAAACGGGTCGAGGATTCGGGCGTGTTCCGCGAGGGCAACAAGGTGACGGTAAAAGTCGCCACATACGCGCCGCAGTACCAATTGCGCGAGTTCGAAGTGAAGGTTGGCGACGAAGTGACGATCATTGTCACCAACATGGATATCGTCGAAGACCTGACGCATGGGTTCGGGATCCCCGAGTACGACATCAACTTCATCGTCAACCCGCAAGAAACCCGGTCGGTCACGTTCATCGCGGATAAACCGGGCGTCTTCTGGTGCTATTGCACACACTTCTGCCATGCGCTCCACTTGGAGATGCGTTCGCGGATGATCGTCCGTCCGGCATGACGGTTCTGCATTGATAAATGCGCTGCCCTTTCGAGGGGCAGCGCGCGTTTCCCCCAACAGGAGACAATCGTGGTCGGTTGCCATCGATTTTTGCATTGGTTGGGGGCGCTGCTCACCTGGCTGGTCGCTGCCACGGTGGTTGCAGCGCCGAACGCCGAGCTCTACCAAGCGCAATTGCCCCTCGCGCTCTTTTCCGCTCCCGACCTCTGCGCGTACGCTCCCTGCAACGCGGTTTTTCCAGAAGCGAATCGTTTTTCGCAACGCAAGGGAAATCCCCCTTATGTCGAAGCGTGGCGTGACGAAGGGGGCAAAAAGCAATTGCTCGGCTACCTCGCGCTTTCCACCGATGTCACCAAGATCCCTGCCTATTCCGGTAAGACACTGATTTCGCTGATCGGGATCACGCGCGACGGACACTTTGCCCGCGTGGCGCTACTCAATCACTCGGAACCGATCCTGCTTTTGGGCATCCCGGAAGAGAAATTGATCGCGTTCAACGAACAATACACCGGGAAACCGATCACCACGCGTATCGAAATCGGTAAGGTTGAGGACGAAAGCGGTAACGCGATCGGGATCGATGGCCTCTCGGGGGCCACGGTCACGGTGGTGGTGCAAAACCAGATCGTGCGCGCGGTGGCGCGTGCGGTGGGGCGGCAGGTTGGGTTGATCACCCAGGTGGAACGTCCGGAAGCGCGTTTCGTGACCACCGGGAGACGCTATTCGTGGCAGGAACTCGAGCAGCTGGGGTTGGTACGCACGTTGCGGGTCTATCCTTCTGACCTCGGTTGGGAGACGCCTGCCGCGCAATCGGGACAGAATCCCGCCGCAGGGGGACCAGGTGACACGAAAACCGGTGAAGCGCCCGCACTCGAAGTGCGGTTCGGGTTGCTCGACCATCCCGACGTCGGGAAAAGCCTGTTGGGGGAAGCGGGTTGGGAAAGCCTGAAGGCACGGCTCAAGCCGGGTGAAAATGCGATTTTCGTCATTCGTACCGCAGGAAGCGAATCGTTCAAAGGATCGGGATTCGTTCGCGGCGGTGTATTCGATCGGATCCAGTTGCGCCAATTGGGTGATGTGTTTACGTTCCGCGATCTCGACTACGTGCCACTCTACGATCTGGTCGCAGAGGGAACGCCGGCTTTCGACGAATCGGGGATTTTCATCGTTCGCGATCCGGCTTTTTCGGCGGCCTATCCGTGGGAGTTCGTGTTTCTTGGGAACCGAATCGTCGACAAACTGACCGGTCATCGTGAGTACGTGAGTTTTGGGCAGAGCTATTGGTTGCCGGAATCGATGCTGGAGGGGGGGCGGCCGGAGTTGCCCAAACCCGAGGCGAGCTGGATGCGTTTCTGGAAGACCCGGACGGCGGAGATCGGTCTGTTCGTCGCGACATTGCTGGCAATGGCAGGAGTTTATGCGGCGCGTGATCGTCTGACTGCACGGGCGACCCGCAAACGGAAATGGCCTGTCGACGGGTTCAAGTACGCCTTTTGGCTGATCAGCGTCTTCTTCTTCGGTTGGCACCTACTGGCGCAACCGTCGATTACCCAGGTATTGACGTGGTTCCATAGTTTGCTGACCGAGTGGCGCTGGGAGCTGTTTCTCACCGATCCCTTCATTTTCCTGTTCTGGATTTTCATCGTCGTCACAGTTTTCGTTTGGGGGCGCGGCCTCTTCTGCGGCTGGGCATGCCCGTTCGGTTCGCTTTCCGAACTGCTGTTCAAAGTGGCGCAATGGGTTGGGCTGAAACGGTTCCAGTTTCAACTGCCGATGCGTTGGCACCTGCGGTTGAAAAATCTGAAATACGGCATTTTCCTGTTCTTGCTCGCCGTTTCCGCGTTCTCGATGCCGCTCGCCGAGAAGTTGGCGGAAGTGGAGCCGTTCAAAACGACGTTCTTGGTGGGAATCCTGGAGCGGGGGGGACTCTTCGCTGCCTATGCCTCGGTACTCCTTGGGCTTTCCCTCTTCATGGAGCGCCCCTTTTGCAAATATCTCTGTCCGCTGGGCGCCGCGCTGGCGTTGCCAACCACGTTCCGGTGGTTTGGATTGCGCCGGAAAGCGGAATGCACGCAATGCACGGCGTGCGCGCGTGGTTGTGGGTCGTTGGCGATCGATGCGGTTGGCCGAATCGACCACCGTGAATGCATGCTTTGCCTGGATTGCATGGTACTGTACCATGATCCCCATGCTTGCCCGCCGTTGGCCGCAGAACGGAAGCGGCGGGAAAAACTCGGGTTGCCGCTGACGCCGGTTGGGAAAGATGGTTATTTCATTCCCATCCAATCCGTTGCGGTGAAGCAAGAAGGGTGAGCGCGCAGAAGGGGGCAACGATGATGGCAACAACGCACGCAAAACAGACGCTCGATCCGAACTGTTTGACGGAACCGGTGATGCCGCCGTTCCTGGCGCGGACGGGATGGCAGCGGTGGATTGCCGAGGCGTGGGATCACCTCTGGCCGTGGCGCCGAGACGCGCTGCCCCAGATGTGGCGGTGGGCGACGATGCTCTTTGCGCTCTGGGTGACATTGGCGTGGTTGATGGGGGCAGTGGGCCGAATCGCGTCGCCGTGGCTCATCGCGTGGTGGGTTGCGTGGAGTGCGGTCGAACTTCTGGTGCGGCTACGGAGCAAACCCTACGTGAAGGACGGGCCGTGGTGGGGAAGCCGTTTTCGGCGTGCGGACTGGCTCGATCTCTTGGCGTACGTGGGCTTCAAGAATCTCTTGATCGGCGCGGTGCTCTTTTGGGCAGTGCGTTGGTTGGGGGGAACGGGTTGATCGCACATTCGTCCCGTTTCGAGTCGCGACCACACGCCCGCTGGGGGGTGTTCCTGGTGCTTTTCGGGTGTGCGGTCGTCGCGGGGGGATGGTCGGTGGAAGCACGCTCAGCACCGCCGGAAACGCCACCTGCGGAGTCTTCCCCAACCGAACGTTTCGTCGCGGATGACGCCGCATTACAACAGGCACTGGAAGAGGCCCCTGCGGGAAGCGTGATCCGTGTGGCACCTGGCGTCTATCGGGGGCCATTGCGTATCGCCAAACCGCTGGAGTTGCGTGCCGCTGGTCGCCGGACAGTTATCGACGGCGGTCTTGAGGGGCATGTGATCGAAATCATTGCCCCGGATGTCACGGTCGAGGGGTTCATCATTCGCAATTCGGGCGGTGACGTCCAGGCGGAACATTCGGGCATCCGGGTGCAACCAGGTGCGCACCGTGCGGTGATTCGCAACAACGTGTTCAGTTACGTTACCTTCGGCGTCTATGTCGAGAAGGCCGATTACGTTCGGATCGAAGGGAACGTCATCACCGGTAAACGCGATTTCCTCTCCCCGAAACGCGGCAACGGGATCCAGCTCTACAACGCGCAACATGCGCAGGTCGTCGGCAACGACATCTCGTTCGTTCGCGACGGAATCTACGTCGATGTCTCGCACGACGCGCGCTTTCGCCGCAACCGGCTGCACCATTTGCGTTACGGCACCCATTATATGAACTCCTACCGCAACGTGTGGGAAGAGAACGAGGTGTTCTTCACGCGAACCGGGCTCGCGTTGATGGAGGTACGCGATCAGGTAGTGCGCAACAACCGTGTCTGGGGGAATTCCGATATTGGCATCATGTTGCGCACCTTGCAAAACGGGGTAGTCGAGGGGAACGTTACTGCGGGTAACGGTCGTGGCTTTTTCATTTACAACACCAACTATTCGGTGATCCGGGACAACGTCGTCGTGGACAACCAGGTAGGGGCACACGTTTCTGCGGGGTTTACGTTCAACCAGGTCGAGCACAACGACTTCATCGGCAACGCGCAAAACATCCGCTACGCCGGAACGCGCAACCTGGTGTGGGGTGAGAAAGCGGGCAACCATTGGAGTCAATATGTGGGATGGGATCGGGACGGCGATGGCATCGGGGACGTGCCTTACGAAGCGGTAGGCGTCGTGGATCGTCTGCTGTGGCGCTACCCGTTGGCGCAGGTGCTTTTCTCTTCGCCTGCGTTGGAATTGATTCGCTACGTCAGCGCGCAATTCCCGATTTTGAAAACCCCAACGGTGATCGATCCCAAACCGCACCTCAAACCGATCCATCAGCAAGGAGCAGCGTGGTATGGCCACCGATTCCACCAACTGCGATGACGTCGTCGTCCGTGCCGAACACGTCGTGCGCCGTTTCGGTACGAAAGTGGCGGTGGCCGACGTCTCTTTTACGGTGAACCGCCAAGAGCGTTTCGCACTCATCGGCCACAACGGCGCAGGGAAGAGCACGCTCTTTCGCATGATGTTGAGCCTGTTGCCACCGAGCGCAGGAACGATCACGCTCTTTGGCGAACCGGTGACGGGCAGGGACGATGCCAACCAACGCGCAGTGCGGCGAATGATCGGCTATTTGCCCGAACAGGTGGTGCTCTACGACAATCTCACGGCGGAAGAAACGTTACGCTATTTCGCCGAACTCAAAGGGGTGGTTGTCGACGCGCACGAAATCGCGGAGCGGCTAGACGAAGTGGGGTTGTTGCGGGTTGCGAAACAGCCGGTGCGGGGATTTTCCAAAGGAATGCGACAACGGCTGGGGTTGGCACAAGCGCTGCTTGGCGAACCGAAGTTACTCTTCCTCGACGAACCCACCAGCGGTCTGGACCCGATGGGAATTCGGGATTTTTATCAACTGGTCGATCGCTGGCAAGCCCGTGGGACGACCGTGGTCGTTTCCTCCCATATCCTTGCCGAGATCGAATTACGCGCCGATCGTATCGCGATCCTTGCGCAAGGGCGTTTGGTTTCCGTTGGTTCGGTGTTCGAACTTCGACAGCAAGCAGCGTTGCCCGCCCGCCTATGGGTCCAAGCGCGCGATGCAAGCGCTGTCGCGACGCTGATCGCGTCAGCGGAGCGACTCGGGGTGACGGTTGACGAACGAACGGAAATGGGTGTCTGGTTCTTGTGGCCGAGCGAGAAGAAAGAGCGCGCGCTGGCGTGGCTACTCGAGCAGCGCGAACATTGGCTCGATTGGGCATGGCGCGATGCGACGCTCGAAGAGGTCTTCTTTGCGTTGGCGCTGAAAGAGCAGACGAGACAAGCAGAAGCGGAGGTGGCATGAACGGGGCGTTTTTGGCGATCGCTCGGAAAGAGTTCCGTGACCGCGTCCGCAGCCGCTGGGTATGGGTGGTGGCGATCGTTTTCGCGCTGTTTTCTTTGGCAATCGCCTTCTTGGGCGGGGCTGCGCAGGGTGCGGTGGGAATACGCAGTGTCGAGGCAGCGATTGCGAGCCTGACCAGTTTGGCCATCTTTCTGGTGCCGCTGATCGCATTGGTGTTGGGGTATGACGCGGTGGTGGGGGAGCGCGAGCGGGGTACGCTCGACCTGTTGTTGTCGTTGCCCATTCCGAAAAGGGCGATCGTCGTCGGCAAATTTCTCGGGTTGGGGGCGGCGCTGGCGGCGGCAACCGGGGTGGGATTGGGCGCAGCGGGGATCGTTTTGGCTTTGCGCGTGGGATGGTCGGTGTGGAGCATATGGGCCCAGTTCGCGCTCGGATGCATCCTGCTCGGTCTCGACTTTCTGGCGATTGCGATCTGGTTGTCGACTTGGGCGCGCGATCGCAGTCGCGCGTCCGGAGCTGCGATTGCGGTGTGGTTTGCGCTCATTTTGGTCTTCGATCTGATCTTGCTCGCAGCGATGGTGGGGTTGGGCGCCCACCCTGCCGGACGTTGGTTGCCCTGGGTCATGCTGCTCAACCCCGCGGATCTTTTCCGTGTCTGGGGGTTAGCGTCGATCGGGAACGTTCAAGCGTTACGAGGGGTATCCGAACTTTTTCCCTCGGTGGTGGCGCAGCAGCCCTTTTGGTTGGCGGTGGCGCTGTTGGGTTGGACGGTTGCCCCTCTCGCGTTGGCGATTCGCCGTTTTCGCCATGATGGTAAGGAGTTGTGATGCGTATTCGAAATGCAAGGCAGTGGTGGGGCTTCTGGGGAACCGTATTGTTCTCGGTTGGCTTGCTAACTGCATGCTCTTCCGATAGTGCCAGCAATGCGGCACCGAAGGATTTTTCGGAGGGCGATGCCTGTGTGCTCGACGGCATGTATCTTGCCGATTTCCCCGGCCCCAAAGGTCAGTTGCGCTATGCCGATGGCCGAGTCGATTGGTTCTGCGACACGGTTGAGCTACTCCATACCTTGCTGGCGCCGGAGTCGGTGGAATCGATCACGGGTGCATTCGTTCAGGACATGGCGAAGGCCGATTGGGAGCGACCGCGCGGTCATTGGATCGACGCGCGCAGCGCGTTCTATGTCTTCGGCTCTTCGCGCTTGGGTTCGATGGGACCTACCGCAGTCAGTTTCGCCCACCGCGCCGATGCGGAGGCATTTGCCCGCAACTACGGTGGGACGGTGAAGACATTTGCCGAGGTGACGGCCGAGGATGTCCGTCTCGACGGCGCGGCGCTGCACGACGACAAAATGTAAGGAGGCCGTATGGCGTTCGACGATTTTTATCGGGGCATTCCCGCTCCACTGGCGCAAGAGATCGACGCGTTGTCGCTACTCGTCTACCGTTGTCGCACTGCAGCCAAAGCGTTGTTGGAAGCCGAAGGGGTTGTCGAACTTGCCGAATGGTATGCGCGCTTTCCCCAGCTCGAACCTGCTTTGGCGCATGAGGGATGGGAACGTTACCTCAGCGCGGCTGTCCTGACGACGCAGTGGGAGCAGGCGCGGCGGCAATTGGCGGAAAAATTGCGTGCAGCGCAAGGCGAAATGGTTGAGCCTACCGGTGCGGCAATTTTGCCGTTGGATGCGATCGCGGCTTACCTGGCGGAGGCGGATCGGGACGAACTCGGCATAGTCGAATGGGAGCGGATGCTCGATTGCCTCCGCTGCACGCTTCGTAACGGTACGACACTGTGGGTGCGTTACGCGGCGCCCGATGCGTACAGTTTCGTATGGCAGACCGATTCTGACGTGCAAGGGCGTATCGATACCGCCCCACATGCGCAAGGTGGAGGAAACCCGCACCGTCATGGTGCTGATGGTTCGGTTGTCGCCGATACGCTCACTTCGGTTTCCGCGTTGCCGGAAGCCAATTTCGTCCGGGTCGTGAACGCCGTGTATTCGCCGGAGTGATTCGCGGTGGCGGGGAAAGAAGCGGCCCATAGACGGCGTGAGGTGGTGCTCACGTTCGCGTCGTTGGTGAGCGCTGCAGCTGCGGGATTGTGGGCGTACCACTTTCAGGCCGAACGCGCAGCGCAGAAAGCGGAGGAGGGGGCGCATTGTGAAACCGACCTCGAGGCGCGAACCCCGCCCCGTCCCTACGATCCTGCGCGGGACGGTCCAAATCCTCTGGCGCCCCGCTCGATTCCAGATGAGGCGCGTTGCCCGATCTGCGGAATGTACCCGGCGCGTTACCCACGGTGGGCGGCGCAGCGAATCGACAGCGGGGGACGGGTCGATTTTTACGACGCGCCGCGTGATTTGGTGATCCATGACCAGTGGTTGCGACAAGAAAAGGGAGTGGCGGAAGATCGTCGCGTTGCCGCGGCCATTTGGGTGCGTGATTATTGTAGTGAAACGCCGTCCTGGGTTGCTGCAGATGCCGCGTGGTTTGTCTGGTCACCGAAAATCATCGGTCCGATGGGGCGTCCGGAGCCGGCCGCGTGCGCGACGGAGCAAGCGGCTCGGACGTTGGCTGAAGCCAAGGGTGGTGAGGTGTTGCGCTTCGCAGATCTCTACACGCGATTCCGGTGGTAGACCCTTATGGGGTCGTCAACCACGGTTTGCATTTGGGGTAGAGTGAAAAGAAGAGGGCGGGCACTGCTTCGCGCGGCAATGCATCCAAGGTGTTCTTGATGAAGAGCCCCAACGCCGTGTCACCGCTGACCCGAAGTCGACGCTGAAAAAAGAGCGTATCGCTGTCTTCTTCTTGCGCGATGAGTGCGCAATAGACCGCGAGCGGCGCGGTAAAGGTAACGCGCGGGGGCATCTCTCCGGTGAGGGGACGAAACCCGAAGGGCGCTAGAGCGAAATCGAATTGCCAGGGAAAATCGGTGAAGATGAGGCGGACCGGTTGATCCCAGAGCGAACGACGCGTTTCCGGGTTGAGAAAGGGCAACAAGTGACGGTTGAGCGCATGGCAGAAAAGCGCATTTGCCGGATAACGCGGAAGCTGGGCAAGTAACGCGAAAAACGGGGTGCGCGATCGATTCGGGTCAGCCATGATCGGCGATCCATTCGTGTCCGGCTTTGCCAAACCAGTAACCATTACAGCACCGTTGCGGGTCGATCCATTGTGCGTCTGGAGTGGGAGTGGCGTCGCGCCATGCGGCAACCGCTTCGATCGCCGCTATCGTGTCGTTGAGGTTGGGCACGATCCGAACGGCGTCGGCCAGCGCGCACACTTCGTCGAGTCGGTCAAGAAGTGACCACCAACGCGCCGACTGGGTCTGGACACCGTTCATACGAAGAAAGTGATCCCCTTCCTGCGTTTCGATCAGGAGCCCTTCGGGCCATTGTTGACACAGGAACCCGCAGTCGTCTTTGGGGCGCCCGTACCGGCGTGCGGTGAAGCAGCGCGATGAGTGAGCGAGCGCTAAGGGTCCCCAGACGGTAATTTCGGTGGTCATGCCCAGTGAATGGGCAAGTGGTACCAAGTGCGATAGGTCTTCGCGACTCAATTCGTGGTGGGGTACCCAACGGCTCGCACCCATCGCAGCAAAGGTACGCAAGGTGTCTCCGTGGTAGATGTTGAGCTGCGCGCCAGCCGTCCAATCGGAGATATTGGCCGCTTCCAGGAGCGCAACCATGGTGAGATCGTTGGCTTCCAGCGGCCAGCCGGCATCACACAGTTTTCGTAACCACTTGATCTGGCTGGTCGATTCGATCAGGGTGTATCCCGAAAGAACCACTGTTTTGCCGGCATCGCGCAACAGGGTGGCGATGGCGAGCCAATCGGCAACTTTGAGCGTTTGCCGCCGCGGACAGACGATTTCGCCCAGATAGACGCGATCGACTGCGGTTTCGGCAATTCGCGCATAAAATTCGAATGTCGCCTGTTTGGTCCAGAAATAGGGAAGGGGCGCAAGCGCGATTTCCATCGTCATTTCCACGGACGGCTATAAGGGCCCAGCGTTGTCTGGTTTCCTTCGCTGATGCGTGCCAGTTCGTTCTGCCATTCGGTTTGAACCGTGTAACGCTCCGGGTTTGCGGTCAGCGCATCGATCGCACGCCGCCAGACTTGGGTGACGGTGCGGACATAAGCGACGCTTCGTTGGCGCCCTTCGATTTTGATCGCGCGGACACCACACTGCTTCAACTGCGGGAGCAGGTCGAGCGTGTTGAGGCTCGTTGGGGATTCAAGCGCGTATCCGATTTCCCCGTCGACGCGAAAGCGTCCTTTGCACAAGGTGGGATAACCCGCGGGTTCGTCAGGTGCGTAACGGTCGATCAAAAAGCCGTTGAGGCGAGCCTCCATCCCGTTTTCTTTCTCTTCCCACGAGACGAAACGTGCCGGCGAGCAGGCGCCTTGATGATTGGGGGCCTCTCCGGTTGCGTAGCTCGACAACGAACAACGCCCTTCCACCATGATGCAGAGTCCGCCAAAACCAAAGACCTCGATTTCGAGCGGTGCGGCGTCTCGTGCCACCTGCTGGACTTGATCGATACTGAGGACTCTTGGGAGGACGGCTCGAACGATGCCAAAGCGGCGTGCCAAGAGTTGCAATGCCGGCGCCGAAGTGGCCGAAGCCTGAACCGAGGCGTGCAAGCGCAGTTCTGGGAAACGCTCCCGCGCATAGGCCATCAAGCCGAGGTCAGCGAGAATGAGGGCGTCGACACCGAGCGCGGCAGCGTGATCGATCGCACGATGCCATTCACTGCAGTTGTGCTCTTTCGGGTAGGTGTTGATCGCCAAAAAGACGCGAACACCGCGTTGTTGTGCCCAGGCAATACTCGCTCCCAGTTCGTCGGGGGAAAAGTTGAGCCCAGGGAAATGGCGTGCGTTCGTTGCGTTTTTCAGCCCTAAATAGACCGCGTCAGCGCCCGCTTCGACTGCGGCGCGCAACATCGCCGCGTTGCCCGCAGGGCAGACGAGTTCCAACGTTCCTGACTGCACGGCAAAGTGCCTCTGCCTGTGGGATGCAATAAAAGAAGCGTAGCAGGTTTGCGCCGCTCTTGCCTTGATCGGCATCAAGAAAACGGGGCAGAGGTCACCCGCTGTTTCTGAGCCCCGCGGCAATCCCGTTGATCGAGAGGTGGATCCCAAGACGCAGCCGCGGATCGTCTTCGCCCGCGCGGTGACGGCGCAGCAGCTCCACTTGCACCAGGTGCAGCGGGTCGATATAGGGGAAGCGGTTCTGGACCGAGCGTTTGAGGAGCGGGTTGCTGTCGAGCAGTTCGCGTTGCCCGGTGAGGGTGAGGAGCCAGCGGACGGTGCGGCTCCATTCGTCGCGAATCCGCGCAAAGATCGACTGGGCAAGTGCTTGGTCGCGCACGAGTGCCACGTACCGCTCGGCAATCGCCAGGTCGCTCTTGCCCAGCACCATGTCCATGTTGTGGAGCATCGCGGTGAAGAAGCTCCATTCGCGCGCCATGCGCTGCAATAGCGCAATACGCGCCGCTGCCGTTTCGCCGGCCTGTTCCGCTTCATTTACCCACGTTTCGACGGCGCTGCCAAAACCGTACCAGCCAGGCAGCATGATCCGCGCTTGCGACCAGGA
Source organism: Hydrogenophilus hirschii (assembly GCF_054656675.1). NCBI lineage: Bacteria > Pseudomonadati > Pseudomonadota > Hydrogenophilia > Hydrogenophilales > Hydrogenophilaceae > Hydrogenophilus > Hydrogenophilus hirschii. Next base: position 102,408 of record NZ_BAAHXQ010000001.1, read on the forward strand.
GAAGACCCAGGGAATCGCGCGCAGGTCTTCGATGTTCCGGCTCTTGGTGCGCGACGCGGGGCGCGAACCGATGTTGAGGTGCGCGATCTCCTCGATCACTGTCGCTTCCCAGAAGAAGGTTTCGAACCCTTCGGTCTCGTAGACAAGCGCACGGTAGGCGCGAAACGCGTGGTCGGAGAGTTCGGCCATCACCGTTTCGAAACGGGGATCGGGCGCCGAGCCGTCCTTACCCAAGAGCGACGCTTCGATGGTTGCGGCGACCAAGACTTCCAGGTTGCGCTGCCCGAGCTCCGGATTCGCATATTTCGCCGCGATCACCTCTCCCTGTTCGGTCAATTTCAGTTGCCCTGCTACCGCCCCTTTGGGTTGTGCCAAGATCGCCTGGTAGCTGGGGCCACCGCCGCGCCCCACCGATCCGCCGCGGCCGTGGAAGAGGCGCAGCGTGATCCCGATCTGCTCCGCCGTTGCCACCAGGGTTTGTTGTGCGCGGTAGAGCGCCCAGTTCGCAGTGACGAAGCCGCCGTCCTTGTTCGAATCGGAATAGCCCAGCATGATCTCTTGCCGGTTACCGCGCGCGGCCACCCACGCACGGTATTCGGGAAGCGCGTAGAGGTCACGCAGGATTTGCGGCGCCGCCTCCAGGTCGGCGATCGTTTCGAAGAGCGGGACGATATCGACGGCCAAATGGTTGCGCCACGGCTGCAGCAGCCCCACTTCTTTGAGGAGCACCGCCACTTCCAGGATATCGGAGACGGCGTCGGTCTTCGAGATCACGTACTGTTCGATCACGCGCGGCCCGATGGTGTCGTGCGCCCAGCGCGCGGTGCGGAAAATGTCGAGTTCGCTCTGCGTGGTCGCGCTGTAGGACCAGTCGGGGTTGGTGAGCGGCCGTGCAGTCGCGAGTTCCCTGCGCAGCAGCGCCACCCGCTCCGTTTCGGGTAGGCGCCGGTAGTCGACACCAGGGTGCGCCGCCGCGATGAGTTCGGCGATCACCGCTTCGTGCACGGCGCTGTTTTGCCGCAGGTCGAGGTGCGCCAAATGAAACCCGAAGACGCGAACCGCGGTGCGCAGCTCCGCCAGTGCCCCGTCGGCGATTTCGCTAAGCCCGGCGGCGGTGAGTGAACCGTGAATCGTTTCCAAATCGGCGGCGAAGGCTTCTGCCGACGGATAAGGCGGCAGTTCGACGCTCGGAAGGCGCCGCGGCAGATGTCCAACCAGTTGCTGGTAGGTTGCGGCCAGGCGTGCGTAGATCGCGATCAACGCCAGACGGTAGCGCTCGTCGGCGCGGTGCGGAGAGGGCGAACCCGCTTGTTCGGCCAGCGCGTCGAGTTCGGGCGTGACGGGCGAAAGCGCTGCGGCGAGCGGGAGTGCTCCGCCGAGGCGGTGGACCGCGTCGAGGTAATATTCGAGCGCAGCCGCGGCGTTGCGGATCACCGCGGCGCGCAACACCTCGGCGGTGACAAAGGGATTCCCGTCACGATCGCCGCCCACCCACGAACCGATCTGCAGGAAAGGGGTCTCAGCCCAGCGGCCGACGAGCCGCGCCAACCGGCGGTAGAGTTTGGGCAATTGCGGCAAGAAGGTGCTGCGGAAGTAGTTGAGGACGTTGTTCGCTTCGTCGAGCACCGAAATGCGCGTCGGACGAATCAAGCGGGTGAGCCACAGGGTGCGGATCGCCCGCTCGATCGCGGCGTCGACCTCGGCGCGCTCTTCCGGGGTGAGCGCGACGCGATCGCGTTCGGCCAGCCAGTGCGCGATCTCTTGTTCGCGCGCGAGCACCGCTTGGCGCTGGACTTCGGTAGGGTGGGCAGTCAGCACGGGACGCACGCACGCCGTGGCCAGGAACTGGGTGAGCGCTGTCCGGGAAACCCCCGCACGTTCGAGCGCCGCGATGGCATGCGCCAACGATCCTTCTTTCGCTGGCGAACCGGCGATCGCGTGCGCGCGGGCGCGTCGCAGATGGTGCTGGTCTTCGGCGATGTTCGCCAGATGGGAAAAGAGCGTGAACGCACGGATCACGACGATCGCCTCGTCCCGTGTCATCCCGTGCAGGAGCGTTTCGAGCGAAGTGGGATCCGTATCGCCACGGTGGATCGCTACCGACGCTTGACGGATCGCTTCGACCAAGGAAAAGATCGCTTCGCCGTGTTCGGTGCGGATCGTGTCGCCCAGGCGTTTTCCCAGCTCGCGGATTTCGGCGCGCAGTGGTGCGTCTTTTTCGGTACGGAGGTCGTTCATTTGAGGTTTCCTGAATCAGCGGTTTGCAGCGTGCTGGAGCTGCGCTTCGCCGTCTTCGATCAATTGTTCCAAATAGTAGCTGTAGAACGACTCATCCGGAAGCCCGATGAGCGGCGGTGCCAAGGGCTTGCCGTCGCCATCCACCACCATCACCGTTGGCGTGAGCGTCCCTTTCATCACCCGCGCGAATGCGGCATGGTGCGTGGGGTTGCCTTGAAAATCGATCAGCGGGAGGTCGGCGCGGTCGGCTTCGATGCGACGAAAACGAGCGCGGTCGCGGCGGCTCTGTGCGACGCTTTCCAGATAGCGTTGTGCGCGGACACAATAAGGACATTCGCGGCGTTCGAAGTAAAGCAGAATGGGTTTGCGGGTGGTTTTCGACCAGGCACCGTCCGCGGCAAGGTCGGTAGCGGGCGGTATTTCCGTGTGCGTCTTGGAGATGGGTTCGGTTGGCGCGGCGAACGCGGGTGATACAATCAAAAAAAGCAAGGACGTCAGGGTTCCGAACAGGAGGTGCCGTAACGCTGGTGCGCCCTGACGCCAACGCGCCACGAAAAAGGAACAACGATGCCGCATCATGGTACTCCGTCCCGTTTGGTGATCGCAACCCGGGAAAGCCGCTTGGCGCTCTGGCAAGCGCGCCATGTCCAGAGTCTGTTGCAACGATTGTATCCCGATTGTACGGTCGAACTCTTGGGAATGACAACGCGCGGTGACCAGATTCTCGACCGTCCGCTTGCGAAAATCGGCGGAAAGGGGCTTTTCGTCAAGGAGCTCGAGGTGGCGCTCCTCGAGCGTCGTGCCGACCTTGCGGTCCATTCGATGAAAGACGTGCCGATGCTCCTCGATGGCGCTTTCCGGCTCGCGGCGATCCTCGAACGCGAAACGCCGCAGGATGCGTTCGTCTCGAACCGCTACTTCAGCCTCGACGATTTACCGCCCGGCGCAGCGGTGGGCACCTCGTCGTTGCGCCGCCAGGCGCAGTTGATCGCGCAATACCCCTATCTGAGCGTCGAACCGCTGCGGGGCAACCTCGATACGCGGCTGCGCAAGCTCGACGAGGGGCGGTACGACGCGATCATCTTGGCTTCCGCGGGGTTGAAACGGTTGGGGCTCGGGGCGCGCATTCGCAGCGTGTTGCCGGTGGCTGAGATGCTCCCGGCAGCGGGCCAGGGGGCGTTGGGTATCGAAGTGTTGACCGATCGACCCGATGTCGCCGAATGGCTCGCGCCGCTGCACGACCCCGAAACGGCGGCGTGCGTCCTCGCCGAGCGGGCGTTCGCGCGTCGGCTGGGGGGCAGTTGTGAGGTGCCGATTGCAGCGTACGCAACCCCGTCAGACGGGCAGATTTGGCTGCGCGGTTTGGTTGCCGAACCCGATGGCAGCGAAATTTTTCGCGGCGAAATACGTGGCGCGTTCGCCGAGGCCGAAACGCTCGGACTGCACTTGGCGGAGCAGTTGATCGCCGAAGGGGCAGAAGCGCTCGTTGCGCGGCTCGCGTGCAACGCCCAAGCTGGATTGGGGTCGTGACCACAGCGCAAAACATGGCGATTGTGGCAGAAAAGCCCGCCGTCTGGGTCACGCGGCCGCTTGCGCAAACCGAGCGGCTGAGCGCACTCCTGCGCGCGCACGGCTGGGAACCGATCGTCGCGCCGCTCTTGGCTATCGAACCGACGGTCACCGAGGAAGCGGCTCGCCAGTGGTCCGAGACGCTCGACGGCTATCGTTGGGTCTTTTTCGTCAGCGCCAACGCGGCGCAGATCGCGGTGCCAGCCATCCGTGACCACCGCCCGTGGCCGCCCGGTCCAGCGGTTGCCACCGTCGGTGCGGGCAGTGCTGCTGCATTGCGGGCGCTCGGTTTCCCCGATGTGTGGTACCCTGTGGATGGCGCCGACAGCGAAGCCGTGTTGGCTGCGTCGTGGACGCAACCCGAGCGCGTTGCCGGGCAGTCGCTCCTCATCGTCAAAGGAGAAGGGGGGCGCGGTCTGCTGACCGAAGCGCTCAGAGCCCGGGGCGCGGAGGTGCACGAATGGATCTGTTACCGCCGACGCGTCGCGCGTTGGCTGCCGCACCATTGGGAACCGTACGCACAAGGGCGGATTGCGGCGCTCCTTATCACCAGCAGTGAAGCAGCGCGGGGATTGCCCGAGGCGATGGGCGCGGAACGCTTCGAAAAGGTGCGTGAACGCCTCTTGGCGGTCGCCAACCATCCCCGCGTCGCTGAGGCGCTGCAGACGTTGGGGTGGCGGCACGTCGTCACGGCGCCGCGTCCGGGAGACGACGCGTTGGTGGCGACGCTACAGGAATGTTATTCGCGGGAGAAGGTGCAATGACGCAAAAAGGGAACCCACGCGCGCGTTCCGATAAGCGCGCAAGGACGGACGAGGCGGAAACGCTCAAAGACAAGGACAGCAAGGACAGTAAGGACAGCCAGCAGGAGTCCGTCAGCGAAAACGCCGCGGAGACGAATCGCACGGAGGTTGTCGAAGAACAATCCGCGTCACCCGGGGCGGGTGCGGAAACGGAACCGTCTGCCCCCGCGGACACCGCGCGTGCAGCGGCGTCCGATGGCGCAGTGCAACCGGAGCAGACACCCGTACAACCCGAAACGCGTTCGCCTCAGGCCAACAACGCGTCTCGGGCAGGCGTGTGGCTCGGCGCGGTGGCGCTCCTCGTTGCGTTGGGTGGGTATGGATACACCCAGTATGTCGTCAAACGGGCGCTCGATCAGGCGCTCGCCGAACGTGCCGAATGGGCGGCGCAAATCACCGCGGTCACCGATCAAGTCAAGACCCAGCAGGCCGTTTTGCAAACCGTCCAGCAGCAGGTTGCCGGACTCGTCGGTGTCGACGCCCAAATCACCGCACTCAAAGAGCAATTGAGCCAACTGGAGACGGCGTTCATCGAGACGCGCGAGCGGCTGGCACGCAACGAAGCGGCGCTCGATCGCCTGCAAGGTATCGCGAAAAGTGCGGCCGAAATGACCGAGGCGTTGGCGAAACTCGGGGATCGGCGCTGGGTCGTCGAAGCGGGCGAGGCACTGGCTTTCGCGCAACGGCAACTGGCGTGGGATGGCAATCTCGACGCCGCGCAAGCGGCGCTCGCGGCGCTCGCTGCCCGACTCAAAGAGGCCGACCGGCCGCTTTTGCGTGAACTGCGCAAAGCCGTCGAAGCCGATCTCCTGGCCGTTCAATCGGCGCCGCGCGTCGATGTCGACGGCATTTTGGCCAAGCTCGACGCGCTCGACGACGCGATCGCGAATGCTCCGTTCGCCTATCTTGCCGAGGTCGATCCCAAGCACAAAGTGGCGGATACCGCAGACGCCTCCGCGCCGTGGTACCAGCGGGCGTGGGCGGCATTGGTCGCGTTCGGTCGCGCGGTTGGCCAAGAGTGGGCCGACTGGCTGCGGTTGGAACGGCTGGACGCCACCGCGCCGGAACTGCTTTCGCCCGAAGCGGCGACTACGCTGCAGCTCAACATCAGCACCTGGATCGCCGCAGCGCGCGTTGCCGCGCAAAGGGGAGACGAAACGGCGTACCAAACGGCGTTGGCGAAACTGGAAAAGACCCTGGCGCGTTACTTCGACCCGAACGCGCCGGCCACCCAGGCCGCAAACGCGGCGATCGCCGCGCTCAAAGCCGAGCGCGTCCATGCCGAACGGCCCACGTTGGCGCGTTCGCTCAAAGCGCTCTCGGAAATCGAGACGCGCCTGGCAGCGCCTGAGATGCAACCCATTGGCAAGGAGTGACTGCAATGCGAACCGTCCTTGCTGTCTTGATCGCCGCGGTTGCAGCGGTGGCGTTTGCACTTTGGTTCCAGACGTTGGATGGCTACGTCGTCGCGGTGTTTCCGCCCTACCGTTTTCAGCTCTCGAGCCAGCTGCTTGTCTTGCTGGCACTGCTGTTCCTCTTCGTGGGATACGGCGTGCTCAGACTGGTGGCGCGGATCATTGGCACCCCGGCTTCGGTTCGCCACTGGCGGGAGCGCCGTCGCTTGCAGCGTGCGCTCGATGCGCTGGAAATGGCGGTCGTGGGATGGGAACTCGGCAAACCCAAAATGAGCTTCAAAGCCCTCGACCGTGCGTACCGGCTCAAGCATGGCGCCGCGGCGGCAGCGGCGGCAGCGTGCGAAGCGGCGTTGGCCGTACGTGACGAAGCGCGCGCCGAAAATGCGTTGGCGCGGATTCCGGACGTCGGCGACTGGATGGCCGTACGGCAGGTGTTGGAAGCCCGTTTCGGTTTGGTTTTTCGCCGCATCGATCGGTTGGAGGCTGCGCTGACGGCGCTCGAACGGGGCGGTAAAGTTGCGCCCACCGTCCGCGAGCGGTTGCGCTTGGAAGCGGGAACACAGCTCGAGCGCTGGGAGATGGCGCTTGAGGCCGCGCGCAAACTGCGCCGTCATGATGCGTTGCCCGCGCCGGAATTCTTGGCGGTGGCGGTAAAAGCCTATCCGGCGCTGCTTACAGACGCGTTGCGCCGCGAGCGCACTTTTGACGCGTGGTGGGAGTCGCAACCCAAAGACGAACGGCAATTGCCCGCGATCGTTGCTGCGGTGATCCGCACGTTGCGCAGCGAAGGGGAAGTGGCACAGGCGCTGCGGCTTGCCGAAACCTTCCTGCGCCGGCGCTATGCCACCGAAGTCGTTGCCGAGCTCTTGCCGTTGCTTCCTGCGGAACCGGCTTGGCTCGACCGCCTGGAGCGCTGGCTTGGTGACAACGAAAACGATCCCGTCCTGCACGAGGCGCTGCTGCGTTTGACCTTGGGGCTGCAGCTCTGGGGCAAAGCCAAAGGTCACTATGCGCAGCTGTTGCAACTCGATCCGGTGCGCGCGCGGGTTGTCGCCGCGGAAACCCTCTTGCCGACGGAACGCCTGGCGTTGCCGTGGGATCGTGCGTCGAACGCGACCTTCCCCGTTTCGCACAGCACGGAAAACGCAGCGGGGGCGGACGCCCCGGCGTCCGAAGCAGAGCGGACGGCATCCCAACCTCCCGCCGCGGAAGCTGCGGCGGATACCGAAAGCGAACCGAACCCAACCGCGCGCAAGCCGTGATATGATTCACCCTGCGGCGGGTCGCCCCGCATGGCAGCGTGGGAACCGGGTCAGGGCCGGGAGGCAGCAGCCCTAACCACATCCTGCCAGTGCCGGGGGTCCGGCTCGCCGTCTGACTCGATGATCGCTTATGACCCAATTGGCCCTGGCGCGTAAATGGCGCCCTCGTGATTTCTCCGCCCTTGTCGGTCAAGATCACGTCGTACGTGCGCTCACCCATGCGCTGACCACTGGACGTTTGCACCACGCCTATCTCTTTACCGGTACGCGCGGTGTCGGGAAAACCACGATCAGTCGGATCCTGGCCAAAGCGCTCAACTGTGAACGCGGCGTGGGTGCCGAGCCGTGTAACGCGTGCGCGGCGTGCCAAGCGATCGACGCCGACCGCTTTCCCGATTACGTCGAAATGGACGCCGCCTCCAACCGCGGCGTCGACGAAATGGCAGCACTTCTTGAGCAAGCCACCTACGCACCCGTTGCCGGGCGGTACAAAGTCTATATGATCGACGAAGTGCACATGCTCACGGGGCATGCGTTCAACGCGATGCTGAAAACGCTCGAAGAGCCGCCCGAGCATGTGAAGTTCGTGTTGGCGACCACCGACCCGCAGAAAATCCCAGTCACGGTGCTCTCGCGCTGTCTGCAGTTCAACTTGCGTGCCCTTTCTGCGGCCCAGATCGCAAGCCGAGCGGCCACCATCCTCACCGAGGAGGCGATTCCGTTCGAACCGGCGGCGCTGCAACGGATCGGCCAAGCGGCGCGCGGTTCGATGCGCGACGCGCTGTCGCTGCTCGACCAGGCGATCGCCTATGGCGCCGGTACCGTGAGCGAAGCCGCGGTGAGCGAAATGCTCGGCTTGGTGAGTGAAACGGTGTTGATCGAACTCCTTGCGGCGTTGTCCGCGCACGCGAACGACCGCTACCTCACGCTCGTAGCGCAGCTTGCGGAAACAAGCGTCGCGGTGGATGCGGTGCTGGCGTCGCTGGCGCAACTCATCCACCGCGTCGCCCGTCGGCAATTCGGCGGCGCGCCCCTCGAAGACGCGCGTCTGGAAGCGCTCGCGCACGAATGGGATCCGGAGTTCGTGCAGTTGGCGTACCAGATCGTCGTGCATGGGCGTCGTGACGTGCCGCTTGCGCCAGACGAACGAACGGGGCTCGAGATGGTGCTGCTGCGTCTCTTCGCGTTCGCACCGCAACAGCAACCCAATGCGCCGCCCGTGCCCGCAGGTCCGGCCCCAGAGCCGGTCCTTGCGCAACCACAGCCAGCGACGCCAACAACCGTCGAAGCGCCTGCGCTGGCCCTTCAAAACGAGGAGCGCAGCGAACCCCCAAAGCCGTTTCGCCCGGCGCCGCAACCGCAGAAGACGGCGCCGCGGCAACGTGACGATGCCAAACCGACAGCGACAAGCAGCGCGGCAAACCGCGCGTGGCTCGACCTGTTTCCGCGCCTCGAACTGGACGGGTTGGCTCAAACGTTGGCGTCGCATTGTGCCGTGGTCGCCGACGACGGCACAACCTGGACGATGGCGGTCGACGCACTCGCACACCACTGGTTGAAGGCGAAGCCGGAATTGACCCAGCGCGTCGCATCTGCGGTTGCTGCCGCAGCGCCCAGCAAATGGCAGCGTCGTTTGCGGTTCGAGGCCGCTACTGACGTCGCCGGCACTCCGGCGAAAGAAGAAGCGGCGCACTGGGCGGAACGCAAACGGCGGATACTCGACAAAGCATCCCAGCTCCCCGGCGTTCAGGTGCTCTGCGAACGGCTGGGGTTGAGAATCGACCCCGACGCGGTGCACTGGCCAGAACGCTCCGCTGAGGGATAATCGCAGTTGTTGTGAAGAGAGGAAAAGACGATGTTCAACAAAGCGGCCATTTCGGGTCTGATGCGCCAAGCGCAGAAGATGCAGGAAGAAATCCAAAAGATTCAAGAGGAGCTCGCGCAGACCGAGGTCGAAGGGCAGTCGGGCGCTGGGTTGGTCAAGGTGGTGATGACCTGTAAGCACGACGTGCGACGCGTCACCATCGACCCTTCGGTGCTCGATGATCGCGAGATGCTCGAAGACCTCATTGCGGCAGCGTTCAACGACGCGGTCCGCCGTGCCGAAGCCACGGTGCAGGAGAAAATGGGGGAAGCCACCGCTGGGCTGCCCCTGCCGCCGGGCATGAATCTACCGTTTTGACACCGTAACGCCGTCGAGGTCAGTTGCGGATGAGCCAAGCACTCAATGAATTGATCGACGCGCTGAAGCACCTGCCCGGTTTAGGGCCGCGCAGCGCACAGCGGCTCGCGCACTATCTCCTCAACCACGACCGTGCTGCCGCAAAACGCCTCGCGCGCGCGTTGGCGCGCGCGGCAGAGGTATTGGTGCACTGCGCCGAATGCAACACCTTTTCCGAAACACCGGTCTGCGCGCGTTGCGCAGACCCCGCGCGCGACCGCAGCGTCGTCTGCGTGGTCGAAACCCCGGCGGACCTCGAGGCGCTCGATGCGGCGCACGTGTTTCAGGGGTGCTATTACGTGTTGATGGGGCGGTTGTCGCCGCTCGATGGCATCGGGCCGAAGGCGTTGGGTGTCGAGAAACTTCTGGCGCGCATTGCGCGACCGGAAGTCCAAGAGGTGGTGCTCGCGACCAATTTCACTGCCGAAGGAGAAGCAACCGCACAATGGTTGGCCGAGCGAATCGCCGCGGCCGTGCCCACGTGCAAAATCACCCGTTTGGCGCGCGGGGTGCCCGTCGGCGGCGAGCTGGAATACGCCGATCCGGCAACGATCGCCTACGCTTGGCACGATCGGCGCGCGCTCATCGATCAACAGAGTTGATCTATATCATCATTTCGTTTGGCGCTGGTTGGTTTCCGTTTCGAGCAGCGCTATAATCGTTTAGATTTGGGCATCCGAGGAGAAAACGATGACACATACTGCCGAGCCGATGGACGACAATCGCCGGCAACTGCTGGTCGCAACGTCGGTTGTCGGAGGCGTAGGCGCGGTCGCGCTCGCAGCGCCGTTCGTCGCCAGTTTTGCCCCTTCCGAGCGCGCGAAAGCGGCGGGAGCGCCGGTCGAGGTCGATATTTCGAAAGTGCCGCCGGGCGAGATGATCGTCGTCGAGTGGCGCGGGAAACCCATCTGGGTGTTGCACCGCACCCCTGAAATGCTCGAGTCGCTCAAAGCGGTGCGCGAAAAGCTCGCGGATCCGGACTCCGAAAAATCGATCCAGCCACCTTATGCGAAGAACGAGCACCGCTCGATCAAACCGGAATTCCTGATCGTCGAAGGAGTGTGCACCCACCTCGGATGTTCCCCGTCGCCAAAATTCCAAGTGGGTGAGGCGAGCGGGATCAGCGCCGACTGGGTTGGCGGATACCTCTGTCCGTGCCACGGCTCGATATTCGATCTTGCCGGTCGTGTTTTCAAGCACATGCCGGCGCCCACCAACTTGCCCGTGCCGCCCCACAAGTACCTCACGGAAACGAAGGTGCTGATCGGCGAAGACAAAGCGTGAGGCAGGAGTGAACCATGACGAGTAAATCCGGCTTGCTGCAGTGGATCGACGAGCGTTTCCCGCTCTCGTCCACGATTGAGGGGCACCTCACTGGTTATTACGCCCCGAAAAACCTCAACTTCTGGTATTTCTTCGGTTCGTTGGCGCTGCTGGTGTTCGTGATCCAGATCGTCACCGGAATTTTCTTGGTGATGAACTACAAGCCCGACGGCACCTTGAACGCTGCTGGGGTTCCGGTGGCGTTTGCCAGCGTCGAATACATCATGCGGGAAGTGCCCGGTGGTTGGTTCATCCGCTACATGCACTCCACCGGCGCGTCGGCGTTTTTCATCGTCGTCTATCTCCACATGTTCCGCGGGCTGCTCTACGGCTCGTACCGCAAACCGCGTGAGCTCCTCTGGATCATCGGCGTACTCATCTTCTTGGCGCTGATGGCCGAAGCGTTCATGGGCTACCTGTTGCCGTGGGGTCAGATGTCCTTCTGGGGCGCGCAGGTGATCATCAACCTGGTCTCCGCGATTCCCGTGATCGGTCCAGACCTGGCGGTCTTCGTTCGCGGTGACTACGTGATTTCGGACGCGACGCTCAACCGCTTCTTCTCGCTCCATGTGATCGCGGTGCCCTTGGTGCTGCTGCTTCTGGTTGCGGCGCACATCGTCGCGCTTCATGAAGTGGGTTCGAACAACCCGGACGGCATCGAGATCAAGAAGAAGAAGGACGCTACGGGCAAGCCGCTCGACGGGATCCCGTTCCACCCCTACTATACGGTCAAAGACATGGTCGGGGTGGCGGGCTTCTTCATCGTCTTCTTCGCAGTGGTCTTCTTCGCGCCGGAAGGGGGCGGTTACTTCCTCGAAGCGAACAACTTCATTCCGGCCGATCCCTTGAAGACGCCGCCGCATATCGCGCCGGTGTGGTATTTCACGCCGTTCTATTCGATCCTGCGCGCCGTCACCTACCCGCTCTTTGGGTTGGACGCGAAGTTTTGGGGCGTGGTCGCAATGTTCGCCGCGGTGCTGATCATCGCGTTCTTGCCGTGGCTCGACCGGTCACCGGTGAAGTCGATCCGCTACAAAGGCCCGATCTTCAAGATCGCGCTCACCCTCTTCGTGATCGCGTTCCTCATCCTCGGCTATCTGGGCGTGTTGCCGCCGAACCCGACGCGGACCCTGGTCGCGCAGATCTGCGCGGTGATCTACTTCGCGTTCTTCCTGTTGATGCCGTGGTATAGCAAGATCGACCCGTGCAAACCCGAACCGGAAAGGGTGACCTGGAAATGAAGACGAACTGGATTTCATGGCTCAAAAAAACGGCGGCAGTGCTCGCTGCCGCGCCAACGTTGCTCTTTGCCGCCGAGGCAAACGTCCACATCGACAAGGCGCCGGTTTCCACCAATCCGGTCGACCTGCAACATGGGGCGAAGCTCTTCGTCAATTACTGTCTCAACTGCCATGCGGCGAGCATGATGCGGTACAACCGCCTTACCGAAATCGGGCTCACCGAACAGCAGATCAAGGACTATCTGCTCTTTACCGGTGAGAAGGTCGGGGACCTGATGACGATCGCGATGCGTCCTAAAGACGCGAAGAAGTGGTTTGGCGCGACGCCGCCGGACCTTACCCTCATCGCGCGTCAGAAGGAGACGCTTTCCTATTCGGGTGCCGACTGGCTCTACACCTACCTGCGCACGTTCTACCGCGACGACAGCCGTCCTATCGGATGGAACAACGTCGTCTTCCCCAACGTCGGGATGCCACACGTGCTCTGGGAGTTGCAAGGTATCCAGGTAGCGGAGAGGAGCAAGGACGAACACGGTAACGAGCACATCAAACTGTCGCTCGCCAAACCCGGATTGCTTTCGCCCGCGGAATACGACAAGGCCGTTGCCGATCTCGTCTCGTTCTTGCAGTGGATGGGCGAACCGGTTGCCGAGAAACGCAAAACGATCGGCATCTGGGTGATGCTCTACCTGGTGGTCTTCTTCGTCCTCACCTATCTCCTGAAGAAGGCGTACTGGAAAGACGTCCACTGATTTCCATGCCGGGGAACGTTCCCTGCGGAACTTCCTCGCCAAGTGTTGGTCGCACCGCCGAACCGTTTCGGCGGTGCGTTTTCTATTGGAGGAAAGCTGACGATGATGAACCTCTATTCGAGCGCAACCGATCCCTTCAGCCATCGTTGCCGCATCGTGCTCTTCGAAAAAGGCATGGACTTCGAGGTAACCGATGTCGATCTGCTCGACAAACGCGAAGAGGTGCAGCGCATCAACCCCTACGGTCGCGTCCCAGTCCTGGTCGACCGTGAATTGATCCTGTTCGAGCCCAATATCATCAACGAATACATCGACGAGCGTTTTCCGCACCCGCAATTGATGCCCGCAGACCCCGTTGGTCGCGCGCGCGCGCGGCAATTGTTGGCGACGCTGGAACACGAAATGTTCCGCCATATGCGGGTGCTGGAGGAGAGCGAAGACGAAAGCGAAAAAGAGCGGGTGCGCAAATACCTGGCGGAGCAGCTCGAACAGCTCGCGCCGCTCCTCGAGCGGCAAAAGTTCCTTTTCGGTGAAGAGTATTCGATGATCGACGTCGCGATGGCGCCACTCTTGTGGCGACTCGAACATTACCAGATCAGCCTGCCCAAAGGGGCTGCAGTGATCCACAAGTACGCGGAGCGGATTTTCAGTCGCCAGGGATTCATCGACGCGCTCTCGCCAGCCGAAAAATTGATGCGGAGTTGAGCCGATGCTGCCGCCCTCCAGTAAGCCCTATCTGGCCAAAGGGATGTGGTCGTGGTGTGTCGACCACGGTCTCACCCCGTACCTCAGTGCCAAAGTGGCCGGTGCAACCGTTCCCAAAGGGTACGACCGAGACGGTGAAATCGTCCTGAACCTCAGCCCGGAGGCGATCAACGGCCTCACGTTCGAACCCGAAGGGATCGGTTTTCAGGCCCGTTTTTCGGGTCAGGTCTTCGACGTCTGGATTCCGGCGGAAAACATCGTCGCGCTCTTTGCCAAAGAGACGGGGCACGGGATCGCGCTGCCCAACGAAATGTTTACCGCCGACGAGCCGGGTGGCGAGAAACACACGCCGCCCGAATCGCCCGGAAAAGGGGGCAGCCCCGGTTTCAAACGGGTCAAATGACCATCAACTGAGAGTGACACGCCTGAACATGCCGAGGTCAGGTGAGGAAAGGAAAGGCGACGCTGGGTGGGTCGCCCGCAATCAACCCGGCAATCGCTTCGGCGGAACCGCAGGCGAGCGTCCACCCAAGCGACCCGTGGCCGCTGTTGATCCAGACGTTGCGGTAACGCGTCTTACCGATCAGCGGCACACCGCTGGGCGTCATCGGCCGTAACCCAGCCCATTCTTCGGCTTGCGACCAATCGACGGCATCGCCGCCCCACTGTCGTCCCCAACGGTAGAGGGAAACAAGCCGCGCCGGATCGGGACGGTCGTCCATTCCCGCCAATTCGGCAGTCCCCGCGATGCGCCAACGATTCCCCAGGCGCGACGCGACGATGCGATGGGACTCATCGGTAAGTGAAACCGTTGGGATGCGCTCCGGGTCGCGGATCGGAAGGGTCAGCGAATACCCTTTCACGGGGTGGATCGGAACGTCGCCAAGCAGTGGACGGGCCAGGGCGCGGCTTCCGACCCCTGCACACAAAACGTAGCCGTCCGCTTCAAGGGTCGTTTCCGTTGCCGCGTGGGGCTCCCGCGCATGGATGCGCAAGCGCGCTTGACCGTCGGCACGAAACTGCCAGCCGATCGCGGGGGTGTGGGTGCGGATCGTGACGCCCGCCGCCGCGCACCGTTCCGCGAGAGCGAGGGTAAAGGCGTGCGCGTCACCGCTCTCGTCGTCTGGGGCGTGGAGCGCTCCGTACAGTCGATCCCGATGGGGCGCGAGTGCCGGTTCGATTGCGATCGCTTCGTCTGGCGTGCAGGGCACCGCGCGAATACCAAGTTCGGCCAACTCGGCGGCGTGCGCTTGGCCGTGCTGCCACGCTTTTTCGTCGAAAAAGAGGTGGAGGATTCCGCGGGTCACCGCGTCGTACTGCAACGCCAACTCGGAGCGCCAGCGGCGCAGTACCGACAGACTGAATGTGCCCAGCGCGGCGATCGCACGCGTATTGCGCCGGTGCCGCTCGGGGAGACACTCGCGCAAAAAGAGCGCGAGCCACCGTGCCTCGACACAATCCCATTTGGGTTTCCAGTGAAACGGAGCGTCCGGGTTGAAGAGGGATTCCATTGCGATGCGCGGTGCTTGCGGGCTCGACCACGGGTGGGGGTGGCTCACCGAGATCTGCGCCCCGTTCGCGTAACAGGCGCCGCGCGCCAGCGTCTCGTTGGCTTCGATCACGGTGACGTCCCAGCCGCGCAGGCGACACGCCCATGCGGTCGTGATCCCGATCACGCCGCCGCCGATGATGACGAGGTGCATGGTTTGGCGTCCTCTGACGGATAATAACGTTTTACCCACGAAGGGGGCAAAATGTTAGAGCGCATCAGTCTATCGCAGTTCCTGATCGAAGCGCAACGGGAAGGCAAGCTCGACGCGAACTTGCGCCTGTTGATCGAAGTGGTCGCACGCGCCGCGAAAGCGCTCGCGGTAACGATCGGCAAAGGGAGCTTTGCGGGAATCCACGGCGAAGCAGGAAGTCACAACGTCCAAGGCGAAGCGCAGAAAAAGCTCGATGTGATCGCGAACGAGCTGCTGCTTCAGGCCAATGCCTGGGGCGGTCACCTTGCGGCGATGGCCTCTGAGGAAGAGGAGACCATCTGCCTGATACCGGAGCGTTACCCGCGCGGTGGCTATCTCCTGCTCTTCGACCCTCTGGATGGGTCGTCCAATATCGACGTCAATATCTCGGTGGGAACCATCTTCAGCGTGTTGCGCAATCCACGGCCAGAAGGGTGCCCCACCGAAGCCGATTTCCTTCAGCCTGGCAAGCAACAGGTAGCGGCCGGGTACGCGATCTACGGGCCGACGGCGCAACTGGTGCTCTCTTTTGGGCACGGGGTGCACGAATTCACCCTGGATCGCGAGTTTGGCGCGTGGTTTTTGAGCAAACCAACGATCACGATCCCCGAAGAGACGGCCGAATTCGCGATCAACGCCAGCAACCGCCGTCACTGGTTTCCGCCGGTAACCCGCTATATCGACGAACTCCTCGCGGGTAAAGAGGGGCCGCGGGGGCGCGACTTCAACATGCGCTGGGTGGGTTCGATGGTGGCCGACATGCACCGCATCCTCACGCGCGGTGGCATCTTCCTCTACCCGGTGGATCGCAAGACCCAGGCGAAGGGGGGAAAATTGCGGCTGCTCTATGAGGCCAACCCCATGGCGTTTCTGGTCGAGCAGGCAGGGGGTATGGGTACCGACGGCGAACGGCGGTTGCTCGAGATCGTGCCCGAACGACTCCATCAACGGGTCGGTGTCGTGCTCGGTTCCAAAGCCGAGGTCGAACGCGTCGCGCAATACCATCGCGAAATGCGTTCCTGAAAGCCGCCGCATGCGGCTGACGAGCCCGCTAGAGCCAGGCGTTGCGCCAGCCGATCCCGATCGATACGCAAAGGGGGCGATTGCCCCCTTGATTTTTTTGTGCGCCTACCCTATCATTAGCACTCGTTAGGTGCGAGTGCTAACAACACTCCACCCGCTGGGAAAACTGTGTCACAAGGAAAAAGGAGAGGTCTGTCATGAAACTGCGTCCGTTGCATGACCGTGTCGTCGTCAAACGTATCGAAGCTGAACGCAAAACCGCCAGTGGGATCGTGATCCCCGATACCGCTGGGGAGAAACCGGATCAGGGCGAAGTGCTCGCCGTGGGGGACGGCAAGATTCTCGACGATGGCAGCAAACGCCCGATGGCGGTGAAAGTGGGCGACAAAGTGCTCTTCGGCAAATACGCGGGCCAGACCGTGAAGGTCGAGGGCGAAGAGCTCCTGGTGTTGCGTGAAGACGACATCATGGCAGTGATCGAAGCGTAATCCGTTGGGCAACGCATCAAAACGCGAAACCAACCCAATCACGAAGGAGCAGAAACAATGGCAGCCAAAGAAGTCAAATTCCACGACAGTGCGCGTGAACGCCTGGTTGCAGGGGTCAACCTCCTTGCCAATGCGGTGAAAACCACGTTGGGGCCGAAAGGGCGTAACGTCGTGATCGAGCGCAGCTTCGGCGCGCCGATCGTCACCAAGGACGGCGTCACCGTTGCCAAAGAGATCGAACTCAAAGACAAGTTCGAAAACATGGGCGCGCAGATGGTCAAAGAGGTGGCCTCGAAGACCGCTGACGTCGCCGGTGACGGGACGACCACCGCTACCGTGCTTGCACAAGCGATCGTGCGCGAAGGGATGAAGTACGTCGCCGCCGGGATGAACCCGATGGACCTCAAGCGCGGGATCGACAAGGCGGTGACCGCGATCGTCGAAGAGCTGAAAGCGATCTCCAAACCCTGCTCGACCACCAAAGAGATCGCGCAAGTGGGTACGATCTCGGCGAACGCCGACAGCTCGATCGGCGAGATCATCGCACAAGCGATGGACAAAGTGGGCAAAGAGGGGGTGATCACCGTCGAAGACGGCAAGAGTCTCGAAAACGAGCTCGAAGTGGTCGAAGGGATGCAGTTCGACCGCGGCTACCTCTCGCCCTACTTCATCAACAACCCCGACAAGCAAGTCGCGGTGCTCGACAACCCCTACATCCTCTTGCACGACAAGAAGATCAGCAACATCCGCGACCTCTTGCCGGTGCTCGAACAAGTGGCGAAAGCGGGCCGGCCGCTCCTGATCATCGCGGAAGACGTCGAAGGCGAAGCCCTTGCCACGCTCGTGGTGAACAACCTGCGCGGCATCCTCAAGACCTGCGCGGTCAAAGCGCCGGGCTTCGGTGATCGTCGCAAAGCGATGCTGCAAGACATCGCGATCCTCACCGGCGGTACCGTGATCTCCGAAGAGGTCGGTCTTTCGCTCGAAAAGGCGACCCTCGAAGATCTGGGTCAAGCCAAGCGTGTCGAAGTGGCGAAAGAGCACACCACGATCATCGACGGTGCGGGCGACCCGGCGAAGATCCAAGCGCGCGTCAAAGAGATCCGCGTGCAGATCGAAGAAGCCACGAGCGACTACGACCGCGAAAAACTGCAAGAGCGTGTCGCGAAGCTCGCGGGTGGCGTTGCGGTGATCAAAGTCGGTGCCGCGACCGAAGTCGAAATGAAAGAGAAAAAAGCGCGCGTCGAAGACGCGCTGCATGCAACCCGCGCCGCGGTCGAAGAAGGGATCGTGCCGGGTGGTGGCGTGGCGCTTCTGCGTGCCCGTGAAGCGGCGGTCGCGAAAGGGCTCAAGGGCGACAACCCCGACCAGGAAGCCGGGATCAAGATCGTGCTTCGCGCGGTCGAGCAGCCGCTGCGCGAGATCGTCGCGAACGCGGGTGAAGAGCCGAGCGTGATCGTCGCGAAGGTGCTCGAAGGCAAGGGCAACTATGGCTACAACGCCGCAACCGGCGAATTCGGTGACATGATCGAAATGGGTGTGCTCGACCCGACCAAAGTCACCCGCTCGGCGCTGCAAAACGCCGCGTCGGTCGCTGGCCTCATGCTCACTACCGAGTGCATGATCGCCGAAGCGCCGAAGGATGAGAAAGCCGCTGCGCCGGCTGCGGGTGCCGGCATGGGTGACATGGACTTCTGATCGGTCTGAGGTCCTGTACCGAACCTCATCACGATCCCACTCCCATTGGGGGTGGGATTTTTTTTGTTTTCGCGAGCGTGTCTTCAAATAGCTCAAGTAATTGGCATTTCTGCCGTTAACCCAATAGAATGAAAAGCGCCCAGGGCGCAGGAGCAGACGATGGATACCATGGACGTGACCCAGATCGCGAGCGTGATGCAGCAAAATCAAGTGACCACTGCGATTCAAACCGCCGTCTTGAAGAAAATCAACGACGTGCAAGAGCAGACGGCGCTATCGCTTTTGGCCGCGTTGCCGCAACCGAGCAACCCGCCCCATTTGGGCAACACCGTCGACGTGAAAGCGTAATCGGTGCGTTTCGGCGCGGTAACGGTCTGCGTTCGTGCGCTCCCGCCTGCAAACCGAAGCGGGCAGCGGTAAGCGGTGCAATCGGTAGTACAACCGGCAGTGGTAGGTTCAAGCGCGGTTTCCCTCCTGCCGGTCACGCAGCAAACGCGCAGCGGTTTCGGCAAAGGTGTCGTGTTCGATCGCCGTGCGCAATTCCGCCATGAGGTTGTGGTAGTAGCGTAGGTTGTGCACGGTGTTGAGGATGCTCCCCAGGATTTCGCCGGCGCGGAAGAGGTGGTGCAGGTAGGCGCGGCTGAAATGGCGGCAGGTATAGCAGTCACAGGTCGGGTCGAGGGGTTCGGTGTCGTGGCGGTAGCGCGCCTGTTTGATCTTGATGTCCCCGTATCGGGTAAAGAGGTGGCCGTTGCGCGCGTTGCGGGTGGGCATCACGCAGTCGAAGAGGTCGATCCCATGCTGTACGCCCACGATGAGGTCTTCGGGCGTGCCCACGCCCATCAGATAGCGCGCCTGGTTTTCCGGTAGCTGCGGTGCCGTATGGGCCAGGATGCGGACCATCTCCGCTTTGGGTTCGCCCACCGAAAGACCGCCAATGGCGTAGCCGTGAAAGCCAATCTCCAGCAATCCGGCCAGTGACGCGTCGCGTAACGGCTCGTACATGCCCCCTTGCACGATCCCGAAAAGCGCATTGGGGTTTTCCTGCTGGTCGAATGCGGTTCGGCAGCGCCGGGCCCACCGCAACGAAAGGCGCATCGATGCCGCCGCTTCGTCGAAGGTCGCGGGGTAGGGCGTGCATTCGTCGAAGACCATCGCGATGTCCGAATCAAGCACCGTCTGAATTTCGATCGCGCCTTCGGGGGTGAGGAACCGCTTGCTGCCGTCGATCGGGGAGGCGAAACGAACCCCTTCTTCGCTGATTTTACGCAGCGCGCCCAAAGAAAAAACCTGAAAGCCGCCCGAATCGGTGAGGATGGGGCGGTTCCAACCGATGAAACGGTGGAGTCCCTGAAAGCGCTGGATCACCTCCAGACCCGGGCGCAACCAGAGGTGGAAAGTATTGCCCAGGATGATCTGCGCACCGATCGCTTCGAGCATCGCTGGGGTCATCGCTTTGACGGTGCCGTAGGTGCCCACCGGCATGAACGCGGGGGTTTCGACGGTTCCGCGGCGTAGGCGTAACCGTCCGCGCCGCGCCGCCCCCGAGCGGGCAAGCAGCGTGAAAGCGGCGCGCGGTGGCGGAGTTGGCGCGTCCGTTGCGTCTGGCGCATCCGGTAGGTCTTGGGGTTGCGCAGCGTTTGGGAGGGTGGGTACGCGTTGCAAGGGCACCGGTTCGCATGGTGTGCCAACGTCAGGGTAAGGGGGTCGATCGTTCATCGGTGCGCTTTCCAGTGTGTCTCGTGGCAGGGAACGCCAGCGATCGGACCGTGCTTCTGCTGTTTGCTTCTGGGGTCAATGGGTTTCATGCGGCGCCCAATCCGTGTCGTAGCGTTGCGGCAGGAACATCGCGTCGCCGTAGCTGAAGAAGCGGTAGTCGCCTGCGAGTGCGTGCCGGTACGCGGCCATCGTTCGCTGGTAGCCGGCAAACGCTGCGACCAGCATGATGAGGGT
Organism: Hydrogenophilus hirschii; assembly: GCF_054656675.1. Taxonomy (NCBI): domain Bacteria; kingdom Pseudomonadati; phylum Pseudomonadota; class Hydrogenophilia; order Hydrogenophilales; family Hydrogenophilaceae; genus Hydrogenophilus; species Hydrogenophilus hirschii. The sequence continues at coordinate 122,841 of NZ_BAAHXQ010000001.1, forward strand.
CGAACGCGGGAGGTGAAAGTTGGTGATGAGGGCGTCGACCACCTGAAAGCGGAAGCCCGGTCGGATGAAGAGGTCGGTTTCGCCCTGTCCAGCGCGCAGCCTGCCCCAGTGGTGTGCGGCCCCTTCAAGCGTGCGCATCGCGGTGGTGCCTACCGCGATCACCCGTTTGCCGGCAGCTTTCGTGCGCGCGATCGCTTCGACCGTGGCTTCGGGTATGACGAAGCGTTCGGCATGCATGCGGTGTTCGCTCACCCGCTCGGTGCGAACCGGTTGAAAAGTGCCTGCACCGACGTGCAAGGTGACCCACGCCAGCCCCACCCCCTGGTTTTGCAATTGCGCAAGAAGTGGCTCGGTGAAATGGAGCCCCGCGGTGGGCGCAGCGACCGACCCCGGATGGCGCGCAAAGACGGTTTGGTAGCGGGTTTCGTCGGTCTCTTCCGGCTGACGCTCGAGATAGGGGGGGATCGGCAGTTGCCCGAAGCGTTCGATCCAGTCGAACAAGGTGCCGTCGTCGCGCAGTCGCACGTGAAAGAGGTCGCCATGGCGATCGACCACTTCGACGGTAAAAGCCTTCGCCAGGTGTAACGTCGTTCCGGGTTTCGGCGACTTGCTGGCGCGCACCAGCGCGAGCGCCTCTTTTTCCCCGATCAGCCGCTCGAAGAGCACTTCGACTTCGCCCCCCGTCGCTTTGTGGCCAAAGAGGCGGGCATGGATCACGCGGCTGTCGTTGAGCACCAGGAGGTCGCCGGGTACGAGCAGCGCAGGAAGATCGCGGAACGTTCGGTCGTCGAAACGTTCTTCGCCGACGACGAGCAGACGGCTCGCGTCACGTTCGGGTTGTGGGTACCGGGCAATCCGCTCGGGCGGAAGCGGAAAATCGTAGGCATCGAGCCGATCGAGCTCTTGGCAAAGTCTCATTTCTTTCCTATAATAGTTGCTCTCAAGCCGAGATGGCGGAATTGGTAGACGCAGCGGACTCAAAATCCGCCGGTGGTGACACCGTGAGGGTTCGACTCCCTCTCTCGGCACCAACAGAAGCGCTATTTTAGCAGCGCAAACCGCTTGAGAGAGCCGCGCGCTCGTTTCCCTTCACGGTATCTTCCTCATTTCTGCGCCGTTTCCGTGCGATAGCTCTGGGTAACGCATGTGTTGCGGGTAGCGTCTGCCGCGCATGGGTCGCGTTCCGGTTGGAAAGTGGTGTGGTGGATTCCTGCCGAACGGGCTTTCGCTTCGAGTTGCGCCAGCGTTTCCGGCCACGCGGTGAGTGTCTCGACCGTGACGTGCGCGGTCAGCGCAAACCGTTCCCCCGAAAGGGACCAGACGTGCAGGTCGTGGATTTCGCGCACGTTGGGGGTTTCGGCAAGCGACTGCCCCAAGGTGGTGAGCGCCACCGTCGGCGGTACGCCGTCGAGTAGCCGGGTCAGCGCCTCTTTGAGCAGGCGCAAGCTGGCGTGCGCAACCAGCGCCGCAATGAGGAGCGACAGCAGCGGGTCGATCGGGGTCCAGCCGGTGGCCCAAACGACGATTCCTGAGAGAATCGCAGCAACCGAGCCGAGCAGATCGCCGATCACGTGCAACAGCGCTCCTTTGAGGTTGAGGTTTGCTTCGCCGAGTGCGGCGGAGTGCTCGGGTTCGTGGTCGGTTTTGCGTGCCGGTTCAGGTTTGTGCTGGTGTCCCGGTGCGTGACTGAGGTCGTGACCGTGATCATGATCATGATCGTGATCACGGGAATGGGCGTGGCTATGTGCGTGCCCGCCCAGTAGCCAGACGACCAGACCATTGACGGCGAGCCCAATCACCGCAACACCCACTACCAACGGTCCGTCGATCGGCGTTGGGTTGCGCCAGCGCTGCCACGCTTCCCAGACGATTCCGGCAACGATCACCAGCATCGCGGCGGCATTGACGAGCGCGGTGAGGAGTTCGGCACGGCCCCATCCGTACGAAAAGCGCGGGCTGGCGGGACGGTTGGCAAGCCACGCGGCAAAGAGCGCGAGCGCAAGTGCCGCCCCGTCGGTCACCATGTGGCTCGCGTCGGCAAGGAGCGCGAGCGATCCGGCGAACCAGCCGCCGAGCGCTTCGATGAGGGCGAAACCGAAGGTGACGGTGACCGCAAGGGTGAGCCGTTGTTGTGTCGTCCGATTCATCAGGGGGTTTCCTTTGTCGGCTGGGCGGATGACGGCACGGATGCGGCGCGAAACGTCTGGCTCAATTGTACGACGGCCGGATGGTGGCGTTTGCGGCGGTGGCTGATCAGCCAGTAGCGCTCGTGCAGTTCGGCGATGTTGCCGAGCGGCACCAGCCGCCCATCTTGACAGAGTGCGTCGCTCAGGAGTTCCGGCGCGGTGAAGATGCCATCGCCCAACCGGGCCATTTCGACGAGAAGTGCCGTATCGGCGAATTCGCCCGCGATCGTCGGGGTGACGCCATGTGCCTGGAGTTGCGCAAGTAGGGTGACGCGCGCATGCGTCGGCGCGGCGGGCAGCAGCAGCGGGATGTGCGTGAGGTCCGACCACGTAATCGGGCCAGGGCCCCAACGCGGGGCGCCGTACCACGCGACCGGGGTATCGAGCAGACACTGACTGAAGAGCGGCAATGCCGGATCGGCCGCGGGCGGGATGTCGCTCAAGATCAGGTCGAGCGCTCCTGTTGCCAACGCCCCCAGGAGTTGCGCAAAGCGTTCTTCGCTCACGTGTAGGGTGACCGGCTGTTCGAGTGCGCGAAGTGGCGCCAACAGGTGGGCGGCGATGGCCTTGGGCACACTGTCGAGTAGGCCCACTTTGAGCCGCAGGGTAGGACGGTCGCTGGCAAGCGCCTGTTCGAGTGCCTCGGTGAGGCGCAAGATTTCGTCGGCGTATTGCAGCGTGAGTTCTCCTGCGGGGGTGAGGACGAGGCGGCGTCCTTGGCGCTCGAAGAGCGGTCGTCCTAAATGGTTTTCCAGCGCAGCGATCTGCGCGCTGATGGTCTGTGGCGCCAGGCCACTTGCTTCGGCCGCGCGTTGGATGCCACCGCGGTGCGCGGTGAGCCAGAAGTGGTGGAGTTGTTTGAGACTGATCATCCGATTTTTTCGAACAAAAGGTCTAATAAAATCTGATTGTATCGGGTTTTGAGTGATGCTATAAAAGTAATGTGCCACAGAGCCGTGGCAGGACGGAAGGAGATACGCGTAATGGAACAACCCAAAGAGAAAAAAGGGTGGTTTGGTCTGCGGCGGACGAAAAGTGCGCTGAAACGGCTTCCGATAGAAGTCGTGTGCTCTGAGAGCAACGCGCCATTGCAGCCGGAGGTCGAGGGGCGTTTTCGCCGTTTGATCGCGCAGGTGAAAGGGCGCGTGGCGTGGACGCGGATCAAGCTCCTCGATGTGCGCGACGAAACCGGAGTGTTGATGAAACGGTGCGTCGTGCAGATGCGGTTGCGCCATTCGCCGCAAGTGGTGTTCGCGGTCACCGCCCATTCGGCACGTGAGGCGCTTGCCGAAGCCTCTGCGCGACTCGAGCGGGTGCTGGCGCGCCGATTGCAACAGAGTGTCCCGGTGGGTGTCTGAACCATAGTGGGTTTTGGGTTTGACCAATGAAAGGAGGTATGATGAACGTTCCTTCTGAGCAAAACCGTTCGGCAACGGGCCGGACGCTGACGTGGGAAGAGTTGGAAGCGCTGCGTCAAGCACGCGACGGGGCGACGCCGAGCGAACCGACGTTTTCGTCGGAGGCGCCGACAGTCGATACTGTGCGGGCACAGAAGGTATTGCGCAACACCTTCATGTTGCTGGCGCTGACGCTGGGCTTTTCTGCGCTGACCGCCGGCGCGGCGATGGTGCTGGGGTTGCCCCATCCCGGGATCCTCGTGACGCTGATCGGTTATTTCGGGTTGCTCTTCCTGGTCCATAAACTGGCAAACCGCCCGGCCGGGATTGCTGCGGTCTTTGCGCTCACGGGCTTCATGGGGTACACCCTGGGTCCGATCCTTTCGGCCTACTTGAAATTGCCCAATGGTCCGGAGATCATCTTCCAGGCGTTTGCGGGAACGGCGGTGATCTTCCTGGCGCTAGCGGCCTATGCGTCGACGACGAAGCGGGACCTTTCGTTCCTGGGCGGCTTTCTCTTCGTCGGGATCCTGGTCGCGTTCCTGGCCGGTTTGGCGGCGATCTTCTTCGAAATCCCGGCGCTGTCGCTCACCGTTTCGGCCGCGTTCGTCCTGTTGATGGCGGGATTCATCCTCTTCGAGGTGAATCAGATCGTCCGCGGAGGAGAGACGAACTATATCTTGGCCACGGTCGCCCTCTTCGTCAGCATCTATAATCTCTTTACGAGCCTGCTGCACTTGTTGGGGGTGCTGAATAGCGACGAGTAAAGGAGCGTATCCTGATTGCCAAAGCGCGAAAGGCCACCGGTTGGCGGTGGCCTTTTTCATCGATTCATTCAGAAAAACCTGCCACGGCGGGTGTGGCTGGTCTTTGCCCCGCGGTGCGTTATTTCGGCCCTTCGATGAGCGCGTAGGCCGAGTGGTTGTGGATCGATTCGAAGTTTTCCGATTCGACCACGTAGCGGACGATTCGCGGATCACGATTGAGGCGCGCAGCGACGTCGCGCACCAGATCTTCGACGAATTTGGGGTGGTCGTACGCGTACTCGGTGACATATTTTTCGTCGGGCCGTTTGAGGAGTCCGTAGAGCTGGCAGCTGGCTTCGGTTTCGGCGATGTCGATCAGTTCTTCGATCCAGACATGATCCGCGAGCGTTGCGGTGATCGTGATGTGGCTGCGCTGGTTGTGGGCGCCGCGCTCTGAGATTCGCTTCGAGCAGGGGCAGAGTGAGGTGACCGGTACGACCACCGTCAGGGTGAAGCGGTACCGGTTGCTTTCGTCGATCTCGCCGATGAAGGTGACGTCGTAGTCCATCAGACTTTCGACGCCGGAGACCGGCGCTTTTTTGAGGACGAAGTAGGGGAAGGTCATCTCGACGCGCCCGGTGGCGGCTTCGAGCCGTTCGACCATGTGGCGGAGCATCGGCTCGAACGATTCCACCGACAGTTCGCGCTCTTGCTGGTTGAGGATCTCGACGAAGCGCGACATGTGGGTGCCTTTGAAGTGGCGCGGCAACCCGACATACATGTTGAAGGTGGCCACGGTGTGTTGCACGCCGCCGCTGCGGTCGGAGACGCGTATCGGGTGGCGGATGCTTTTGATGCCAACCCGGTCGATGTCGAGGTTGCGGTGGTCGGCCGAACCTTGAACGTCCGGCATTTCGTGGGCGACGTCGGCAAGTGGCGGTTGGGCGATCTCTGTCATGGGCCGTTCCTTGTGGGTTGATTTGTTGACTGTTTTCGTAGGATTTTTTACCTGTTTCCGACCGCGAAGTCAAGGCGAAGTTCGATAGAAATCGTCAATCGCCCGGTGCAGGCTTTCGCTATCGAGTCCTGCGCATGCCAGCAGTTTCTGCGGGTCGCCGTGGGGGTAGAATCGGTCGGCAAGTCCCAAGCGCAAGAGGCGCGGGGGGGTGGGGCGCGATTCGAGCAGGCGCGCCACTTCGCTGCCAGCACCCCCGATCACCGCGTTCTCTTCGACGGTGACGAACAGATCGTGGGTTTCGCAGAGCGCATCGAGCAGTTCCGCGTCGAGCGGTTTGACGAAGCGCATATCGACGAGCGTCGCGTCGAGTGCTTCCGCAACGGGCCGCGCTGCGGTGAGCGGGGCGCCGAACGCGAGGATCGCCAGGCGCTTGCCTTCGCGGACCACCCGCGCTTTGCCGATGGGCAGCGGTTCGAGTGCGGTCGGTAGCGGCGCGCCAGGGCCGGTACCGCGGGGGTAACGCACCGCTGCGGGGCCCTCGTAGGTGTAGGCGGTGGTGAGCAGGCGCCAACACTCCGCTTCGTCGGAGGGGGCCATCACGATCAGGTTGGGGATGCAGGAGAGGTAGGAGAGGTCGAACGCGCCGTGGTGGGTGGGGCCGTCGGCACCCACCAGACCGCCACGGTCGATCGCGAAGGTGACGTTGAGGTTTTGTAACGCGACGTCGTGGATGAGTTGGTCGTAGGCGCGTTGCAGGAAGGTGGAGTAGATCGCGACCACGGGGTGGAAGCCTTCGCAGGCGAGCCCCGCGGCGAAGGTGACCGCATGCTGTTCGGCGATGCCGACGTCGAAATAACGGTCGGGAAAGCGCTCGGAGAACGCGACCAGCCCGGAGCCCTCGCGCATCGCGGGGGTGATGCCGATGAGAAGGGGATCGCGTTCGGCCATCGCGCAGAGCCACTTGCCGAAGACTTCGGTGTAGGTGGACGGCTTCGCGGGTGCCGGTAGGGGGGCAGGTTCGGGAAGCCCCGCTTTCGGGTCGAAGCGGCTGACGCCGTGGTAGCGGATCGGGTCGGCTTCGGCCAGTTTGTAGCCGTGTCCCTTTTTGGTGACGACGTGGACGAACTGTAGTCCCCCCGTTTCCCGTAAATTTTCCAGCGTAGGGACGAGCGTGGTGAGATCGTGGCCGTCGATCGGCCCGATGTAACGAAAGCCGAACTCTTCGAACAGGGTGCCCGGGGTGAGCATACCGATCATGTGCTCTTCGACCCGCCGCGCGAACGCTTTGAGGGGCGGCGCCGCCGCAAGGAGCGACGAACCGATCTCGCGTGCGGTGCGGTACGGTTCGCCCGTGAGGAGCCGCGCCAGGATCTTGGTGAGTGCACCGACCGGCGGCGAGATCGACATCTCGTTGTCGTTGAGGATCACGGTGAGGTCGATGCCTTCCATATCCCCGGCGTTGTTGAGCGCTTCGAATGCCATGCCCGCCGACATCGCGCCGTCACCGATCACCGCGACTACGTGACGCGATTCACCGCGCGCTTTCGCAGCGACCGCCATGCCGAGCGCTGCGGAGATCGAGGTCGAGGAGTGGCCAACACCGAAGGTGTCGTACGGGCTTTCGTCCCGCTTGGGAAAGCCGGCGATCCCCCCCCATTGGCGCAGGGTGTGAAAACGGTCGCGCCGTCCTGTGAGGATCTTGTGCGGGTAGCATTGGTGGCCGACGTCCCAGACCAGGCGGTCGAACGGGGTGTCATAGACGTAATGGAGCGCGATGGTGAGTTCGACCGCGCCGAGGTTGGAGGCGAGGTGCCCACCGGTCTTTGCGACCGATTCCAAAATGAAGGTGCGCAATTCCGCGGCCAATTCCGGCAGTCGCTCTTTGGGCACTCTGCGCAAATCCTCCGGCGTGTCGATACGGGCAAGAAGCGGGAAGCGGATCGCAAGCGCTGCAGGTTCCATAGGGGGTGGCCTCATCGGTTGCGTTCGATCACCTGCCGTGCGACTGTGGCGAGCGGCGCCGCATCACGGCCGAGCGCGGCAATCGCTGCGTCGATCTGTCGTTGGAGGGTGCGGAGTCGTTCGCGCGCCGCGCGTTCACCGAGCAGGGTGACGAAGGTCTGTTTGCCCTGTCGTGCGTCTTTGCCGGGCGTTTTGCCGAGCGTGGTCGCGTCGCTCGTGGCGTCGAGCAGGTCGTCCACGATTTGGAACGCCAACCCCAGTTGCGCGGCGAGCGGCGCCAGGGTTTCCAGTAGGGTACGTTTGACTTTGGGGCCGCAGAGCGCCCCGCCGATCACCGCCGCTTCGATGAGCGCGCCGGTTTTGCCGCGGTGGAGTCGCTCGAGCGCAGTCAACGCGTCGCTTTCGGGCGCAGCTGTGGACGGGAAGCGCTCCGCTTCGATATCGAGTGCTTGTCCGCCGACCATGCCGCCCGCGCCGGCGGCGTGCGCAAGGAGCCCGACGAGCCGCATCCGCTGTTCGAGCGTGAGTTCCGGTGTGATGGCGAGCGTTTCGAACGCGAGCGCTTGCAGCGCGTCCCCGGCAAGGATCGCAGTGGCTTCGTCGAACGCGACGTGAACGGTGGGGCGGCCGCGGCGCAGCGCGTCGTCGTCCATCGCGGGGAGGTCGTCGTGAATGAGCGAGTAGGTGTGGATGAGTTCGACCGCAACAGCAAAGGGGGTGAGCGCTTCGGCGGATGCCTGGGTGAGCGCGCCAGCGGCGAAGACGAGTTGGGGCCGCAACCGTTTGCCCGGCGCAAGGAGCGCATGGCGCATCGCGGCGAGTAGCCGCGGGCTGAGGCTTGCGCTGGCTGTGATTGCGTGCTCGAGCGCAGCTTCGAAGCGGGCTGGGTCAAAAAGGGATGTCGTCGGGGTCATCGCTAGCGGGGGTGGATTCGTTCGCGAGACGCGTCGCGCCGTTCTCAGCGGCTGCCGTTTGGCGGTGGAGCGATTCGATGCGCACCAACCGCTCTTCGGCGGCTTGCAGCAGCGTTCGGGCGTGGTGCACGAGGCGCACGCCCGTCTCATATTGGGTGAGCGCCTGCTCGAGCGGCAGATGGCCGCTTTCCAATGCGGCGACGATGCCTTCCAGCTGTTTGAGTGCGGTTTCGAAATCGAGTCGGTCGATCGCTTCAGGGGTGCGCGCGGCGGTGTCGTCACGCATCGACGAGCTCCTTCGGTAAGGGAAAATGGACCGTTTCGCGAATGCCGTCGCTTTCTTGGATCGCAGTGATGCCCAACGCGCGCAGACGGTCGGTCACGGCGGTGACGAGCGCCTCAGGCGCCGAGGCGCCCGCGGTGATGCCGATGCGTGTTGCGCCGTTTAGCCACGTCGGGTCGATGTCGTCTGGGCCGTCGATCAGGTAGGCGGGGACGCCACAGCTTGCGGCGACTTCGCGCAGACGGTTGGAGTTGGAACTGTTCTTCGAGCCGATCACGAGCACGAGGTCGGTTGCGGTTGCGAGCGTGCGCACGGCGTCTTGCCGGTTTTGCGTCGCGTAGCAGATGTCGTCTTTCTTGGGGCCGACGATGTGGGGAAAGCGTGCGGTGAGGGCCGCGACGATGCGGCGGGCGTCGTCGACCGAAAGGGTGGTTTGGGTGACGAAGGCGACCCGGTCGCCCAATTCCGGGAGGTTGGCGACATCACGTTCGTTTTCGACCAGCCAGACGCGGTCTGGGACTTGCCCCATCGTCCCTTCGACTTCGGGGTGACCGGCATGGCCGATCATCACGATCTGGTAACCGGCGCGGTAAAGGCGCTGGACTTCGAGGTGGACTTTGGTGACGAGCGGACAGGTGGCATCGAGAACCTTGAGCCCGCGCGCCGCTGCCTCTTCGCGCACCGCTTGCGAGACGCCGTGGGCGCTGAAGATCACCACCGCATCGTCCGGAACGTCGGCAAGGGTTTCGACGAAGACCGCGCCGCGGGCTTTGAGCCCGTCGACGACGTGACGGTTGTGCACGACTTCGTGGCGGACATAAACCGGGGGGCCGAAACGCTTCAGTGCTTCTTCGACGATCGCGATCGCCCGGTCGACACCGGCACAGAAGCCGCGTGGATTGGCAAGGAGCGCAATGGTGGGTCGATGGGTCGGTGCGGTCACGTCAGCAGACTCCGATGATTTCGACTTCGAAGCGAATGGTCTTGCCCGCCAGCGGGTGGTTGAAATCGACGACCCCCCATTCGTCGTCGAGTTCCACGACGACACCCGCGTAACGGGAACCGTCGGGTGCCGCGAACGAGAGGATCGTACCCACTTCGGCGGTGTCGTCGGGAAAATCGGCGCGACGAACCCGTTCGATCAGGTCGTCGCGGCGCGGCCCGAACGCCGCTTCCGGCGGTAGGGTGAAGATGTGGCGGCTGCCAACGGGCAGGCCGACGAGGAGTCGTTCGAATTGCGGGGCCAGGGTGCCGTCGCCCAGTTGCAACGTTGCCGGCGTCGCTTCGAAGGTACTCACCATCGGGACGCCGTTCTCTAACGTGATGCGGTAGTGGAGCGTCACCAGATGGTGCGGTGCGACACATGCCGGGGCGTCGGTGTCGGGTTTTGGGTACGGCGCGTTCGCCGGGGTAAGGGGTTCGTTCATCGGTCTTTCCTGAGATGCCAGAGGAGCAACGCCACGCCAAGGGTAATCGCGCTGTCGGCAAGGTTGAAGGCGGGCCAGTGCCACGCGCGGTAGTGAAAGAGCAGGAAGTCGTGGACGGCGCCGTGGGCGACGCGATCCCAAGCATTGCCGAGTGCGCCACCCACGATCATACCGTACGCGGTCAAGAGGGTTTTGCGGGTGGCGGTGCCCGCTTCCCACAGCAGCCAAAGCGTGACGGCAAGGGCGATCGCTAAAAAGAACCACCGCTGCCAGCCCGCGGCGCCGGCAAGGAAGCTGAACGCCGCGCCCGGGTTGTAGACGGAGACGAGTTGGAAGAAGGGGGTGACAACAAGCGCTTCGCCCGTGGGTATGGTTGCCGCGATGATCCATTTGCTCAGTTGGTCGAGCGCGAAAACCAGCGCCGCGATGCCTACGACCCGAAGGCGGCGCGTTGCCGCCGTCCCCGATGGCACGGAGGGTGCGGGTTCGGGAAACGCGGGGTTTATGCCCACAGCCGGGTTTCTCCAGAACCCGTGAGGTTGGTTTGGCAGCGGCCGCAGAGGTCGGGGTGCGCCGGGTCGCTGCCGACGTCGGGTTCGTAGTGCCAGCAGCGTGCGCATTTTCCGTGCGGCGATTTGCGTGCTTCGACCCGCTCTTCCTCCGCGGTCGCCACTTCGACCACTTCGGCGCGCGAGACGATGTACGGGAAGTGGAGTTCGCGCCCAAGCGCTGCCAAGGCTTGGTACCGCGCCCCGGCGGCAAAGAGGGTGATCTCCGCTTCGAGGTTTGCGCCGATTTCGCCCGCTTCGCGTTTTGCTTCGATCGCTTTGGTGACCCGTTCGCGGGTATCGAGCACCCAGTGCCAGCGTTCGCGCACTGCGTCGGCGTCGGGGATTGCGGGCAGTTCGTACCAGGTGTGGAACATCACACTCTCTTCGGGGTTGCCGGTGAGGTGTTCCCAGACCTCTTCCGCGGTGAATGGCAAAATTGGCGCCATCCAGCGGACGAACGCATGCAGGATGTGGGTGATCGCGGTCTGGGCGCTTTTGCGCGGATGGCCGTTTGCGGGGGTGGTGTAGAGGCGGTCTTTGAGGACGTCGAGGTAGAACGCCCCAAGCGTTTCCGAGGCAAAGTGCATCATCGTCTGGACGACGCGGTGAAACTCCATCGCCTCGTACGCGTCGGTGATCTGCTGTTGCGCCGTTGCGGTTGCCAGGATCGCCCAGCGGTCGAGGTCGACGAGCGCCTCTGGCGCGACCGCTTCGCGCGTCGGGTCGAAGTCGGCGATGTTCGCGAGCATGAAGCGCAAAGTGTTGCGCAACCGGCGGTAGACTTCGACGACCCGTTGCAGGATCTCTTTCGAGATGGTGAGCTCACCGGAATAGTCGGTGCTGGCGACCCAGAGGCGCAGGATGTCGGCGCCGAGGGTGTCACACACCTCTTGCGGCGCGACGACGTTGCCGCGCGATTTGCTCATCTTGCGTCCTTGCCCGTCGACGACGAAGCCGTGGGTGAGGAGCGCGTCGTAAGGGGGGCGACCGTCGATCGCACAACCGGTGAGGAGCGACGAGTGGAACCACCCGCGGTGCTGGTCGGACCCTTCGAGGTACATCGCCGCAGGGTGGCCGAGCTCGGGATGGGAGCCACGCAAGACGTGCAGGTGCGTGGTGCCGGAGTCGAACCAGACGTCGAGGGTGTCGGTGACTTTTTCGTAGTCGCGCGCTTCGTCTCCCAGAAGCTCTGCAGGGTCGAGTGCAAACCACGCTTCGATGCCCTCCTGTTCCACGCGTTGCGCAACCGCTTCCATGAGTTCGACGGTGCGCGGGTGAAGCGCCCCGGTCTGCTTGTGGACGAAGAAGGGGATCGGGACGCCCCAGTGGCGCTGTCGTGAGATGCACCAGTCGGGACGGTTCGCGATCATCGCGTGCAGCCGTTGTTTACCCCAAGCGGGGTAGAAGCGGGTGGCATCGACGCCGGCAAGCGCCCGGTCGCGCAACGTGGTGGGGTGGTTGTCGCGCAGGGGATCGGGGCGAGGCAGGTCCATCGCGACGAACCACTGGTTGGTGGCACGGAAGATCGTCGGCGTTTTGTGGCGCCAACAGTGTGGGTAACTGTGGCGGATCGGCGCGTGCGCAAGCAGCGCCCCGGCAGCTTCGAGCGCGGCGACGATCTTCGGGTTCGCTTCCCAGACGGAAAGGCCGCCGAATTCCGGCAGATCAGGGGCGAAGCGCCCGTCACCTTGAACCGGAGTGAGGATCGCCTCTTGGGGGAAACCCGCGGCGATCCAGACGCGGAAGTCGTCTTCCCCATAGGCGGGGGCCGAATGGACGATGCCGGTGCCGGTGGCGAGCTCGACGTAGGTGTCGGGCAGGACGGGTGAAGCGCGATCATAGAGCGGATGGCGGAACGTGACGCGCGCAAGCGCCGCCCCCTGACACGCGCCGAGCGTTTCGACTTCTGAGGCGGAAAAGCCGTAGCGCGCCAATGCCGCATCCTTCAGTTCGGCGGCCAGGATCAGGCACCCTTTTGGGGTGGCGACGAGTTCGTACCGGTATTCGGGATGGACGTTGAGTGCCTGGTTCGCCGGGATCGTCCAGGGGGTGGTAGTCCAGATCACGGCAAAGACCGGTTGCTGCGGTGCTTCGGCAAGGCCAAACGCTTGCGCAACGCGTGCCCTTTCCGCCGGGTCGAGGGAAAACGCGACGTCGATCGCCGGTGAGGTGCGCTCTTCGTACTCGATCTCCGCTTCCGCGAGCGCCGACCCGCAGTCGAAGCACCAATGCACCGGTTTGAGACCGCGGACGACGAAACCGGCGGCGACCAGGCGGGCGAGCGCGCGAATTTCGTTCGCTTCGTTGGCGTAGTTCATGGTGAGGTAGGGGTTGTCCCAGTCCCCGAGCACCCCCAAGCGGATGAAGTCGCGCTTTTGCCGTTCGACCTGTTCTGCAGCGAATTCGCGGCACAGCCGGCGCACTTCGCTGCCGGGTAGACCGCGCCCGTACCGTTTTTCGATCTGGTGTTCGATGGGCAGCCCGTGGCAGTCCCACCCGGGAACGTAGGGGGCGTCGTATCCAGCAAGCGTTTTCGAGCGGACGATGATGTCTTTGAGGATTTTGTTGACCGCGTGGCCGATATGGATATCCCCGTTTGCGTACGGCGGCCCGTCGTGAAGGACGAACTTTTTCGTGCGGCTGCGACACCGTTCGCGGATCTGCTCGTAGCGTTTTTGCTTTTGCCACGCCGCGACCCAACCCGGTTCACGTTTCGCGAGGTCGCCGCGCATGGGGAACGGCGTGTCGGGGAGGTTGAGGGTTTGGCGGTAGCCCTTTCCGTTAGCCATCGATCGACTCCTAATCCAATGGGTATTGCGTGGGGTGCGTTGCGTGCCAGCGTCGCGCCGCGGCGATGTCGTCGTGGATTTGTGCCGTGAGCGCAGCAAGCGACGGGAAGCGCTGTTCGTTCCGCAGTTTGGCGGCGAAATGGACGGTGATCCGCTTGCCGTATGCGTCACCGTGCCAATCGAGGAGGTGCGCCTCCAGTGTGGGGGAGAGCAGAGGGCAGGATGCGCGATCGGCTGGGTGGCGCTGCGTGACGGTCGGGCGTACGCCGACGTTGATCACCGCCGGTTCAGGCCGATTGCCCAGACCGGTGACCCAGCCGACGAAAACGCCCGAAGGAAGCGCTTGCCGTGGTGCGATCCGTAGGTTCATCGTCGGAACACCGATTTGGCGGCCGAGTTGGGCGCCCGGGTGGACGCGTCCGGTGACCGCGTACCAACGCCCAAGCAGCAGCGCGGCGTGTTCGACGTTGCCCGCATCGAGCGCAGAGCGCACGGCGCTCGAGCTGATGCGTTCGGGGCCTAACGTAAGGGTCGACATCGCTTCCACGGTAAAGCCGAAGCGATCGCCAGCGTCGAGCAAGGTTTCCAACGTGCCGGCGCGATGGGCGCCGAAGCGAAAATCGTCGCCCACGATCAAGTGGCGAACCATGAGACGTTCGACCATGAACGCGATGAACGCCTCTGGCGACCACTGTGCGATACGGCGGGTAAAGGGGAGGATGTGCAGCTGCGCGATCCCTTCCCGCGCAAGCAGCGCTGCTTTGTCGCGCAGCGGGGTGAGACGCGGGGGGGCACTGGTCGGTGCCAACCGCTCGCGCGGGTGGGGTTCGAAGGTGAGCACCGCAGGGGTGAGTTGTCGTGCTACCGCACGGTCGCAGACCAGGCGCAACAACGCCTGGTGTCCGCGATGGACGCCATCGAAATTGCCGACGGTGAGCGCGGTCGGTGCAAGGCTGGGCGCATGGCCCCGCAGGATGCGCATCGTCCTCTGAGTCTGCTTTCGGAAAACGCCCAATTATACCGGTATTCCGCGGATCAACTTGCGGGGTCGCGGCTCTTGGCGGCGAGCATCAACGCACGAGGACGCGGCGCGTGGCGTTCGAGGTAGCGCTTCACGCCGCGGTAGATCGCTTCAGCGAGCTGTTCTTGGTAGTCTGCACTCTTTAGTCGCCGTTCTTCGGTGGGATTGGAGATGAACGCCAGCTCGACGAGTACCGACGGGACGTCGGGGTTACGCAGGACTGCGAAATTCGCGGTTTCGACCTCGGGGCGGTGGGGGGGGCTTACGCGCGCGAGCTCGGCGAGCACCGCTTGCGCGAGGCGCAACGAGTCAGTGCGGGTTGCGGTGATCGAGAGGTCGAGGAGCGTAGCGGCGACATGGTCGCTGCGCGCTGCCAATTGGACGCCGCCGATGAGGTCGGATTGGTTCTCTTTTTGCGCGAGCCACTTCGCTGCGGTGCTCGAGGCACCGCGGTCGCTGAGGGCATAGACCGAGCTCCCGGCGACGTCGGGGCGCACGAAGGCGTCGGCGTGGATCGAGACGAAGAGGTCGGCTTGGGCGCGCCGGGCGCGGTTCACCCTTTCCCCCAACGCGATGAAGTAGTCACCGCTGCGCGTGAGCACCGCGCGCGTTTTCGGGTCGTCGTCGAACCGCTTCTTGGCGCGCCGCGCCACCGCCAACACCACGTCCTTTTCCCGGGTACCGTGACGACCGATCGCGCCGGGGTCTTCGCCGCCGTGCCCGGGGTCGAGGACGATCACGTATGGGGCGTCCTGTTCCGGTGGTTTCGGTTGTGGCTTACGCGGGTTGGTTGCCCGGTTCGCTTGGGTTTCGGCGGGTCGCCGCGGGGGCGTTTCGCTGAGGACCGGCGTGTCACTTTCCGTCCGCTGCCGTTTGTCGAGTTCGGCCAAGAGCCGCGCGACGGGGTCTTGCGGTTTTTCGGGATAGAGGTCGATCACCAGGCGGTATTGATAGGGATCGATGGGGTCGAGAAGGAAGATCTGCGGGACGACTGCTTGCTTCAGGTCGAAGACGATGCGGGTGGTCTCTGGGGTGAACTGCCCGACGCGGACCGCGGCGATATAGGGGTCGTCGGGTGCGATATGTTCTGCAAGGGCACGCAAAATCGTTTGGACGACCACCCCTTTGAGGTCGATCACGAGGCGCAGTGGATTTTCTAGTAAGAATGCTTCGTGTTCGAGTGCGGCGCTGGCTTCGAGCGTGACGCGTGTGTATTCCTCTGCGGGCCAAGCGCGAACGGCGACGATACGGGGTGGCGACGCGGCGATGAGGCGTGTCGGCAGCCAAGTGAATGCCGCAAGGAGCGTGGCGCGGGAGAGAAAGGCGCGGCGTGCCGCTTGGACGCGGGACAACGCGGCTGCGGGGGTGGCTAGCCGAGCGCTGGCCACTGCCGCTTCGCCGCAGTCGAGCAGGCGCCCAGGGTCAGCAGCCGACTGCCCGTCGCTTCGATCGCGATCCGAACCTGCCAGTCGGGGCTCGGTAGGTAGGGGTGCGCTTTTTCGGGCCATTCCACCAAGCAGAGGTTTTCCGGTTGAAAGTATTCGTCGAAGCCGCCCCAGCGGAACTCTTCGGGGTCGGCGAACCGGTAGTAGTCGAAATGATAAACTGGAACAGCGAGATCTGGGTAGGGTTCGACCAAGGTATAGGTGGGACTTTTGACCGGTCCGTGATGGCCGAGCGCGTTGAGGAGTGCCCGTACGAAGGTGGTCTTGCCGGCACCCAGCGGCCCGGTCAGCGTGACGATGCCGCGGGTCGCGACGAAGCAGGGGGCAACGCGTCGCGCGAACGCGCCGGTTTCGGCTTCGTTTTCGAGGTGCGCGGTTGTGGTAAAAGAGGCGTCGGTATTCATGGGGGCGATGGGTGTCGATGGCAGGAACGGTTCGCGATTGGGCACAGATCAAAGCAGCGTTGTGGCGCGCGGCGGAGTCGCTCGGGTTTGCCGCGATGGCGGTGAGCGACGTCGACCTCTCCGCGGAAGAGCCGAAACTCCTTGCGTGGTTGCGCGAAGGGTACCACGGCGAGATGGATTATATGGCAAAGTGGGGGACGCTGCGCGCGCGCCCCGCCGCGCTCGTTCCAGGCGCGCAGCGCGTCGTCTCGTTGCGTTTTCCCTACTGGCCCGAGCAGGCGGCGCCGGCCGAAGCGGTGCTCTCCGACCCGTCGCGCGCCTATATTTCGCGGTATGCGCTGGGCCGAGATTACCACAAGGTGATGCGCGCCCGCTTGGCGAAACTGGAAAACGTCCTGAAAACGTTGGCGCCAGAACACCAAGGGCGGGTCTTCGTCGATTCGGCGCCGATATGGGAGGTGGCGCTCGCCGCGCGCGCGGGTTTGGGGTGGCGCGGAAAGCATACGCTGTTGCTGACACGCGAAGGGTCCTACTTTTTTCTGGGCGAACTGGTCACCAACCTGCCGTTGCCGGTCGATGCGCCGCAACGTGCGCATTGTGGGCGATGCGTGCGTTGTCTCACCGCGTGTCCAACGCAGGCGATCGTCGCACCCTACACGGTGGATGCGCGGCGCTGCATTTCGTACCTGACGATCGAACATCCTGGATCGATTCCGGAGTCACTGCGGCCGCTCGTTGGCAACCGAATCTATGGCTGCGACGATTGCCAATTGGTCTGTCCGTGGAATCGTTTCGCGACGCCGTCACAATGCTCCGACTTTCAGCCGCGGCATGGACTCGATGCGCCGCGGTTGGTCGAACTGTTTGCTTGGCGCGAACACGAATTCCTGGATCGTTTCGCGGGTTCTCCGATTCGGCGCATCGGCTATCCGCGTTGGTTGCGCAATTTGGCCGTGGCGTTGGGTAACGCCCCGACGACCCCAGATGTGGTGGCGGCGCTCAGGCAGCGCGCCGACGACCCGTCGCCGCTGGTGCGCGAACACGTCCAGTGGGCGCTGGCGCGCCATCGCGGCCAGGGTGGTACGGTACAATCCGTTCCATTTGCTTAGTGACGCGGGGCGATGGCGCAGACGATGGGCAGGCAACCGGTGAGCAATGCACCGATCGGTATCTTCGATTCGGGGGTTGGGGGGCTAACGGTGGCGCGGGCGGTGATGGAGCGGCTGCCTAATGAAGCGATCGTCTATTTCGGTGACACCGCGCGCGTGCCCTATGGGGTGAAGTCGGCGCAGACCATCCGGCGGTATGCTGCGGAAATCACCCGCTTTTTGTTGCAGCAAGAGGTGAAGCTCCTCATCATCGCGTGCAATTCGATGGCCGCGGTCGCTGCGGACACAGTAGCGGGTTTGGCGGCCGGCGTGCCGGTGCTCGACGTGATCGACGCCGGGGCACGGGCGGCTGCGGAGATGACGCGGCGCCGGGCTGTTGCGGTGATCGGCACGATGGCGACTGTGGATAGCGGCGCGTACGCGCGACGGATCCATGCGTACGCACCCGACGTGCGGGTGCATGCGTGGGCGTGCCCGCTCTTCGTTCCGTTGGTCGAGGAGGGGTGGGTCGATCATCCGGTGACCGAACAGGTGGCACGGGAATATTTGGCGCCGCTCACCTCGGAGGCGGTGGATACCCTGGTTTTGGGGTGCACGCACTATCCGTTGCTCAAACCGCTGTTGCGCCGCGTCGCGGGGCCGGAGGTGGCGTTGGTCGATTCGGCGGTTGCCGTTGCCGAAGCCGCCGCGCAGGTGCTGGCGGAACAGGCGCTCCTGCGCCGTGAAGCGGCTGCGCCCCAGCATCACTTCTACGTTTCGGACAAACCCCCGCGGTTTCACACCCTGGCCGAGCGCTTCTTGGCGCGGTCGCTGCCCGAGGTAGAGCGGGTGGTGTTGGAAGGGTGAGGGATCAGGATGGGGTGCGGGCGACGGGGCGCGTGGGGTCGGCGCACCATTCGCTCCACGAACCGGCGTACAACTGGCCGAATGGCATCCCGGCATGCGCCATTGCCAGCAGGTTGTGGCATGCGGTGACGCCTGAGCAAGCGCGCTAGCCGCTATCGATCACGGTAGCGGGAAAAAGGCTCATCGCGGTCATGTGCGTTTCGGTCAATCCGCAGCGTTCGTCGCAGGTTCGTCGAGCCAGGCGCGTGCAGCGTCTTCGTCGGTGAAGGTGCGGATTTCGGCATGGACGAAAAAGCGCTCGATCCAGGCGATCCACGTGAGCCAATCGTCGTCGGTGAGAATCGCGATGCGGTCGAACGCGTCGGGGTGTGCGCGGGTGAATTTGAGCTCTTCCCACGCCACGTCGATGGTGTAAGAGATCATCTGGCGTAAGTCGAGAAGGAGCCGCACCGGACCGTGAAAGCGGTTCGCGTATTCGATCTGCTCTTCGAATGCGCGAAAGTCGGCAAGGGTAAATTCGCCAAAGACGGTGGCTTCGACGCGATCGTCGTGGGTTTCGAGGGTGATCATTGGGGTAAGGTCTCCTTGGTGTGGCCGTACTTGGTGGAAGGATACTGAGTTCGTGCCGATTTGTCCATCTGCGGCGTGCATTTCGCTCGGACACGAAAAAGGGTAGCCCCTGGGGCTACCCAACCGTTTTTGTCTCCCTCTGGCATGGGCGATGCACGGATCGCGCCATGCCGTGCCTCTCACGGGCTGATCAGAACTGCTCTTCTTCGGTGGAACCGGTGAGCGCGGTGACGCTCGACTGACCCCCTTGGATGACCGTGGTGACGTCGTCGAAGTAACCGGTACCCACTTCGGCTTGGTGGGCGACGAAGGTGTAACCGCGCTCGCGGGCAGCGAATTCGGGTTCTTGCACTTTTTCGACGTAAGCGCTCATGCCGCGACGGGCGTAGTCGTACGCCAGGTCGAACATGTTGTACCACATGCTGTGGACGCCGGCGAGCGTGATGAACTGGAACTTGTACCCCATCGCGCCGAGTTCGCGCTGGAATTTGGCGATCGTTGCGTCGTCGAGGTTCTTCTTCCAGTTGAACGACGGCGAGCAGTTGTACGCGAGCATCTTGCCGGGGAACTTGGCATGGACCGCTTCGGCGAATTTTTTCGCGAATTCGAGGTCGGGCGTACCGGTTTCACACCAGACGAGGTCGGCGTACGGCGCGTAAGCGAGTGCGCGCGCCACCGCTTGCTCGAGACCCTTCTTGGTACGGTAGAACCCTTCGGCGGTGCGCTCGCCGGTGAGGAACGGTTTGTCGTATTCGTCGTGGTCCGAGGTGAGCAGATCGGCGGCTTCGGCGTCGGTACGCGCGATCACCAGCGTGGGCACGCCGCAGACGTCCGCAGCCAGCCGCGCGGCGATCAGTTTCTGCACCGCTTCAGAGGTGGGAACGAGTACTTTCCCGCCCATGTGGCCGCACTTCTTGACGCTTGCGAGCTGGTCTTCGAAGTGCACCCCAGCGGCGCCCGCACGGATCATGGCCTTCATCAGTTCGAAGGCGTTGAGTACGCCTCCGAAACCCGCTTCGGCGTCGGCGACGATCGGGGCAAAATAGTCGATCCACCCTTCGTCACCTGGGTTGAGCCCTTTGGCCCATTGGATCTCGTCGGCACGTTTGAACGCGTTGTTGATGCGTTCGACGACCACCGGCACCGAGTTCACCGGGTAGAGCGACTGGTCGGGGTACATCGCGCGGTATTCGTTGTTGTCCGCGGCAACTTGCCAGCCGGAGAGGTAAATCGCTTTGATCCCGGCTTTGACCTGTTGCATAGCTTGGCCGCCGGTGAGCGCCCCGAGCGCGTTGATGTAGGGCTCAGTGTGGAGCAGTTTCCAGAGTTTTTCTGCGCCCATGCGCGCGAAGGTGTATTCCGGTGTCACCGAACCGCGCAGACGCACGACGTCTTCGGCGGTGTAGGTGCGGGTGATCCCTTTCCAGCGCGGGTTTTCGGCCCAATCTTTTTTGATCGCTTCGATCTGCTGTTGACGGTCCATGATTGCGTCCTTTCGGTTACGAATGTGCCAAGTGGCGACGGGATTGATGATACCGTGCTTGTTGCGCCGCGTCAAGTATCTTATATAAGACATAAGAGACAAAAACGCGCGAAGTCGAGAACGTGTGCGGCTGGGTCAGGTATGTGGCGTTTTTTGCGGTGTGAGGGGTGGGGGTGTGCGCGTGATGCCTTTGCGTAGTTGTTGCAGACCACGGTGGATCGCGCTTACTGCGCGCAGTTGCGCGTCCATTGCGGCGATGGAGAGTGCACCACGGCTTCCGGCGGCAAGGAGCGCCGCTTTGAGGTCTTGGTAGGCCGCTTCCATCGTGTCGTCGTCGGATTTCCCCACAGTGGCTGCATCGTGGGGGGCATTGCGGGCGGTGGGGAGCAGCGCCAGCGCCGCGGTGCGAAAGCGTTCCCATGCGGCCATCACGGACGGGTCGCGTTCGTCGTATTCGCCCCAAGCGTGCGCACCCTCTTCGGCAAACCGCGCCGCGCTTTCATAGTAGCGAGCCACACGCAAGAGCCGTTCGCTGGTGTCGATCAATTGCGGTGTGAGCGTTCCTTGGTTCATTGCGGCGATGAAGCGGGCGATTGCGTGGGTGAGGGTTCGCACCGCATGGACCGCGGTTGGGTCGGGTACGGTTCCGACGATCGCCCGTTCGAGGATCGCTGAGGCCATGTCGCGCAGACGCACCAGTTCGTGTTGGAGCGCAGAGAGTGCCAGGTCAGGGATGGTGACGAGCGTGTGGTCGAGGTAGCGGGGTTGCGCTTCGTCTTCTTCGCGCGTACGGAAGTGACGTTGCAGCCAAGCGGCCATCGGGTTGGCGAGTGGCCAGATCAGAACGACACCCAGGACGTTGAACAGGGTGTGGAATAGCGCGATCGCGATCGCAGGGTCGCGTTCGGCTCCGCTCCACGCAGTGAGCGCGGTGGTCACGGTAACCAGGGCAGGGAGGATGAGGAATGCGACTACTGCGGTAAGGGTGTTGAAGAGGATGTGGGCGGCTGCGGCGCGTTTGGCGTTCGCCGTTGCGCCGATTGCGGCCAGGAAGGCTTTGACGCTGGTGCCGAGGTTCGCGCCGATCACCATCGCCGCTGCGCTCGAGAGGTCGATGAGGCCGCTGTGGATTGCAGTGAGGATGAGCGCCGTAGCAGCGCTCGAGGAGAAGAGCAGGACGGTGAGCAGAAACCCAGCGCCGGTTTGCGCCAACAGCAGGAGCGGCCCGTCGCCGATGGGAAGGGTCATGTGCGCAGCGGCACCCCCCAAACCGCTCTTGAGAAGATCGATCGCGGTGATCAGCAGACCGAAGCCGGCCAATGCCAACCCAAGCGCGCCGCGGCGGGTGTTCTTGCCGGTCAGGTGGGAAAACGCACCTACCGCGACGAGCGGCAGTGCCCACGATTCGAGCGCCCACTCGAAGCCGACCAAGGTGACGAGCCAGCCGGTGACGGTCGTTCCGATGTTGGCGCCAAAGATGACCCACAGGGATTGGTGGAGGGTGAGCAGGCCAGCATTGACGAAACCGATCGTGGCAAACGTGACGAGCGACGACGATTGGACGAGCGCGGTGATGAGGATGCCGGTACCGAGTCCACGCCACCGGGTATCGGTTGCACGACTGAGCAGGCGCTGGAGGTTGGGACCTGCGGCCAGGCGAAGGCCGTCGGTGAGGAGCTCGAGACCCAGCAAGAAAAAGCCCAACCCGCCAGCAAGCGCGAGCCAAGGGGCGGAGGGGGTTGCCAGTTCGGTCAAGGGCGGCTGTGCCCCGTTTTCCTGGGATCAGAGGAGCGGGCGCGGCGCGACGATCACGCCGTCTTCGTCGGCATAGACAAAGTGTCCGGGCGTGAAGGTGACCCCGCCAAAGGTGACGGGAATGTCGCGTTGCCCTTCGCCCCGCTTCACGGTTTTGAGGGGAATCGTGCCCATGGCCCAGACGCCAAGCGGCAGCTGCGCGATGGCGCGGGAGTCGCGGATCGCGCCATAAACGATCACGCCCGCCCAGCCATTTTGGACCGCCAGTTCCGCGAGCTGATCGCCCAGGAGCGCGCGGCGCAGGCTGCCGCCGCCGTCGATCACGAGCACTGCCCCTTCGCCCGGGGTTGCCAGCGTTTCCCGCACGAGCGCGTTGTCTTCGAAGATTTTGAGGGTGCGGATTGGGCCGCCCGCGCAGTGCGCGCCGCCGTAGGAGCGCAGGATTGGCGCAAGTACCTGGAGTTCGCTTTCGAAGGCGTCACAGAGGTCGGTGGTTTGAAAGGTCATCGCTGCGTCATCCTTCGGCTTCGACGACAGGGAGGTGATCGGAAGTTTCGCCGTCTTCCGGGAAGCGAAGCACCACCTTTTCGTGGTCGTCGATGTCGATCGTCACTTCGCCACCGTGGGCCAGACGGCCGAAGAGGAGTTCGTCTGCGAGCGCTGCGCGGATCGTCTCTTGAATGAGGCGCGCCATCGGACGGGCGCCCATCACCGGATCGAACCCTTTCGCAGCGAGCCACGCTTTGAGTTCGTCGGTGAAGTGGGCTTCGACCCGTTTTTCTTGGAGTTGCGCTTCGAGCTGCAGGAGGAATTTGTCGACGACGCGCGCGATCACGTCGGGTGTGAGCGGTTTGAACGAGACGATCGCATCGAGCCGGTTGCGGAACTCAGGGGTGAAGACGCGCTTGAGTTCGGCCATCTCGTCGCCCGCTTCGCGCTTCGCGGTGAAGCCAATCGCGCTTCTTTGCATCGTTTCCGCGCCCGCGTTGGTGGTCATGATGAGGATCGTGTGGCGGAAATCGGTGCTACGGCCGTTGGCGTCGGTGAGCGTTCCGTGGTCCATCACCTGCAAAAGGAGGTTGAAGACGTCCGGGTGCGCTTTTTCGATTTCGTCGAGCAAGAGGACGCAGTGGGGTTTTTTCATCACCGCTTCGGTCAAAAGCCCCCCTTCTTCGTAGCCGACGTAACCCGGTGGCGCACCGATGAGGCGGCTTACGGTGTGGCGCTCCATGTATTCGGACATGTCGAAGCGCACGAGGTCGATCCCGAGGGTAAAGGCGAGCTGGCGCGCCACTTCGGTTTTGCCGACACCCGTTGGCCCGGAGAAGAGGAACGAGCCGATGGGTTTGTTGGGGTTGCCGAGTCCGGCGCGGTTGAGTTTGATCGCGCGTACGAGCTGTTCGATCGCTTCGTCCTGCCCGAACACCACCTGTTTGAGGTCGCGTTCGAGGGTGGCGAGCTTTTGCCGGTCGTCGCGCGCCACGGCGCGGGGTGCGATGCGCGCGAGTTTGGCGACCACCGCTTCGATTTCCGCTTTACCGATCGTCTTTTTCTGTTTGCCTTTGGGGAGCACTTTTTGCGCGGCACCTGCTTCGTCGATCACGTCGATCGCTTTGTCGGGGAGTTGCCGGTCGGTGATGTAGCGCGCGGAAAGTTCCGCAGCGGCTTGCAGCGCAGCAACGGTGTATTTCACACCGTGGTGCGCTTCGAAGCGCTCTTTGAGCCCTTTGAGGATCGCGACCGTGTCGGCAACCGACGGTTCGGTGACGTCGATTTTTTGGAAGCGGCGCGAGAGCGCATGGTCTTTGGCGAAGATCTGACGGTATTCGTTGTAGGTGGTAGCGCCGATACAGCGCAGTTGCCCCTTCGCAAGCGCCGGTTTCAAGAGGTTCGACGCGTCGAGGTTGCCGCCCGATGCGGCACCGGCACCGATCAGCGTATGGATCTCGTCGATGAAGAGGATTGCCCCCTCTTGTTCCTGCAATGCTTTGAGGACGTTTTTCAGCCGCTGTTCGAAGTCGCCGCGGTATTTGGTCCCCGCAAGCAGGGTTCCGAGGTCGAGCGCATAGACGGTGGCGTTCGCGAGCACTTCGGGGACTTCGCCGTCGACGATCCGTTTCGCGAGCCCTTCGGCGATCGCGGTCTTGCCAACGCCCGCTTCGCCCACGAGCAGCGGGTTGTTCTTGCGGCGGCGGCAGAGGGTTTGCACCACCCGTTCGAGTTCCGCGTCGCGACCGATGAGGGGGTCGATCTTGCCCTCTTTTGCGAGTTGGTTGAGGTTGAGGGTGAATTGTTCGAGCGCCGCGGCACCATTTGCGGGACGCTGTTCGTCGTCGTCGTCGCTCGTGGCCGGGTTGTTCCTTTGCGCACCCGCTTTGTTGCGGAGGTTCTGCTGTTGCGCGACCCGTTCGGGGACGACGCCATGCGCGAGGTAATTGGTGATGTCGAGGCGGGTGATTTTGTGCCGCTGCAACAAGAAGAGCGCGTGCGAATCTTTTTCGCCGAAGATCGCGACGAGCACTGCCGCGCCGGTGACGTCCGATTTTCCGGCCGACTGGACGCTGAGGATCGCCCGCTGGACGACGCGTTGGAAACCCAGGGTGGGTTGGGTGTCGAAATCGCCCTCACCGGGAACGCGCGGGACGTGGGTGTCGATGAATTGCTGCAGATCGCGGCGCAGCCCGTCGATGTTGGCGCCGACCGCGCGCAGCGCGTCCGAAGCCGAGGGGTTGTCGAGCAGCCCAAGCAACAGGTGCTCTACAGTCACATATTCGTGGCGCATCTGCCGCGCTTGGGCAAAGATCATGTGCAGAGTGACTTCGAGCTCCGGGGCGATCATCGCTAGGCTTCCTCCATGGTGCAGGCCAATGGATGTCCGTTCTTGCGGGCGAACTCGGTGACTTGCGCCACTTTGGTGGCGGCGATGTCTTTCGGGTAGACCCCGCAGACGGCCATCCCTTCATGGTGGACTTTGAGCATGATTGCGACTGCGCGTTCCGTGTTCATGTGAAAAAAACGCTGCAGCACTTCCACCACGAAGTCCATTGGCGTGAAATCGTCGTTGAGCAGCAGCACCTTGAAGAGCGGCGGCGGCTTGAGTTCGGTTTCCGCCGCCTGCGGTTCAATGTGCTCGACCGGTTGCACGCTCATGGAGGTCATTCTAGCGAGTCGCGGTCAGCCGCGCAATACTGCGGCGATCGCGTCGGCAACGGTGTCGAGGTTGCGGCTGTTGAGCGCAGCGACACAGATCCGTCCTGAGCGCACCGCATAGATGCCGAAGTCGCGCTGGAGCCGTTCGACCTGTTCCGGCGTGAGGCCGGTGTAGGAGAACATCCCGCGCTGCGCGGTGACGAAGGTG
This sequence comes from Hydrogenophilus hirschii, assembly GCF_054656675.1. NCBI lineage: Bacteria > Pseudomonadati > Pseudomonadota > Hydrogenophilia > Hydrogenophilales > Hydrogenophilaceae > Hydrogenophilus > Hydrogenophilus hirschii. The sequence goes on from NZ_BAAHXQ010000001.1 coordinate 148,045, forward strand.
AAGTCGCGCCCAGGAACCGCGGCTTCGAGGCGCGCGCGCAGCCCTTGCCGCATCGCTCGGATGCGGTCGCGCATGCCCGCGAGTTCCGTCTCCCACTGCTGGCGCAGCGCAGAGTCGGCGAGCACCGTGGCGACCAACGCGGCCCCATGGGTCGGCGGGTTGGAGTAGTTGGTGCGGATCACCCGTTTGAGTTGCGAAAGGACCCGCGCGGCTTCGTCGGCGGTGGTGGTGACGATCGAAAGGGCGCCCACCCGTTCGCCGTAGAGCGAGAAGTTCTTCGAAAACGAGCTCGAAATCAAGACAGGAATCCCGGCATCGCAGAAGCGGCGCACGGCAACCGCGTCGGCGTCGATCCCTTCGGCGAAGCCTTGGTAGGCCATGTCGAGGAAGGGAACGAGCGCTTTGGCTCGACAGACTTCGACGACCGTTTGCCATTGCGCTTCGGTGAGATCGGCGCCGGTGGGGTTGTGGCAGCAGGCATGGAGCACGATGATGCTGTGGGCCGGTGCGACTTCGAGATCGGCAATCATGCCCGCGAAATCGACGCCGCCTGTTTGGGCATCGAAATAGCGGTACTCACGAACAGAGAAACCCGCTGCTTCGAAGATGCCGCGGTGGTTTTCCCACGACGGGGCGGAGATATAGACCGAAGCGTCGGGGACGATCCGCTTGAGAAGGTCGGCGCCGATACGCAGCGCCCCGGTGCCGCCAAGCCCTTGCGCGGTGACGACCCGTTTTTCTGCCAAGAGGGGGGATTGGGGGCCGAAGAGCAGGTGCTGCACCGCAGTGGTGTAGTGCGCTGGCCCTTCGATCGGCTGGTAGCCGCGTGGTTTCGGGTTTGCCGCCATCGCGGTTTCCGCTTCGCGCACGCACGCCAACAACGGAATTTTCCCGTTGTCGTCGTAGTAGACCCCAACGCCCAAGTTCACTTTGTTCGAGCGCGGGTCGGCAGCGTAGGCTTCGTTGAGACCCAGGATCGGGTCGCGCGGCGCAAGCGGGACATTGGCAAAGAGTGACATCGCGGTTCTCCAACTTTTGCGATAATGAGGGAATGAAGCGTGTGACGACGAACGATTCTACCACGGCACCTCAGGGCGATTCGGTGCCGAATCCTGGGGTCGCAACGGACCCAAACGGCGCGGATCACGGGACGTGGCACCGTTTCCCCGGTAGCCCTTTCGTGCTCTACGCCCCTTATCCGCCAGCAGGGGATCAGCCGCAGGCGATTGCGCAGTTGGTCGATGGGTTCGAGGCTGGTCTGGCACGCCAGGTGTTGTTGGGGGTGACCGGTTCCGGCAAGACGTTCACGATGGCCAACGTCATCGCGCGCCTTGGGCGCCCGGCGTTGGTGATTGCGCCGAACAAGACCTTGGCGGCGCAGCTCTACAGCGAGTTTCGCGAATTTTTTCCCAAGAACGCGGTTGAATACTTCGTTTCGTATTACGACTACTACCAACCCGAAGCCTACGTGCCGAGCCGTGATCTCTACATCGAAAAGGATTCGAGCATCAACGCGCACATCGAGCAGATGCGCTTGTCGGCGACGAAGAGCCTGTTGGAACGGCGTGACGTGGTGATTGTTGCCACCGTCTCGTGCATCTACGGGATCGGGGATCCGGTGGACTACCACGCGATGATCCTCCACTTGCGGGTGGGGGAGCAGCTTTCGCGCCGGGCGGCGATCGAGCGTCTGGTGGCGATGCAGTACGAGCGCACCGAGACCGATTTCGTGCGCGGGACGTTCCGGGTGCGCGGTGAGGCGATCGATATCTTTCCGGCCGAACACGCCGAATGGGCGCTGCGGGTGGCGTGGTTCGACGACGAGATCGAGGCGTTGAAGCTCTTCGATCCGCTCACCGGTGCGGTGGTGCAGCAGCTTTCCCGGTTCACGGTCTATCCGTCGAGCCACTTCGTCACACCGCGCGCAACCGTGTTGCGCGCGATCGACGCGATCAAGGCCGAGCTGCGGGAGCGGCGCGAAGCGCTGCTTGCTGCGGGGAAGGTGGTCGAAGCGCAGCGGCTCGAGCAGCGCACACTCTTCGATCTGGAAATGCTCGAAGAGGTGGGGTTTTGCAAAGGGATCGAAAACTATTCGCGCCACCTTTCGGGCCGTGCGCCCGGGGAGCCGCCGCCGACGTTGATGGACTATTTGCCTCCCGACGCGGTGTTGTTCATCGACGAGTCGCACGTCACGGTGGGACAGATCGGGGGAATGTACCGCGGCGATCGCGCGCGCAAGGCCAATCTGGTCGAGTACGGCTTTCGCCTGCCGAGTGCGATGGACAATCGGCCGCTCACTTGGGCGGAGTTCGAAGCACGGATGCCGCAGACGGTTTTCGTTTCGGCAACGCCAGGGGATTATGAACGGGAAACGAGCGACGCGGTGGTCGAACTGGTGGTGCGCCCCACCGGTCTCGTCGATCCGGAGGTGTGGGTGCGTCCCGCGTCGCAGCAGGTCGATGATCTGCTCCATGAAGCAAAACAGCGCATCGCGCGCGGTGAGCGGGTATTGGTGACGGTGCTCACCAAGCGGATGGCCGAAGACCTCACCGAGTTTCTCAACGAAAACGGCGTCCGGGCGCGGCACCTCCATTCCGACATCGACACGGTGGAGCGCGCCGAGATCATCCGCGACCTACGCTTGGGGGCGTTCGACCTTCTGGTCGGGATCAACCTGTTGCGCGAAGGGCTCGATATTCCCGAGGTTTCGTTGGTGGCGATCTTCGACGCCGACAAAGAGGGGTTTTTACGTTCCGAGCGGTCGTTGATTCAGACGATTGGTCGCGCGGCGCGCCACGTTCATGGAACTGCGATCCTTTACGCGGATACGGTCACCGATTCGATGCGCCGCGCGATCGAGGAGACCGAGCGGCGGCGGGCCAAACAGATCGCTTACAACACGGCGCACGGAATTACCCCCCGTTCGGTGGTCAAAGCGGTCAAAGAGTTGATCGATGGGCTGCCTGCAAGCGGTGAGGGCGCGGCGGCCCGTACAAGCGGTCGCGCGGCGTCGCGTGCGGACGGGGATTGGTTGGCGCAGCTCGACCGCAGTGATCCGCACGCGGTCGCGAAAGCGATTCAGAAGCTGGAGCGCGAGATGAAACGCCACGCCGAGGCGCTCGAATTCGAAAAGGCGGCGGCGGTGCGCGATCAATTGCTGGCGTTGCGGCAGTCGGTGTTCGGGTTCGAGACGGTGGCGTGACGCCTTGCCGATTCCGCTTCAGGAGGGAGTATGACGACGCCGATTCGTTTGTTGTGTGTGTGCACGGGCAATATCTGCCGGTCGCCGACCGCGGAAGGGGTATTGCGCCATCTGGCGCAGCAGCGCGGATGGACATGGGTTACGGTCGATTCGGCAGGCACGCACGACTATCATGTGGGCGAACCACCGGACCCGCGGACGCTTCGGGCCGCGCGCGCCCGTGGCTATGATTTGTCGACGCTGCGTGCGCGGCAAATCTGCCGCGACGATTTTAGGCGCTTCGATTGGATTCTGGCAATGGATCGCGGCCACCTGGCGCTGCTCGAACGGATGCGTCCGCTCGAGGCACACGCGCAGTTGGCGCTTTTCATGGCGCAAAGCCGCGTGTTTCCGAATTACGAAGTGCCAGACCCTTACTATGGTGGGCGAGAAGGGTTCGAGCAGGTGCTCGACCTCATCGAAGATGGGGCGATGGCGTGGCTCGATTGGCTGGAAGAGACCAATCGAGCCACGCAAAGCGGTTAGTTGCGCCGCGTCTCCACCTGGATGAGCGGCCCTTCGTCGCGCTTTGGGGCGCGCGGGATCACGCGCCCCAAGCCTTCAGGCTGCGGGAAAACCGGTCGATAAGTGACGCGGCTGGGGTCGGTTTCGATCCAGACGAGGCCCGCTTGCGCGACCATTTCCCGCAGCGCCGCGGTATCGGTTTCGCGGCGCGGGGCAGGCTCGTCCGTAACCTCGTGCGACTCGTTGCCCTTCGGCGTCTCTGCGTTGCGGGACGATGGCGCAGCGGTTGCAGAAGGCGCCGCGTTGGCGGGCGGCACGCCCGGTTCGGACATTGTCGGCGGGGTTTCGTGGGGCGCGTCCTCTACCGCGCCCGCTGGTAGGTCCGTTGTCGACGCAGGGGTGCCAAGCGCGGCTTCCGTTGCCGTGTTGCCGTCACGCGGGTCGCCTTCACTCAGGTTTTGCGAAACCGCTGGACGCCCCGGGGGGATGGCGGCCAGCGAACCGTCGAGCCGTTCCGGGACTGGAAGCGGCGCAAGCAGTACTGGCACTTCTTCGGAGCCTTCGGCATTCGCAGGCGACGCACCGGATTGGGGTTCGGCTGCTTCGGGTGCCGTGGCTTCTGGTGCAGCCGGTTGCGATTCGGCACCGGGCTTTTCGTCAGCGGGTGTCTGCTCGGCTGTTTCGCCGTCTTGCGGCACGACTGCCGCGGTTGCGCCAGGCTCTGCCTCCGGACGTTGGGTGGTGTCAAGAGCCGTTTCGCCCGCTGCAGTTGGAGTATCTGTCGTTTCGCCAGCAGCGCTTACTGCCTCTACTTCCGTGACTGCTGGCGTAACCGGTACCGGGAGCTGCCGTTCTGGAAGGATGCCGTCGTCAGGTACGCGCTCCTTCTCGGCGTGCTCGGGTGCTGGCGTTGCTATTTCTTCTGCCGCATCGGTGGATGCCGTCACGGCAGGTTCGGTGGCCTCGGGTTGTGCGGTTTCAGCCCCTTTGGCCGCTTCGCGCGCGGTTTCGGCCGGTTGTGCCGATGCTGCTGACGGTGCGGTCGGGGTCGGTTCTTCAGCCGGAAGCTCCTCGGTTGTGTCCGCTACCGCCGAAGTGGTTTCGGTGGTTGCTGCGTCGTAGGTTTCGGTCGGAGCAGTGGTCTCGCTTTCGGCAGCCGACTCTTTGCGCCGCCCCCGGCTGCGGCGGCGACGCCGTTTGGCCGGCGATTCGCTGCCGCTCTCCGGCGTGAGTACGAGTTCCAACGGTTCGGCGCTCGTTTCCGATTCAGCCGATGACGCGAGGGAGGAGTCGGCAGATTCGGCCAAGGCGCTTAAGGTTTGCGGCTGTGGGGTTCTCGTTTCGCTGGTCAACGCGTCGCGCGGCGATTCGTCGCTCCGTTTGCGGCGCGGTGGGCGACGTCTGTTGCCGTTGCGGCGACCGTTGCCATTTCGCACCGGTGGCGCGGACGGGCTCGCGGTTTCGGTTTCCGATGAGGTAGCGCTGGTGTCGCCCGGTCCCATCAAGCTTTTGAGCCACGCGAAAAGGCGCTGAAGCAGCGGAGCTTGCTGGGGTGCCTCGGTGGTTTGGGCCGTCGGCGCCGTGTCTGCCGTCGCGTCTTCCGGTGCGTCCGTTGCTCGCGTGACCGGGGGCGGGGCGTCGGGGGCGATCCCTTTCACCGCGGCTTCTTGCTTGGGCGCTTTGCGCTCGGACAGGAGGTTCGTCGGCGCGGTTTCCGGCGCTGGCGGCGTGACCAGTTCGTAGCTCACCAAGCGCACGTCCAGGTTGTCGATTTGGTCGTGGCGCAGCCGCACCACTTCGTGCGCTGGCGTTTCCATGTGCCGGTTGGGGATGATCACGACGCGGACCTGGTGGCGCGCCTCGATACGGGCGACGTCGAACCGTTTTTCGTTGAGCAAAAAGGTGCCGACGTCGACCGGAACTTGAACATAAACCGCGGCGGTATGCTCTTTGATCGCTTCTTCTTCGATGATGCGCAGGATATGCAGCGCGGCCGATTCGGTGCTGCGGATATGACCGGTGCCACTGCAGCGCGGGCAGGGGACATAGGTGCCTTCGGCGAGCGCCGGGCGGAGCCGTTGCCGTGAGAGCTCGAGGAGCCCAAATTTGCTGATGCGCCCCATCTGGACCCGCGCCCGGTCGAAGTGCAGCGCCTCTTTGAGTTTCTGTTCGACTTCCCGCTGGTTTTTCGGGTTTTCCATGTCGATGAAGTCGATCACGATCAGGCCGCCTAGGTCGCGTAGCCGCAGCTGTCGCGCGATCTCTTCCGCCGCTTCGAGGTTGGTCTTGAGCGCGGTCTCTTCGATGTCGGCACCTTTGGTCGCTTTGCCGGAGTTGACGTCGATCGCGACAAGCGCTTCGGTGTGGTCGATTACGATCGCGCCGCCAGAGGGCAGGGTTACTTGGCGCGCGTACGCGGTTTCGATCTGATGTTCGATCTGAAAGCGGGAAAAAAGCGGGACATCATCGGCGTACCGTTTGACACGGCGCACACAGTCGGGCATCACGTGCTGCATGAACTGGCGCGCCTGCTCGTAAATTTCGTCGGTGTCGCAGAGGATTTCGCTGATGTCGGGCTGGAAGTAGTCGCGGATCGCGCGGATGACGAGCGCGCTCTCTTGATAGATGAGGAAAGGGGCTTTTTGGGCGTTTGCCGCTTCTTCGATCGCGCGCCAGAGCTTCAACAGGTAGTCGAGGTCCCATTGGAGTTCTTCGAGCGAATGGCCGATCGCTGCGGTGCGTGCGATCAGGCTCATGCCCTCCGGGACGTTGAGCAGCTCCAGCATCTGTTTGAGTTCGGCGCGCTCTTCACCGTCGATGCGGCGAGAAACGCCGCCGCCGCGCGGGTTGTTGGGCATCAGGACCAGATAACGCCCTGCGAGCGAAACATACGTGGTGAGTGCCGCGCCTTTGTTGCCGCGCTCCTCTTTTTCGACTTGAACGATCAGCTCTTGACCGACTTCGAGCGCGTCTTGGACACGGGTGCGACCGTTCTGTTCGGTGCTCCGCCAGTAGCTGCGCGCAACCTCCTTGAAGGGAAGGAAACCATGCCGCTCTTCGCCGTAGTCGACGAAGACCGCTTCCAGACTGGGTTCGATGCGGGTGATGACCGCTTTATAGATGTTGCCCTTACGTTGTTCGCGGTGGGCGGATTCGATGTCGATATCGATCAGTTTCTGGCCATCTACGATCGCCACGCGCAATTCTTCGGCTTGCGTGGCATTGAAGAGCATGCGTTTCATCGGATTCGGGTCTCCACGAGTCGATGGGCGGGACCCGACGGGAAAGGGGAGGGATGAGCCGTGCGGACCGCACCGCTTCGCGATGCGCACAGAGGGTTGGCTTAGACCGAAAAGCAGCCAGCACAACGCTCTTACGCCTAAAGGTACAGGCGAGCGCAATGAGAAGAAGCGGGAAGAAGGCCAAAAAAATCGTGTTCACGGATTCCTCGATGGAGCGCTCGAAACCCAATGAGCGCTTCACTTGCTTTCCTTACGTCAGGCACCGCCGGGGTAGGTTGGTCGGGTTCAGTGCGTAACGAAAAAACCGGTCAAGACCCTTTTGGGAGCGGTGATAAATGGCTCGACCAAAGGAGTAAGATCGGGTCTTGGTCAAGGGTGAAGTATAGTACTGATTATGGGAAAAGCGCAAGATCTCGAAACCGCGCCGGTCAAGACCGCGGTGCGTTTTTTGCAGGTGACCGAGGGGCCGCAGCGGTTGGACAATTTCTTGCGTCGCCATCTGAAGGGGGCGCCGAAAGCGTTGATCTATCGCATCATCCGTAGCGGTGAAGTGCGGGTCGATGGTTGCCGTGCGCAACCCGACAGTCGGTTGCACGCGGGCCAGACGGTGCGGGTGCCGCCGCTGCGTTTGCCTGAACCCGCCAGTGCGGTGGTGCCGCCCGCGCGGGCGCTCGCTTCGCTTTCGGTGGTTTATGAGGATGAGGCGCTGCTCGTCGTCGACAAACCCTCTGGAGTCGCGGTCCATGGCGGGTCGGGTCTCTCCTGGGGATTGATCGAGTGGGTGCGTGCCCATTGGCCAGGAGCGCAGCGTTGGGAGCTCGTCCATCGGCTCGACCGGGATACGTCCGGGTTGCTCGTGATCGCAAAAACGCGCCGCGCTTTGAAAGGGCTGCAAGCGGCTTGGCGTGCTGGCGAGGTGGCGAAAACCTACCTCGCTCTGACAGTCGGGATGCTCACAGAATCGCGTCTGCGCATTCGCGCGCCACTTGAGCGCTATTTGACCGCGGCGGGTGAGCGACGGGTTCGCATTGCCGAGACGGGCAAACCTTCGGATTCGGAGGTGGTTCGTCTTGCGGCGTGGGGCGCGCCCGCGCCGGGATTTTCGCTGGTCGAAGTGCGGATCCATACGGGAAGGACCCATCAAATTCGCGCCCATTTGGCGCACGTCGGGCACCCGATCGCCGGAGACGAAAAGTACGGCGATTTTTCGCTCAATAAGGTGGTAGCGCGTCGACTCGATCTGCCGCGGTTGTTTCTTCACGCCAGCCGCCTAGCGTTTCGTCATCCCGAATCAGGTCGGCGTGTCGTGTGCGATGCGCCGCTACCTGGGGCGCTTGCGCAGTGCGTCAAACGGCTGGGGCGGCCGACCGAAGGTGGGGTGCCCCAGCGGGCACTGGACAGTGTGTTACGGGATTTGCCAGCCGAAATGGCGCAGCAGCCGAACGGTGGCGATCAACGGTAGTCCAATGAGCGCCGTTGGGTCGTCGCTGACCACTTTTTCGACCAGCGCGATGCCGAGTGCTTCGATTTTGGCGGCGCCAGCGCAATCGAGCGGGTGTTCGGTGCGTACGTACCGTTCGATCGCGTCGTCACTGAGGTCGGCGCGAAAAGTCACCGCGGTGGGAACCTCGGTTACCCGGCTCTGTTGCGTCACGGTGTCGAAAACGGCGACTGCCGTATAAAAATAGACGGTTTCCCCGCGCATGCGCTTGAGTTGCGCGATCGCGCGCTCCGGCGTGCCCGGTTTGCCGAAGCGTTCGTTGCCCAGCGCGGCCACTTGGTCGCTGCCGATGATGAGGGCAGGTTGCGCGAATTGACGGGCCGCAGCGCGCGCCTTGGCTTTGGCAAGACGCAAGGCAAGGTCGCGCGGCGATTCGTTGGGTTGCGGGGTTTCGTCGGTTTCGGGGTTTGCGGTGACGAAATCGAGGTTGAGTCGTGCCAGCAACGCACGGCGGTAAGGGGAGGTAGATGCGAGCACCAAAAGCGCAGAATCGGGTCTGTTCATCGGGACGCAAGGCTTTGACAAAAAGTGGCGAACATTTTATCATTCCGCTCTTATGTCCGAACATCCTGATCTCCTCGCTCAGGTATTCGATCCGGTTGCTTTCGTTCGAGGCGACGCGCCGTGGTCCGGAAAAGTGGCCGCAGCACGGTTTGCGCGTGCAGCGGAGCAGATCGGTGACCTTGCCGCGACGCTCGATTGGCGGGTCGAGCCCGAACGAACGCCGGAAGGGCGTGCCGCGAGTCGGCTGCGCCTCGAAGGCGTGCTGCCCGTGGTCTGCCCGCATTGTCTCGCGGTGGCGCCTTGGACGGTGGCGATCGAACGTCTGGTCGTTTGGTACCGGTCTGCGGCGGCGATTCCGGAAGAGGAGCTCGAGGAGGAGAACTGGGATGCGCGCGTGATGGACGAACCGATCACGCTACTCGAGCTGTTGGAAGAGGAGCTGTTGTTGGCGTGGCCTCAAGGTGCGGTGCATGATGCGTGCGCGTTGCCGGGGCCGACGCAAGTGGGCGAACCGCTTTCCCCTTTTTCCGTGTTACTTCAAATGGAGCGCTAAATCATGGCTGTTCAGCAGAACAAAAAATCACCGTCGAAGCGTGGCATGCATCGGTCGCACGACCGTTTGAAGAATCCGCCAATCGCGGTCGATGCCACTAGGGGTGAAGTCCATCTTCGTCACCATGTGACGCCGAGCGGTTTTTATCGCGGTCGTAAAGTGATCGATACCGCTGGCGAATGAACAGCGCGCTCGCTGTCGATTGTATGGGCGGAGACCGTGGGGTCTCCGTCACGATTCCCGCGATCGAAACGTTTTTGACCAACAACACCGTCGCACGCGTCATTGCGGTGGGTATGCCGGATCGGTTGGCGCCCGAAGTCGAGCGTCTTGCGCGCCGTTTTCCGGACCGAATCACCTTAGAGCCGGCGTCTCAGGTCGTCGCGATGGACGAGTTGCCTCAGTCGGCGTTGCGCACCAAGCGCGACTCGTCGATGCGCCGTGCGATCGAGTTGGTGCGAGATGGTCGGGCGGTGGCAGCCGTCTCTGCCGGCAATACCGGTGCGCTGATGGCGATTGCCCGTTTCGTCCTCAAAACCTTGCCTGGGATCGATCGCCCGGCGATCGCGACGGTGTTGCCGGCGCGCACGGGTCGGGTTTGGGTGCTCGATCTGGGTGCGAACGTCGACTGCACCGCAGAACACCTCCTCCAATTCGGTGTGATGGGGGCAGCCTTGGTGCGCGCGGTCGAAGGGGTCTCTGAACCGCGGGTGGGGTTGCTCAATATCGGCGAAGAGGCGATCAAAGGCAACCAGGTCGTTCGCGAAGCCGCGGAATTTCTTGCTGCGTCACCGCTCAATTTCGTCGGCAACGTGGAAGATATCTATGCGGGCACTGCCGACGTGGTGGTGTGCGACGGGTTCGTCGGCAACGTGGCGTTGAAGACGACCGAGGGGCTTGCGCAGATGTTGGCCACGTTCCTGCGGGAAGAGTTTTCCCGTGCGTGGTGGACGAAACTGGCCGCGATGGTCGCATTGCCGGTGTTGCGCCGCTTCAAGGATCGTGTCGATCCGCGGCGGTACAACGGGGCGGTTTTGGTCGGCTTGCGCGGCGCCGTCGTGAAGAGTCATGGCGGGGTCGATGCGTATGCATTTGGTTGGGCGCTCGAGCGGGCTTGGGAGGCCGGCACCCATCGCTTGGTCGATCGCGTCGCAGAGCAGTTGGCGGCACTCAACGGGGTTTGCGCCGCGGAAAACACGGCTGACTCGAGGCCTTCTGCGGGATGAAAGGGGAGACGATGGCCCGCTATTCTCGGCTCGTCGCGGTAGGTGGGTACCTTCCAGGGCGCCCCGTTACCAACGAAGATCTCGTCGCGCGCGGGGTTGATACTTCGGATGAGTGGATCCGCACGCGTTCCGGTATCGCGACACGCCACTTTGCCGCCGACGACGAACAGACGAGTGATCTTGCGGTCGCTGCGGCGCAGCAGGCGCTCGCAAGCGCAGGTTGGCAGCCGAACGACGTGGATCTGATCGTTCTGGCCACGTCGACGCCCGACATGATTTTTCCCAGCACTGCGACGATCGTGCAGGACAAACTGGGGATCACCAACGGTTCGCCGGCGTTCGACGTCCAAGCCGTGTGCACCGGTTTCGTCTATGCGTTGACGCTGGCCGACCAATTCATACGGTTGGGCGCCGCGCAGCGGGCGCTGGTGATCGGTGCCGAAATCTTCTCCCGCATCCTGGATTGGCGCGACCGCACCACATGCGTGCTCTTCGGCGATGGGGCGGGTGCGGTGCTGCTCGAAGCGAGCGACGCGCCCGGTATTTTGGCGACGAAATTGCACGCCGACGGACGCCACCGGCATCTTCTCTGTGTTCCGGGCCAGACTGCGAATGGCCAGGTGACCGGAGATCCGTTCGTCCGGATGCAGGGTCAAGCGGTATTCAAATTTGCCGTGCAGTCGCTTGCCGACGTTGCACGAGAAGTGCTCGAGGTGGCGCAGATGACCCCAGATCAACTCGACTGGTTGGTGCCGCATCAAGCCAACATACGCATTTTGGATGCGACGGCCAAGCGTTTGGGGGTTCCTTTTTCGCGGGTACTAACTTCCGTGCAGCAGCACGGTAATACCTCGGCGGCGTCGATACCGCTTGCGTTGTGCGATGCGGTGCAGGCGGGGCAGATTCTGCCCGGTCAAATGGTGCTGCTCGAAGGGATCGGTGGCGGTTTTACCTGGGGCGCTGCGCTGTTGCGTTGGTGACCTGAACCAAAAAGCGAGGAGACGCATGACGACGATGTTTGTCTTTCCCGGTCAGGGGTCACAGAGTGTCGGCATGATGCGCGCCTACGAAGGATTGCCGGAAATTCGGGAAACCTTTCGGGAGGCGAGCGACGCCCTGGGGATCGATCTGTGGCGTCTGGTCGATCAGGGGCCGGAGGCGGAACTGACGCGTACGCGCAATACCCAGCCGGTGATGCTCACCGCTGGCGTCGCGGTCTGGCGGGCATGGAAAGCGCTCGGTGGCCATGATCCTGCGTTCGTCGCAGGACACAGCCTGGGCGAATACAGTGCGCTGGTTGCTGCCGAAGCGCTCGCTTTTTCCGATGCCGTCCGGTTGGTTCGCTTGCGTGGGGAGGCGATGCAAGAAGCGGTGCCGGAGGGCGTGGGTGCGATGGCCGCGATCCTGGGGCTCGACGCTGCGGCGGTCTCCGACGTGTGTGCTCAGGCCGCATCAGCAGAGGAGATCGTTGCGCCCGCGAACCTCAACGCCCCCGGACAGATCGTGGTTGCGGGGCATCGGGACGCGGTCTTGCGGGCTGCGGAGCTCGCGAAAGCGCGCGGTGCCAAACGCGCGGTGCTCTTGCCCGTGAGTGCGCCTTTTCACTGTGCGCTGATGCGCCCCGCTGCGGAGCGGCTCGCGGCAGCGCTCGCCGAGGTCGAGGTGCATTCGCCCCGCATTCCGGTGATCCACAACGTCGACGTGGCGACCCACGCCGAGCCGGAAGCGATTCGTGCCGCGCTCGTTGCGCAAGCCTATTCCCCTGTTCGCTGGATCGAAACGATCGAGCACGCAGCGGCTTCGGGTGTCACGCGCGTGGTCGAGTGTGGTCCTGGGAAAGTGCTCGCAGCACTCACGAAGCGGATCGTCAAGTCACTCGAAAGCGTCGCGTTGAGCGACGCGCAAGCCGTGCAGTCGCTGCTCGAGACAGAACGCCATGACGGAAAGGATTGAGATGGAAACGACGGTGCAGGAAACGGTTGCGCGCGCGTTTCGGTTGGATGGGCAAACGGCGCTCGTTACCGGTGCGTCGCGAGGGATCGGCTCGGCGGTGGCTGACTGGCTGGCTGCGGCGGGCGCCTATGTGATCGGAACGGCAACGAGCGAACAGGGCGCGGCGGCGATTCGTGCCCGTTTTGCTGCGGCAGGGCTTGATGGCGAAGGGCATGTGCTCGATGTCACCGACGGCGCTGCGGCCGAGCGCTTGGTTCGCGCGATCGAGAAAGAGCGCGGTGCGATCGCTATTTTGGTCAATAACGCGGGCATTACCAAAGACAACCTGGCGATGCGGATGAAGGACGACGAATGGCAGGCGGTGATCGACACCAACCTCACCGCGGTCTTTCGTCTGTCGCGGCTCGTGCTCAAAGGGATGATGAAAGCGCGGTACGGGCGGATCATCAATATCACCTCGGTGGTCGGCAGCATGGGGAACGCCGGGCAGGCCAACTACGCTGCGGCGAAAGCGGGCGTTGCGGGGATGAGCCGGGCGCTCGCGCGCGAATTGGGCAGCCGCAACATCACCGTGAACTGCGTTGCGCCGGGTTTCATCGAAACCAATATGACCGAAGCGTTGCCCGAAGCCCAACGCGAGGTGCTCGCAAACCAGATCGCATTGGGACGCCTGGGGTCGGTGGCGGAAGTTGCCGGGTGTGTGCTCTTCTTGGCGTCACCCGCGGCATCCTATGTCACCGGCGCCACACTCCACGTCAATGGGGGTATGTACATGGCGTGAAAAAGGCTTGAATTGCTTTTTGCTTTGGTAGAATAACTCCGCTTTTCATCCCGTTCAAGGAGTCATCCGAAATGGAAAACATCGAGCAAATCGAGCAGCGTGTGAAAAAGGTTGTGGCCGAACAACTCGGCGTGAATGAGGCCGACATCAAGAACGAGTCGTCTTTCGTCGAGGATCTGGGGGCCGATTCGCTCGATACGGTTGAGCTCGTCATGGCGCTCGAGGAGGAGTTCGAGTGCGAAATCCCGGACGAGGAGGCTGAAAAGATCACCACGGTGCAACAGGCGATCGATTACATCGTCGCGCACCTCAACAAATAATATCCGTTTATCCGAAGGAGTACGGCATGCGTCGGCGCGTGGTCGTGACCGGCCTAGGGATCGTTTCTCCCGTAGGCAATGGTGTCGAAGAGGCGTGGAAAAACATCGTCGAGGGGCGCTCTGGCATTGGTCCCATCACGCGTTTCGACGCAAGCACGTTTCCGGTGCGCATCGCTGGGGAAGTCAAGGAGTTCGACGTTACAGCGTACCTGCCGAAGAAAGAGGCGCGCCGAATGGATCTCTTCATCCATTACGGCATGGCGGCAGGCATTCAGGCAGTTCGCGACGCCGGATTGGAAATCACCGAAGCCAACGCCGAACGGGTGGGGGTCAATATCGGCTCAGGAATCGGCGGTCTGCCGATGATCGAGTCCACGCACCACGATTTCCTCAACGGCGGGGCGCGTAAGATTTCGCCCTTCTTCATCCCCAGTTCGATCATCAACATGATCTCGGGCAACCTCTCGATCTTGCTCGGCGCGAAAGGCCCCAACCTCTCCGTCGTTTCCGCGTGTGCCACCGGAACCCACTCGATCGGTGAATCGGCGCGTCTGATCCAGTACGGCGATGCCGACGTGATGATCGCCGGGGGTGCCGAATCGACCGTGACGCCGCTAGCGATCGGTGGCTTTGCCTCTGCGAAGGCGCTCTCGACCCGTAATGACGAACCCGAAAAGGCGTCCCGTCCGTGGGACAAAGCGCGCGACGGGTTCGTGCTGGGTGAAGGTGCCGGCGTGGTCGTCTTGGAAGAGTACGAACATGCGAAGCGCCGGGGCGCGAAGATCTACGCGGAGCTGGCCGGGTACGGCATGAGCGCGGACGCCTTCCACATGACCGCGCCGTGTGAGGATGGCAACGGGGCGATGCGGTGCATGCGGAATGCGCTGCGGGATGCGCGCCTCGACCCAGACGAAATCGATTACATCAACGCGCATGGTACCTCGACGCCGTTGGGTGACGTCGCCGAAACGTTGGCAGTGAAGCGCGCGTTCGGCGACCATGCGAAGCGGCTGATCATGAGTTCGACCAAGTCGATGACGGGGCATCTGCTGGGGGCCGCAGGCGGCGTGGAGGCGATCTTTACGATCCTTGCGCTACACCATCAGATTGCACCGCCCACCATCAACCTCGACGAACCGGGCGAAGGGTGCGATCTCGATTACTGTCCGCACACGGCGCGGGCGACGAAGATTCGCGCCGCGCTCTCTAATTCGTTCGGATTCGGTGGCACCAACGCAACGCTCGTCTTCAAGCGGATCTGAAGCAGCACGCGGTTGCGCGGCAACCGAAACGGGTGCAGCGCCCAGAAAGGGGGCAGATAGCACGCGCGCCGCTTCCGATGCGATCTTTCTGCCGCCCCCAATGCAGACGTTTGTATTGCTTGTGGGTGTGCACGGGCTCTGTGCGGGGGTTGTGTTCCCTTTCCTCGCCGGCAAAGCGCTCGTACTGGCGGTCGTTTCGCTTGCTTTGTCGCTCTCCGGGACGGCGTGGCGCTGGCAGCAACACCGTGGCGCGGGGTACCTGCTCGAAGGGGACCGGTTGCGGAGGGTTCGGCGTCCGACGGGACCGCATGGCGCAATCCTGACCACCCAGTTCGCAGACAACACCGCACGGCTCGTTGCGCTTCAGCGCGTGGGGTTGTGGTGGCGACTCACCGCCCGTACGGTCAAGGGAGCCCATTTCACCATTTGGATCGAATGGTGGCGGCTCTCCGCTGCCGATGACTGGCGTCTTGCGGTTCGCGCGCACGGTTGGATCGGGGACGCTGCGCAACCGCTGGCTTGACGGGACGATGCGCCGAAAACGGGATCAAAGGATCGTTTTCAGCGGGGCCGCCGTGGGCGAAGCACCGTATTGCGCGCTTTCGGTAACGGTTCGGAGTAGTCACGTGAATAGTGCAGCCCTCGGCTCTCCTTGCGGCGCATCGCCGAACGGACGATCAGTTCGGCGACGAGCACGAGGTTGCGTAACTCGATGAGGTCGTTGTTCACGCGAAAGTGGGCATAGAACTCGTCGATTTCCCGTTTCAAGAGACGGATGCGGTGCATCGCGCGCAACAACCGTTTGTCGCTGCGCACGATACCGACGTAGTCCCACATGAAGCGGCGCAGCTCATCCCAGTTGTGGGAGATCACCACCTCTTCGTCCGGATCGGTAACCTGGCTCTCATCCCATTCGGGGAGGACACAGGCAGGAAAGACCGGCTGCGCGAGGATGTCGTTCGCAGCCGCTTCGCCAAATACCACGCATTCCAAAAGGGAATTGCTGGCCAAGCGATTGGCGCCGTGCAGCCCCGTACATGAGGTTTCGCCTACTGCATAGAGGTTGGGAAGGTCGGTGCGAGCGCGGAGATCGACCACGACGCCGCCGCAGGTGTAATGGGCCGCCGGTACCACGGGGATCGGCTCGCGCGTGATGTCGATCCCGAGCTCGAGACAGCGCTGCGTGATGGTGGGGAAATGGCTGCGAATCCATTCGGCCGGTTTGTGGCTGATGTCGAGATAGACGCAATCGAGCCCGTGTTTCTTCATCTCGAAGTCGATCGCCCGCGCGACGATGTCGCGTGGCGCAAGCTCCGCACGCGGATCGTGGCGCGGCATGAACCGCTCGCCGTTCGGGAGTTTGAGGATACCTCCTTCGCCGCGCACCGCTTCGCTGATCAAGAAAGATTTGGCGTGGGGATGGTAGAGGCAGGTGGGATGGAACTGGATGAACTCCATGTTCGCGACGCGACAGCCGGCGCGCCACGCCATCGCGATCCCGTCACCCGTTGCGATATCGGGGTTGGTCGAGTAGAGGTAGACCTTCCCGGCGCCACCAGTGGCAAGCACAGTGTGCGACGCTGCGACCGTTTTCACCCAGCCGGTGGTGCGGTCGAAGAGGTACGCGCCCACGCACCCCCGCTCCGGCATTCCCGCCCGCGCGCCGGTGATGAGATCGAGCGCGAGGTGATTCTCCCAAATGGTGATGTTGGGGTGGGCACGCACTTTCGCAGTGAGGGTCTCTTGGACCGCAGCGCCGGTGGCGTCGGCCGAATGGTAGATGCGCCGCTCGGAATGGCCCCCTTCGCGCGTCAGGTGGTAACTGCCGTCGGCGTCGCGCGTAAAGGGCACACCTTGCGCGATCAACCATTCGATCGCGCGGTGGCCGTGTTCGACGACGAAACGAACCGTTTCGACGTTACAAAGCCCGGCGCCGGCGATCAGCGTGTCTTGAATGTGCGACGCGATTCCTTCGGGGGTGTCGAGCGCAGCGGCGATGCCGCCTTGTGCCCATTGGGTGGCCGTGTCGGTGAGTGACCGTTTCGCAACAAGCAAGACGCGGCGCTGGTCGGCAAGACGAAGTGCTACCGATTGTCCGGCAAGACCTGAGCCAATCACCAAGACTTCGAAGCAATGCGCGGTCACAGCCTTTCCCCTAGCGAATTGCGCGCACCAATCCTAGCATATTCCGGAACATTTCCTGCGATCCATGGTCAGTATCAGAGCACGGCGCGCCGCGTATAATGCGCGCATGGCGGCAAATACTTCGAAAACGGATCGCGGCGTGCAGGATACGCCTCGGGCGCTTACCGATGCAGCGTTGGTGGCACGCGTGCAGGCGGGCGACCAGGCAGCGTTTGGGTTGTTGGTGGAAAAATACCGCCGCCGGGTGGAGCGTTTGATCTCGCGGTTGGTGCACGATCCCGCTGAGGTAGAAGATTTGGCGCAGGAAGCATTTATCAAAGCGTACCGCGCCATCAATGCGTTTCGCGGCGAAAGCGCGTTTTATACCTGGCTCTACCGGATTGCGCTCAATACCGCGAAGAACCATCTGGTGAGCGCGAAACGCGAGGTGACTACGGCAAGCACGACCCAGGCCAACGACGAAGGAGAGTCGTTCGACCTTCTGGATGGACAGGGAACGGACGAGACGCCGGAACGGTTGCTGCTTTCGCAGGAGATCGCGCGGACGGTGGAGGCAGCGATGGCCGAGCTCCCGGAAGAATTGCGCACGGCAATCCAATTACGGGAGCTTGAAGGGTTGAGTTACGAAGCGATCGCAGAGGCGATGGGGTGCCCGATCGGAACGGTGCGGTCCCGCATTTTTCGGGCGCGGGAAGCGATTGCTCGCCGATTGCGCCCCCTTCTGGAAACACCACCCGATCGACGCTGGTAGTTCGGGGATTGCGATAACGACAAGGCAGACGAGGCGAAGATGGATCGGTTGAATGGCAACGAGGAAGTGCTCTCCGCGTGGTTCGACGACGAGTACGCGGAACCGGCAACGGATCTCGATCTCGAAGCGATCCTGCGCGACCCCAACACACGAAGCACCTGGGGAACCTACGCGCTGATCGGTGCAGCGCTGCGTGGCGAACCGCTCGCAACACTGTCGGACGGTTTCGTCGCTGCGGTGCTGCAGCGCATCGCAGAGCCCGGCTCCGAAGCACCCCCGCAAAGGGAACTGGCTCGCTTGGCAGACGCTGCAGGAGGGGACGGAACGACGCCCGTTACCGCAGCAAACGACGCGTGGTGGCGCTGGAGCGCGGTGGCTGCCACGCTCGTTGCGGTGGTGGTAACGGGCGTTTTGGCGTTGCAGTCGCCCCGTGAAGCGGGCGTGCGCGTTGCAGAACGGGAAATGGCGCTTCGCGCCGAGTCGGTGGCTTTCGCCCCTGCGGCAATGGGCGGGCAGCGGCGCTTGCCGACGCTGCCGATGGGCGTGCGTTCGGTCGTCGTGGCAGCAGACGCGGGGGTACAACCGGTACGATTCACTTCAGCCCCGTTTTACATGTTGGCGCACAACCCGGCGCAGCCCATGGGCGGCGTGACTGTGCGCGCCCTTGCCACGCCGCCGCGCGTTTCGACGAATGCCCGATGAGGGGAGGAAAGGGGGCGATGGGGCGCACGCAGCGGCTGCTTGCGGGTCTTCTCCTCGTTTTCGTTTCGTCGTCATGGGGGGGCGCTAGCGAGGCGAACGAAGCAGCGCAAACCGTACCGACGACCACTTTCTCCGGGGTCGCGGTGTGGGTGCGTGACGAAACGCCCGTCGTCGTTCGGATCGATTCGGGGCAAACGCCGCTTGGAGCCTATTATTGGACGACGGTCGAAGGACCGAACGAGCGGGTTACGTTGTGCTGGCGCAATCGCTGCCGAACCGAATTGGCTGCCGAACAGGTCGTGTTGGAAGCCGATTGGGACGTGCGCCATCAGAGCGTTCCCGCCCTGAGCCGTTCGCTCCGCGAATTGGCGCAGTGGTACGAAGTGACCCCGCTTCCCGAGCAAAGCTGGCAAGGCCACCCGGCTAACGGTTGGCTCTTGCAGCCGCGAGATGCCTGGCGCTACCCGCAGCGCTGGTGGCTGGACGCCGCTACCGGGGTGACACTGGAACGGACGATATTCGACGACGCGATGACCCCGCTCGAACGGTTTGCGTTCGTTCGATTCGAACGGCACGCCCAAGCCGATCTCACCGAAGTGCGCCAAGCGTGGAGCAGTTTGGGGCAGAGCGATAGGGTCGATTTCCGTCTCCATACCGTCGCCCCGGACGCGATGCCGTGGCGTCTCGATGATCTCCCGCCGGGGTTTGCGTTGCGCGCTTCAGGGTGGCGGCAAGGCCCCTCCGGCTCCCGCGTATGGCAATGGGCTCTGAGTGACGGCGCTGCGTCGGTCTCCCTGTTTGTCGAACAGGCGCCGTCGCAGCACGCGAGGGACACGGAAACAGAAACGGAGCGTCCGGGCGCAGCGATCGCGGAGTCTGCAGAACGTGGCTCTGCGCAGCGTTGGGGCGCAACCTTGATCGTGCGGCGAAACCGCAACGGGTGGCTGCAGACCGCTGTCGGTGAGGTTCCCGCGGCGACCCTCCACCGTTTGTTGGATGGAATGCGGTATGTCGATGAGTAAGGTACACGTGGCTTCTTCGCCGTGCCCCGTATCGGATCGCGTCGCGGCGGTGGTCGAAGCCGTCGATGCAGCGGGGGCGTGGATCACGATCGTCGAACCGCGTGGCGGCTGTGGGCGCTGTCATGAGTCTGGGGGTTGCGGTGGGGTTTCGCTCGTCAATTGGCAGGGCACGAAACGGTTTTGGTTCCCCCGCGCACAGTGGGAAACCCCATTGGAAGCTGGGCAACCGGTTTGGGTCGTCACGGCTTCTGGGGCGCCGCTCGAAGCCGCATGGCGGGTCTATGGTCAACCGTTACTCATTGGTGTGACGCTTGCCGCAGCCGGTCACGCGCTCCTTGCCGACCTTTCTCCGCTCGCTGCCGATGGGGGTGCGGTTACGTTGCTCGTCGGCACGCTCATTTTCGTTTGGCGGCGAGCGGCGCGGCGCATTCGACCGGTCGTGCGCATCGTGGCACGCTAAACCGTTGCGGTTTCGGTACAATAGCCCTTTTCGCGGATCCCCCTGTGGGGCTTTTTTCTTTGGTGACCATGGACCACATCCGTAACTTTTCGATCATCGCCCATATCGACCACGGGAAATCGACGCTCGCAGACCGCCTGATCCAACTTTGCGGCGGGCTTCAAGACCGCGAGATGCAGGATCGGGTGCTCGATTCGATGGATATCGAGCGCGAACGCGGCATTACGATCAAGGCGCAAACCGCTACGTTGCAGTACCGAGCCAAAGATGGCAAGGTCTATGAGCTCAACCTGATCGATACTCCGGGGCACGTCGATTTTTCCTACGAGGTGAGCCGGTCGCTTTCGGCGTGCGAAGGGGCGCTGTTGGTCGTCGATGCGTCGCAGGGGGTCGAAGCGCAGACGGTCGCGAACTGTTACCTGGCGATCGATCTTGGCGTCGAGGTGGTTCCGGTGCTCAACAAGATCGATTTGCCGCAGGCTGAGCCGGAACGGGTGAAAGAAGAGATCGAAGAGGTGATCGGCATCCCGGCGTCCGATGCGATCGCCGCGTCCGCGAAAAACGGGATCGGAATCGAAGCGATCCTGGAGGCGGTGGTCGCGCGCGTGCCTCCGCCGCGGGGCAATCCGGAAGCGCCGACCCGGGCGCTCGTGATCGACTCGTGGTTCGACAATTACGTCGGCGTGGTGATGCTGGTGCGCGTCGTCGACGGCCGTTTGGCGCGGGGCGACACGATCCGCTTGATGGCCACAGGCGCCGAGCACGAAATCGACAAGGTGGGGGTTTTTACGCCGAAAGGGGTCGAGCGGGAATCGCTCGAGTGCGGTGAAGTGGGGTTCGTGATCGCTGGCATCAAGCTCCTTTCCGAAGCCAAAGTGGGCGATACGGTTACGCTCGCCGCTCGTCCGGCGGCGGAGCCGTTGCCCGGTTTTCGTGAAATTAAGCCGCAGGTGTTCGCTGGACTTTACCCGGTGGAATCGAGTGAATACGATCAGTTGCGCGAGGCGCTCGAAAAGCTCAAGCTCAACGACGCGGCGCTGCAGTTCGAACCGGAGACGTCGCAGGCGCTCGGCTTTGGTTTCCGTTGCGGATTCCTGGGACTGCTCCACATGGAGATCGTCCAGGAGCGGCTCGAGCGCGAATTCGACCAAGAGCTTATCACCACCGCACCCTCGGTGGTCTATGAGGTGGTCACGAAGAAAGGGGAGGTGTTGCGAATCGAAAACCCTGCCAAGCTTCCCGATCCGGGGCAGATCGAAGCAATTCGCGAGCCGATCATCACCGCGACCATTTTCGTGCCGCAGGACTACTTGGGGCCGGTCTTGACGCTCTGCAATCAGAAGCGTGGCGTGCAACAGGACATGCGTTACCACGGACGGCAAGTGGAGGTGCGTTTCGATCTGCCGCTCAACGAGGTGGTGCTCGACTTCTTCGATAAGCTCAAGTCGGTCTCCCGCGGCTACGCGTCGCTCGACTACGAATTCAAAGAGTACCGCACCGCCGATCTCGTCAAATTGGACATCTTGGTCAATGGCGAGCGGGTCGATGCGTTGTCGTTGATCGTCCATCGCAGTTCGGCGCAGCAGCGTGGACGTGAGCTCGCGGTGAAACTGCGGCAGTTGATTCCGCGGCAGATGTTTGACGTGCCGATTCAAGCGGCGATCGGTTCGCACATCATCGCACGGGAAACGATCAAAGCGCTGCGCAAGAATGTGTTGGCGAAGTGTTACGGGGGTGACATCACCCGCAAGAAAAAATTGCTCGAGAAACAGAAGGCGGGGAAAAAGCGGATGAAGCAGGTGGGGAGCGTCGAGATCCCGCAAGAGGCGTTCCTTGCCGTGTTGCGTACCGACGAAGGGTGACGGCGATGGATTTCGAGTTGTTCTTGTTTCTCTTGACGCTGGTCACCGGAATGCTTTGGGGGTTTGACCGCTGGTACGCGCGCCGTCGGCGGCCTGCGGGGGCGCCCGACCCGTGGTGGGTCGAATACGGCGCAAGCTTTTTCGGTGTGTTCGCTGCGGTTTTTCTCTTGCGGTCGTTTCTGGTCGAGCCGTTCAAGATTCCGTCGGGGTCGATGATTCCCACGTTGTTGCCCGGTGACTTCATTTTGGTGAATAAATTTGCGTACGGCATTCGCTTGCCGGTCGTGAAGACCAAAGTCATCGATTTGGGGAAACCTCAGCGTGGCGACGTCGTGGTCTTCCGCTACCCGGTCGATCCGTCGCTCGACTATATCAAGCGGGTGGTGGGGTTGCCGGGTGACTACGTCGAATACATCGACAAACGGCTGCGTATCAACGGCGTGACCGTACCGCTCGAACGCTTGCCGGATTACGTGATGCCAGATCGGCGTGCGTACCGAATTCAGTGGCGCGAGCAGCTGGGGAAACACACTCATGCGATCATCTGGGACGAAAGCGCACCGCCGTACGTCAGCCACCGCATGGATTTTCCGTATCGTGAGCTCTGTACCTACCACCGCCGCGGCTTCAGCTGCTCCGTTCCCGAGGGACACTATCTGGTGCTGGGCGACAACCGCGACGGCAGCAGTGATTCGCGCGTTTGGGGGTTCGTCCCGGACGAAAACTTGGTGGGTAAAGCCTTCTTGATCTGGTTCAATTTCGACGATCTGTCGCGCATCGGCGGATTCGAGTAAGCGGGGTGGCGAAAATGGGTACAAACGGCAGCAAGAGGCAGCAGGTGCGGGCAATCGCAGGCTTTTCACTTCTGGGGGTACTCTTTTGGGGGGCAATTGCTGGGATCGCGATCATTCTGGCGATGCGCGTCGTTCCGTTTTACACCGAATTCGCTGCGGTCAAGCGGGCGCTGGTTGCAGCCGCGGCCGAAGGGGAACCGCAAGCGATTCGGCAAGCGTTCGACCGCCGGGCGAGCGCCGACTACATCACCTCGGTTTCGGCGCGGGATCTCGAAATTCGCAAAGATGGGGAGCACGGGTACGTCGTCCGCGTCGCTTACGAGAAGGTGTTGCCCTTGGTCGCGAACGTCAGTCTCCTCTTTACCTTCGAGGCCAGCGCCCCCTGATGCGTCCGAACGGTTTTGCAGCGATCTTGTCGCAGGTGGAATCGGTGCTTGGGCACCGCTTTACGCAACCCGCGTTGGTGCGCCAAGCGCTCACGCACCGTTCCGCTGGAGAGCAGCACAACGAGCGGCTGGAGTTCTTGGGGGACGCGGTGTTGGGTTGTGCGGTGGCGTCGCTTCTCTACCGTCGGTTCCCGGATGCGAGCGAAGGGGACCTCTCGCGGGCACGTGCCCGGTTGGTGCGGCAAGAGACGTTGGCGGCACTCGCGGAACGCTTGGGCGTTCCCGATTGGTTGATCCTGGGCGAAGGTGAGCGTCGGGGTGCCGGGCATCGCCGCCCGTCGATCCTTTCCGACGCGCTGGAGGCGCTCATCGGTGCGCTCTTTCTCGACGCTGGTTTTACTACCGCGGCGGCTTGTGTCGAAGCGTGGTTCGCCCCGGAACTGGACAGAATCGGCGACCTGACAACCCTCAAAGACCCGAAAACCGCTTTGCAAGAGTGGTTGCAGGCGCGCCACCTGCCGCCACCGCGCTACGATTTGATCGAAGCGAAAGGGCCTGCGCATGCGCAACATTTTCGCGTCCGGGTGGTGAGCGAAGCGTTGAACGCGACTGCCGAAGGGGAAGGGGCGAGCCGCCGCCGTGCGGAACAAGCCGCAGCCTCCGTTCTGCTTGCGGGGTTGCGCCAAGCAAACGAAGGGGGAGGCTGATGCACACGAGCGAATCGCAAGTCGATAGCACAAAACCGTCTTTCCGCGCCGGGTACGTCGCCGTCGTCGGGCGACCGAACGTCGGCAAATCGACACTTACGAACGCGCTCGTCGGCGCGAAGGTGAGTATCGTCTCGAAAAAACAGCAGACGACGCGCCATCGCGTCCACGGCATCGTCACCACCGACGACGGGCAGATCGTACTTGTCGATACCCCGGGGTTCCAAACCCGCCACAAGCGGCTGCTCAACCAAGCGATGAACCGGGTCGTGACCCAAGCCCTCGCCGATGTTGATCTGGTCCTCTTCGTGATCGAAGCCGGAAAATGGACCGCGGACGATCAGAAAGTGATGCGCCTCTTACCGCAAGGGGTTCCGGTTTTTCTCGTGATCAACAAAGTCGATCGTTTGCCGCGCAAGGATCTCCTCTTGCCGTTCATCGCCGAACGCGCCAACGACTTTCCCTACGCGGAAATCGTCCCGATCTCCGCGGAAAAAAAACGCAATCTCGACGATCTGATCCAGACGATTGTGCGCTATCTGCCCGAATCGGAACCGATCTTCGATCCGGATACGATCACTGACCGCAGCGAGCGGTTTCTCGCGGCCGAGTACCTACGAGAAAAGGTGTTTCGGTTCTTGGGCGACGAGCTCCCCTACGGCACTGCGGTCGAAATCCGCCGCTACGAGGAGGAGGGGCGACTGCGGCGGATCTGGGCCGAGATCATCGTCGAGCGCGACGCGCACAAACCGATCGTGATCGGCGAAGGGGGGGAGCGGATCAAACGGATCGCGTCGGAAGCGCGCAAAGAATTGGAGGCGCTGCTTGACGCCACGGTCTATCTCGACGTCTGGGTCAAGGTCCGTGGCGGTTGGGCCGACGATCCGCGCGCGTTGCGCGAACTGGGGCTCGACGGGTGATTCGTTGCGCTGGCAATGAGTGAGACGCGGCGTGGCGGCAGCGATCGCGGGTTTCTCCTCCACGCGGAACCGTGGCGCGAAACCAGCCTTTTGGTCGATGCCTGGACCCGAGCGCATGGGCGGCTGTGGTTGGTGGCCAAAGGGGCGAAGCGGCCGCACTCGGCGTTGCGTTCGGTGCTGCTGCCGTTCCAACCGCTCCATCTGCGCTGGTCCGGGAAAGGCGAACGGCTGACCCTGACCGGGGCCGAATGGTTGGGCGGAATGCCGCTGCTTTCGGGCGAAGCGCTCTGGTGCGGGTATTATCTCAACGAATTGATCCTGCGGCTTGCGCCGCGTGAAGTCCCCCATCCGGAGTGGTTCGGCGCGTACGAAACTGCAGTGCGCGCGCTCGCATCGGGCGAGCCGGTTGCGCCGGTATTGCGCGCGTTCGAATGGGCGTCGCTTCAGGCAACCGGTCATGCGCCGCAGTGGCCGGAGACCGGACCGGTTGCGGTGCCGCTTTCGGCCGAAGCGTATGCGGCGATCACGCAAGGAGCCTGGTCAGCGCCGATCGTCGCACATGAGGTCAAACCGTGGTTGCGTGCGCTCATCGACCATTGCCTGGAGGGGCGGCCGCTGCGCACCCGCGCGTTCATGAAAGAGTGGGTTACGAACGGGAAGGGATGAACGATGTGCGAATTGGGTGTCAATATCGACCATGTGGCGACCGTTCGGCAGGCGCGCCAGACCTATGAGCCCGATCCCGTCTGGGCTGCAACCGTGGCGCAGCTTGCCGGCGCAGAGATCATCACGGTTCATCTGCGCGAAGACCGTCGCCATATTCAGGATCGCGACGTCTGGCTGTTGCGGGAATCGGTTCAAGTGCGCCTCAATTTGGAGATGGCGGCTACCGACGAGATGGTCGCGATCGCGTGCCAGCTGCGGCCCGAAATGGTGACGCTCGTTCCCGAAGGACGGCAGGAGATCACCACCGAAGGGGGGCTTGACGTCGTCGCGGAGCGGGCGCGGCTCAAAACCGTAGTCGCAAAACTTTCTGAAGCCGGTATTCGGGTCAGCCTCTTCGTCGATCCCGATCTGAAGCAGATCGAAGCCGCCGCCGAAGTGGGTGCAACGGTGTGCGAAGTCCATACCGGTTCGTACGCGCACGCCTTTTGGACGCATGGTCGCCGTGCCGACCATCCCGAAACCCGTGCGGCGATCGCGGCGGTGCGCCAGGCCGGGGAGGCGATCCGTGCCGCGGGGATGCAGTTCAACGCCGGGCACGCGCTCAACTACGCCAACGTTGCACCGATCGCGGCGCTGCCGGGCATTGCGGAACTGCACATCGGTCACGCGATCATCAGTCGGGCGCTCTTCGTCGGGCTCGAACAAGCGGTTCGGGAAATGAAGGCGTTGATCGCGGATGCAGCGCAACGCAACGGTTAGCGCTCCGGTTACATCTCTACGTGCGATGATTTTGGGGATCGGCGTCGACTTGGTGGCGGTGGCTCGGGTCGAACAAGTCTGGGGCCGACATCGCGATCGCTTGGCGTGTCGCATTTTGCAGCCAACCGAACAGGAGGTGTTCTTTACCCGGCTCGCGGCGCGTGCGCCTCTGGAGCGAGACCGCTTTGCGGCGCGGTTCCTCGCCAAACGGTTCGCTGCGAAAGAGGCGTTCGCGAAAGCGTGGGGAAGTGGCATCGGCGCCGAGGTGAGGTTTCACGACATCGCAATCACCCACCAACCCAGCGGGCAACCGGTGTGGCGTTTTTCCGCGTCGTTCGCGCAGCGCTTTGCCGATCGCGGCGCAACGGCAGCCCATCTCTCTCTGAGTGACGAAGAGACGCACGTCGTCGCCTTCGTCGTGATCGAAGGAGGAACCCGTGTCTGAGCGGTTTACGATCGCAGCGCCCCGGTGGTGGATCGGCGTCGAGGGTCCTGCGCTTACGGCGCGCGATCGGACGCGCCTCGTCCATCCGGCGGTGGGTGGCGTGATCCTCTTTGCCCGCAATTGGCAGACGAGCGCGCAACTGCGCCGTTTGACCGAAGCGATTCGCAGCGTGCGCGACGACCTTCGGATCGCGGTCGACCACGAAGGCGGACGTGTACAGCGTTTCCAAGGCGAAGGTTTTACGCAGCTCCCGCCGATGCGCCATTTAGGCGCCCAGTGGACGACCGATCCAGAGACGGCCGTGCAGACGGCGCGGCGTTGGGGGGCGCTCGCCGGTAGGGAGCTCGCCGCACATGGGATCGACGTCGATTTTGCGCCGGTGGTCGATCTCGACGACGGCCGGTCACGGGTGATCGGTGATCGCGCCTTTTCCGCCGACCCCCACATCACAGCGACGTTGGCGTTGGCCTTTGCCGATGGGCTCGCCCGTGCTGGCGTGTGCCCAGTGTTCAAACATTTCCCTGGGCACGGTGGTGTGGTCGAAGATTCCCACCTCGAACTGCCCACGGACTCCCGATCTTGGGATGCCCTCTGGGCTGCCGATTTGGTTCCTTATCGGCAGTTGGTGCGGGCAGTGGCAACGGACGGCGCGTTGTTGTCGGGCTGTGGCGTGATGGCGGCGCTCGTTCGTTTTCCCCATTGTGACGATGCGCCCGCTGCGTTTTCCCCGTTTTGGTTGCAGACCGTGCTGCGTGAACGGCTGCAGTTCGCCGGCTGGATCGCGTCCGACGACTTAGGCATGGCCGCGGCGAACTGGGCGGGCGCCACGCTCGCCGAACGGGGGCGCGCCTTTTTCGCCGCAGGGGGCGACGTGGCGTTGGCGTGTAACGACTTTGCTGCGATCGATCGCATGTTGGACGCCTGGTGACGATGTCGGCCGCGTTTGACGCCAAACGGTTCCTCGCTACCGCACCAGAAGCGCCGGGTGTTTATCGCATGCTCGGTGCAGAGGGGCAAGTGCTCTATGTAGGCAAGGCGAAAAACCTCAAAAAACGGCTCGCGAGCTACTTTCGCACGCAACTGCCGAGCCCACGCATCGCGCGGATGGTCGCACAGATCGCCGCGATCGAAGTCACCGTCGTGCGCAGCGAAGCCGAAGCGCTCATCCTCGAAAACCACCTGATCAAAACGCTGCAGCCGAAGTACAACATCCTCTTTCGCGACGACAAAACCTACCCCTACCTTCGGATCAGCGGAGGCGACTTTCCCGGCATCTACTACTACCGCGGCCCGTTGAAGAACAGTGACCGCTATTTTGGCCCTTACCCCAACGCGCTCGCGGCGCGGGAAAGCATCCAGTGGATCCAGAAAATCTTTCAGCTTCGCACCTGCGAAGACACGGTCTTTGCCCACCGCACGCGCCCCTGTCTGCTGCACCAGATCCACCGCTGTACCGCGCCGTGCGTCGGAGCGGTTTCGGTTGCCGACTACCAGGCTCAGGTGCGGGCGGCCGTGCAGTTCCTCTCGGGCAAAAGCTCGGAACTGATTTCGGAACTGACCGAAGCGATGCAAGCAGCGAGCGACGCGTGGCAGTTCGAACGCGCCGCGCAGTTGCGCGATCAGATCCGTCAGCTTCAGGAATTGCGCACGACGCAAGCGATCGACAGCCGCCGCGAAGAGAACGTCGATATCTTCGTCGCGGTGGTCACGGGCACCGACGCCGCGGTGAGTTGGGCCGCGGTGCGCGGCGGACGCCATCTGGGCGATCGCACCCTCTTTCTCGAGCGGACGGCGACGACGAGCGACGAACGCGCTGCGGCCGAGGATCTGCTCGCAGCTTGCCTCGAGCGCCATTACGCCGAACAGCCGGTACCCGACCGCATCCTCATCGCGCCCGCATCGCCCGCGTCGCTTCAGTGGTTGCGGGAGAGCCTCGAAGCGGTTGCTGAGGTGCCGCGCGTGGTGGTTGCGGCGCCCAAAAGCGAAATCGAGCGGGCATGGGTCGAGATCGCAGAAAAAAATGCCCGTTTGGCGTTGGCGGCGCGGCAAAACGATACCTTGCGTCAGGCGGCACGTGCCAAGGCCCTCCATGAAGCGCTGCGCGATTGGCTTCCCCTCGAGCGACCCCCCGAATGGATCGAAGCGTTCGACGTGAGCCACCTGGGCGGTGAAGCCACGGTCGCGAGCTGTGTCGTCTGGGCGAATGGTGCGCTGCAACCCAAGCGCTACCGCCGCTTCGCAATCCGCGACGTGAAACCGGGCGACGACACCGCCGCGATCGGACAAGCGGTCCGCCGCCGCTACACGCGTTTGTCGCAAGAGGGCGAACCGCTTCCCGATCTGATCTTGATCGACGGCGGCCTCGGCCAGGTGCGCGCGGCTGCCGAAGCGCTCGCTGATCTGGGTATGGGGTGCGAACGGTTGCTTGGGGTGGCGAAAGGCCCCGAACGCCGCCCCGGGGAGGAGCGGTTGGTGCGGCCCGACGGGGCCGAGCGGGTGCTGGGCGCGACGAGCGCGGCGCTGCATCTCATTCAAGAGATTCGGGACGAGGCGCATCGCTTTGCGGTGACCGGGAATCGAGTGCGTCGTGCGGCAGCGCGTGCCCGTACCCGGCTCGAAGAGATCCCCGGCATTGGACCGAAACGGCGGCGGGCGCTGTTGGCCGCTTTTGGTAGCCTCGAAGGCGTGCGCGCCGCGCCGCTCGAAGCCCTGTTGCGGGTGCCAGGAATCGACCGCAAGATCGCCACGATCCTCTATAATGCATTGCACGGGGAAAACCCGGACGGGGAAGGGGGTGCGCGATGACGTGGGCGCCGTTGCTGTGGTGGCATTGGGTGGTGATCGGGATCGTCTTGATGGCGCTCGAGCTCGTGATTCCATCGTTCGTCGTGATCTGGTTCGGTATTGCGGGCGTGGTGGTTGGCATCGCCGAAGCGATCGTGCCGATGACCCTCTTTGCGCAACTCGGGCTCTGGTTGGCGGTGGCGATCGCACTCTTGGTGCTGTGGTTCGCGGTGTGGCGGCCGCATGATCGCCGCACCGCAGCCGATTCCGTCACCGATGCGCAGAGTGTCGTGGGAGAGGTCGGCATCCTTACTCGGGCGGTCGCGCCGTTTCAACGCGGGGAAGTGTTGCTGCAAAAACCGGTACTGGGGAGTGATCGCTGGCCGTGTCGCTCGGAAAGCGCGATCGCGGTCGGAGAGCGGGTTGTCGTCGTCGCGTTCGACGGCGCTGAATTTACGGTTGCCCCGGCAAAAGCCCAACCTGGGAGGAAGTGAGATGGATCCGCAACTCATCGTGCTTATCGTCGCCATCGTCTTCGTCGTCATCACGCTCGCCAAAGGGATCCGGACCGTACCGCAAGGGGAGGAGTGGGTCGTCGAGCGTCTGGGTAAGTACCACAAGACGCTGACGCCCGGTCTCAATTTCATCATTCCCTATCTCGACGACGTGGCGTACCGCTTGGTCACCAAGGACATCATCCTCGACGTCCAGGAGCAGGAGGTGATCACCCGCGACAACGCGGTGATCCGTACCAACGCGGTGGCGTTCGTCAAAGTGACCGATCCCGTTCGGGCCGCGTATGGCGTGGTCGATTTCGCCGTGGCGATCCGCAATTTGGTGATGACTACGTTGCGCTCGATCATCGGCGAGATGTCGCTCGACGAGGCACTCTCCAACCGGGAAAAGATCAAGGTGCGCCTCAGGGAGTCAATCGCCGACGAAGCGGTCGACTGGGGGGTCACGGTGAAGACGGTCGAAATCCAGGACATCAACCCGTCCCCGTCGATGCAACAAGCGATGGAGATGCAAGCAGCGGCGGAACGGGAACGCAAGGCGACGGTGACCCGCGCCGAAGGGGCGAAGCAAGCAGCGATCTTGGAGGCGGAAGCGCGGCTCGAAGCGGCGAAACGCGACGCGCAGGCCCAAGTGACGCTCGCCGCGGCTTCCGCAGAAGCGATCCGGCGGGTTGCCGAGGCGGCTGCAGCCAACGACATCGCGATTCGCTACCTGCTGGGCGAAAAATATGTCACCGCGCTCGCAACCCTTGCCGAATCGCAGAGCGCCAAAACGGTCGTCCTTCCGGGCGATCTCCAAGAGGCGGTTCGCGGTCTCTTCGGTCGGCAAGGGCGTTAGCGAAAAACAGGCGGAGCGCGGGCGCGATGCGCTGGAACTGGCCCAACCTACTGACCTGGCTGAGGATCGCGGCGATCCCGCTCCTCGTCCTCTTGTTCTACCTGCCCACTGCCTGGGTCACGGGCCATTTCGTCAATCTGGCGGCAACCGTGCTCTTCGTCGCCGCCAGTGTGACCGACTGGCTCGATGGTTACCTGGCACGCAAGCTCCAGCAGCAGTCGGCATTCGGGGCGTTTCTCGACCCGGTGGCGGACAAACTGATGGTCGCCGCCGCGCTCGTCGTGTTGGTCGATCTCGGGCGCGCGGATGCCGTCGCCGCACTCATCATCATCGGGCGCGAGATTACCGTTTCGGCGCTCCGGGAGTGGATGGCATTGGTTGGTGAGGCGCAAACCGTTGCCGTTGCGTTCGTCGGCAAACTCAAAACGGCCACGCAAATGGTCGCGATCCCCTTCCTCCTCTATGCCGACCCGGGTACTTTCGAACCCCTCCTATGGGGGCGGTGGCTGCTGTGGCTCGCGGCGGTGTTGACGATCGTTTCGATGATTCACTACCTGCGCGCGGCGTGGCCGGTGTTGCGCAAAAATGGTTGATTCGATAAAATGTTAGGTTCCTTGCCTTACCCAGCTCGGGAAGGCTGTGGTCAACACATCCAGAAGGAGTCTTCATGCGTCATTATGAAATCGTCTTCATGGTCCATCCCGACCAGTCGGAAAACGTGCCGGTGATGGTCGAGCGTTATCGGAAATTGATCACCGAACGCGGCGGCAAAATTTATCGGTTGGAAGACTGGGGGCGTAAACACCTGGCGTACCAGATCCAAAAGATTCACAAGGCGCACTACATTTTGATGAACATCGAGTGCGACTTGGAAACCTTGCAAGAGCTCGAAACGGCGTTCCGCTTCAATGATGCGATCCTGCGTCATTTGACGATTCGCATGGAAGGGCCGGTGACCGAACCCTCTCCGATGATGAAAGGGGAAAAGGCGCGCTCGCTGCTCGACCCCAGCACCACCGCGGGGGCTGATCAGATCGTTGCGCCAGCGGCAGCCGAACCTGCAGCTTCCGCTGAGACCGCAACCGACGCGTAAGCGCGGGATCGACTGCATCGCGATGGGCGCCAATCGCTGTCGCCTCACTTTTGATGTCACTGCGCGTGATGCGTTGCGTTATACCCCTGCGGGGTTGGCAGTGAGCGAAGGGGAAGGGTGGCACCGCTCGATGCAGTGCGAAGTTGGACGTACACGCGAAGTCGATTTTCGATTCCATTGGGTTGCGATGGGGGAAGTGGCAACCGTGATGGATGCGCTGCCGATGGGTGCGGAAGTGACCGGGGAAGGTTTTTTCGCGGCACGACGCAAAGGCGGTCGGCAGTTGCAGCTCCACCTCACCGCAGTGCAATGGCATCAGGATGAAGAAAGGAAAGCACAATGAGTTTCGCTAAAGGTGGCCGCAACGCGCGGCGTCGTAAGTTCTGCCGCTTCACGGCGGAAGGGGTCGAGACCATCGACTACAAAGATATCGATACCCTGAAAGAATACATCATGGAAACGGGCAAAATCATGCCGGCGCGGATCACCGGGACTTCGTCGCGCTTTCAGCGCCAGTTGGCATTGGCGATCAAGCGCGCGCGATTCTTGGCGCTGCTGCCCTACACCGATCAGCACAAATAATCGGGAGCCCAACCATGCAAGTCATTCTGCTGGACAAAGTGCCAAATCTGGGGAATCTGGGCGATGTCGTCACCGTCAAGGATGGGTACGCGCGCAACTATCTGATCCCGCAAGGGAAGGCAAAGCGGGCAACTCCGGAAAACATCGCCGAGTTCGAAACCCGTCGCGCCGAGCTCGAACGGCAGGCTGCGGAGCGCTTGGCGCAAGCGCAGGCGCTTGGTAGTCAGATCGAAGGGATTACCCTTCAGATCGTGCGCAAAGCCGGTGTCGATGGCCGTCTCTTCGGGTCGGTCACCCATATCGACATCGCCGACGAGCTCAACCGGATGGGTTTTGCCGTATCCAAAGGACAAGTGCTCATGCCCGAAGGGCCGATCAAAGCGATCGGCGAAGTCGAAATCGAAATTTACCTGCACGCCGACGTGCGGCCGAAAATCCATGTCGCAGTCTTGGGTGAGTAAGCGCCGTTTGCGAATCGGTCGCGAAGAAGGCAGCTTCGGCTGCCTTTTTCGTTTCGGGAGGTAAAAGATGACGTCGGAAGCGCTCGGGTATGAGACTGCGGCGCTACGCCTGCCGCCCCACTCGATCGAAGCCGAACAGTCGTTGATCGGGGGGCTTTTGCTCGACAACGACGCGTGGGAGCGTGTCGCAGACATCGTCGCTGCGGAAGATTTCTATCGAGACGACCACCGCAGGATCTTTCGCCACATCACCGCGCTCATCCAGCAAGGAAAACCGGCGGACATCGTCACCGTTCATGAATCTTTGCAAAAGAGTGGGGAAGACGAAGCGGCGGGTGGGATCGCCTATCTTGCGGAGCTTGCGAACCAGACCCCTTCCGCTGCGAACGTGCGCCGTTACGCGGAGATCATTCGCGAGCGGGCGATCCTGCGCAAATTGATCAGTGTCGCCGACGAGATCGCCGCAAGCGCGCTCGCGCCGATGGGTAGGGACGCCAAAACGATCCTCGACGAAGCCGAGGCGAAAATTTTCGAAATCGCCGAAGCAGGCGCACGCGCCGTTACGGGCTTCGTCTCGATCGGTACCGCATTGAAACAGGTCGTCGACCGCGTTCAGGAACTCTATGATCGCAATGCAAGCAACGATGTTACCGGTGTGCCGACCGGTTACCTCGATTTGGACGAAAAGACGGCAGGGTTGCAACCCAGTGACCTCATCATCGTCGCGGGGCGTCCCGCGATGGGTAAGACTACCTTTGCCCTCAATATCGCCGAGCATGTGGCACTCCATCAAAAACTTCCGGTGGCGATCTTTTCGATGGAGATGCCAGCCACTCAGCTGGCGATGCGTTTCCTTGCCTCAGTGGGGCGCATCGATTTGCAGAAACTGCGTCGCGGCAAACTGACCGACGACGACTGGGCGCGGCTCTCGGCCGCGATGGGCAAACTCTACGATGCGCCGATCTTCATCGATGAGACCGGCGGGCTCAACCCGATCGATCTGCGCGCCCGTGCGCGGCGTCTGGCGCGGCAGTTCGGGGGTCGTTTGGGACTCGTCGTGATCGACTACCTCCAGTTGATGGTCGGCGCCAAGGAGAGCGACAACCGCGCGAATGAGCTTTCGGAGATCTCGCGCTCGGTGAAGACGCTTGCTAAGGAGCTCAACACCCCGATCATCGCGCTATCGCAGCTCAACCGCAGTCTTGAACAGCGACCGAACAAGCGACCCGTCATGTCCGACCTGCGGGAATCGGGCGCGATCGAACAAGATGCCGACATCATCATGTTCATCTACCGCGACGAGGTCTATCACCCGGACAGCCCCGACAAGGGGACCGCCGAGATCATCATCGCGAAGCACCGTAACGGCCCCACCGGAACGATCCGGCTTGCATTCTTTGGTGAATACACGCGCTTCGAAAACTATAGTGCGGGCGGTGACTTTTAGCGCGATTGTGCGTGATCGAAAAAATGGACGGCAGGAACGCAGAGCGGTAGAAAGGGAGTAAAGGTGTTGACCGTGTCTGTGAAATCCGGCATAATGCCGATTCTCTCGGAGGGGTACCCAAGCGGTCAACGGGAGCAGACTGTAAATCTGCCGGCTCAGCCTTCGTAGGTTCGAATCCTACCCCCTCCACCAGGTTTCAGGCTGGACAGGTTGCGGGTTTGAGCGGGTGTAGCTCAATGGTAGAGCAGAAGCCTTCCAAGCTTAAGACGGGGGTTCGATTCCCCTCACCCGCTCCAGTCGAAGGGTAAAGTGCCCATGTAGCTCAGTGGTAGAGCACTCCCTTGGTAAGGGAGAGGTCACGTGTTCGATCCACGTCATGGGCACCATGTTCTCTCGTACGCGGCAACGAAAAAGGGGAAGCAGATGGCCAAGGCAAAATTCGAGCGGACGAAGCCGCACGTCAATGTGGGGACGATTGGGCACGTGGACCACGGCAAGACGACGCTGACGGCGGCGATCACCACGGTGCTGGCGAAGCACTTTGGTGGTGAAGCGAAGAAATACGACGACATCGACGCGGCGCCGGAAGAAAAAGCGCGTGGGATCACGATCAACACCGCGCACGTCGAATACGAAACCGCGAACCGTCACTACGCGCACGTCGACTGCCCGGGGCACGCCGACTACGTCAAGAACATGATCACGGGTGCCGCGCAGATGGACGGCGCGATTCTCGTGGTCTCGGCTGCAGACGGCCCGATGCCGCAAACGCGCGAACACATCCTGTTGGCGCGCCAGGTCGGTGTTCCCTATATCATCGTCTTCCTCAACAAATGCGACATGGTGGACGACCCGGAACTTCTCGAACTCGTCGAAATGGAAGTTCGGGACCTGCTCAATCAGTACGGCTTTCCGGGTGACGACACCCCGATCATCAAAGGCTCGGCGCTCAAAGCGCTCGAAGGCGACCAGAGCGAAATCGGCGAGCCGGCGATCCTCAAACTGGCTGAGACGCTCGACAGCTACATCCCCACGCCGGAGCGCGACATCGACAAACCGTTCCTGCTCCCGATCGAAGACGTCTTCTCGATCTCGGGTCGCGGAACCGTCGTGACCGGCCGCGTTGAGCGTGGTACCGTGAAAGTCGGCGACGAAGTCGAAATCGTCGGCCTGCGTCCGACGCAAAAGACCACCGTCACGGGCGTGGAAATGTTCCGCAAACTGCTCGACGAAGGGCGTGCGGGTGACAACGTCGGGGTGCTGCTTCGCGGAACCAAACGCGAAGAAGTCGAACGGGGTCAAGTGCTCGCCAAACCGGGTACCATCACCCCGCACACCCACTTCGAATGCGAAGTGTACGTGCTCACCAAAGAAGAAGGGGGCCGTCACACCCCGTTCTTCTCCAACTACCGTCCGCAGTTCTACTTCCGTACCACCGACGTCACGGGGTCGATCGAACTGCCGGAAGGGGTGGAAATGGTGATGCCGGGTGACAACGTCAAACTCACGGTGAAACTCATTGCACCGATCGCGATGGAAGAAGGTCTGCGCTTTGCGATCCGCGAAGGCGGCCGTACCGTGGGTGCCGGCGTCGTCTCCAAAATCATCGAGTGATGGTGCGGTAATCTCAGTTTGAAGTGGCGCCAGCGTTGCTGGCGCCGTAGGGGCATAGCTCAACTGGCAGAGCGTCGGTCTCCAAAACCGAAGGTTGGGGGTTCGATTCCCTCTGCCCCTGCCAACCATAAGACGCCAATGAACATCCTTTTCTATCTGCTCTCTGCACTGTTGTTGGCTGGCGGGATCGCTGGCTTTTATTATTTTGCGGACTGGCCAGGTCTGGCGCGCGCTGCGCTCGTCGTGCTGGGGGTCGTTGCCGCAGGGGGTGTGCTGCTCCTCTCTGAGCCAGGAAAGGCTTTCGTTGCGTTCGTTCGCGCTGCTGTTGCCGAAGTGCGCAAAGTCGTTTGGCCGAACCGCAAAGAGACGACTCAGGCAACTTTGGTCGTCTTTGCGTTCGTGGTGACGCTGGCCATTTTCATGTGGCTGGTCGACAAGACATTGGAGTGGGTGTTGTACGGATTGTTGCTGGGGTGGAAGTGATGGCCAAGCGTTGGTATGTCGTGCAAGCGCACTCCGGGTTCGAAAAGCAGGTGCAAAAAGCACTGCAAGAGCGGATCAAATTGGCCGGGATGGAAGACCAATTCGGTCAGATTCTCGTTCCGGTCGAAAAAGTGATCGAGCTGCGCGGCGGTGCGAAAAAAGAGACCGAGCGTAAGTTTTTTCCGGGCTACCTCCTCGTCGAGATGGAGATGAACGACGATACGTGGCACCTGGTCAATTCGTTGCCGCGTGTCTCTGGTTTCGTCGGCGGAAGTCCCACGAAGCCGGCTCCGCTTTCGGAGCGGGAAGTGCAGGCGTTGTTGGCGCAGATTCAGGAAGGGGGCGAGAAGCCGAAACCGCGCGTGGTCTATGAGATCGGAGAGACGGTCCGGGTCAAAGAGGGGCCGTTTGCCGACTTCATGGGGACGGTAGAGGCGGTCGATTACGAAAAGAGCCGGTTGTCGGTCGCGGTTTCGATTTTTGGCCGCTCGACACCGGTGCAATTGGAGTTTTCACAGGTCGAAAAGGTCTGAGCAATCGAGGAGCGGCATTTGCCGCGTTAGCACTCACTAGGAGCAGTCATGGCCAAGAAAATCGTCGGCTACATCAAACTGCAGATTCCTGCAGGGAAAGCAAACCCGAGCCCTCCGGTCGGTCCGGCGCTCGGTCAGCGCGGCTTGAACATCATGCAGTTCTGCAAGGAGTTCAACGCCAAGACGCAAAATATGGAGCCCGGCTTGCCGATTCCGGTGATCATCACCGCCTATTCTGACAAGTCGTTTACCTTCGAGTTGAAGACGCCGCCGGCAACCGTCCTCATCAAGAAGGCGTTGAAGATCGAGAAAGGCTCTTCCAAACCCCACCTCGACAAAGTGGGCAAGATCACACGCGCGCAGCTCGAGGAGATCGCCAAGATCAAGATGCCGGACCTCACCGCGGCCGATATGGACGCAGCGGTGCGGACGATCGCCGGTTCCGCGCGGTCGATGGGCGTGGATGTCGAGGGGGTGTAAGATGGCAAAACTGAGCAAACGGATGCAAGCGTTGCGGCAAAAAGTCGACCGCAACCGCGTCTATTCCTTGGATGAGGCGCTGGCGCTCGCGAAAGAGACTGCGCAAGCCAAATTCGACGAGTCGATCGATATCGCCGTGAATCTTGGGGTCGATCCGCGGAAGTCGGATCAAGTCGTTCGTGGCGCAGTCGTGTTGCCGGCCGGGACTGGGAAAAAGGTCCGGGTCGCTGTCTTTGCGCAAGGGGCGAAAGCGGACGAAGCCCGTGAGGCCGGTGCCGATATCGTCGGTTTCGAAGATCTGGCCGAAACGATCAAAGCGGGGAATATCGATTTCGACGTGCTCATCGCCACACCCGACGCGATGCGTCTCGTGGGGCAGTTGGGGCAAATCCTGGGGCCGCGTGGCCTCATGCCCAACCCCAAGGTGGGAACGGTGACGATGGACGTCGCTACGGCGGTGAAGAACGCAAAGGCGGGGCAGGTCCAGTACCGCACCGACAAGAACGGGATCATCCACGCGTCGATCGGTCGCGCGTCGTTCCCCGTCGAAGCGTTGAAGCAGAATGCGCAGGCGCTCATCGAGGCGCTGCAACGCGCGAAGCCGCAGGCTGCGAAGGGAACCTATTTCAAAAAGATCGCGGTTTCCAGCACGATGGGGGTCGGAATCAAGGTCGATCCACAAAGTGCGCTGCCGCAGCAGGCGTAACGAACTTTGGGCCGTCGCGCCCGTTATCGAACGGCGCGGCGGGTTATCAAAGACCGTTGGGGGGCAACCTTAAATGCGGTAAAACCGCGCCCAACGTAGATGGCGTCACCCGAAGCAGGAGCACGCTCCTGATTGAAGGCCGCCAAAGCTGCCCTGGAAACAGGGTGTCCTAATTGGAGGTGAACCTTGGCACTCAAGCTTGAAAGCAAGCAGGCAATCGTCGCCGAAGTCTCCGCTCAAGTGGCTGAGGCAGGGGCGATCGTTTTTGCCGAGTACCGTGGTCTCACCGTCGCGGAGATGACCGAGCTGCGCCGCAAGGCGCGCGAAGCCGGCGTCTATTTGCATGTCATCAAGAACACCTTGGTCCATCGCGCAGTCGATGGGACCCCGTTTGCGTGCATCCAGTCGCAACTCGTGGGCCCGCTGATCTTCGCGATTGCCGCCGATCCGGTGGCACCAGCCAAGGTGCTTGTCGACTTTGCAAAAAGCGCCGAAAAATTGGTCGTCAAAGGGGGGGCAATGCCCGGTTCGCTCCTTGACGTCGAAGGCGTCAAGGCGCTGGCGAGCATGCCAAGCCGCGACGAACTGTTGGCCACTTTGGTGGGGACGTTGCAGGCCCCGATCGCCAAGTTCGTGCGCACCCTCAACGAGGTGCCGGGCAAATTCGTCCGCACGCTTGCTGCCGTTCGCGACGCGAAAGAGGCTGCGTAATTTATTTCCGTTTCACAGGCATTCATTCAGGAGTCAAACATGTCGATGACCAAAGAGCAAATTCTGGACGCAATCGCCAATATGACCGTGCTCGAGCTCTCTGAGCTCATCAAGGCGATGGAAGAGAAATTCGGGGTTTCTGCTGCGGCAGCGGTTGCAGTAGCGGCAGCTCCGGCAGCTGGCGGTGCGGCGGCACCGGCGGCGGAAGAGAAGACCGAATTCGACGTCGTGCTGGTCGAAGCCGGTGCGAAGAAGGTCGAAGTGATCAAGGTGGTCCGTGCTGCTACGGGTCTCGGCCTCAAGGAGGCCAAGGATCTCGTCGACGGTGCGCCCAAGACGATCAAAGAGGGCGTCTCCAAAGACGAAGCCGAGAAGCTCAAGAAAGACCTCGAAGCGGCTGGCGCGAAGGTCGAGCTCAAATAATTTCCTTGCGGAATGTGGCGGGAGGCTGGTGCTTATGGCGCCGGCCTTTCGCCATTGGTAGTAGGCAGGGGGTCAACACCCAAAGGCTTGCGAGAACCCACAAGCTTTTGCGTCTTGATTCCTTTCGCGCGACATTAGCCTGGAGCACACATGGCGTACTCATACACTGAACGCAAGCGCTTGCGCAAGAACTTTGCCAAGCGCAAACCCGTTCTCGACGTTCCTTTCCTCCTTGCCACGCAGCTAGACTCCTACCGCGAATTCCTTCAACTCGACACGCCACCGATGGAGCGGAAAAATGTCGGGTTGCAAGCGGCGTTCAACGCGATTTTCCCCATCGTCTCTGTCAATAACAACGCGCGGCTCGAATTTCTCTACTATACCGTCGGTGAGCCGCAATTCGACGTGCGTGAATGCCAGTTGCGCGGGCTCACCTACTGTGCACCGGTGCGGGCGCGTGTCCGCTTGGTGATCCTCGACAAAGCCACCGGATATCAGACGGTCAAAGAGGTTCGGGAGCAAGAGGTCTTCATGGGGGAGATCCCCTTGATGACCGAAAAAGGCTCGTTCATCATCAACGGAACGGAGCGGGTGATCGTTTCGCAGTTGCACCGTTCTCCCGGTGTCTTCTTCGAGCACGACAAAGGCAAGACCCACTCCTCAGGAAAACTGCTCTTCTCGGCGCGGATCATTCCGTACCGCGGTTCGTGGATCGACTTCGAATTCGACCCGAAGGATTGCCTCTTCTTCCGGATCGACCGGCGGCGCAAGATGCCGGTGACGATCCTGTTGCGTGCGCTTGGGATGAGCAACGAAGAGATGCTGACCTTCTTCCACGATCTCGAAACGTTCGAGAAACGGGACGGTCAGTTCGTCTTCCGCTTCGACCCCGAGCGCCTGAAAGGGGAGGTCTCGCGGCTGGAAATTCGCGATGCCGCAGGCAAAGTCATCGTTGCGAAAGAGAAGCGGATCACCGCACGCCACGTGCGCGAGCTCAAGCAGGCGGGGATCGACCATGTGGTCGTCGACGATGAGTTTCTGCTCGGGCGGATCATCGCGCGTGACCTCATCGATCCCGAAACTGGAGAGGTGATCGCCAAAGCAAACGACGAGATCACCGAAACGGTATTGGAGCGTCTGCGTGAATCGGCGATTACTCGATTCGAAACCCTGTTCGTGAACGAACTCGACCGTGGTGCATACCTCTCGCAGACGCTGCGACTCGATGACACGCAAGATGCCTGGCAAGCCAAGGTCGCGATCTATCGCATGATGCGCCCGGGTGAGCCGCCTACGGAACAGGCGGTCGAGCAACTTTGGGAGGGACTTTTCCGTTCGCCGGATCGCTACGATCTCTCTGCGGTGGGGCGGATGAAGTTCAACAGCCGCGCCTATCCGCCGCTTGAATCGCTCGACCCGGCGTCCCCCGAATGGATCAAGCGCTTTTTCGCGCAAGTGGGGCCGAAAGGGGAAGAGGGGCCGATGACGCTCACCGACGAGGATCTGCTCGCGGTGATCGCGATCCTCATCGAATTGCGCAACGGCCACGGTGAAGTCGACGACATCGACCATTTGGGCAACCGTCGGGTACGCAGCGTCGGGGAACTCACCGAAAACCAATTCCGTGCGGGGTTGGCGCGGGTCGAGCGTGCGGTCAAAGAGCGCTTGGTCCATGCCGAAAGCGAAAACCTCATGCCGCACGACCTGATCAACGCCAAACCGATTTCGGCGGCGATCAAGGAATTCTTCGGCTCGAGCCAGTTGTCGCAGTTCATGGACCAAACCAACCCGCTCTCGGAAATCACCCACAAGCGGCGGGTCTCTGCGCTGGGTCCCGGCGGGTTGACGCGCGACCGCGCGGGTTTCGAGGTGCGCGACGTCCACCCCACCCACTACGGTCGCGTCTGTCCGATCGAAACGCCGGAAGGGCCGAACATCGGGTTGATCAATTCGCTTGCCGTCTATGCGCGTACCAACCGCTACGGCTTCATCGAAACGCCGTATCGCAAGGTGGTCGACGGTCGTGTGACCGACGAAGTGGTCTACATGTCGGCAATCGAAGAAGCCAAATACGTGATCGCGCAGGCGAACTCCGAAGTGGGGCCGGACGGCAAACTTCTGGGTTCGCTCATTTCGTGCCGTCAAAAAGGGGAATTCGTCCTCGTTCCGCCCGAAGCGGTGCAATATATGGACGTGGCGCCGCAGCAGATCATTTCGGTCGCGGCCTCTCTCATTCCGTTCTTGGAGCACGACGACGCCAACCGCGCGCTCATGGGAGCGAACATGCAGCGCCAGGCGGTGCCCTGCCTGCGCCCGGAAAAGCCGCTCGTCGGTACCGGAATGGAGCGCATCGCTGCTAAGGACTCGGGAACGGTGGTCGTCGCGAAGCGCGGCGGCGTCGTCGACTACGTCGACGCGAAGCGCATCGTCGTGAAGGTCAACGACGACGAAACCCAGCCCGGCGAAGTTGGCGTCGATATCTACAATCTGGTGAAATTCCAGCGCTCCAACCAAAACACCAACATCAGCCAGCGGCCGATCGTCAAGAAAGGGGATGTGATCACCGCGGGTGACGTGATCGCCGACGGCGCATCGACCGACCTTGGGGAGTTGGCGCTCGGGCAGAACGTCCTCGTGGCGTTCATGCCGTGGAACGGGTACAACTTCGAAGACTCGATCCTCATTTCGGAACGGCTGGTCGCCGAGGACCGCTACACCTCGATCCACATCGAAGAGCTTACGGTCGTTGCGCGCGACACCAAACTGGGGCCCGAAGAGATCACGCGCGACATCGCGTCGCTGGGTGAAGCGCAACTGGCGCGTCTCGACGAGTGTGGGATCATCCACATCGGCGCCGAGGTCAAAGCCGGTGACGTTCTGGTCGGTAAGGTAACCCCTAAGGGCGAAACGCAGCTTACCCCAGAGGAGAAACTGTTGCGCGCGATCTTCGGGGAAAAAGCGTCCGACGTCAAAGACACGTCGTTGCGCGTGCCCACCGGAATGAGCGGTACCGTGATCGACGTGCTGGTGTTTACCCGTGAGGGAATCGAGCGGGACAAGCGGGCGCAGTCGATCATCGACGAACAGTTGCGTGGCTACCGCAAGGACCTCAACGACCAGTTGCGCATTTTCGAACGGGATGCGTTCGAACGCTTGCGCCGCCTTCTCGTCGGGCAAACCGCTGCCGGCGGACCGAAGCGGCTCGCGAAAGGTTCGGAAATCACCGAGGCGTACCTCGATTCCCTCGAACCGTACCAATGGTTCGA
The DNA here is from genome assembly GCF_054656675.1 of Hydrogenophilus hirschii. Lineage (NCBI taxonomy): Bacteria > Pseudomonadati > Pseudomonadota > Hydrogenophilia > Hydrogenophilales > Hydrogenophilaceae > Hydrogenophilus > Hydrogenophilus hirschii. The sequence goes on from NZ_BAAHXQ010000001.1 coordinate 190,648, forward strand.
TATTCGTGTCGAGAACGACGCGGTGGCGCAGCAACTCGAAGCGGTCCGTGATGGATTGGAAAAGACGCGCAAAGCGTTCGATGAGGCGTTCGAACACAAGCGCAAGAAGCTCACCCAAGGGGACGAGCTCCCGCCGGGCGTGCTCAAAATGGTCAAAGTCTACCTCGCGGTGAAGCGGCGGCTGCAGCCCGGGGACAAAATGGCGGGGCGCCACGGGAACAAAGGGGTGGTTTCGAAGATCGCGCCGGTGGAAGACATGCCCTTCATGGCCGATGGCACCCCGGTCGATATCGTCTTGAACCCGTTGGGCGTACCGTCACGGATGAATATCGGGCAAATTCTCGAAACCCACCTCGGGCGCGCCGCGCGTGCGTTGGGGGACCGCATTGCCGAGATGTTGCGGCGGCAAGCGAACATCGCGGAATTGCGGGAATTCCTCGAGAAGATCTACAACCAGCGCGGACAGAAAGAAGATCTGGCGGCGCTCTCGGACGACGAGATCCGGGAAATGGCGCAGAACCTCACCAAAGGGGTGCCGTTTGCGTCGCCTGCGTTCGAAGGAGCAAGCGAAGACGACATCGCCGAAATGTTCCGCCTCGCGGGTATCGAAGGCACCGAGCAGGTGACGCTCTACGACGGTCAGACGGGTGAGCCGTTCGATCGTCCGGTGACGGTGGGGTACAAGCATATGCTCAAGCTCCACCACCTGGTCGTCGACAAGATGCACGCGCGCTCCACCGGCCCCTACTCGCTCGTGACGCAGCAGCCGCTCGGTGGGAAGGCACAGTTCGGTGGTCAGCGTTTTGGTGAGATGGAGGTTTGGGCGCTCGAGGCGTACGGCGCGGCCTATACGCTGCAAGAGATGCTCACGGTCAAGTCCGACGACGTCACGGGGCGGACCAAGATGTACGAGAGCATCGTGCGTGGCGACTACCGTTTCGTCGCGGGTATGCCCGAATCGTTCAACGTCCTCTTGAAAGAGATCCGGTCGCTGGCGATCGACATCGACCTCGAGCGGGACTAACCGATCGCGAATCATGCGCATGGAGTTGCTATGAACAATTTACTCGCCAACCTCTTTCGGCAAAGCGTCGACAACCCCACGGAGTTCGACGCGATCACGATCGGTCTTGCGTCGCCGGAGAAGATCCGCAGCTGGTCTTACGGCGAAGTGAAAAAACCGGAGACGATCAACTATCGGACGTTCAAACCGGAGCGCGATGGTCTTTTTTGTGCCAAGATCTTCGGCCCGGTCAAAGACTACGAGTGCCTCTGCGGCAAATACAAGCGGCTGAAATATCGGGGCGTGATCTGCGAAAAGTGCGGCGTCGAGGTGACCGTCTCCCGTGTTCGCCGCGAACGGATGGGGCACATCGAGCTCGCAGCGCCGGTATCGCACATCTGGTTCTTGAAGAGCTTGCCGAGCCGGCTTGGGCTCGTGCTCGACATGACGCTGCGTGACATCGAGCGGGTGCTCTACTACGAAGCCTACGTCGTGATCGACCCAGGGCTTACCCCGCTTCAGCGCGGGCAGATCATGTCGGAGGAGAGTTACCACCAGGCGTTCGAAGAGTACGCGGGGGACTTCCACGCGATGATGGGGGCCGAAGGGATCCGCGAACTCCTGCGCACCCTCGACCTCAAGCGCGAAATCGAAAAACTGCGGGGCGAACTCGAAACCACCGGGTCGGACGCCAAGATCAAGAAGATCAGCAAGCGCCTGAAAGTGCTCGAAGCCTTCTACCGCTCCGGAATGAAGCCGGAGTGGATGATCATGGACGTGATCCCGGTGCTGCCGCCCGATCTGCGTCCGCTCGTACCGCTCGACGGAGGGCGCTTCGCTACCTCCGACCTCAACGACCTCTACCGTCGGGTGATCAACCGCAACAACCGTTTGCGGCGGCTGCTTGAGCTCAAAGCGCCGGAAATCATCGTCCGTAACGAAAAACGGATGTTGCAAGAGGCGGTCGATTCGCTCTTTGACAACGGGCGCCGCGGCAAGGCGATGACCGGTCCCAACAAGCGGCCGCTGAAATCGCTCGCTGACATGATCAAAGGGAAAGGCGGTCGATTCCGTCAAAATCTCCTTGGAAAGCGGGTCGACTACTCGGGCCGTTCGGTGATCGTGGTGGGGCCGCAATTGAAGCTCCATCAGTGCGGATTGCCGAAACTGATGGCGCTCGAACTCTTCAAGCCGTTCATCTACCACAAACTCGAAACGCTCGGTTACTGCACCACCATCAAGCAAGCGAAGAAGATGGTGGAAAACCAAGAGCCGGTGGTGTGGGACATCCTCGAAGAGGTGATCCACGAACATCCGGTGCTTCTCAACCGCGCACCGACGTTGCACCGCTTGGGGATCCAGGCGTTCGAACCGGTCCTGATCGAAGGCAAAGCGATTCAGCTCCACCCGCTCGTCTGTACCGCGTTCAACGCCGACTTCGACGGTGACCAGATGGCGGTGCACGTGCCGCTTTCGCTCGAAGCGCAGGTCGAAGCGCGCACGTTGATGATGAGCTCGAACAACATCCTCTCGCCCGCGAACGGGGACCCGATCATCGTGCCGTCGCAGGACATCGTCTTGGGGCTCTACTACGCTACTCGCGAAGCGGTCGGCGCCAAGGGCGAAGGGATGATCTTTGCCGACGTCGCCGAAGCACGGCGCGCCTGGGAGCAGGGCATTGCAAGCCTCCATGCTCGCGTCACGGTGCGCATCACCGAATACGAATTCGACGAAAAAGGCGAACCGACCATCGCGAAGACCACACGACGGGAAACGACCGTCGGGCGGGCGATCCTCTCGGAGATCTTGCCGAAAGGCTTGCCGTTCGAACTGATCGACCGGCCGCTGAAGAAAAAAGCGATCTCGCAGCTCATCAACCAGTCCTACCCCAAGTGTGGGCTCAAAGCCACCGTGATCTTCGCCGACCAGTTGATGAACTGGGGTTACAAGCTCTCCACGCGCGGCGGACTTTCGATCGCGATCAAGGACATGTTGATCCCACCGCAGAAAGAGGCGATCATCGCCCAAGCGGAAGAAGAGGTCAAAGAGATCGCGCAACAGTACGCCTCCGGTCTCGTCACCGCCACCGAGCGCTACAACAAGGTGGTCGATATCTGGGGACGGGCATCGGACCAAGTGGCGAAAGCGCTGATGGACCAATTGTCCAAAGAGCGCGTCACGCTGCCCAACGGCGAAGTGGTCGAGCAAGAGTCGTTCAACTCGATCTACATGATGGCGGACTCTGGCGCACGGGGTTCGGCGGCGCAGATTCGCCAGCTCGCCGGGATGCGGGGGTTGATGGCGAAGCCCGATGGCTCGATCATCGAGACGCCGATTACCACCAACTTCCGCGAAGGGCTGAATGTCCTGCAGTACTTCATTTCGACCCACGGGGCGCGGAAAGGGCTTGCCGACACCGCGTTGAAGACCGCAAACTCGGGTTACCTGACCCGCCGTTTGGTTGACGTCACACAAGACCTGGTGATCACCGAAAGCGACTGCGGCACCAGTAACGGCTTCTATATGAAAGCGCTCATCGAGGGCGGTGAGGTGATCGAAGCGCTGCGTGACCGGATCCTCGGTCGCGTGGTCGCCGAAGATGTCGTCGACCCCGATACGCGGGAAACACTCATCCCGGCGGGAACGCTGCTCGATGAACCCCTGGTCGAACTCATCGACGAGAAAGGGGTGGACGAAGTCAAGGTGCGCAGCCCCTTGACCTGTGAAACGCACTATGGCGTCTGTGCGAAGTGCTACGGTCGCGACCTGGCGCGCGGCGGCCTCGTGAACGTCGGCGAGGCGATCGGGGTGATCGCCGCGCAGTCGATCGGTGAGCCGGGGACGCAGCTCACCATGCGGACCTTCCACGTTGGGGGTGCTGCATCGCGGGCGGTCGCGCAGAGCGGGATCGAAGCGAAGGTTGGCGGTACGATCCGCTTCTCCCCCAACATGCGTTTCATCACCCGGTCGGACGGCGAGAAGATCGTCACCGCGCGGGCTGCTGAGGTCCAAGTGGTCGACGAGTCGGGGCGCGAACGCGAACGGCACAAAGTTCCCTATGGTGCGATTCTGCACGTCGACGAAGGGCAGCAGGTCGCAGCGGGGGTCAAATTGGCCAGCTGGGATCCGCATACCCGTCCGATCATCAGCGAATATGGCGGTACCGTGCGCTTCGACAACGTCGTCGAGGGGGTGACCGTCGCGAAGCAGGTCGACGAAATCACCGGGCTCTCCACGCTCGTGGTGATCGACGCGAAGCAGCGCGGCGCGTCGAAGGTGGGGCGTCCGTCGGTCCATCTGATCGGTCCAGACGGCGACTCGGTGAAGATTCCCGGGACCGAAACGCCGTTCCTCATCACCTTCCCGGTTGGCGCAATCATTACTGTGCGCGAAGGGCAAGAGGTGGCAGCAGGCGACGTCCTGGCACGGATACCGCAAGAATCGGCGAAGACCCGCGACATCACGGGGGGGCTGCCTCGGGTTGCCGAGCTCTTCGAAGCGCGCGAACCCAAAGATGCCGGTATGCTTGCGGAGGTCACCGGGACGGTTTCGTTCGGTAAAGAGACCAAAGGCAAGCACCGCTTGATCCTGACCGAACCCGACGGGACGACGCACGAATTCCTGATCCCGAAAGAGAAGCATCTCTTGGTGCACGACGGGCAGGTCGTGAACCGCGGCGAGCTGATCGTTGATGGGCCGGTGAACCCACACGACATCTTGCGCTTGCAAGGAATCGAAGCATTGGCGCGCTACATCATCGACGAGGTACAGGACGTCTATCGTCTCCAAGGGGTTCGGATCAACGACAAGCATATCGAAGTGGTCGTACGGCAGATGCTGCGTCGCGTGGTGATTACCGACCCCGGTGACTCGCGTTTCCTTCCCGAGGAGCAGGTCGAGCGTGCCGAGGTGTTGATCGAGAATGCGCGCCTCGAGAAAGAGGGGAAAGTCCCGGCGAAATACGAGAACCTGCTGCTTGGGATCACCAAGGCGTCGCTCTCCACCGACTCCTTCATCTCCGCGGCATCGTTCCAGGAGACCACCCGGGTGCTCACCGAAGCGGCGATCATGGGCAAGCGCGACGAGTTGCGTGGCCTCAAAGAGAACGTGATCGTTGGTCGCCTCATCCCGGCGGGGACGGGGTTGGCGCATCACCGCGCGCGACGGCGCCGCAGTCGCATCGAGCAAGCGGAAGAGACTTGGAATGCAATCACCTCCGATGCGTCGTAAGGGAAACGTCCTGCGCTTGACGCGCAGGACTTTACAAGGTATGATTGCGCGTTTTATTGTCGGGCCAATCGTAGTCTGACTCGGATCTATTGGAGAACAGAAGATGCCAACCATCAACCAGTTGGTGCGTCGTCCGCGGAAAACGGCGCCCGAAAAGAGCAAAGTGCCGGCGTTGCAGGGATGTCCGCAAAAACGAGGCGTGTGTACGCGCGTCTATACCACGACGCCGAAAAAGCCGAACTCGGCCCTTCGTAAGGTCGCGAAAGTGCGTTTGACCAACGGTTACGAGGTGATTTCGTACATCGGCGGCGAAGGGCACAATCTGCAAGAACACTCGGTGGTGCTGATTCGTGGCGGCCGGGTGAAAGACCTGCCGGGTGTGCGTTACCACATCGTGCGCGGTTCGCTCGACTTGCAAGGGGTCAAGGACCGTAAGCAAGGGCGTTCCAAGTACGGGGCGAAGCGTCCGAAGCCGGGCGCCGCTGCTGGCAAGAAATAACCATTTTTGAAGGGAAACGGATATGCCGCGTCGTCGCGAAGTACCCAAGCGTGAGATTTTGCCGGATCCGAAGTTCGGCAACGTCAATGTCTCGAAATTCGTCAATGTGATCATGGTCTCCGGCAAGAAGTCGGTGGCCGAGCGTATCGTCTATGGCGCTTTCGAGATCATCGCCAGCAAGACCAACAAAGATCCGCTCGAAGTCTTTTCGGCGGCGATCGAAAACGTCAAGCCGCTTGTCGAAGTGAAGTCGCGCCGGGTTGGCGGGGCGAACTATCAAGTTCCCGTCGAAGTGCGCCCGTCGCGCCAGCTGGCATTGTCGATGCGTTGGTTGCGGGAAGCGGCGCGCAAGCGGTCGGAAAAGACGATGGCGCAGCGTTTGGCGGCCGAATTGATGGAAGCGGCGGAAGGGCGCGGCGGCGCGATGAAGAAGCGCGACGAAGTGCATCGTATGGCCGAGGCCAACAAGGCGTTTGCCCATTTCCGCTTCTGATTGTCGATAAGATTACGTAAGCCCTCGGGTGAGGGCTTGAGTTGTTGTTCGTTCAAAGGATAGAACCGTGGCACGGAAAACGCCCATCGAACGCTACCGGAATATCGGGATCTCGGCGCACATCGACGCCGGGAAAACCACGACGACCGAGCGAATTCTCTTTTATACCGGCGTGAACCACAAGATCGGTGAGGTTCACGACGGTGCTGCAACGATGGACTGGATGGAGCAGGAACAAGAGCGCGGGATCACGATCACTTCCGCGGCAACGACCTGCTTCTGGCGCGGGATGGACATGCAATTCCCGGAATACCGGTTCAACATCATCGATACCCCGGGGCACGTCGATTTCACGATCGAAGTCGAGCGCTCGATGCGCGTGCTCGACGGTGCGTGTATGGTTTACTGTGCGGTCGGTGGCGTGCAGCCGCAGTCGGAAACGGTGTGGCGGCAGGCGGAAAAATACCGTGTGCCTCGTCTCGCGTTCGTCAACAAGATGGACCGGCAAGGAGCCAACTTCTTCCGTGTCTATGAGCAGATGCGGGAGCGGCTCAAAGCCAACCCGATACCTATCGTCATTCCGATCGGTGCCGAAGAGAACTTCGTCGGGGTCGTCGACCTCATCAAGATGAAAGCAATTCACTGGGATGAGGCGTCGCAAGGGACGAAGTTCGAGTATTACGATATCCCAGCTGAGTTGCGCGACCAAGCCGAAGAGTGGCGGGAAAAGATGATCGAAGCCGCCGCCGAAGCGAACGAAGAGTTGATGAACGCGTACCTCGAAAACGGGACGCTGAGTGAGGAGCAGATCGTCGCTGGGTTGCGTCAGCGGACCATTGCGTGCGAAATCCAACCGATGCTCTGCGGCTCTGCGTTCAAGAACAAAGGCGTTCAGCGCATGCTCGACGCCGTGGTCGAATTTCTCCCCTCTCCGGTCGATATCCCGCCGGTGCAAGGGACAGACATGGACGGCAATCCGGCTGAGCGTCGCGCCAGTGACGATGAGAAATTCTGTGCGCTCGCATTCAAATTGATGACCGACCCCTACGTCGGGCAACTCACCTTCTTGCGCGTCTATTCGGGGGTTTTGAGCTCCGGCGATACGGTCCTCAACTCGAACAAAAACAAAAAAGAGCGCATCGGTCGCCTCTTGCAAATGCACGCGAACAACCGAAATGAGATCAAAGAGGTGCGTGCGGGCGACATTGCGGCCGCAGTCGGGCTCAAAGAGGTGATCACTGGGGAAACCCTGTGCGATCCGGCCGCGCCGATCAAGCTCGAGTCGATGCAGTTCCCCGAACCGGTGATTCACGTCGCGGTCGAGCCCAAATCGAAGGCCGACCAAGAGAAAATGGGGATCGCGCTGCAGCGCCTCGCGATGGAGGACCCATCGTTCCGTGTGCGTACCGACGAAGAGTCGGGACAGACGATCATCTCTGGAATGGGTGAGCTGCACCTCGAGATCATCGTCGACCGGATGCGCCGTGAGTTCAACGTCGAAGCGAATGTGGGTGCGCCGCAAGTGGCGTATCGCGAAGCAATCCGCAAAACGGTCGAGCAAGAAGGAAAATTCGTCAAGCAGACCGGGGGTCGCGGTCAGTACGGCCACGTTTGGATTCGACTCGAGCCGAACGAGCCCGGCAAAGGGTACGAGTTCATCGACGCGATCAAAGGTGGCGTGGTGCCGCGTGAATACATCCCGGCGGTCGACAAAGGGATCCAGGAGGCGGCGCAATCTGGGGTACTTGCAGGCTACCCCGTCGTCGACTTCAAAGTGACCCTCTTCGACGGGTCGTACCACGAGGTGGACTCGAACGAAAACGCGTTCCGGATGGCAGCGTCCATCGCATTCAAAGAGGCGATGAAAAAGGCCGATCCGGTGTTGCTCGAGCCGATGATGGCGGTCGAAGTCGAAACACCGGAAGAGTTCATGGGTAACGTGATGGGCGACCTTTCTGCGCGCCGGGGCATCGTCCAAGGGATGGACGATTTGCCGGGTGGGATGAAGGTGATCCGCGCCGAGGTGCCGCTTGCCGAAATGTTCGGCTACGCAACGCAACTGCGGTCGCTCACCCAAGGTCGTGCCACCTACTCGATGGAGTTCAAGCATTACGCTGAAGCGCCGCGTAACGTTGCCGAAGCGGTGATCAACGCGCGCAAATGATCGATGGTGACCATCTTTTGAAGGAGTGAAACGAAATGGCCAAGGCAAAATTCGAGCGGACGAAGCCGCACGTCAATGTGGGGACGATTGGGCACGTGGACCACGGCAAGACGACGCTGACGGCGGCGATCACCACGGTGCTGGCGAAGCACTTTGGTGGTGAAGCGAAGAAATACGACGACATCGACGCGGCGCCGGAAGAAAAAGCGCGTGGGATCACGATCAACACCGCGCACGTCGAATACGAAACCGCGAACCGTCACTACGCGCACGTCGACTGCCCGGGGCACGCCGACTACGTCAAGAACATGATCACGGGTGCCGCGCAGATGGACGGCGCGATTCTCGTGGTCTCGGCTGCAGACGGCCCGATGCCGCAAACGCGCGAACACATCCTGTTGGCGCGCCAGGTCGGTGTTCCCTATATCATCGTCTTCCTCAACAAATGCGACATGGTGGACGACCCGGAACTTCTCGAACTCGTCGAAATGGAAGTTCGGGACCTGCTCAATCAGTACGGCTTTCCGGGTGACGACACCCCGATCATCAAAGGCTCGGCGCTCAAAGCGCTCGAAGGCGACCAGAGCGAAATCGGCGAGCCGGCGATCCTCAAACTGGCTGAGACGCTCGACAGCTACATCCCCACGCCGGAGCGCGACATCGACAAACCGTTCCTGCTCCCGATCGAAGACGTCTTCTCGATCTCGGGTCGCGGAACCGTCGTGACCGGCCGCGTTGAGCGTGGTACCGTGAAAGTCGGCGACGAAGTCGAAATCGTCGGCCTGCGTCCGACGCAAAAGACCACCGTCACGGGCGTGGAAATGTTCCGCAAACTGCTCGACGAAGGGCGTGCGGGTGACAACGTCGGGGTGCTGCTTCGCGGAACCAAACGCGAAGAAGTCGAACGGGGTCAAGTGCTCGCCAAACCGGGTACCATCACCCCGCACACCCACTTCGAATGCGAAGTGTACGTGCTCACCAAAGAAGAAGGGGGCCGTCACACCCCGTTCTTCTCCAACTACCGTCCGCAGTTCTACTTCCGTACCACCGACGTCACGGGGTCGATCGAACTGCCGGAAGGGGTGGAAATGGTGATGCCGGGTGACAACGTCAAACTCACGGTGAAACTCATTGCACCGATCGCGATGGAAGAAGGTCTGCGCTTTGCGATCCGCGAAGGCGGCCGTACCGTGGGTGCCGGCGTCGTCTCCAAAATCATCGAGTGATCGATTTGTGATATGATTCGTGCCCTCGCATCTGCGAGGGCCTTTCTTTTGTTCTTTGAGGATATCGAGATGAAAACGCAAAAGATCCGGATTCGCCTCAAGGCGTTCGACTACCGGTTGATCGACCTTTCCGCGGCGCAAATCGTCGATGCGGTCAAGCGCACGGGCGCGGTCGTTCGTGGTCCCGTTCCGCTGCCAACCAAAATCGAACGCTACAACGTGTTGCGCTCTCCGCACGTCAATAAAAAGTCGATGGATCAGTTCGAGATTCGTACCCACCATCGCTTGCTCGATATCGTAGACCCAACGGACAAGACCGTCGACGCGCTTTCGAAGCTCGACCTTCCTGCCGGGGTTGACGTCGATATCAAATTGCTCTAAGCGCAACCTTTTCTTGTGTTATAATGCTGCGTTCATCCGACGCAGATTTTGTGTTTTGGTGACCTCCGGTCAATCGTAACCGGAATAGGAGATAAAAATGAGTCTTGGCCTTGTTGCACGCAAGGTCGGCATGACCCGCATTTTTACCGAAGACGGGCAGAGTATTCCCGTAACGGTATTGGCGGCTGCCGGCAATCGCGTTGTTCAGATCAAGTCTCCCGAAACCGACGGTTATGCAGCCGTTCAAGTGGGTTTCGGGGAGCGTCGCCCCATTCGGGTCACGAAACCGCTCGCAGGTCATTTTGCCAAGGCGGGTGTTACCCCGGCTAAGGTACTCCGCGAATTTCGTGTCGACCCGGCTGAACTCGAGCAGTTCAAGCCAGGGGACACCCTTTCGGTCGAACGCTTCCAGGTTGGGCAAAAGGTCGATGTCACTGGGCGCTCGATCGGTAAAGGCTTTGCGGGTGCGATCAAGCGGCACAACTTCAGTTCGAACCGCGCGTCGCACGGCAACTCGATCACCACCAATGCACCGGGTTCGATCGGTATGGCGCAAGACCCGGGTCGCGTCTTCCCGGGTAAGCGAATGGCGGGGCATCTGGGTGACGAAACTGTCACGGTTCAAAACCTGGAAGTGGTGCGGGTCGATGCCGAGCGTCAACTCATCTGGGTCAAGGGGGCGGTCCCTGGCGCGAAAGGTCGCGAGGTGATCGTTCGTCCCGCAGTGAAGGCCAAAGGCTAAGCGAGGCGACGATGGAATTGAAACTACTCGATACGAATGGTCAAGAGGCAGGCGCAGTGACCGTCTCGGACCAGCTTTTTGGTCGCGAATTCAACGAGCCGCTCGTCCATCAGGTCGTGGTGGCGTACATGGCCAATGCGCGTCGGGGCACGCGGGCGCAAAAAGACCGTTCGCAAGTGAAACACTCCACACGCAAGCCCTGGCGGCAAAAGGGTACCGGCCGTGCGCGTGCCGGGATGACCTCGAGCCCGTTGTGGCGTGGAGGTGGGAAGGTTTTCCCGAGTACGCCAGACGAAAATTTTTCTCATAAAGTCAACCGGAAGATGTACCGCGCTGCGATGGCGTCGATTTTGTCGGAATTGGCGCGCCAGGGGCGGCTTGCGGTTGTCGATGGTTTCGATGTCTCGGCTCCGAAGACCAAGCTGGTCGTCGAAAAGCTCAGGGCGATGGGGGTCTATGATCGCAATGTCCTCCTTGTCACTGAACAGCTCAGCGAAAACCTGCTGTTGGGTAGCCGTAATTTGAAGAACGTGTTGGCGCTGGAAGCGCACGAGGTCGATCCGGTCGCGCTGGTTCATTTCGACTTGGTGTTGGTGACCAAGGGCGCCATCGAAAAATTCCAGGAGATGTGGCAATGAGTGCGCTCAAGGAACGCCATTATCAGGTACTGCTGGCACCGGTGATTTCCGAAAAATCGACGATGCTGGCTGAGACGCGCAATACCGTCGTCTTTCGGGTAGCGCCTGATGCAGAAAAGCACGAAATCAAAGCGGCTGTGGAAGGCCTCTTCAACGTTCGGGTGCAAGGGGTGCGCGTCGTCAATGTGAAAGGCAAGGTGAAGCGTTTCGGCCGTTTTGCTGGTCGCCGCGCCAATGTTCGTAAGGCTTACGTGACGCTCGAGCCCGGTCAAGAGCTCGATTTCGTCATGGGTGGGAGTGCGTAATCATGCCGATCGTCAAGCTGAAACCAACCTCTCCGGGTCGGCGCCACGTCGTCAAAGTGGTCCATCCGCATCTGCACAAAGGTGAGCCGTACGCACCGCTCGTCGAAGCACAAACACGCAAAGCGGGCCGCAACAATGTCGGTCGCATCACCACCCGGCACAAAGGGGGTGGTCACAAACGCCATTATCGGATCATCGATTTCCGTCGCAATAAAGACGGCATTCCTGCCAAAGTCGAACGGATCGAATACGATCCCAACCGTACGGCGCACATTGCACTGATTTGTTACACCGACGGCGAACGTCGCTACATTCTCGCCCCCAAGGGACTCGAAGCGGGGATGGTGGTCGAAAGTGGCCCGCAGGCCCCGATTCGTGTCGGAAATGCGCTCCCGTTGCGTTCGATCCCAGTTGGGACCACGATTCACAACATCGAACTTCAGCCCGGTAAGGGTGGGCAGTTGGCCCGCGCTGCGGGCGCTTCCGCGATGCTGGTCGGTCGCGACGGTGGCTATGCTCAGATCCGCCTCCGTTCCGGTGAAGTGCGTCGCGTCCCGATGGAGTGCCGTGCCACGATCGGCGAGGTCTCCAACAGTGAGCACAACCTGGAGAAACTGGGCAAAGCCGGGGCCTCGCGCTGGCGCGGGATCCGTCCGACCGTCCGTGGTGTTGCGATGAACCCGATCGATCACCCGCATGGTGGTGGTGAAGGCCGTACGGGTACGGGTGGGCCTCCCGTCAGCCCATGGGGTTGGCAGACCAAAGGGTATCGGACGCGTAAGAACAAGCGTACGGACGGCATGATCATTCAAAGCCGTCATAAACGGTAAGGGGTAAGCAATGGCACGTTCAGTGAAGAAAGGGCCTTTCGTCGACGCCCACCTCCTCAAAAAGGTCGAGGCGGCGCGCGCGAAAAACGACAAGCGGCCGATCAAAACCTGGTCGCGTCGCTCGACGATCTTGCCGGAATTCATCGGGTTGACCTTTGCGGTGCATAACGGTCGGCAACACGTTCCGGTTTTCGTCACCGAAGCGATGGTCGGCCACAAGTTGGGTGAATTCTCCTTCACCCGTACCTTCAAAGGGCACGCAGCCGGTAAGAAGGCGAAACGGTAAGGAGCGAAGCGATGAAAACCACACGAGCAGTGATTCGCGGCGTGCGCCTTTCGCCACAAAAAGGCCGCCTGGTTGCCGACGTGATTCGCGGCAAGCCCGTTGCTGAGGCGCTCAACATCCTCGAGTTCATGCCTCAGAAAGGGGCGAAGATCATCAAAAAAGCGTTGCTTTCGGCGATTGCCAACGCCGAGCACAACGATGGCGCCGACATCGACGCCCTCAAAGTGGTCCGCATCCACGTCGAGAAAGGCTTTGTGCTGAAGCGCTTCGCTGCGCGCGCCAAAGGGCGCGGGACTCGGATCTTGAAGCCGACGTCGCATATCTATGTGACCGTGGGCGAGTAAGGAGAAGCATCGATGGGACAGAAGATTCATCCAACCGGCTTTCGCCTCGCGGTCACGCGCGATTGGGTCTCGCGTTGGTATGCGCCGAGTAAAGCGTTTGCACCGACGCTCCAAGCCGACGTCGCGCTGCGCCGCTATCTCAAAGAGCGTCTCAAGCATGCGGCAGTGAGCCGGATCGTGATCGAACGCCCGGCCAAAGCGGCAAAAATCACGATTCATACCGCTCGCCCAGGGGTTGTGATCGGCAAGAAAGGCGAGGACATCGAAAAGCTGCGTCAAGAGGTTTCCGAACGCTTGGGTATTCCTGCCCAGGTCTCGATCGAAGAGGTGCGCAAGCCGGAACTCGACGCGCAATTGGTCGCCGAGTCGATCGCCAATCAGCTCGAAAAGAGGATCCAGTTCCGCCGAGCGATGAAGCGCGCGATGCAAAGCGCGATGCGCTTGGGCGCCAAGGGGATCAAGGTGATGACCTCGGGGCGACTGAACGGGGCGGAGATTGCCCGTTCGGAATGGTATCGCGAGGGTCGTGTGCCGCTGCACACGTTGCGCGCCGACATCGATTACGGATTTGCGGAAGCGCGTACCACCTATGGGGTGATTGGCGTCAAGGTATGGATTTACAAAGGGGACGTGCTCAATCGTAACCAGTCGCCCGTTGCGGCGTCCTCTGAAGAACCGCGCAAATCGCGCCGTGCCACACGGGAAAACACGCGTCGTGCTCGGGCTGGCCGCGCGTCGGCAAAATCGGGAGTGAACCATGCTGCAACCGAAACGAACTAAGTATCGTAAGGTCCAGAAAGGGCGCAACAAAGGGATCGCTACGCGCGGGACCGAGGTCTCGTTCGGAGAGTTCGGTTTGAAAGCCGTTGGGCGTGGTCGCCTTACGGCACGTCAGATCGAAGCGGCACGTCGCGCGATGACCCGCCACATCAAACGGGGTGGTCGCATCTGGATCCGAGTCTTTCCGGACAAGCCAATCACGCAAAAACCGGCAGAGGTTCGGATGGGTAGCGGTAAAGGGAACCCCGAGTATTGGGTTGCGGAGATCCAACCGGGCAAAGTCCTCTATGAGATGGCCGGGGTCAGTGAAGAGTTGGCGCGTGAAGCGTTTCGCCTTGCCGCAGCGAAGTTGCCGTTCCGGACGATCGTCGTAACCCGACGGTTGGGGAGCTAAACATGAAAGCAAAGGATTTGAGAGAGAAATCGGTAGCCGAATTGAAAGAGGAGTTGCTGTCGTTGCGTAAAGCGCAATTCTCTTTGCGGATGCAGCTTGCAACACAGCAGCTCAGCAATACGGCGCAGATGCGCGCAGTGAAACGGGATATCGCGCGCGTCAAAACCGTGCTGGCAGAGAAAGGGGTACGGACATGACCGGGAATCAAGGGGAAAAAAACCGTCGCCGGTTGCAAGGGAAGGTGATTTCCACGGCCAGGCAGAAGACGGTGACGGTGTTGGTCGAACGCCGTGAAGCGCACCCGCTCTATGGCAAATATGTGACCAAATCGCGCAAGTTTCACGCCCATTGTGAAGATCCCAACGTGGCGCTGAACGATGTCGTCGAAATCGTCGAATCGCGCCCAATCTCCAAAACCAAGAGTTGGGTTGTTTCGCGAATCGTCACGAAAGCGGGTTTGGTGTAAGGTCTTGGCAAAATTCCGCAGCGACAGTATAATTGATGATTCTGGTTGTGCGCCCCGCGTGAGCGGGGCGTCTTGTTCCCAGTCCAATACTGTCCGCATTGCGGTATAAGTTGGAGTCAAAGATGATTCAAATGCAGACCCTTCTCGAGGTCGCCGACAACAGTGGCGCGCGCAAGGTGATGTGCATCAAGGTTTTGGGTGGTTCGAAGCGCCGCTATGCCAACGTGGGCGACATTATCAAAGTCTCGGTCAAAGACGCTGCGCCACGTGGTCGTGTGAAAAAAGGCGACGTGTATAACGCTGTGGTCGTGCGCACGGCAAAAGGGGTTCGCCGTCCGGACGGTTCGCTCGTCAAGTTCGACGAAAACGCAGCTGTGCTCCTGAACAATAAATTGGAGCCGATCGGAACGCGTATCTTCGGCCCGGTGACGCGTGAATTGCGTACCGAGCAGTTCATGAAAATCGTTTCGTTGGCTCCCGAAGTGATCTGAGGTGTGCCATGCAGAAGATTCGGAAAGGTGACGAAGTCATCGTCATCGCAGGAAAAGACAAGGGACGCCGTGGCGTGGTCCAGAAGCGCGTCGGTGCAGACCGTGTCGTCGTCGCAGGCATCAATGTCGTTAAAAAACATGTGCGCCCTAATCCGTTGAAAGGGGAGCCGGGCGGGATCGTACCGAAAGAGATGCCCATCCATATCTCGAACGTGATGCTGTTCAATCCCAAAACTCAGAAAGGGGATCGGGTTGGCATCAAGATTCTGGAAGATGGTCGTAAGGTGCGGTTTTTCAAGAGCACCGGTGACCTGGTAGAAGCGTGAGGACACGACGATGGCACGGTTGTTGAAGCAATATCAAGAAGAGGTGGTTCCCGCGCTGATGGCCCGCTTTGGCTATCGCTCGGTGATGGAGGTGCCGCGCATCGTGAAGATCACCCTCAATATGGGGGTAGGTGAAGCGGTTGCCGACAAGAAAGTGCTCGAAAACGCGATGAACGATCTGGCGAAGATTGCCGGGCAAAAGCCGGTGATCACGCGGGCGCGGAAGTCCGTGGCTGGCTTCAAGATTCGCGAAGGCTATCCCATTGGCTGTAAGGTCACCTTGCGCGGTGTGCGCGCGTACGAATTCCTGGATCGGCTGATTACGATCGCGCTCCCGCGCGTACGCGACTTCCGCGGAGTCGGCGGCAAAGGGTTCGACGGTCGTGGCAATTTCAACCTTGGGGTTCGTGAGCAGATCATTTTCCCTGAAATCGAATACGACAAGGTGGACGCCGTTCGTGGTCTGAACATCACGATCACGACGACCGCAAAGACCGATGAAGAGGGCCGGGCGCTTTTGGAAGCGTTCCGTTTCCCGTTCCGGACGTAAGGGTACGAGTATGGCTAAGAAATCGATGATCAACCGCGAAAAGAAGCGGGAAGCGCTGGTGGCGAAATACGC
Source organism: Hydrogenophilus hirschii (assembly GCF_054656675.1). NCBI lineage: Bacteria > Pseudomonadati > Pseudomonadota > Hydrogenophilia > Hydrogenophilales > Hydrogenophilaceae > Hydrogenophilus > Hydrogenophilus hirschii. The sequence goes on from NZ_BAAHXQ010000001.1 coordinate 206,868, forward strand.
GAAGAAGCGCGCGGAATTGTTGGCGATCATTAACGATCAGTCATTGCCCCTCGAGGAGCGTATGGCTGCGCGTCTGAAGTTGCAGCAGTTGCCGCGTAACGCCAGTCCGGTACGTTTGCGCAATCGTTGTGCGTTGACGGGTCGTCCGCGCGGGACGTTCCGTAAATTCGGGTTGTGCCGTAATCAGTTGCGTGAACTGGCGTTCACGGGTCAGATTCCGGGCATGACCAAGTCGAGCTGGTAAGGAGAGCGCGATGAGTATGACTGATCCCATCGCCGATATGCTGACGCGTATCCGCAATGCGCAAATGGTGCAAAAAAGTCATGTCGAAGTGCCGCATTCCAAATTGAAAGAGGCGGTGGTGAAGGTGTTGCACGATGAAGGCTATATTGCCGGATACGAAGTCCTGCGCAACGGCCCGAAAGCAACCTTGAAAGTGGCGCTGAAGTACTATGCAGGCCGCCCGGTGATCGATCGCATCGAGCGCGTTTCCCGCCCCGGTTTGCGGATCTATCGCGGCGCCGATGAATTGCCGAAGGTACAGAATGGCTTGGGTATCGCGATCGTTTCGACGCCCAAGGGCGTGATGAGCGACCGTGAAGCACGCAAAGCGCGCGTTGGCGGTGAAGTGCTCTGCATCGTCGCTTAACGGGAGAAGAGAAGATGTCTCGAATCGCGAAACAACCGGTCGTATTGCCCAAAGGTGTGGAAGTCACCGTGAGCGGCGACGTGGTGCGGGCCAAAGGTCCTTTGGGGCAACTGGAGATGAAAGTGCATCCTGCGGTGGCGATCGAAGTCGCCGACAGGGTTGCGCGGGTGCAGCCGAAAACCGATGTCGTTCGCAGCGCCATGTACGCAGGGACGATGCGTGCGCTTCTGGCCAATATGGTCAAAGGGGTTTCTGAAGGCTTCGAACGCCGTTTGCAACTCGTCGGGGTTGGGTACCGGGCACAAGCGCAAGGCAAACAGATCCAATTGTCGCTCGGGTTTTCTCATCCTGTGATCCACGCTTTGCCCGACGGGGTCAAGGCTGAGACGCCTTCACAAACGGAAATCGTCCTCAAAGGGATCGACAAGCAGTTGGTGGGTCAGGAAGCGGCCAAAATCCGTGCTTACCGTCCGCCAGAGCCCTATAAGGGCAAAGGGGTTCGCTATGCTGGCGAACAGGTGATCCTGAAAGAGACGAAGAAGAAATAAGGTGGTTAGACCATGAACAAGAGACTTGCACGTTTGCGCCGCGCCCGCAAAACCCGGGCCAAAATTGCGCAACTGAAGAAAATTCGTCTGGTAGTCTATCGCTCCAACGCGCACATGTATGCCCAGATCACTACGCCGGATGGAGCGAAGGTGCTCGCTGCCGCTTCGACGCTCTCGAAAGCGCTGCGTGACCAGGTGAAGAACGGCGGAAACGCAGCGGCTGCCGCGTTGGTCGGTAAAGCGATTGCTGAAAAAGCCAAGGCGCTCGGTATCGAAGAGGTGGCTTTCGACCGTTCCGGGTATTTGTACCATGGGCGTGTCAAAGCGCTGGCCGAAGCCGCCCGCGAGGCCGGCCTGAAATTCTGACGGGGTGAAGCGATGAGCAGAAAAGCGAACAAAGGGCGCGATTACGAAGCGCAGGAAGAGTTGATCGAAAAGTTGGTCGCGGTCAATCGCGTCAGTAAGACCGTGAAAGGTGGGCGGATTTTGAGCTTTGCCGCACTCACGGTCGTCGGGGATGGCGATGGCCGTGTTGCGATCGGCAAAGGTAAAGCGCGCGAAGTTCCGGTGGCGGTCCAGAAAGCCATGCAGTACGCGCGCCGCAACCTGGTCGAGATTCCGCTGCGCAATGGTACCCTTCAGCACGAAATCATCGGAAAGCATGGCGCGAGCCGCGTGATCATGAAGCCGGCGCCTGCCGGTACCGGGATCATTGCGGGGGGTGCGATGCGTCTGTTGTTCGAAGCCCTTGGTGTCAAAGACGTCATTTGTAAGTCCTTGGGCTCGCGCAATCCGCACAACGTGCTGCGCGCCGCGATGAAGGGGCTCACCCGGATGCAAACACCGGCCGAAATCGCCGCGAAACGCGGGAAGTCGGTCGAAGAGATCCTGGAGTAAGCAAAATGAGCGCACAAACGATCCGCGTGACACTGGTCCGCTCCTTGATTGGCACGCGCCAGGACCACCGGGCAACCGTCCGGGGTTTGGGGTTGCGCCGCCTGAACCATACTGTTGAGTTACCCGATACGCCGCAGGTGCGGGGCATGATCCGCAAAGTAGGCTATCTATTGAAAGTCGAGGGGTAAGTGATGCGCTTGAATCAACTTCAACCCGCAGAAGGGGCCAAAAAACCGCGCCGTCGCGTTGGTCGCGGTATCGGTTCCGGTTTGGGGAAAACCTGTGGCCGCGGTCACAAAGGGCAAAAGTCTCGGGCTGGCGGTTTTCATAAAGTCGGTTTCGAAGGCGGGCAAATGCCATTGCAGCGGCGCTTGCCCAAGCGAGGCTTCACGTCTCCCAACAAAGGGCTCGTCCACGAGCTGCGTTTGAGCGATCTCGAGCGCCTGCCTGTCGATGAGATCGATTTGATCGTCCTGAAACAGGCCGGCCTCTTGCCAAACAACGCGATCGGCGCCAAGGTGATCGCATCGGGTTCGCTTTCCCGCCGTGTCGTGCTGCGCGGGATCAAGGCGACGCGTGGTGCGCGCGCAGCGATCGAGGCTGCGGGCGGTTCGGTCGAAACGGAGTGATCCCGCTGTGGCGACGATGACCGCCCCTGGCTTCGCGCTCGGTAAATTCGCCGACTTGAAACGGCGCCTGTGGTTTCTCGTCGGCGCGTTGATCGTATACCGGATCGGCGCGCATATTCCCGTTCCGGGGATCGACCCGGTGCAGCTCGCGAAGCTCTTCGAAACGCAACAAGGCGGGATCTTGGGGGTGCTGAACCTCTTTTCTGGTGGGGCACTCTCGCGTTTCACGATCTTTGCCCTTGGTGTGATGCCGTACATTTCGGCGTCGATCGTAATGCAGTTGATGACTTATGCATTCCCGCCCCTCGAGCAACTGCGCAAAGAGGGTGAAGCGGGGCGGCGCAAAATCGCGCAATATACGCGGTACGGTACCGTCGCTTTGGCCTTTGTCCAGTCGCTGGGGATCGCGGTGGCGCTGGAGAACCAGCCCGGATTGGTCCTCGAGCCAGGGTTCATCTTCCGGATGACCACGGTGGTCACCCTGGTCACGGGTACGATGTTCCTGATGTGGCTGGGTGAGCAAATTACCGAGCGTGGTATCGGTAACGGGATTTCGCTGATCATTTTTGCCGGTATCGTGGCGGGCTTGCCGACTGCGCTTGCGGGTACGTTCGAGCTTGTCTCGACGGGGTCGCTGCATCCCTTGGCAGCACTGCTTATCGTAATGCTCGTGATCGGCGTCACGGCGTTCGTGGTCTTCGTCGAGAAAGCGCTGCGCAAGATCCCCATTACCTACGCGAAGCGGCAAGTGGGCAATCGTCTCTATGGCGGTCAAAGCTCGCATTTGCCATTGAAGCTCAACATGGCTGGGGTGATTCCGCCGATCTTTGCGTCGTCGATCATTCTTTTTCCTGCGACTGCGGCGCAATGGTTCGGCGCATCAGAATCTCTCGAATGGCTGCGCAATATGGCCGCGGCGCTTTCGCCTGGGCAGCCCATCTATATCTTGCTCTATGCGCTCGCGATCATTTTCTTTGCTTTCTTCTATACCGCGTTGGTCTTCAACGCGAAAGAGACTGCGGAAAACCTCAAGAAGAGCGGTGCGTTCGTTCCCGGGATTCGCCCCGGTGATCAGACCGCACGGTATCTCGATCGGGTACTGACGCGATTGACGCTGGCTGGTGCGCTTTACGTGACATTGGTCTGTCTGATCCCTGAGTTCCTCATTTTGGAATGGAACGTTCCCTTCTATTTCGGTGGCACGTCGCTCCTGATCATCGTCGTCGTGACGATGGATCTGATGAATCAGGTGCAATCGCACATCATGTCTCATCAGTACGAGAGCCTCCTGAAAAAAGCGAACTTGCGCAGCGGTCGGACAAGGGGTTGACGCGATGGCCAAAGAAGATGTGATCGAGATGCAAGGAGAAGTGATCGAGAATCTGCCGAACACGACGTTTCGGGTTCGGTTGGAGAACGGTCACGAAATTTTGGGTTATATCTCCGGCAAGATGCGGATGAACTACATCCGGATTTTGCCCGGGGACAAGGTGACGGTGCAATTGACGCCCTACGATCTCACGCGCGGGCGGATCGTCTTTCGCAGCAAATAATTTTGGAGAGAAACGATGCGAGTACAACCTTCTGTCAAGCGGATTTGTCGCCACTGCCGGATCATCCGCCGTCACGGGGTCGTGCGGGTGATCTGTAAAGAGGCACGGCACAAACAGCGCCAAGGTTGATCCTGGTGCATCTTTCCGCTAGAATTGCATGTTTTTCATTGGGATGAGTGGATATGGCCCGAATTGCTGGGGTAAACGTACCCAACCATAAACACGCCGAGATTGCGCTGACCCACATCTTCGGGATCGGTCGTTCACGCGCGCGCAAAATTTGCGACGCGGCGGGAGTCTCACGGCAAGCGAAGATCAAAGATCTCACGGACGCCGAAATCGAGCGCTTGCGCGAAGAGGTGGCTAAGTATAAGGTCGAAGGGGATCTGCGCCGCGAAATCACGATGAACATCAAGCGGCTGATGGACCTCGGGTGCTACCGTGGGATGCGCCATCGTCGCGGTCTGCCGGTTCGTGGTCAACGGACGCGGACCAATGCCAGGACGCGTAAGGGGCCGCGCAAGACGATCGCGGGCAAGAAGAAGTAATGTGAGGGTCAAGTAGCATGGCGAAGAGTGGAGTCAAGGCGCGTCGTCGCGTCAAAAAGAACGTTTCCGACGGGATTGCCCATATTCAGGCAACCTTCAACAATACCATCGTAACCATCACCGACCGGCAAGGGAACGCGCTGGCGTGGGCTTCCGCAGGCTCCTCTGGGTTCAAGGGGTCGCGCAAGAGCACGCCTTTCGCAGCGCAGGTTGCTGCCGACGCTGCCGGAAAAGCTGCGATGGAGTGTGGTATCAAAAATCTGGAAGTCCGCGTGCAAGGGCCGGGACCGGGGCGCGAATCGACCATTCGTGCCCTTGCTGCGTTGGGTATCAAAATCACCGGGATCGCCGACGTGACGCCGATTCCGCACAATGGATGCCGTCCGCCCAAGAAACGTCGGGTTTGATGAGGAGAATGATCAGTGGCACGTAATCGTGATCCAAAATGCCGTCAGTGTCGGCGTGAAGGTGAAAAACTCTTCCTGAAAGGGGAGAAGTGTTTCACCGACAAATGTGCGTTCGAGCGCCGTTCCTATGCGCCTGGTCAACACGGGCAGAACTCGGGGCGTCGTCTCTCGGGTTACGGTCAGCAGTTGCGCGCGAAGCAAAAAATCCGTCGGATCTATGGCGTACTGGAAAACCAATTCCGGCGGATTTATGCAGAAGCCGAACGGCGCAAAGGGCAAACCGGTGAAAACCTGTTGCAACTGCTCGAAGGTCGCCTTGATTCGGTCGCCTACCGCATGGGGTTCGGTGCCTCTCGCGCCGAAGCGCGGCAACTGGTGCGTCACAATGGGGTATTGGTCAACGGCAAACGCGTGAATATCCCCTCCTATCTCGTACGCCCCGGTGACGTGATCGAACTCACCGAGCGTGCCCGCAAGCAGCTGCGCGTGCAAGCGGCGCTCAAAAGCGCGCAAGAGCGCGGTTTCCCTGAGTGGGTCGAGGTCAACGTCGAGGAAGGCAAAGGGGTCTTCAAGGCCTATCCGATGCGTTCGGAACTTTCGCCGACGCTCAACGAGCAGGTGGTGGTCGAGCTCTATTCGCGTTAACCTGACGAGAGGACAGCGCAATGCCGTTTGAATCTTATTTGACCCCGCGTTCGGTTCAGATCGAGATGCTGTCGCCGGTGACGACACGCATCACGTTGGAACCGTTCGAGCGCGGTTTTGGCCATACGCTGGGAAATGCGCTGCGCCGTGTTCTGCTCTCTTCTCTGCGCGGTTTTGCGCCGACCGAGGTGCGCATCACGGGTGTCCTCCATGAGTACAGCGCGCTCGAAGGTGTGCGTGAGGACGTCGTCGATCTGTTGCTCAACCTCAAAGGGGTGGTTTTTTGCCTTCACGACCGGGACGAAGCGATCGTCCGTTTGGAAGTGGTTGGCCCCGCAGTGGTGAAAGCAGGCGACTTTGCGTTGCCCCATGGCGTCGAGGTGATCAATGAAGAGCATGTGATCGCCCACGTCGAAGAAGGGGGGCGCCTGGAAATGGAAGTGGTCGTCGAGGCGGGCCGTGGGTACGTACCGTCAAGCAGCCGTGACAGTAAGGTGATCGGCGGTATTGCGATGGATGCTTCCTTTTCGCCGGTGCGCCGTGTCGCGTACGCGGTGGAAAGTGCCCGTGTCGAGCAGCGCACCGACCTGGATCGCCTGGTGCTGGAGGTCGAAACCAACGGTGCGGTCGATGGGGTCGAGTTGGTGCGTCAAGCCGCGAAGGTATTGATCGAGCAATTCCAGGTTTTTGCCAACCTCGAGGGACAAGAAGAAGCGGCAGCAGCGGAAGCGGAAGCGACGATCGATCCGATTTTGCTCCGTCCGATCGACGAGCTCGAACTGACCGTGCGTTCTGCCAATTGCCTCAAAGCCGAAAACATCTACTATGTGGGTGACTTGATCCAGAAGACGGAGCAAGAGCTGCTCAAGACCCCCAATTTGGGTCGGAAGTCGCTCAACGAAATCAAATCGGTACTTGCGGCGCACGGGCTCTCCTTGGGGATGAAGCTGGACAATTGGCCGCCTGCTGGGCTTGTGCGTGCGGATGCCGACAAACAGAAGGAAGTGTGATCATGCGACACAAAAAGGGTTACCGTAAACTCAACCGAACCTCGAGCCACCGTCAGGCGCTGTTGCGTAACCTCGCCAGCGCGTTGATCCGCGAAGAGCAGATCGTTACGACGTTGCCGAAAGCGAAAGAGTTGCGTCGCTATGTCGAGCCACTCATCACCCTCGCGAAGAAACCCACGGTGGCGAATCGTCGTCTTGCTTTTGCGCGGCTTCGTGACCGCGCCGCAGTGGTCAAGCTCTTCGACGATTTGGGACAGCGGTCCCTGAACCGCCCGGGCGGATATACGCGCGTGCTGAAGTTCGGCTATCGGGATGGCGACAACGCGCCGATGGCGATCATCGAACTGGTCGATCGTCAAACGGCAACCGAAAGCGGCGAGGCAACCGCCGCGCAATAAGCGCCGATGCGTCGCTTGGGCGATCGTGAAAGAGCCGGTAGCCTGTGCCACCGGCTCTTTTCTTTTGCCGTCACAAGAGAGGGGGTTAGCGATGAAAGTCGGTTTGGCGTTGGGATCGGGTTCCGCACGGGGATGGGCCCATTTTGGGGTCATCCGCGAATTGCGCGCGTTGGGTGTGTCGATCGATATCGTCTGCGGAACGTCGGTGGGTGCGCTGGTCGGCGCTGCGCTCGCTTCCGGAAACGAAGAAGCGATGGCGGAATGGGTGGCGCGCCTGGGTTGGACCGATGTCGTCGCGCTGATGGATGTGTCGTTGCGCGGCGGTGCGTTGCAGGGCGACAAGGTGGTCGAGTATTGTGCGGAACACTTTTTCGCCGACCGTTTCGAGGCGCTCCAACTGCCGTTTGCCTGCGTTGCGACCGAATTGAGTAGCGGGCGTGAGGTCTGGTTGCGCGAAGGGCTGCTCGCGCCGGCGTTGCGCGCGTCGATCGCGTTGCCGGGAATGTTTCAGCCGCAACGCTTGGGGGGTCATTGGTTGGTCGATGGCGGATTGGTGAACCCGGTGCCAGTCTCGCTCTGTCGCGCGCTTGGCGCGGACGTGGTGATCGCGGTCGAGCTCGGAGCGGGGAGAGCGACGCGCCACATGCGCAAAGCGCCACCCTTTCGGGAAAAGCCGGTCGAACCCGAGCGCAGTGGTTGGACCGAGCAGATGAAGGAGCGTTTTCTCTCTTGGGTTGGCGCCTCGTCACTCTTCGATTGGGTCGACGCGCGCGAAGCCGCCGACGAGATCCCCACGCTGGGTGCCGTCTTGGCAACGTCGATCAATATCATGCAGACGCGGATTGCGCGGGCGCGCTTGGCGGGTGACCCCCCCGACGTCCTCATTCAGCCGCGATTGACCGAATTTTCGATTCTCGACTTCCATCGCGGCAAAGAGGCGATCGAAGAGGGAGTCGCGGCTACCCGCCGAGTCCGGGCGCAAATCGAGGCGGTGCTCGATGGTTTCTGAACAGAAAAAGGAGCTCGTCGCCGCGCTGCTGGCAGAACTGCCTGAGGGTCGTGTGGTGGCGCCGGACGAACAGTCTGCGCTTCTGACCGATTGGCGCGGCCGCTATCAGGGTGACGCGATCGCGGTCGTTTTTCCGCGCACGACTGCTGAAGTGGCTGCTGTGGTCGCCTGGTGTCGTGCGCATCAGGTAACGATCACGCCACAAGGGGGTAACACCGGTTTGTGTGGCGGCGCAACTCCTTTGGGTGGGGAGCGGCCGCGGCTACTCCTCAATCTTCAGCGTCTCGACCGCATCCGTTCGCTCGACCCGTTGGGCGGTTTTCTGGTCGCAGAAGCCGGCGTGACCGTTGCCGCACTGCAAGCAGCGGCCGCCGAGGCGAATCGCCTTTTCGCGCTCTCGTTGGCTTCCGAAGGGAGTGCGACGTTGGGGGGCGTATTGAGCACCAACGCGGGCGGCGTCCACGTGGTGCGGTATGGGACGATGCGCGCGCAAGTATTGGGCGTCGAGGCCGTGTTGGCGGATGGTTCGGTGGTGGCGAACCTCTCGGGGCTGCGCAAGGACAATACGGGCTACGATTGGCGGGATCTGTTGATCGGCGCAGAAGGAACGCTCGGGATCATCACTGCGGCCGCGGTGCGACTCTTCCCGCGGCCGCGGTGGCAGCAAACGGTTTGGGTGGCGCTTACCGATCTCGACGCAGCTGCGGCACTCTTCGTCGCGTTGCACGAGACCTTTGGGGACAAGTTGACCGCGTTCGAATTGATGGGGCGGACGGTGTTCGAATTGGTGCTGCGCCATATTCCCGACGCGCGTGCTCCGTGGCAAGCAGAAGGCGTGCCGGAGTGGGCGGCGCTCGTGGAATTGAGCGATACGGCACCCGCTTCGGGGCTCGATGCGCTGACCGAATCGTTCTGGGGCGAAACGTTTGCGAACGGGTGGGTGCGTGACGCGGCGGTCGCACTGAGCGAACAGCAGCGGGTGCGCTTCTGGCAGTTGCGCGAGTCGGCTTCGGAAGCGCAGCAGCGTGAAGGGGTGAGCATCAAGCACGACATCGCGTTGCCGCTTGCGCAGATCGTGCCGTTCATTCGCGCTGGTGAAGCCCATTTACCTGCCCGTTTTCCCGGTGTGCGCATCGCCTGCTTTGGCCATTTTGGCGACGGCAATCTCCATTACAATTGCTTTTTGCCGTCTGGGTTGGATCGTGCGGACCGTGCGGCCGCCGCAGCGGAGGTGACGCGCTGGATTCACGATGAGGTGGTGCGCCGTGGCGGTTCATTTTCTGCCGAACATGGCATCGGTCTGCTCAAGGTCAAGGAGATGGCGCGGTACAAGTCGGATGCCGAATTGGCTTTGATGCGACGGATCAAAGCGGCGCTCGATCCCGACGGTCTGTTCAACCCAGGAAAAGTGCTTCCCGAAGTAGGGTAAGGAGAAAAGATGGCTGCTGCTCTGCCGTTCTTGACCCCGGTGCGCGAGGCGTTTCGTGCGCTCGACGAAACGATCCGCGAGCAACTCCACTCCGATGTGGCGTTGGTGCGCACGATCGCCGATTATCTGATCGCCGCGGGTGGCAAACGGTTGCGGCCAGCGGTCCATCTCTTGGCGGCGGGGGCGTGCGGCTATGAAGGGCAGGATCGGGTCACGTTGGCCGCGGTGATCGAGTTCATCCATTCGGCAACGCTTTTGCACGACGACGTCGTCGATGAGTCCGATTTGCGCCGCGGTCGGCGGACCGCAAACGCGGTGTTCGGTAATGCTGCGTCGGTATTGGTGGGGGATTTTCTCTACTCCCGTTCGTTCGAGCTGATGGTTTCCGTTGGGCGGATGCGGGTGATGGAGATTTTGGCGAAGACCACGAATGCGATCGCCGAAGGGGAGGTGCTGCAGTTGATGAACTGCGGGAACCCCGAGGTGACCTGGGACGATTACTTCCGGGTGATCGACTACAAGACGGCAAAACTGTTCGAAGCGTCGGCGCAGCTCGGGGCGGTGGTGGCCGATGCCCCGCCTGCGGTGGAATCGGCTTTGGCGACCTATGGCCGCCATTTGGGGATCGCATTCCAGATCGCGGACGATGTGCTCGATTACACTGCGGACGAAGCGCAATTGGGGAAACACCTGGGCGACGATTTGGCCGAAGGGAAGCCCACTTACCCATTGCTCTACGTGCTCGAACAGGGGAATGATGCGCAAAAAAGACTCGTTCGCGAGGTGATCGAGACAGGGGCGCGTGAGCGACTCGATGCGGTGGTGGCTGCGGTAGAGGCGTGCGGGGCGATCGCGGCCAGTTACGACGCAGCACGTTGCCATGCCGAAACGGCCAAGAAGGCGTTGACAGCGCTTCCCTCTTCCCCTTGCCGGGAAAGTTTGCTACAATTAGCGGACTTCGCCGTTGAGCGAACGTTTTGACGATCGGGGAATAGCTCAGCCTGGTAGAGCACTGCGTTCGGGACGCAGGGGTCGGAGGTTCGAATCCTCTTTCCCCGACCAATCGAAATCGACGTAACAAAAAACCCACCGGATTCTCGGTGGGTTTTTTGTTGGGTTTTGAGTGCCGTGCCACCGCTGGCCGAGCACGGCCAGCGGCGAAACCGATTACGAAACCCGGCGTTTGTATTCGAACGTGTTGGTGTCGATTTCGATCTTGTCGCCGATCTCGACGAACGCCGGCACTTGGATTTCGAAGCCGGTCGGTTTGATACGCGCCGGTTTCATCACTTTTCCTGACGTGTCGCCGCGCACCGCCGGTTCGGTGTATTCCACTTCCCGAACGACCGAGGCGGGGAGTTCGACGCCGATGGGCTTACCTTGGAAGAAGACCAGCTCGGCGGTCATGCCGTCCTCGAGGAACGGCAAGACGTTCTCCATGTTCTCTTTTTCCACCTCGTATTGGTTGAACTCTTCGTCCATGAAGACGTACATCGGGTCGGCAAAGTAGCTATAGGTGCATTCTTTACGCTCGAGAATCACCGTTTCGAACTTCTCGTCCGCCTTATAGACGGTTTCGGAGACGTTGCCGGTGAAGAGGTTTTTGAGCTTGAGCTTCATCACCGCAGCGTTGCGCCCCGATTTGTTGTATTCGCCTTTGAGCACGATGTAGGGTTCGTCCTTGATCAGGACGACGTTACCGTGACGCAGTTCTTGCGCTTGCTTCATCATAGGGATTTCGCCTCTTTCCAAGCAAAAACAAAACGCTATTATCGCACGGTCGGTGAAATCATTCCAAGTACGGTTTGTCCAAGCTCTGGTAACTGCAGCAGCGTTTCGCGCCATGCGGCCGCATGGTTCGCCCAAGCCTCCCATTCGGTGAGCGCAAGACGCCAGTCGTGCGCGTCGGTAATCCGCGTTTCGGTATCGGTCAGTGGCCAGTGGCCGCCAAAGCGGGTGCGAAATGCTTCGGCGAATTGTACGTGTGCGCCGTCGGCACGCCGGTAGGGACTCCAGACGAACGGACGTGCGGCCCATTGCGCGCGTACGAACGAATCTTCTCCGCGTACCCAGTTGAGATGGCACAGCGTGAGGAGTCGATCGTAGTCGTCTGGGGCCAGGAAGGGGATGGGTTGCCAGACGTGTGGGGTACCCGGCCAGGCTTGCGGTGATTCGTCGAGCGCGATTCCGGCGGCGGCAAGCGCCTGCCGTGGCGCACCAGGTGGAACGAAGAGGAGCGTCGGTGTTGGGTCCGCAGCAAGTGCAGCAAGTAGCCCCGAGAGCGGCGCATCGGCGTAACAAAAGAGCGAGACGCGACGATAGCTCAGGGCAGACAGCGGGGTGAGGCGCGTGAAAAATACGGCTGCCTCTGTGTCGGACCATTCGGCAAAACGGGATAGGAGATCGGGTTCGCGCAAAAGCCCTCCGCATCTCGGTTCGAATCCGGGAATGCACCATTGGGCGTCGAGCGGCAGTCTCGGGTGGGGACTGCTGAGCCCGTGGACGCTGCCAGCCCAGGGCTCGGTAACCAGATGGTCGAGGACGATCCATCGTGGGGGGTGCGGGCGGCGTGCTGCGAATGCCGCTAGCCACGGGTCGCTGAAACCGCACGCAAACGCTTCGATCACCGCGTCGACTTGGGACACCTGGTCGCGATCTTCTGCCGTTGGCGCCGAACGGTGCCAACGGCGCACGGTGAGCGTGGGCGGACAGGAGGTTCGCGCTACGAAAGATTGTGCCGCCTGCCAGTCGTCAACCCACCAGACGACCTCGTGTCCTGTGTGTGCGCAATATCTGGCCAAACGCCAGGTGACGCCGATGTCGCCCCAGTTGTCGATGCGGGCGCAAAAAATAGCGATTTTCTTTCCGGAAATCAAAAGGGTGTCGATCGGTTGTGCCGGCTGGGAATGGGTGTATTATAAAAAATTGGGTGCAACGGAGCAGGAGTGGTTTCAATGGTTCGAAAAGTGGGGATTGGGTGCGCCATCTGGCTCATCGCGGCGCAGTGGGCTTACGGGGCGGCTCAGAACGAGTCGAGCGAGATTACGCAACTCGATTTGCGCTTACCCACAGGGGTCTATCGCTGCGCTTACGGGGAACCTTTGGTGGGGATCGAGCGTGGCACCGAAACCAACGGGACCGTCAAAGTTCACTATCAAGGGCGGGTGCATGAGCTGCGGCGGGAGATCTCGAAGTCGGGGCTGCCACGCTTTTCCGATGAAACGGCTGGACTTTTGTGGATCGATTTGCCGTGGAAGAGTGTGCTTTTGAATCTCAAGAACGAGCGCCCCATTGCCAACGACTGTACCTTTGCACCGGAGCTGGCCCTAGCGCAACTCGATAAGAGGGGTGCGGCAGAGCGTTTGCATCAAGAGAAGCGCGTCAAGAAGGTTGCGAAAAAACACTGATTCTCCTTTTGGCGTTGCTGCGAAAAGCGCCCGAGCGGCGGGCAGGGAGACAGCGGGTTCTCTTTTACCTCCTGGCGTACGGGTACGTTATAATCGCACTTTTTTGTGGAGAAGGAAGCATGGCAATCGAACGCACGCTCTCGATCATCAAACCCGACGCCGTCGCGAAGAATGTGATTGGCAAAATCTACCAGCGTTTCGAAGACGCCGGGTTGAAAATCGTTGCGGCGAAAATGGTGTGGCTTTCGGAGAAAGAAGCGGCGGCCTTCTACGCCGTTCACAAAGAACGCCCTTTCTTCAATGACCTGGTTCGCTTCATGACCTCCGGGCCGGTGATGGTCCAGGTGCTGGAAGGGGAAAACGCGATCGCGAAGAACCGCGAATTGATGGGGGCAACGGATCCGAAGAAGGCTGCGCCAGGGACGATTCGTGCCGATTTCGCCGAATCGATCGATGCGAATGCCGTCCATGGTTCCGACGGTCCCGATACGGCACGTACCGAAATCGCTTTCTTCTTCCCGGAAATGGCGATCTATTCGCGCTGACCGCCGAATGAAAGAGACCGAAGCTGCCGTGGCTGACGCGGTGCCGACCAATCTCTTGGAGCTGACGCGTGAGGAGCTCGAAGCCTGGTTCGTCGCGCAAGGAGAGAAGCCCTTTCGCGCGCGCCAGGTCTATCGCTGGATTCACCGCATGGGCGTTGCAGAGTTTGCCGCGATGACCGATGTCGCGAAAACCTTGCGGGCGCAGCTGGCGGAAACCGCGTCGATCACGCCGCCTCGGGTGATTTCGGACCGCGTCTCGAGCGACGGGACGCGGAAATGGCTCTTGGACGTCGGTCAGGGCAATGCGGTGGAGACCGTCTTCATCCCGGAACGCAGCCGGGGAACGCTCTGCATCTCGACCCAAGCAGGCTGCGCGCTCGAGTGCGCGTTCTGCGCCACCGGCAAGCAGGGTTTCAACCGCAATTTGACGACCGGCGAAATCCTAGGGCAATTGTGGCTGGCCAACCATGTGTTGGGGCCAGCGTACGAGCACGCTCGGCTCGACGACGGCGATTGGACCGACAACGGGCGCGTGGTGACCAACGTCGTGATGATGGGGATGGGGGAGCCGCTTGCCAATTACGATGCGGTGGTGCGCGCGCTCAAAGTGATGCTCGACGATTTCGGCTATGGACTGTCACGGCGCCGGGTGACGGTATCGACCTCAGGGTTGGTGCCGGCGATGGATCGGTTGCGCGTTGAATGTCCCGTGGCATTGGCCGTTTCGCTGCACGCGCCCAACGACCGTTTGCGCGACGAATTGGTTCCGATCAACAAAAAGTATCCGCTCAAAGAACTGATCGCGGCGTGCGAACGGTATCTCACCGCGTCGCCCCGCGATTTCATCATGTTCGAATATGTGTTGCTCGACGGGGTGAACGACAACCCGCGCGATGCGCAGGAGTTGGTCGAGCTGACCCGCGGCCTTTCGTGCAAATTCAACTTGATCCCGTTCAACCCCTTCCCGGGAAGTCCGTTCCGACGCCCGGCGCCTGAGCGTGTCCGTGCGTTTGCCGAGCGGCTGATGGCTGCAGGGCGCCTGACGACGATCCGTCGCACCCGCGGTGACGACGTCGCAGCGGCGTGCGGCCAATTGGCGGGACAAGTCCAAGATCGGACCCGTCGTTCGCTGCGCCTGGTTGCCGCGGAGGGGTGAATGAAGTGGAGACAGGTCGTTTGTGGGGTCGCAGCAGCGTTCGCGCTTGCGGGGTGCGCTTCCGTTGCGACGCCACCGCGCGCGGGAATCGCAGAGGGGGCTTATCCCGCCCCCCTCTTGGACCAAACGGCAGAGCGCCCTCAGGATAAGGAGCGCAAAGCCCGCATCGATCTCGCGCTTGCTTATCTCGAACTGGGGCGAGTCGATGTCGCACTCGACGAAATCGCAAAAGCGCGCGCGCTCGACGCCTCTGACCCGCTGGTGCCTTATGCGTGGGGGTTGGCCCATCTGGCGTTGGGGGATCGTGCAACCGCAGAAAAGAGCCTAGAAGAAGCGCAGCGACTCGCGCCCAACGATCCGGACATTCTGCATGCGCTCGGCTCGCTCCGTTGTTCCGCAGGCCGTTTCGAGGAGGGGTTGGCGTTGCTGCGCCAGGCGGCGATGAATCCCTACTATCCGCGGCGCGCGCGTTCGCTCGCGAACCATGCGTGGTGTGCTTGGCGTGCCGGCGATGAATCTTCGGTTCAGAACGAGATCGACATGGCGCTCGCGCTGCAGCCCGACGATTTCCTCGTCCAAGTCCGCGCATTGCAATGGGCGGCGCGTAACCGGCAGTGGGCTATTGCGGATCGCCATTTGGAACGGCTCGTCCAGCGCGCGCCCGACGACCCGATGGTCTGGTGGCTCGCGGCCAATCTTGCGCACGCCAAAGGCGATCGTCTGAACGAAACGCGCTGGGCCGAACGGTTGCGCCAAGAGGCGCCCAACCGCTTGGAGACGCGCAAATTGGAGCGAGGAGAGTGGGAGTCATGGTGACAGAAGAACGCGGCGCTTCACCAGAGGCGGTTGGCGAAGCGATTCGTCAGCTCCGGGAGGCTTCTGGTTGGTCGCGTGAAGCGCTTGCCGCCGAGCTGAAGATCGCTGTCCGGCAATTGGCCGCGCTGGAAGCGGGTCAGTGGCGCGAACTCCCCAACGCGATTTTCGTGCGCGGCGTGCTCAAAGGGATCGCGCGCTGGGGGAATCGCGATCCGCAGCCCTGGTTGGAGGTGGCGCAAGCCTGTTTCGCCGAATCGACCGTTCGCCTGACGCCGCCCAGCAACGCTGAGGGCGAAATCGTCGTGCGTCGCCCTTTTTGGCGTCATCCGGTCGTGCGCTTCGCAGGCGGTGTCGTCGTGGTTGGTCTGCTGCTCGTCGGATATCTGCAGTGGTTCGGGGTTTGGGAATCGGATTTGTCGATGACCGACGGCGTATCGTTACGCACGCCGCTCGTTACACCCAACGGCGAGACCAACTCGGCAGTCGTGGTCCTGCCGCCTACCACGACACCGGGCGGCACGCATGCGCCCACGGCCGAGACCCCGCCCGACTCCGGCACCGAAAAAGCGGTCTCGTCCGGCGTCGCATCGCGATCCGACGCAGACGGAGCCGAGGCAGCCAGCAAGCCTGACACGGCCAATGCCAATGCGCGCGCACGCGAAACGGCAACCGGGGGTTCCGCAGACAGCGCCAAAATGAACGAACCAACTGCGGCGCATGGCCAAGCCAATCCGGTGCCGGCTCAGCAAACCGCGACGGCAGTGGAGACGCCGCGTGCAGCGAGCAACCAGGGGGCGGCAAGCGCAGCCAATGTAGCGCCTGAGGAAGCGGCTCAGCCGAAGCCAACCCCGTCGCCGCAGCAGGCTTCGGGGTTAGCAATCCGTGCGGAAAAAGGGGACTCTTGGATGCGGATCACCGCCAAGGATGGAACGAAAGTCTATGACGGCATCCTCCGGCAAGGCGATAGCCGCACCTTTCCAACCGACGGCGCACCGTATGCGCTTCACCTGGGGAACGCCCAGGCGCTGGTGATCGAATGGAATGGCACCACCGTCGAACCCCCCAGCCGCGGGGTGGTTCGCTTGCAAGTCCCGGCACAACCATGAGCGACGCGATGCTCAGACCGGAGCCGTTCGTTGCGCCGATGCCGTTTGGACCGGCAGCGCGCCGCCCCACCCATCAGGTCCGAGTTGGCCGGGTGACGATCGGTTCGAGTGCGCCGGTGGTGATCCAGTCGATGACCAATACCGACACCGCCGACGTGGCCGCGACGGCCCGGCAAGTCGCGGCGTTGGCGCATGCGGGTTCTGAAATCGTTCGCGTTACGGTGAACAGCGCAGCCGCAGCGAAAGCCGTCCCGGAAATCGTCGATCGTCTGCTGGCATGGGGTGTCGACGTTCCGCTGGTCGGCGACTTTCACTACAACGGCCACCGTCTGTTGCGTGACACGCCAGCCTGTGCCGAGGCGTTGGCGAAATGGCGAGTCAATCCCGGTAATGTCGGGTTTGGAGCGAAACGCGACGCGCAATTCGCTGCGATCGTCGAACTGGCGTGCCGTTTCGACAAACCTCTGCGGATCGGGGTCAATTGGGGCAGTCTCGACCAGTCGGTCTTGGCGCGGCTGATGGACGAAAACGCCCGCCGTAGCGAACCCTGGCCTGCAGACGCGGTGATGCGGGAAGCGCTCGTCACCTCGGCATTGGAGTCTGCGGCGGAAGCGGAGCGCCTGGGGTTGGCGCCGGACCGGATCGTTTTGTCGGCGAAGGTCTCGAGTGTGCAAGACTTGATCGCGGTCTATCGTGCGTTGGCTGCACGCTGCCGTTATCCGCTCCATCTTGGTTTGACCGAAGCGGGAATGGGCAACAAAGGGATCGTCGCGAGTACCGCGGCGTTGGCGGTATTGCTGCAAGAGGGGATCGGCGATACGATTCGCGTCTCGCTCACCCCCGCGCCTGGGGAACCGCGCACGCAAGAGGTGGTGGTTGCGCAACAGATCGTGCAGTCCTTGGGTCTGCGGGCGTTTGCCCCGACGGTGACGGCGTGTCCGGGGTGCGGCCGCACGACGTCGACCTTTTTCCAAGAGTTGGCGCAGCGTACCGAAGCGTTTTTGTGCGAGCGCATGCCCGAATGGCGACAGCAGTTCGACGGGGTGGAACAACTGAGCGTTGCGGTGATGGGGTGCGTCGTCAATGGTCCGGGAGAGTCGCGGCACGCCCATATCGGCATTTCGCTGCCCGGCACCGGTGAGGCCCCAGCAGCGCCCGTTTTCATGGACGGAGAGAAGGTGGCCACGTTGCGCGGCGACCGGATCGCCGAAGAATTTTTGGCGCTGATCGAGCACTACGTGACCACCCGTTTTGTGAAGAAAGGATGAGATGAGCCAGAAAGGGATCCGCGGTGTTCGCGGCATGAACGACATCCTGCCGCCCGAATCGTTGCTTTGGAACGAATTCGAGGCGCTGGTGCACTCATGGGCGGCAGCCTACGGCTATCGGCCGCTGCGCACGCCGATCGTCGAGCAGACGGCACTCTTCAAGCGGGCGATCGGCGAGGTGACCGATATCGTCGAAAAAGAGATGTACGCCTTCGAGGATGCACTCAACGGCGAGCACCTCACGTTACGGCCGGAGGGAACCGCGGGGTGCGTGCGCGCCGCGATCGAACACAATCTGTTGCACCAGGGGCCGCAGCGCCTGTACTACTGGGGCCCGATGTTTCGCCATGAACGGCCGCAGAAAGGGCGCTACCGGCAGTTTCACCAGATCGGCGTCGAAGCGTTGGGCTTTGCCGACCCCGAGATCGATGCGGAATTGATCGTGATGGGGGCGCGGCTTTGGGACGATTTGGGAATCACCGACGTTCGGCTCGAAATCAACTCGCTAGGGGATCCGGAAGAGCGCGCGGCGCACCGCGAAGCGCTGGTCGCCTATTTCACCGCGCACCAGGACGAATTGGACGAGGATTCCCGTCGTCGGCTCTCTCGCAACCCGCTGCGCATTCTGGACAGTAAAAACCCCGCGATGCAGCCCCTCATCGAAGAGGCGCCGCGGTTGTTGGACTATCTGGGGGCCGAGACGCGCGCCCATTTCGACGCGGTGTTGGCGCTGATCGAAGCGGCGGGTATTCCCTACCGGATCAACCCGCGGCTGGTTCGTGGCCTCGACTACTATAACCGTACCGTATTCGAGTGGGTGACGCCGAAACTCGGCGCCCAGGGAACGATCTGTGCCGGAGGGCGTTACGACGGGCTTTTCGCCCAGCTGGGGGGGAAACCGGCTCCCGCAGCCGGGTTTGCGCTCGGAGTCGAGCGGGTGCTGGCGCTCTGGGAGGCGTGTGGGGGGGAGCCGCCGCAACCGGAACTCGACGTCTATCTCGTCCATCAGGGCGAAGGAAGCGCGCCCGCGGCGTTTCGACTCGCCGAAGCGTTGCGCTCGAGCGGCTTTTCGGTGATCGTCCATGCTGGCGGAGGCAGTTTCAAGAGCCAGATGAAGCGTGCCGACGCCAGCGGCGCCGAGGTGGCGGTGATCCTGGGCGAATCGGAGCTTGCCAGTGAGACGGCCACGGTGAAACCGCTGCGGCGACCAGGCGCACAACGGCAAGTGCCGTGGACGCAGCTCGAGGAGGTCGTGGCGCACATCCAATTGGGATCGGAGGAAAGCGATGGCGCTGGTACTCTCGCATGAAGAGCAGGAGCAGCTTGACGCGCTCAAAGCATGGTGGCGGGCAAACGGCCGTTTGCTCATCGTCGCGGTGAGCGCGGCGCTCGTTTTTTCGCTCGGTTGGAACGGTTGGCAGTGGTGGCGGAGCGAACAGGTCCAAGCGGCGGCGCAGGCGTTCGAAGCGATCGATCAAGCCTTGGAAAAGCAGGCTTGGGCAGAAGCGCGCGCCGCGTGGGAGCGTCTCAAAGCTGTTCCGTGGGTTGGGAAAGCGCAGGCGGCTTATGCGGCGCTTGCGATCGCGGACCAGGCGGCAGCCAAGAATGCGGCCGCCGAGGCGATTCCCGTGGTGCGTGAGGCGGGGACGCTCGGGGTCGACGACGACGCGGTGCAACCGCTTCTGGCGTTCACGTTGGCGGAACTCCATCTGGCGCAAGGGGAATACGACGCGGCGGCGAAAGCCTTGCCGCAAGCGGTGCCGGCACCCTATCAGCCGCGATTGTGGGCACTCAAAGGCGATATCGCGCTCGCGCAAGGTGAGGCGCAACAGGCGGTTTCCCATTATGACAAAGCGCTTGCCGAGGTGCGCGGCGACCCCTCGTGGCAGATGGTGTTGCGCGCAAAGCGCGAGCAAGCGGCGATCGCGTCCGATCCCGTCAAGGAGCCTACCCAATGAAACGTTTCGCGCTTGTACGGCGTTGGCTGGTGTGCGCTGCGCTGGTGGTTGGGATTTCGGGGTGCGCCTCGCTCGACGCGATCAACCCGTTTGCCGCTTCGGGCCCAAAGCCGGCACCGTTGCCGGAGCTTCGTGACGCGCTCTCCCTCCCGGTGCGTTACACCGAACGGCTCTCCGCTGGCGAGCGCCGCTATCTCACGCCGGCGCCTGTTGCCGACGGAGTGG
Organism: Hydrogenophilus hirschii; assembly: GCF_054656675.1. NCBI lineage: Bacteria > Pseudomonadati > Pseudomonadota > Hydrogenophilia > Hydrogenophilales > Hydrogenophilaceae > Hydrogenophilus > Hydrogenophilus hirschii. The sequence continues at coordinate 227,072 of NZ_BAAHXQ010000001.1, forward strand.
TCGCCGCGGGAGGTAAAGGGGAAGTGGTCTTGATCGACGCCAACGGCAAGGAGCAGTGGCGAACCGAGGTAGGCGCGCCGATCCTGGCCGGGGTGGGGAGCGATGGTCGGTTGGCAGCGGTGGTGACCGAACAGGGGGACGTGGTCGCGATCAACGTCAGTGACGGCTCCATCCGGTGGCGTCAAGCCGCTGCGCTGCCAGCGGTAACGCCGCCGCTGGTGCACGACGGGTTGGTGGTCGTTCGTGCTGCGGACCATCGGCTGCTGGCGTTCGATGCGTTCGATGGCAAAACGCGCTGGCGGTACGAGCGGCCGCTGCCGCCGCTTTCGTTGCGGCAGAGTGCACCGCTCGTTGCCGCCGGTGGCGCGATTTTCGTCGGCTATCCCGGCGGAATCGTCGCGGCGCTCGATCCCAACCGGGGGCAGCCCTTCTTCGAGCTGACGGTCGCGCCACCCAAAGGGACGACCGAAATCGAACGGTTGACCGATATCGTGGGGCCCGTGGTGCTGGACAACCAAGAACTCTGCGCGGCAGCCTACCAAAGCCGTATCGCCTGTTTCGACCTGAACACCGGGCGGGAAGTGGTGACGAGTGCGATCGCGACGCGAGTCGGGATCGATCGCGATTTGCGTTCCGTGATCACCGTCGACGAAGTCGACCGGATCGTCGCGATCGACCTGTTCAACGGACAACCGCGCTGGCAAAACGATTCGCTCGTCTACCGACAGCTGACGCGTCCGGTGGTCTTTGGCGACGTTGCGCTGGTCGGGGACGCGCAAGGGTATCTCCACGCCGTCGATCTCAGTGACGGCCAGGTCCGCGCTCGCACCCGCATCGGCAGTGGCGCGATCGTCGTGGCCCCGCAGCGCCTTGCCGATGGTGCGGTTGTGGTCCAGAATCAAGACGGCACGGTAGCGGTGGTGGAGCGCGCACGGTGAGCGAGCGGCTGCCGACACTCGTTTTGGTCGGTCGTCCCAATGTGGGCAAATCGACCCTCTTCAACCGATTGACGCGGTCGCGTGACGCACTGGTTGCGAACGTTCCCGGTTTGACGCGCGACCGTCGCTATGGCCGCGGCAAAGTGGGGGGGCGCCCCTATCTGGTCGTCGATACGGCGGGATTCGATCCAACGGCGAAAGAGGGGCTGACCGCCGAAATGGTCCGGCAAGCGGAGCTTGCGATTCGCGAGGCCGACCTCGTGCTCTTCGTCGTCGACGGTCGCGCGGGCTTGACGCCACACGACGAAGCGATCGCGGACTATCTGCGCGCGCTGGGGGTAGCAGTACGCGTGCTGGTGAACAAAACCGAAGGGTTGGACCGCGCGATCGCGCGCGCCGATTTCTATGCGCTGGGGTTTGGCGAACCGTTGTCGATTTCGGCGTCGCACGGTGACGGCGTGCGTGAGATGATTCACGAGGTGTTGGCACCCTTCCCAAAGCCGAAGCCGAATAAAGACCCGCTGGCCGAAAGGGAAACTGAGGAGACGGAACGCGAAGGGATTCGCGTTGCGGTGCTCGGACGTCCGAACGTCGGTAAATCGACGCTCATCAATGCGCTGATCGGGGAAGAACGCCTGATCGCGTACGACATGCCGGGAACCACCCGCGACGCGATCGACGTGCCGTTCGAACACAACGGTCGCCCCTACACGTTGGTCGACACCGCGGGCGTGCGCAAAAAGGGGCGGGTGACCGACACCATCGAGAAGTTTTCGGTGATCAAGGCGTTGCAAGCGGTAGAAAACGCCAACGTCGCGATCCTGACGCTGGATGCGACGCAAGAGGTGGGGGAGCAGGATGCCCATTTGGGCGGTTTCATTTTGGAGACTGGGCGGGCGCTGGTGATCGCCGTGAACAAGTGGGATGCTGCCGACGCCTACCAGCGGCAGCGGATCAAGACGCAGCTTGCGCACAAACTCGCGTTCCTCTCGTTCGCGCCAGTGGTCTTTTTGTCGGCGAAAACTGGAAAAGGGCTCGACGCGCTGATGCGCGCAGTCGACCAGGCATACGCTGCAGCGATGAAAAAACTGCCGACGCCACAACTGACGCGGGTGTTGCAAGAACTGGTGAAGCGTCAGGCACCGCCGCGCCACGGTCTCTTTCGCCCCAAACCGCGCTATGCCCACCAGGGCGGGAGCAATCCGCCGATCATCGTGATCCACGGCAATGCCCTCGAACACCTGCCGAAGTCGTACCTCCGCTACCTGGAGCATGGGTTCACCGAAGCGTTCGGGTTGAAGGGTACGCCGTTGCGGCTCGAACTGCGCACGAGTCACAACCCATACGCCGAAAAGGGATAGTCGCGCCAAGGTGCACCACCCGTTGCGCAACTCGCGTACAATATCAGGTTCCGATCACACACCATCAGAGTCGAGAACGATGAGCAACAAAGCCCTCCAACTGCAAGACCCTTTCCTCAACCTGCTGCGCCGTGAGCGCGTGCCGGTTTCCATTTACCTCGTCAACGGGATCAAATTGCAAGGTCAGATCGAGTCGTTCGATCAGTACGTGGTGCTCCTCAAGAACACCGTGACCCAAATGGTCTATAAACACGCGATCTCCACGGTCGTGCCGTCGCGCCCGGTGACCTTGCGCGAAGTTCACGGGGAAAGCGAAGAAGCCTGATGTTCGAACGCCCGCGTTTCGGCGAGCGGGCCTGGCTCGTCCAAATCGATTTCGGCGAAGGGCGCGTTGCCGAGCGGCTGGAAGAGTTGCGCCAGCTCGTCGTGAGTGCCGGCGCGGAAATCGTCGGCGCACTGACCGTGCGTCGCGCCAAACCCGATCCCGCCACCTTCCTCGGTTCGGGTAAAGTCACCGAGTTGGCTGCGCTGGTGCGCGAACACGGGGCCGATCTCGTCGTCTTCAACCATGCGCTCTCACCGGCGCAACAGCGCAATCTCGAGCAAGCGCTCGCGTGCCGGGTGGTCGATCGCAATACCTTGATCCTGGACATTTTCGCGTTGCGCGCCAAAAGCGCCGAAGGGAAGCTGCAAGTCGAACTCGCACAGCTCGAATACCTGAGCACCCGGTTGGTCCGCGGTTGGACCCACTTGGAGCGGCAACGTGGGGGGATCGGCTTGCGCGGCCCCGGCGAAACGCAGCTCGAAACCGACCGGCGGTTGATCGGCGCGCGGGTGAATCGGCTCAAAGCGCGATTGCAACGGCTGGAAAAACAGCGGGCGACCCGACGTCGCGGCCGGCAGCGATACGGCGTGCCACAGGTGTCGCTCGTCGGCTACACCAACGCGGGCAAATCGACCCTCTTCAACGCGCTCACCAAAGCGCAAACGTACGCGGCAGACCAACTTTTTGCCACACTCGACACCACCTCGCGGCGGATCTGGCTGCCGCAAACGGGTAACGTGGTGCTCTCCGATACCGTGGGCTTCATCCGCGATCTGCCGCACGACCTCGTTGCCGCGTTTCATGCGACGCTCGAAGAGGTGAAAGAGGCCGATCTGCTGCTGGTGGTGAGCGATCTCGCCAGCCCCGACAACGACGCGCAGCACGAGGCGGTGACCGAAACGCTGCGGCAGATCGGTGCCGAGTCGGTTCCTGTCTTGGAAGTGGGGAACAAAATCGATCTCCTCGATCAAAGCCCAGAGGTGGTCCGTGACGGCTGTGGTACGATTCGGCGCGTCACCGTGAGTGCGGCAACCGGCGCTGGGCTCGAGCTGCTGCGCGCCGCGATCGACGAGCGGTTGCATACGGCTACCAACGCTTCGTCCGGCGAAAAGAACACCGAGACGAACAGCGCATCAACACAGGATTACACCGAACCATTCTGGGAACCGCTTGAGAGGGAAGTATCACCATGTCCTTGAACGATCCGCGTTGGGGCGATGACGATCCGCGGCAACGCCCCGAAGACGCATCGCACGGGCCGCAACAGCGGCCGTCTGGGCAACGGCCCGATGATGGACCGCCTGACCTCGACGAAGTGTGGCGCGAGTTCAACGAACGGCTGAACGCGTTGTTCGGAGGCAAAGGGGGTGGTCGTCGTCCGCGCGGTCCCCTAGCTGGCGGTAGTGGCGGCGATCCGCGCCGCGTCTCCCTGTTCATCGGGTTGCTGGCGGTCGCAGCGCTTGCCCTGTGGCTCGCTTCCGGTTTTTACAAAGTGGAAGCGAACGAGCGCGCCGTAGTATTGCGCTTCGGAAAATATGTCGAAACCACCGAGCCTGGGTTGCGCTGGCGGTTGCCGTGGCCGATCGAATCGCACCAACTGGTCGATTTCACCGGAGTGCGCACCGTCGAAGTCGGTTATCGGGGAAGTGAACGCAACAAAAATCTGCGCGAAGCGTTGATGCTCACCGACGACGAAAATATCGTCACGATCTTCTTCGCGGTGCAGTACCGCTTGAAATCGCCTGAAGACTACCTCTTCCGCGACCGGGCGCCGGACGAGACCGTGAAACAGGTTGCTGAAAGCGCGATGCGCGAGATCGTCGGGAAGAGCAAGATGGACTTCGTCCTCTACGAAGGGCGGGAAGAGATCGCGGTGCGCACCCAAGCGTTGATGCAACAGATGCTCGACCGCTATCAAACCGGAATTCAAATCGTGCGGGTGACGTTGCAAAACGCACAACCGCCCGAGCAGGTGCAAGCCGCGTTCGACGACGCGGTGAAGGCGGGGCAAGACCGTGAACGGTTGCGCAACGAAGGCGAAGCGTACGCCAACGCCGTGATTCCGCGTGCCCGCGGGACGGCGTCGCGGATGATCGAAGAGGCGCAGGCCTATAAATCGCGCGTGATCGCGCAAGCCGAAGGGGACACGCAGCGCTTCTTGAGCCTCTATGAGCAGTACCGGCAGGCACCGGCGCTCACCCGCGAGCGGCTCTACCTCGAGACGATGCAACAGGTCTTTACCCACACGAGCAAAGTGCTGGTCGATGTCGAATCGTCCAACAACCTGTTGATGTTGCCGCTTGCGGAGATCCTGGGGCAGCAGCGCGGTGCGGGCAGAGCCGCACCCGCCAGCGACGCCAGTCAATCTCCTGAGGATCTGTTGCGTGACGCCGTCTCAGGTGCGGTTTCGCCCCAAAGCAGCGGCGTCGCGTCCCCCTCGACGGGTTTGCTCGACCGCGCCCGAGACGCGGTCCGAACCTTGACGCGTGACCGGGAGAGCCGCCCATGAACCCAAGAGCCACGCTTTTGATTGGAGTGACGCTGATCGTTGCGGTATTGGCGTCGATGAGCCTCTTCGTGGTCGACGAGCGCCGTTATGCGATCGTGACGCAATTCGGTGAAGTGCGGCAGGTGATCGATCAACCCGGGCTCCATTTCAAGATGCCGCTGATCCAAAATGTCCGTTTTTTCGACAAGCGGCTTTTGACGATCGATACGCCCGATCCGGAGCGCTTTATCACCTCGGAGAAGAAAAACGTGTTGGTCGACCATTTCGTCAAATGGCGGATCGTCGATCCGAAGCAGTATTTCATTTCGCTGGCGGGTGATGAGCTACGAGCGCGCACCCGCATCATGCAAACGGTAAACGCCACGTTGCGTGAAGAGTTCGGTCTGCGCACTGTTCATGACGTCGTCTCTGGAGAACGGTACCGGGTGATGGAGGAGGTGCGGCAAAAAACCGACAAGGACGCACGCACCTTTGGGGTTGCAATCGTCGATGTCCGGCTCAAACGCGTCGACTTGCCGGTAGAGGTTTCCGAATCGGTCTATCGCCGCATGGAGGCCGAACGCAAACGGGTGGCGAACAACCTGCGCTCCGAAGGGGCGGCGGATGCCGAACGGATCCGCGCCGAAGCCGACCGCGAACGTGAGGTGATCATCGCAAAGGCGTACCGCGAAGCACAGAAGATTCGTGGTGAGGGGGACGCCGAAGCGGCAAGGATTTTCAACGAGGCGTTTGGACGCGACCCTGAATTCTTCCGCTTCTACAGAAGCCTCGAAGCGTACCGCGCGAGCTTTGCCCGCCGCGACGACGTGCTCGTGCTCGATGCCACGAGCGAATTCTTCCGCCATTTCCGCGGCGACGCTGCAGCGACCGAGGGGGCGCGATGACGCTGTGGACGGTGCCCGACCACTTCCGCGACGAATTACCGCCTGCGGCGGAGCGGCTCGAGACGTTGCGGCGGCAATGGCTCGACCGGCTGCGGGGGCACGGTTATCAGTTGGTCGCGCCGCCCCTCATCGAGTATCTGGACGCGCTCACCGTCGGTTCCGGGCGGGACCTTGCGGAACGGACCTTTCAGGTGGTCGATCCGCTCACCGGCAAGCCGGTGGCGGTGCGTCCCGACATGACCCCGCAGATTGCGCGGATCGACGCCCATTTGTTGAACCGCAGCGGGGTGACCCGCTTGTGCTATGCCGGACCGGTTGCCCACGCGCGCCCGGCCAATCTCCTCGCGGTGCGCGAACCTTGGCAGTTGGGTGCCGAACTCTACGGGCATGCTGGCGTCGAAGCCGATTGCGAAGTGGCGCGTTTGCTGCTTCGTCTCCTAGCGGAAGCCGGACTGCGGCACGTTCGTCTGGAGTGTGCGCACATGGCGATCTTCCGGGCGCTCACGCGGGGTTGGTGCGAAGCCGATGCGGAGACGCTCTTCACCCTGTTGCGCGCGAAAGATCGCGCCGATCTGCAACGTTTCCTCGCGGGACAGGAACTGCCTGCCGAGGTACGGGCAGCACTGCTCTGGCTGCCACACGCCTACGGTGGCGAGGAGGTCTTAGCCGAGGCGCGCCGCCGCTTGCCCGATTGGCCCGAGATCGCCGCGGCGCTCACGCAACTCACCGCGCTCGCTAAGGCGCTTGCAGCGGAAGGAGCTGCGGTGGGGTTCGATCTGGCCGATTTGCGCGGCTACTACTACCACACGGGCGTGATGTTCGCTGCATTCGCACCGGGAAGCGCCGCTGCGGTGGCGTTGGGTGGGCGCTACGACGGCATGGGCGCTGCGTTCGGACGGGCGCGGCCTGCTACCGGCTTTTCGATCGACTTGCGTGCGGTGGTGACGCTCTTACCGCTTTCTCCGCTCCCCGGCGCGATCCTTGCACCCGCGTTGGGTGCGGACGCCCCGGCAAAGCAGCGCACCGCGCTTGTGGAGCGGGTCGCTGCGCTGCGCGCAGCGGGAGAGGTGGTGGTCGACGAATTGCCTGGACACCCCCGCGAAAGTTGGTTTGAGGCGGGGTGCACGCGCCAGCTGGTTTGGGAAAGAGGCGCCTGGCACGTGGTGCCTTTTGCGGAATGAATCGAGTCGAGGAGTAGGGAGCGGTAGCGATGGCCAAAAACGTGGTCGTGGTGGGAACGCAGTGGGGCGATGAAGGGAAAGGGAAAATCGTCGACTGGCTCACCGATTCCGCACACGGGGTCGTTCGGTTCCAAGGCGGTCACAACGCCGGACATACGTTGGTGATCGGCGACCAGACCTTCAAGCTCAATCTGGTTCCTTCCGGGATCGTTCGTCCCAACGTGGCCTGTTTCATCGGCAACGGCGTGGTGCTGGACATCCACCACCTCTGCGAAGAGATTGCGACGCTCGAAGCGGGGGGGATCGAGGTGCGTTCCCGCCTCAAGGTGAGCCCCGGCTGTCCGCTGATCCTGCCTTATCACGTGGCGCTCGACCGCGCACGGGAAGCGGCGCGCACCGGTAACAGTAAGATCGGCACCACTGGGAAAGGGATCGGCCCGGCTTATGAGGACAAGGTGGCGCGGCGCGCGGTGCGTGTCTATGACCTCTTCGACCCGGTGCGGCTGCGCGATCGAATCGAAGCCAACCTGGCGTTGGTGAACCATCTGCTCACCACGGTGCTCGACGCCGAACCGGTGACGCTCGAATCGTTCTGGGAGCAACTCCTTGCCGACGCCGAAACGGTCAAGCCGTTGGTCGCCGACGTCTCTGCGGAACTCTACCGTATCAACAAAGCGGGCGGAAACCTGCTCTTCGAAGGGGCGCAAGGCACGCTCCTCGATATCGACCACGGAACCTATCCGTTCGTGACGTCGAGCAACTGTGTCGCGGGTGCCGCAGCAGCGGGCGCCGGGGTCGGTCCGGGGCGGTTGCACTATGTGCTCGGAATCACCAAAGCCTACTGTACGCGTGTCGGGGGTGGCCCATTCCCGACCGAGCTCGACATCGAAACCGAAGGGACGCCGGGTTGGCAGATGTCGACCAAAGGGCGTGAATTCGGCACCGTCACCGGGCGTAAACGGCGCTGCGGTTGGCTCGACCTCGCGGCGCTCAAGCGTTCGCTCATCATCAACGGGGTCACGGGGCTCTGCATCACGAAACTCGACGTGCTCGACGGGCTCAAGGAGCTCAAACTCTGTGTCGGGTACGAAATCGACGGCAAGCGCGTCGATCTGCTGCCGATGGGGGCCGACGAAGTGGCCCGGTGCCGACCCATTTACGAGTCCTGGTCGGGGTGGCAGGCGAGCACCTACGGCGCGAAGCGGTGGGAGGAGCTGCCCGCAGCGGCGCGCGCCTATCTGCACCGCATCGAAGAGTTCTGTGAGGTGCCGATCGACGTGATCTCCACCGGCCCCGAACGGAGCGAGACGATCCTGCGTCAGCACCCGTTCGGCGCCTAGGTAAGCGGGGAGCGCTTACCTCACGGGTGCGCAAGCGCGCGGCCGCCGATCGTAGCAAAAGAGCGGGAAAGCGGCTTTGACCCAGGTCAACGTTGGTGCGCCTGGGCCATCGCTGCGATCTGCGCTTCACGCACCGTGTTCCAATAGCGTTGCGCCAAACGTTGCCAGGTGGTGCGGTCGTTTGCAGCGAGCAAACGGTCGATCGTCTGCTCGGTGGTTTCACCCGGTTGCGCTTCAGGAGCGAAGAATGCGGCGACTGGTGAGAGGTCCACTCCGTTTTCGCGCTGCCAGCGCCAGTAGTGGGCGAAGAGTTCGATCAAGCGGGGGGTCTCCCAAAAACGACTCGCTGCTTCTTCGGCAGCGAAGAGCTCTTGGGCGAGGCGCTTCACCCGTTCGTTGTAGTCGGCGGGAAGCCCGCGGTGGTTCGCCAAGAGTTGTTCGGCCATCGGTTCGCCCCAGGCGCGATGGAAGCGGCACATCCCGGCGTTGTCGGAGATGAGCTCACCGATCATCCGCGCGACGTTCCATTGCCCGAGCGCTTCCGGCGAAAGGAGATCGTAGCCGTAGAAGACGTAGTATTTGCCCATGATCGGCATCGGGCTGAACATCCCTGGAACGAAATATTGGTTGGGGACGAGCGCGCCGCGTTCGCCGTGCGCGAGGTAAACCGCGCGGTCGCCCGGCCGTGTCTGCGGGTAGCGGGCGTTGAGGGTCTTCGCTGCAACGCGGATCCCTTCGCGCAGCGGGGCGGCGCGCTCATCCCAGAGGATCGCGTCGATCGTGCGCAGGGCGTAGTCGGCGTTCGCGGCGCTGTCGGCGACGAGGTCGAACTGCGCCGGGTCGGCGGTGAAGCCGCGAAAGCGCAGTTGGTGTGCTGGGGGGAGCCCGAGTTCAGTGGGGTCGAAATCACCCGCGGTGATCGCTTCGAAGAGCCAACCCAGGGTGCCGCCGAGCTGGATCGCGTCGAATCCCATTGCGTCGGCGACGTCATTGACCCGTTCAGCGGCGCGCTGGTCGAAGATCCCGATCTGCGGGCCCAGCGTATGGTACGGCTCGTAATCCTTTTTGTGCGGTCCGTTCATCTTTTTGCATGCGACCGAGCAGGGTTCGCCGCAGTGTTCGAACTGCTTGTTCGCGATGGTCTCTTCTTGGAACTGTTTCCAATAGTGGCCCAGCACGAAGCGCTCCATCTGCGCCAGACGTTCCGCTTTGGGTGCGAAGACGCTCTGGTAGTGGAACGACAGGATCTTGTCTCCCATTGCGGCGTAGTTCGAACCGAAGGTGCCGCCGGTACCCGTCTTGGGGTCGAACGAGTATTTTACGGTGGTGCGCTGCTCGACTTTGACGTAGCGATCGCCAAATCGTGCTTCGAAATCGGGGTCGTATGCTTTCGTCGACTCTTTCGCAGGCTCCCATGCGCCGCCCACGAGAAGCGCCGCGATGTTGAAATCGCGGAACAAAGTCGAGCCCATCCCGCCGCGGCCACAGAATTCGGTGACCCAGGTGATCGCCCCTTTTTCGACCGGGTTCGAGACGATCGTTCCCTCCCACGTGACTGCCGCAGCCGGACCGACCGCGAGCGCTCGCACCTGTTTCGGCGGAAATGCCACGCCGAAGCGGTCGAGCATCGCTTGCTGAACGGCGAGTGCGCCAGTGAGCTGGGCGCCGTCGCTGGCGCGCCGATACCCGTCGCGCCAAAGTGACTCGAGATCGGGGATCGGCTCCAGAGTGACGGTGGCTGCGTTGCCGTCGTGACGCAAGATCAGCACCGACGGTTGCGCCGCGCGTCCGACGAGCGTCACCCAGGGGATGCCGAAATGTTTGAAGGTGTACGCGACGCCGCCCGCGGAGGAGAGATAAAAGCTTTCCCATTGGTGGCTGTAGCCGCAGACGAAGAGACGGCGTGCGCCCGCAAGGGGCGAATCGGCAAGCCGCCCGATGCCGAACGTAAAGGCGTTGCGCCCATGCTGTTGGTAGGCGCGCCAACCGTATTCGATCGGTCCGGTGATCGCATCAGAAGGGTGCTCGGTGCGGGTCACGCTGCTATCGTTGAGCGCAATGGTGAGGCTGTGTGCCGGAAGCCAGGATGACGATTGATTCGATCGCAGGGGTTGGGGTGCGTTCATAGTTTTTCCTTGTCGAGCTATGCTCGAAACTGGTGTACGGAGTGATTGAAAAGGGCGGCGTACTCTGCTGAAATCGGTTTTACCGAACTGATGAACAGCAAAGGAGCACGCCACCATGAGTAAAGATAACATCGTTTCTTTGTTGATGCCAGGGGGTATCGAGGACTCGTTGACGGAGTTGCTGCGCAATGGCGCCAGGCGACTGATTCAGCAAGCGATCGAGGCGGAGCTGGCCGAGATGCTGGCAAAGTATGAGGGGCAGACAGACGAACAGGGGCGCCGTGCGGTGGTTCGCAATGGTTATCTGCCGGAGCGGGAAATTCTGACCGGCGTAGGACCGGTAACGGTGAAGGTGCCGAAGGTGCGCAGCCGTGGGAAGGAATCGGTGGTATTTCGCTCCTCACTGGTGCCGCCGTATGTGCGCAAGGCCCGTCGGGTGGAGGCCGCTCTGCCGTGGCTCTACCTGAAGGGCATCTCGACCGGCCAGATGAAAGAGGCCCTGGAGGTGCTCGTCGGCCCCGAGGCAAAAGGGCTGTCTGCTTCGGTGATTGGCCGCCTGAAACGGGAGTGGGAAGCGGAATATACCGAATGGTGCCAGCGGGACATGAGAGGGGTGCGCTGGGTTTATTGGTGGGCAGACGCCATCTACAGCGGCCTGAGGGCCGAGGGCCAGAAGCTGTGCGCCCTGGTGATCATCGGCGTCAACGAATGGGGCGAGAAACATTTTCTGACCATCGAGGATGGCATTCGGGAATCGACCCAGAGCTGGCGGGAGGTGCTGCTGGGGCTGAAGCAGCGCGGCCTTGATGTGCCGCCGAAACTGGCAGTAGGCGACGGCGCCTTGGGCTTCTGGGCGGCGCTCGAGGAAGTGTATCCCGAAACCCGTCACCAGCGCTGCTGGGTGCACAAGACGGCCAACGTACTGAACTACCTGCCCAAAGCCGTTCAGCCCAAGGTCAAGAAAGCCTTGCAGGAGATCTGGATGGCCGAAGACCGGGCATCAGCCCACAAGGCCTTCGACCATTTCGTTGCGACATACCAAGCCAAATACGCGAAGGCGGTGACCTGCCTGGAAAAGGACCGGGAGGCCCTTCTGGCCTTCTACGACTTTCCGGCCGAACACTGGGTGCATATTCGCACGACCAATCCCATTGAGTCGGCCTTTGCCACGATTCGCCACCGGAGTGACCAGGCCAAAGGCTGCGTGAGCCGAAACACCCTGCTGGCAACGTTGTACAAACTGGGAATGAGCGCACAGAAACGCTGGCGGCGGATACGAGGGTTCAACTACCTTGCCAAGGTTGTCGAAGGAGTAAAGTTCAGGGACGGAGTGGAAGTCAATGACAAACGCGAAACCGACGAAAGCAGGAACGCCGCCTGATCAGGTCATACACCAGATTTGACTATAGCTCTCTGGTTCTTCTTGCATCGTCCATAATGTTATGCTGAATTGGCTGTTCTGTCTTTGCGCCAGATCAATGTCACTGCGATCGCGTGCGTCTCCACATGCGTTGTTTTTGCCAACGGTTTTTTGTTATAATTTCTTTCTGCGCCGTTGTAGCTCAGCTGGTAGAGCAACTGATTCGTAATCAGTAGGTCGGCGGTTCGAGTCCGCCCAACGGCACCATAGCACAGCCTATGGGATGCGGAGAGGTACCGAAGTGGTCATAACGGCGCCGACTCGAAATCGGATGGTCGGGTAAAACCGGCACGCGGGTTCGAATCCCGCCCTCTCCGCCAATCTTTCCGCTTGCCAATTGCGATGAGCAATGCAAAAGCTCCTATTCTGGCTGGGTGTTGCGCTCATTCTGCTTGCGCTCCTATATCCGTGGCTGAGTAAATTGCCCTTCGGGCGTTTGCCGGGGGATATCGTAGTCGAGAAGGAGCATTTCACCTTCTACTTTCCGATCACTACGAGCATCGTGGTGTCGCTCCTCCTTTCGCTCCTCTTCTGGTGGTGGCGCAAGTAAATGCGGGTTAGAATCGCGGGCGTTTCGGGTCACGGAAGGTTGTGATGCGCCTCTTTTCTTCCTGGTACGCGCGCGTGATGCAGTGGGTGCGCCACCGCCGTGCGCCTTGGTTCCTCGCTTTGCTCTCCTTTGCCGAATCGTCTTTCTTCCCCATCCCTCCGGACGTGATGCTCGCGCCGATGGCGATGGCGCAGCCGCAGCGGGCGTGGCGCTTGGCACTGTTGACAACGGTGACCTCGGTATTGGGCGGATTGTTCGGCTACGCGATCGGGTGGGGGGCATTTGGCTTGATCGAGCCGTGGCTGCAAACCTCTCGCTATTGGGAGGCGTATCAGACGGCACACCGCTGGTTCGCGGAGTGGGGCGTCTGGGCGGTCTTCATCGCAGGGTTTTCGCCGATTCCTTATAAAGTTTTTACGATCGCCGCCGGGGTGCTGCAGATGGCGCTCATGCCGTTCACGATCGCGTCGTTCGTGGGCCGCGGGGCGCGCTTTTTCCTCGTTGCCGGGCTCATGGCGTGGGGCGGTCCCCGTTTGGAGGCGACGCTGCACCGTTGGGTCGACCGCATCGGCTGGGCAATGGTCGGGTTGGTCGCCGTCGGTCTCGGGTGGTGGTATTGGACGAAGGGGTGACCTGGGTCGGGAGGGTGCCTTGCCTCCGTTCCCGGTGAGGCTTGGTGTGCGGGGGTGACACTGCGGCGCGGTGGATCTTTGCCACCTATTGGCCTCGTAAGAAGAGGGCGTCCAGTGCGGCGAGCGGCAGTTCGATCCAAGTGGGGCGCCCGTGGTTGCACTGGCCGCCCCGTTCGGTCGCTTCCAGATCGCGCAACAGCGCATTCATCTCGTCATGAGTGAGCGCGCGGTTTGCTCGCACTGCGCCATGACAGGCTACGCGAGCAAGGAGCGCGTCCCGCCGCGCGGTGACCGCGTTGCTGGTGGGGGCATCGCGCAAGGTTTCGAGGAGTTCGGCAACGAGCGCGGGGATTTCCCGCGGCGCGACGAATGGCGGATGGGTGCGCACGGCGATCGTCTCGGTATCGAGCAGCGATGCTTCGAGCCCCAGCTGTGCCAACGTGACGCGGTGTTCGGTGAAGGTGGCGAGCGCCGCGCCGTTCAGCCGAACGGGGACGGGGTGCAGGAGCGGTTGCGCGGGAAGCGCCGCTTCGTCGTAGTGACGTTTCAGCCGTTCGTAGAGGATGCGTTCGTGTGCGGCGTGCATATCGACGAGCACGAGCCCGCGGCGGTTTTGCGCCAAAATGTAGATGCCATGCAGTTGCGCAAGCGCGTAACCCAGCGGGGGCTCCGTCGCAGACGGTTCGACGGGGGGCGGTGAGGGGGCTGCCACCTCAGGCGCCGCGTGCTCGTGCGCAGGGGCGAGCGGGGGAAGCGCGCCGGGCGGGGTCGTGGGTGCGGGGGTGGCGGTTTCCGATCGCGCGGTGTTTGCGTCTACAAAGGCGTGCGCGGCAAAAGCCAGGTAGCGGGCGTTGGCGCTGTCGCGCACGGTCGATGTGCCAAACGGCAGCCGTTGCTGGGCGGCCGGGGACGAAACGATGGCGCGGGTCGCGGGCGCTGTTGCGCGCTCCGTAGCAAGCGGAGGTTGCGTTTTACCAGCAGCTTCGGTGGCCTCGGTGCCGAGTGGCTGCGGGAATACCACCGTTGGTGCCAGCGCTTGCGCAATCGCACCGTTTACCAAGCGGAAGATGGCGTTGGGGTCGCGAAAGCGCACTTCGCTTTTTGCCGGATGGACATTGACGTCGACGAGTTCGGGCGCGACGGTGAGAAAGAGCACGTAGCTCGGTTGGCGGTGGCCGTGCAAGACATCGTGGTAGGCTTGGCGCACGGCTTGGGCGAGCAGCCGGTCGCGAACCGCTCGACCATTCACGAAGAGGTATTGAAGCGCCTGGCGCGCGCTTTTCCGGGCGAAGCGGGGCTCGATCACCCAACCCAGGAGTTGCGCGGCGGGGGTTTCGGCGTGTGCCAAGCGCCATTCGGCGGGGTCAGTGTGAAAAAGCGCCAAAAAGCGGGCTTCAGCAGATTGGGGCGCAAGCCGCCACACCAGTTTGTCGTTGTGGGTGACTTGCCAAGCCACCTGTGGGTGCGCAAGCGCCAGCCGCCGCGCGGCTTCGATCGCGTGGTGCGCTTCGGTCTGCGGCGTTTTCAAAAATTTGCGCCGCGCGGGGACCGTATCGAACAGGGCGCGGCAGTCCACCTCGGTCCCAGGAGCCATCGCATATGGAGTGAGCTCGCCACTGCGGGCATCGAGCTTCATGCCGTGCGGCGCTTCACGGGGGCGGGACGCGATCGTGAGGTGGGTGACCGCGGCGATCGCCGCAAGCGCTTCGCCGCGAAACCCTTTGGTGGTGACGGAGAGGAGCGCCTTGAGCGAATCGATCTTGCTCGTAGCGTGGCGAGCTACCGCGAGCGGGAGTTCCGAAGCGGGAATCCCACAGCCGTCGTCACGGACGCAGACCCGTTCGATACCGCCCGCTTCGAGGTGGATCGCGATTTCGGTGGCGCCGGCGTCGAGGCTGTTTTCTGCGAGTTCTTTGACGATCGACGCCGGCCGTTCGACCACTTCGCCTGCGGCGATCTGGTTGATGAGGGTGTCGGGCAGAAGCTGGATCGGCATCGCCTGATTGTACGACAGGTGTACAATCGAGCGAAGCACGGACGATGAGGAGCGGCAATGGCTGCGGAGAAGCGCTTAGTGATCTTGATTTCGGGGCGGGGGAGCAACATGGAGGCGATCGTGCGGGCGCAGATTCCCGGCGCGACGGTTGCTGCGGTGATCAGCAACCGGCCCGACGCCGCGGGGTTGCGCTTCGCACAACAGCATGGCATCGCCACCGAGGTGGTCGATCACAAGGCGTTCCCGACGCGCGACGCGTTCGATGCGGCGCTTGCCGAGCGCATCGACCACTATCGGCCCGATCTGGTGGTGCTCGCGGGGTTCATGCGCATTTTGGGCGAAGCGTTCGTTCGCCGCTACGAAGGGCGAATGATGAATATCCACCCGTCGCTCCTTCCAGCGTTTCCCGGCTTGCACACCCACGAGCGCGCGATTGCCGAAGGGTGTCGGGTGCATGGCGCAACGGTCCATTTCGTCACGCCGGCGCTCGACCACGGGCCGATCATCGTTCAAGCGGCGGTGCCGGTGTTGCCCGAGGATACGCCAGAGACGCTCGCCGCACGGGTGTTGCGCGAAGAGCACCGTATCTATCCGCAAGCGATCCGCTGGTTCGTCGAAGGTCGGATCTCGCTGACCCCGGAGGGACGAGTCGTGGTGGCGCAGGCGCGCTTTCCCGACACCGCCTTGCATGTGCCAGCAACGACGGAACGCGAGGAAGCACACATATGACGATCGGGTGGCGTGGGCATGGCCGGTGGGTGGCGCGTTTAGTGGCGCGGTTGGTGATGTTGCTCTGTGCGGTGGTCGCATTCGGAAATGCGGCACACGCGGCGTTCGATCTGCCCAGTGAGGGGCGCGCCCAGTACACGGTCAAAAAAGGGGGGGTGCCTCTGGGGACCGCGCGCTTGGAATGGCAGGTTGCGTCGGATGGGCGCTATCGCATCGTCCTCGCGTCCCAGACTACCGGGTTGGCTGCGCTCTTGAGCAACTATTCGGAAACCCGGGTGAGCGAAGGGCGCGTGGTGTCTGGGTGGTGGGTGCCCGAGCGGTCTTTGCGCGAGCGGCCAGGAAAGGACGATGAGGTGATCGCGCGTGCCGGGGACGCGGTCGTGGTTACCCGGAAAGGACGTACGCTGCGCTACGCAGCACCAGCGACGGCTCAGGATTTTTTGAGCCTTCTTTTGTCGTTACCCGCGCGCGCCGCAGCGGGAAAACCACACGGCAAGACGGTACTGCTTGGGGTCAAGCGCGCCAAAACCATCACCTACCGCGTCGCGGAAACGCAATCGGTGACGTTGCCGGACGGGCGGACGGTTCCTGGGTTGGCGTTCCAAGCTGAAACCGAAAATAAGGATTGGCAGGTGACCGTCGAGTGGCAGGTCGCACCGATCGTCCGTTTGGTGCGCCTGAACATTCACGGGGAAGAGGGTGATTTTGCCTATGAACTTACGCGCTGAATGGCATCCGCAACGGGTGCAGGCCGTGGTTCAGGCGCTATCGGAAGCGCTGACCTTTGCGGCACCGGCAGACAAGGTGCTTTCGGCGTTTTTGCGCGCCTGGCCCCGGTTGGGGCAGCGCGATCGCGCATGGGTTGCCGAAACCTATTACGGCGTGATTCGCCACTATCGCCGCCTCACCGTCTGGGCCGAGAGTACCGCGCCGCGCCATCTCCTGCTGGCATGGTTGGTGGTGGGACGAGGCGTTTCGGTGGCGCAACTGGCGCCGCTCCTCCGGCGAGAAGAGGGGGAGTGGTTGGCGCAGCGCAAAGCGGCGATTGCGGGCTACGCCTGGCGTGACGCCGAACGGCTGAGCATGCCCGATTGGTTGTGGGCACGGCTCGTGACCGCGTATGGGGTGGAGGAAACGCAGCGCATCGCGTCGAGTATGCTCCAGCCAGCGCCGCTCGATCTGCGGGTCAACACCCTCAAAGCGAAGCGCAGCGACGTGATGGCTACGTTCATGGCCGAAGGGCTCGAGGCGCACGAAACGCCTTGGTCGCCGTGGGGCGTGCGCCTGGCTGAAAAGGTGGCCTTGCAACGCCATCCGTTGTACCGCGACGGTATCGTCGAGGTGCAGGACGAAGGGAGTCAGTTGGTCACCCGGTTGGTCGCACCCAAGCGGCGACAGACGGTGGTCGATTTCTGCGCGGGCGCCGGCGGCAAGACGCTGGTGTTGGCCGCGCTGATGGTCAATAGCGGCCAGATTTACGCGTGCGATGCGATCGCAAAGCGCCTCGCGGGTTTGCATCCCCGTTTGACGCGTGCAGGCGCAACGAACGTCCAACCGATGGCGATCGCCGATGAGCACGACCCAAAGCTTGCCCGGCTGGCGGGAAAAGCCGACCGCGTCTTGGTCGATGTGCCGTGCTCCGGGATCGGAACATTACGCCGTAATCCCGATTTCAAATGGCGCCAAACGGAAGCCACGGTGGCGGCGCTCACCGCGCAGCAAGCGAGCATCCTAGCGGCGGCGGCCCGGTTGGTGAAGCCAGGCGGGCGGCTGATCTATGTCACCTGTAGCATCCTGCCCGAAGAGAACGACCGCGTGGTGCAGACTTTTCTCGCGGCGCACCCTGCGTTCGCGCCGCTGCCATGGAACGAATTGACCGCGGATTGGCAGCACGGTACGCACGGCACCGCGTTCGTCAATGGCCCGTGTCCAACCGATGGTGTGCCCGAAGCGGTACGGCTTTTCCCCCATGTTCATGGTTGTGACGGCTTTTTCGCGGTGGTGCTCGAGCGCCGTTCCGTCTAGAATAGACAAGGTTTCGAGCCATTCTTTTGTTGACACACAGAGGAGTAGTGTGATGAGTGAGACCTTTACCGCATTGATGATTCGGGAAAACCCGGAAGGGGGGGTGCGCGCCGCGTTGGAGTCGGTGCCGTTTTCAATGCTCGACCCCGGTGAGGTGCTCATTCGGGTTCACTATTCGAGCATCAACTACAAGGATGCGTTGGCGGCAACCGGTAAAGGGAAGATCATTCGGCGTTTTCCCTGTATCGGCGGGATCGATCTCGCCGGAACGGTGGTCGAGTCGAGCGACGACCGTTTTCGGCCCGGTGATGCGGTGATCGCGACGAGCTACGACATCGGGGTGTCGCACCACGGGGGCTATGCCGAGTATGCCCGGATTCCCGCGAAGTGGATCGTGCCGTTGCCTGCAGGCCTCGATCTCTTCGAAGCGATGGCGTTGGGTACCGCGGGCTACACCGCAGCACTGGCGGTCGAGCGGATGGAACACGAAGGTTTGAAGCCGGATGCGGGACCCGTGGTGGTGAGCGGCGCGTCGGGTGGTGTCGGGATGTTGGTGATCCAGATGCTGGCGGGCCGGGGGTATCACGTGGTTGCGCTCACGGGTAAACCCGAAGAGGCCGAGCAATTGAAAACGCTGGGGGCAGCGGAGGTGCTCGATCGCAACACGATCGATTTCGCGGCGACGCGGCCGCTCGAAAAAAGCCGCTGGGCGGGTGCGGTCGACAACGTCGGCGGCCCGATCCTCCACTGGATGTTGGCGACGATGAAACAGGCAGGTACGGTGGCGTCGATCGGTAACGCCGCGTCGCCGAAGCTCGAAACCACGGTCTTCCCCTTCATCTTGCGCGGTGTGAGTCTCTTGGGGGTCGATTCGGCCTACACCGACTTCCCATTGCGCGGTAAGGTGTGGGAGCGGTTGGCGACCGACCTCAAACCGAAACACCTCAAAGCGATCACGCGCGAAGTGCCGCTCACGGCGCTACCCAAGATTTTCGACGAATTCATTTCCGGGAAGGCGAAAGGACGCACGGTGGTTCGTATCAGTGATGAATGATGCATAATTATGGCTAGTCTTGTTGTGCGTTCGAGGGAGGGAAGCCATGGGGGCATACGAAGCGTTTTACCGCCGTTCGATCGAGGAACGCGACGCTTTTTGGGCGGAGGAGGCGAAGCGGATCTACTGGCACAAAGCGCCGGAAGTAATCTGCGACTATTCGCGGCCGCCGTTCGTCAAATGGTTCAAAGGGGGGGAGACCAACCTCTGCTACAACGCGGTCGATCGCCACGCCGCAGAGCGCCCGAACGACACGGCGCTGATCACCGTTTCCACGGAAACGAACGAAGAGAAGCGCTATACCTTCGCGGAACTGCAGCGCGAGGTGGAGCGCATGGCTGCGATCTACCTCAGCCTGGGCGTTCGGAAAGGGGATCGGGTGCTCATCTACATGCCGATGATTCCCGAAGCGGCGTTTGCGATGCTCGCGGCGGTGCGCATCGGTGCGATCCATTCGGTGGTCTTCGGTGGTTTTGCGTCGGCGTCGCTCGCCACCCGCATCGACGACGCGCAACCGAAGATCATGATCACAGCCGACGCCGGAATGCGCAATGGCAAAGCGGTTCCCTATAAGCATCTGGTGGACGAGGCGTGTGCGTTGGCCAAAACGCCGCCCGAGAAGGTGGTGATCGTCGACCGTGGGCTCGACAAAGGGTTTCCGCGGATCGAAGGGCGCGACCTCGATTACGCGACCCTGCGCGCGCAGCATCTCGATGCTTCCGTGCCGGTGGCGTGGGTCGAATCGACCCATCCCAGCTACATTCTCTATACCTCCGGCACTACCGGTAAGCCCAAAGGGGTGCAGCGTGACACGGGCGGTTACGCGGTGGCGCTCGCGGCGTCGATGGACTACATCTTCTGCGGCAAAGCCGGCGAAACGATGTTCGCCACTTCCGACATCGGCTGGGTGGTCGGTCACAGTTACATCATCTACGGGCCGCTTCTGGCGGGCATGGCGACGATCCTGTACGAAGGGACACCGTTGCGCCCAGACCCGGGAATCTGGTGGCGGATGGTCGAGCAATACCGTGTCACTGTGATGTTCTCCGCCCCCACCGCGATTCGGGTGCTCAAAAAGCAGGATCCGAAGTATTTGAAATGTGCCGATCTCTCCAGCCTCAAGCATCTGTTCCTCGCTGGCGAGCCGCTCGATGAAACCACACACCAGTGGATCCACGAAGCGCTGGGCAAGCCGGTGATCGACAACTACTGGCAAACCGAAACCGGTTGGCCGATGCTCGCGATCTGCCGCGGGATCGAAGAAAAGCCCATCAAGTACGGTTCGCCGGGGTTTCCGGTCTATGGCTACAACCTAAAGATCTTCCGCGAAGACGGCACCGAGTGTGGGCCAAACGAGAAAGGAATTGTCGGTGTCTTGCCACCGCTGCCGCCGGGGTGTCTGAGTTCGGTGTGGGGAGACGAAGCGCGCTTCATCAGCTCCTACTTCAGCCTCTTCAAAGAGCCGCTCGTCTATTCGTCGGCCGATTGGGGCATCAAGGACGAAGCGGGTTACCACTTCATCCTGGGGCGCACCGACGACGTGATCAACGTGGCGGGGCATCGTTTGGGAACGCGCGAAATCGAGGAGGCGGTGCAATCACATACCGCGATTGCCGAAGTGGCGGTAGTTGGCGTACATGACGAAGTGAAGGGACAACTGCCGGTTGCATTTGCGGTGGTCAAAGACCCGACGCTGGTGGAAACCACGCAAGCGCGACAGAAGCTCGAAGCGGAAGTGAAGCAAAAAGTGGACGAACTCTTGGGCGCGATTGCTCGACCGCACCGCGTCTATTTCGTCTCCGGTTTGCCCAAGACCCGCTCCGGCAAGATGTTGCGCCGTTCGATCCAAGCGCTCGCCGAAGGGCGCGATACCGGCGACCTCACGACGATCGAAGACCGTTCCGCGCTCGACCAGATTGCGGAAGCGCTCAAGACGCAGTGAGCGGCGCGCGCTCGGCGCCGCGTTGAGTCGCGTGCGGTAACGCGCACCGCTTGGGGCTGAAGCCACAAGCGGTGCGTTCTTTTTCGAGGGGGCGATAAGCGGATCGGTTGGGTATTCGCGGTTGCCGCGCTAAAATGCCCGTTTTGGGGAACCCAGAGTTGGGGTTCCCTCTTTTCGTTGGGGAAGGAATGGCAATGACCCATCTGATGAACACCTACGCCCGCCTGCCGGTGGCGTTCGCGCACGGGGCGGGGGTCTGGCTCACCGACGAAGTCGGGAACCGTTATCTCGACGCCCTTGCGGGTATCGCGGTCTCGACCTTAGGGCACGCCCATCCGCGCCTTGCGGAAGCGATTTGCGCCCAAGCCAAAAAGGTGCTCCACACCTCGAACCTCTATCGCATTCCCGCGCAAGAGGCCTTGGCGGAACGCCTCTGCGCGTTGAGTGCGATGGAGGAGGTTTTCTTCGCCAATTCGGGCGCGGAAGCCAACGAAGGGGCGATCAAACTCGCCCGCCTTTATGGCCATCGGCGCGGCATTGCGCGGCCGAAGATCGTCGTGATGGAGCAGGCGTTTCACGGACGGACGCTCGCCGCGCTTTCGGCAACCGGTAACGTCAAAGCCCAGCAGGGTTTCGAGCCGCTCGTCGAAGGGTTCGTCCGGGTCCCGTTCGGTGATCTCACTGCGCTGACGGCTGCACTCGCCGATTCCGACGTCGTCGCGGTGCTCTTCGAAGTGATCCAGGGAGAAGGCGGGATTCGCCTCGCCGCGCCCGAGGTCGTGCGGGCGATCCGGGAGATCACCGCGGCGCGGGGCGTGTTGATGATGTGCGACGAGGTGCAGTGTGGCGTTGGGCGCACTGGCCATTGGTTCGGTTGGCAGTGGGCCGCTGCGGCGCTGGGGGTGGCGCCGGAGGCGCTGGCACCGGACGTGATGACGCTCGCAAAAGGGCTCGGTTCCGGCGTACCCCTAGGTGCGCTCCTGGCACGGGGGCCTGCCGCTGGGGTTTTCGGTCCGGGAAATCATGGATCGACGTTTGGCGGCAATCCCTTGGCGTGCGTCGCCGGGCTCACCACGCTCGCGGTGATCGAGGAAGAGGGATTGCTCGCGAACGCGGCGGCACGCGGCGCGCAACTCAAGAACGCACTGCAACAGGCGTTTGCTGACCTTCCCGCGGTTCAGGAGGTGCGCGGGGAAGGACTGATGATCGGAGTGGTGCTCGACCGCCCCTGTGGTGCCTTGGTGCGGACCGCGCTCGAGGAGGCGCGGTTACTGATCAACGTGACCGCCGAGCGGGTGATACGCCTTTTGCCGCCGCTCGTCATTTCGGAAGCTGAGACGGAGGAGATCGCCGCGCGGCTGGTGCCGTTGGTGCGGCGATTCGTGAGGGGAGGGGAATAGACGATGCCAGCGGTCCAACACTATTTGCAATTCCGCGATTTTTCCGCGGACGAATATCGTTACCTCTTCGATCGTGCAGCGTGGATCAAGCGTAAGTTCAAGCAGTACGAACCGTGGCATCCGCTCTTCGATCGCACGCTGGTGATGATCTTCGAAAAAGCGAGCACCCGCACCCGCCTTTCGTTCGAAGCGGGGATTCAGCAGTTGGGTGGCTTCGCCGTCTATCTCAATACCCGTGACTCACAGCTTGGCCGCGGCGAACCGGTCGAGGACGCGGCGGAGGTGATCTCCCGGATGAGCGATCTGGTGATGATTCGCACCTTCGAGCAGGCGATCGTCGAGCGCTTCGCGGCGCGTTCGCGGGTGCCGGTGATCAACGGGCTCACCAACGAATTCCACCCGTGCCAGGTGATGGCCGATATCTTCACTTTCATCGAGCACCGCGGTGCGATCCAAGGCAAGACCGTGGCGTGGATCGGGGATGCGAACAATATGTGCAACACCTGGTTACAGGCGGCGGAAGTGCTCGACTTCAAAGTGAACGTCTCGACCCCGCCCGGCTATGCGGTCGATCCGGCGGTCGCGCAAGTCACTCCGAACGGCCACTATGAGTGTTTTGCCGATCCGATGGACGCGGCGCGTAACGCCGACCTGATTACCACCGACGTCTGGACGTCGATGGGGTTCGAAGAGGAGTCCGAAGCGCGGCTCCAGGCGTTCCGCGACTGGCAGGTCGACGCCGAAATGATGGCTGTCGCCAAACCCGACGCGCTTTTCATGCACTGCTTGCCCGCGCACCGCGGCGAAGAGGTCACCGCCGAGGTGATCGATGGCCCGCAGTCGGTGGTCTGGGACGAAGCGGAAAACCGGCTGCACGTGCAGAAGGCGCTGATGGAGTACCTGGTGCTGGGACGGATGGAAGGGTAGGGTCAGCACGGTGTTACCGATTTCGCCGCCGAAGGGGGAAGTTGCGCCCGCCAGTGGGCCAGAAGCGCAAGCATCGCATCCGCGGCGGCGACCGTTGCTTCCCACACGGCCCAGCGCGCCTCGGGGTGATCCGGGTATTCGTGGGTGATGCGGTTGCGCAAAGCGCGCCAGGTCAGCCAGGTATCGGCCTCCAGAAACCCGAGCTTCTCTAAGCGGTTGAGGCGGTCGCGCATTGCCATCGTCTCGATGGGTTCCGCAAGTACCTCGAGCGTGGCTGGGATCAAGCGTTCGCCCACTGCGTCTTGGAGTTTCAGGAATCGAAAAAGGATCTGATCAAGAAGGCGAAGCCGCTGCGCGTCACTTTCGACGACCTCGGGTTGGCGTTCACAGGCGGGAAGCGCAGACCAGTCGGCGAGCGCTGCTTTGAGCACTGCGGCCTGCCGATCGATTTCAGCCCATGCGGCGGTTAACCGCAGCTGGGGCAACGCGTAGGGGTCCTTTATAACCGACACAACTCGATTCCTTCTTCGGCAATGCGTCGCAGTATTGGAGACGAAGGGGTCTCTGGGGTAACGATCACGATATCGATTTTTTGTTCGTCAAGGATGGCTGCCAATCGTGCCCAGAAGCGGTTGGCAAGCGCTACCCGTTCCGAATGGCTCAGACGCACGGGTACGTGCAAGCAAAGGTCGATGTCTCCGCCGCGTCTCCCTGGGTCGGTGCGCGATCCGAAGAGTATGACACGGCTTGCTGGCGGCAAGAGTTGTGCCGCTGCGGTAAGAATCGCACGCCGCTCGGCTGGACTCAGGCGCGGTAAATCCTGTTTCGCAGGATGCGCCCGTAGGGCGCCATCCCGCGCAGAAGATTGGGTGGTTTGAGCGAATGTCATGCGCCAATGATAGAATAATTACCCATACTTGACAATTTTCCCTTTTGGTTGCAACGACAGGAAAACACCCAAAAATGAGCGACGTGCGCAAAGTGGTGCTCGCCTACTCCGGTGGGCTCGATACCTCGGTGATTCTCAAATGGTTGCAGGATACCTATCGCTGTGAAGTGGTGACATTCACCGCCGACCTTGGGCAGGGTGAAGAGCTGGAACCTGCGCGGCAAAAAGCGTTGGCGTTGGGGATCAAGCCGGAAAATATTTTCATCGACGATCTGCGCGAAACGTTCGTGCGCGATTTCGTCTTCCCAATGTTTCGCGCCAATGCCATTTATGAAGGCGAATACCTGTTGGGGACCTCGATTGCCCGTCCGCTGATCGCCAAGCGCCAGATCGAGATCGCGCGAGCGACCGGAGCCGACGCGGTTGCGCATGGCGCGACGGGCAAAGGGAACGACCAAGTACGTTTCGAGTTGGGGTACTACGCGCTGATGCCCGAGATCAAAGTGATCGCGCCGTGGCGCGAGTGGGATCTCAACTCGCGGGAAAAATTGCTCGCGTATGCCGAAAAGCACGGGATCCCGATCGAACAGAAACACCGCGAAGGCGGTGCCCCTTATTCGATGGACGCGAACCTGCTCCATATCTCGTACGAAGGCCGCCACCTCGAAGATCCGACCGCGGAACCGGAAGCGTCGATGTGGCGTTGGACGGTCGCGCCTGAAGAGGCACCGGACACGCCTGAGTACGTCGAACTGACTTTCGAAAAGGGCGATCTGGTCGCGATCGACGGCGAACGGATGCGACCGCACGAACTGCTCGCGAAGCTCAACGAATTGGGCGGTAAACACGGTGTGGGGCGGCTCGATCTGGTGGAGAACCGCTACGTCGGGATGAAGAGCCGCGGCTGCTACGAAACTCCGGGCGGGACGATCCTGCTGAAAGCCCACCGCGCGATCGAGTCGATCACGCTCGACCGCGAAGTGGCGCACCTCAAAGACGACCTGATGCCGCGCTACGCCGCGCTTATCTACAACGGCTACTGGTTCAGCCCCGAGCGGCAAGCGTTGCAGGCGCTCATCGACTTCACGCAGCAGACGGTGAATGGTTGGGTGCGGGTGAAGCTCTACAAAGGGAGCGTGATGGTGGTGGCGCGCGACTCCGCAACCGATTCGCTCTTCGATCCGACGATCGCGACCTTCGAAGACGACCGCGGCGCGTACAACCAGAAGGACGCCGAAGGGTTCATCCGGCTCAACTCGTTGCGGTTGCGCATCGCAGCGAAATTGGCGGCAAAACGGCGTCGCTGACTGCCAACGCGAGTAGCGGCCCCCGGTGCGACAACATGAGGTCATGAAGCGCGAGAAACGGCGATGGGTGAGGACCTGATTCTGGGGCTGACGTTCGAAGAGTGGGAGGAGTGGGCGCTGCGCATCCTCATTCCAGCGTTCATTCTCTACATGATCTTCATCATCGGTAACCTGGCGTGGAAGTCGAAAGCCGGCAAATACGGGACCTTGTGGCTCTTCGTCGCGCTCGGTGTCGGGTTCATCGGGTTCATCGCCAAGGGGATCATCGAATGGTTCATGACCCATTAGCGGACGAGGGACCGCTCCACGCGCTCTTGGTGGACCCAGGCGAGGCGTCGGGAAAGTTCCTTGCGCGCACCCTGGACCGATTCGGATTGCGAATCCACCGCGCTTATGACGGTACGAGCGCACTCAGAATGGCCGGTGAGATCCGGTTTGATGTGGTGCTCACCACCTATGTGTTGCCCGACGACGATGGGATTTCGCTGGCGGCGAAACTCCGCCCGTGGCTCAAGGAAGCGGCGCCGGTGGTGATGGTTACCTCCGAGAATGACCAGGCGTTGCTGGAGCGCGCCTTTCGCAATGGGGTCACCGACGTCTTCACGCGCGACGACTTGGCGCAACTGGAAAACTTCCTCAACTATTTCCTCGCCCACCGCACCGATATGCTCGCGGGCGCGTCGCTGTTGTTGGTCGAAGATTCGCCGTTGCAGCAGCGCAGCCTGCAGGCGATCCTTGAGCGGCGGCGCTATCGGGTGGAAACGGTGGGCAGTGTCGCAGCCGCACGTGCGGCAATGACGCAGAACGAATACGAACTGTTCGTGATCGACCTCGTGCTCGCCGATGGCGAGAGCGGCTTGTCCCTCATTCGGCAGCTGCGTCGCCGTCCGGAAGATTTCGTCCTCAATCCAATCATCGTTTTGACGGGCTTTCACGATACCGCGCGCAAGAACGAACTCTACCGCTTGGGGGTGAACGATTACGTGGTCAAACCCCCGCACGACGTCGAGCTCTTGGCACGGGTCCACAATTTGGTCCTGATGCGCCGCCTCTACCTCCAGGCGCGCGAACGCGAACGGCTACTGCAGGTGATGGCGGTGACCGACAAACTCACCGGTATTCCCAACCGTCACGCGTACGAAGACGTGGCGCGCCGCTATTTCGAACGCGCAAAGCGCGATGGCAAGCCGCTTACGCTTCTGGTCGTCGATATCGACCGTTTCAAGCGGATCAACGATACCTTCGGACATGCTTACGGCGACAAGATCCTTATTGAGGTAGCACAGCGCATTGCCAAATCGGTGCGCGCAAGCGATTTCCTCGCCCGTTTCGGCGGGGAGGAGTTCGTCGTTTTGCTGCCCAACTGCGATCTTGCCCATGCGGCGAAGAAAGCGGAACG
This sequence comes from Hydrogenophilus hirschii, assembly GCF_054656675.1. Classification (NCBI taxonomy): domain Bacteria; kingdom Pseudomonadati; phylum Pseudomonadota; class Hydrogenophilia; order Hydrogenophilales; family Hydrogenophilaceae; genus Hydrogenophilus; species Hydrogenophilus hirschii. Next base: position 254,006 of record NZ_BAAHXQ010000001.1, read on the forward strand.
GATCCGGCGGGATATCGAGCAGCACGTGCGCGACAAAACGGGCGAATCCGTTACGGTGAGTATTGGCGTAGCGGAACTCGCGCCGCAAAAAGAAACGTTCGACGAAGGGTTTGCGCGTGCTGACGCCGCGCTCTATGCAGCAAAGGTGCAGGGGCGCAACCGCGTCGAAGTTGCCGCCCCGGTCTCGCGTTGATCGCGCGCGTATCGGTGGCGGTGCCTACGCGGAGAGCATCGCGTCCGCGGGTGCGGTTGCGGGTAGGGCTTGCCCGAAGAAGCCTTCGGTGTGGATGCGTGCCTCGGGGGCGCCCAACGCCAGCGCCGCTGCCCGGCAATCGGCAACGAATTCGGGGCTTCCCGCGATGAAGACCGAATAGGCGGAAAGGTCGGGGAAGTGCTGGGGTAGGAGCGCAGGGATCCGTCCGTGCCAGTAACCTTCGGCGGTTTCGCGGGTGAGTGTTGCCTTGTAGGTGAAGTTGCGGTGTTTCGTTTCCCAATACGCCATCATCCCCAGTGCATAGCAATCGGCGCGCGTGCGGCCGGAGTGGATCAACGTCACCGGTTTGCGGTAGCCGCGTCGCAACGCCGCTTCGGTGAGCGCGAGCACCGGCGCGAGCCCCGTGCCCGCAGTGAGACACAGGACCGGCGTTTCTGCAGAAGGGTCGCCGATGAAGGTGCCGTAGGGGCCGTCGATCTTGACGATTTCGCCAACTTGAAGCTGCTCTGTAGCCCAGACGCTGGTGACGCCCCCGTCGATCTTTGCGATTTGCAATGCCAATTCCCCGTCGGGGCGCGGTGCATTCGCAATCGAATACGAGCGCGCTGGGTATTCGCCCCGCAGGTCGGAGAGCATCACGTACTGCCCAGGCCAGTACCGCATCGGTTGACCGACGGGGCGGAGGCGCAGTTCGACGACACGGGGCGTGCGCACGATCCGGTCGACGACGACAAAGCGTTGGTTTTCCCGCGGGGGAAAGAGTTTGGGTTTGGCGTCCGCGGTGCCCCATTCGATCACCAGGACTTTGGAAAGCGGTTTCGCCATACACATCAGGCCGTACCCTTCCCGGCGCTCGTCTGGCGAAAGCGCCATGTCGAGCACGACCCCTTGATCGAACTGCCCTTCCCGCACTTTGACTTTGCATTCGCCGCAAGCGCCAGCGCGGCAGTTGTTGGGCAGCGCATAGCCCGCTTTTTCCAGCGCGGTGAGGACGGTGTCGCCCGGTGCGCAGACCACCTCGCGGTTGGACGGGTAGAGACGAATGACCGTGGGTTCCATCGTGGGCTCTCCTGGGACGACGGGCGCCATAGGGCGCCCGTGACAATGGGTTGTTCGTGGTGATTGGGGAGGATCAGAAGACCGGGATGATCGACGCCATGTCGACCTCGCTCACCTCTTCGCCCGAGATACCGACCTCCGGGATCGCGGGGAAGGGGATCCCGTAGCGGTCGAGCACCCCTTTGAGGTTGAGGATCGCGTTGCGCCAGTTCTCTTTCTTCGCCTCATAGGTAGGAATGCCGAAACCGGCTTGCCGTGCGACCTCTTCGGCTTCGCGCTGCGTCGGGATGAAGTCTTCGGGCAGATCCCAGAACTCCATCGGCGGTTCGAAGAGCACCGCCGAGAGGAAGAGGTACCCAGCGCGGATCTGTTTGGTGACGAGCGCTTTGTCCTCGACGGGGAGTTTCGGATAGTCACGCTCCATCAACGCCATGCAGATCGCCATGTGGCGCCCTTCGTCGCGCCCGATGTTGCGGAACGCCTCTTTGAAGACCAGTTCGCGGCTGTTGTCGTGCATTTGCTTGAAGATAGTCGCCGCAGCGATTTCGCCCATCAGGAACGAAGAGAAGAGCACCGCGAGCGAATACTTCGGCACCGCGTTCTTGTACCCGTTCCAGTAGCGGCCACCGTTGTAGTAGAGCCATTTCGCGTTTTTCTGTAGCCGTTTGCCGAGTTCCGTCTTGGGTTGATAGGTGAGCGGGTCGTGGTGATCGAGGAACTTCTTGATCGCCAGACCGCACATCTGCTCGTGGTTCTGTTCGTCACGGGTGATCGAGAAGAAGCAACGGCGGACCGGATCTTCTTCGTGCTCTTCGTAGGTCTTGATGAGCGCCGACGCAAAGACGGGCGGTGCCGAGGCGTCGAAAACCGAAAGGAGCGTCCACCAGTAGCCGATCGCTTCGCGCTCTTCCCAGCTGTAGGAGTCGACGTCGAGGGTATCCCACGGCAATTTTTTCGGATCCCAGTTTTCGCGTTGCGCGGCGTCCCAGATCTCTTCGAGCTTCATCGTCTGGGCGTGCCACGACAGCGGATAGACGTTGGGTTGTGGGGTTTGCGGCGGAAACTCCATTTTCAGCGCGAGTTTTTCGTTGTGTGCCATCGGACTTCCTCCTTGTGTGTGGGTTGTGCGGGTTCAAAAATCGCAAACTGATTTGCGTGTGTTGAATTTTATGCCGATGCGCCCAATTTTTCTTTGATCTAAATCAAAAAACATGCAAATAATCCGACCGGTCGGTCAAAAATAAGCGTAAGCGGTGACGGTGGGGGGAATGCTATACTGCGGAAACCCAAGCAAAGTGGGACGAATAGGGTGCAATGAGCGATCCAGAGCGGCAATCCGGGCAGGGTGGAATTGGCGATACGGAGCAGGGTGGAGCCGGGTGGACACCCGAAGCGATCCGATCCGCGTTGCGTCTGCCACACACGTTTCCGGGGCCCTACGGTGATGATGGGGCGCGGGCCGAGCGTTGGCTCGCTGCGGTATTGGCCGTATTGACCCCACACCCCGAGCAGGGCGTTTCGGTGCTGCTGACGCGGCGCACCCCCCATCTCTACCACCACCCGGGGCAGATCAGTTTTCCTGGGGGCCGAGTGGAGAGGGGGGAGTCACCGGAACAGGCCGCGTTGCGCGAAGCGCAAGAGGAGGTCGGGCTTGCCCCCGAACGGGTGACAATCCTAGGTGCGCTTCCAGACTATGTGACCGTAACCGGTTACCGGGTGACGCCCTTGATCGCGTGGAGCGATGCGCTGGGACCGCTCGCACCCGATCCGTTCGAAGTGGCGGAGGTTTTTTTCACGCCACTTGCCCATTTCGCAGACCCCAACCGCTATCTGCGCCTGAGTCTCATCTATGACGGCCAACCGCGTTACTACTGGGCTGCGCCGTGGCGCCACTATTTCATCTGGGGCGCCACCGCGGCCATGTTGCGCCAGTTGGCGTTGCGGCTGGCTGCTTGTCGGGCGGGCGCGTCGGGTTCCCTTTCTCAAGATCGCGCTTCGGGTTCCTCTTCCGGATAAGGTCCTGCACCCAAACCGATGGGGGGCGGGGCATGCCGGACCAGTTTGTCGAAGATCGCTTGCCACTCGTCGCGCGTCGTGGTTCCGACCATAGGATCGCTGCCGCCTTGACGCCACCCTTCGGCGACCCATGCCCAGTCTTCAGGGGTGAAGTGGCGTTCGGCAATCGGTAACACCTCGCGCTCCTCGGTCATCATGTGCTGACGGTAGAAGTGGGCGTAGCGGTCGAATACGTCACGGAAACGGTCGAAACCGCCCGGTTCACGGCTTGCGAAGGCGTGCAGCGCCGCCTCGAGCTCGGCGATGCGCTGTTCCGCTGCGGCGTGCTCTTTTTCGAGACGGGCGATCACCGCGTCCGCTTCGCTCGTTTTTTCTTTGAGCCGGGCGAAGAGGTAGCGATCTTCGTTGGGGTGGTGGCGCCGTTCGGGGTATTCGGTAAGGTAATAAAGCATCGCGCGCAGGAGGCGAAAGTCCGGTTCGATCCGGCCAGCGCCGATTTCGTCGAGCAGGAAACGGAGCGCGTGCAATACCGCGGCAAGCGCCAGGTGTTCGTCTTCGATGAGCCGCCACGCGCCATGAAAGCGCTGTGCAGCGTCGGCGTTCACGTTTTTCGCGTTCATCGGCAGATCCTTTTGCTTACACCGCAGCCAGTTTTTCTTGACGTTTGCTCATGCCCAGGTAGGTTTCGATCACCTGCGGGTCGTTCGCCAGCCGCTCTGCAGGCCCTTCCAGGGTCATTTCACCGGTTTCCAGCACATAGCCGTAGTCGGCAACTTGCAGCGCGGCGCGGGCATTCTGTTCGACCAGAAGGATCGATACGCCTTGTTCGCGCAGCCGCGCGATGGTGCGGAAGATCTCGCGGATGATGAGCGGCGCGAGCCCCAGAGAGGGCTCGTCGAGCATCAGGAGCTTCGGTTTGGCCATCAACGCACGCCCCACCGCCAGCATCTGCCGTTCGCCCCCCGAAAGCGTCGCCGCCAGTTGATTCCGGCGCTCTTTGAGGCGGGGGAAGAGTTGGTAGACTTCGTCGAGCGTTTCGGGGATCGAGCGATCCCCTTTACGATAGCGCTGGAACGCACCCAGAATGAGGTTGTCTTCGACGCTCATTTCACCGAAGAGTTCGCGCTTTTCGGGAACGAGTGCCATGCCGCGCTGCACCAAGTGTTCGACGTCGGGCACAGGGACAGCTGCTCCCGCGAAATGGATCGTTCCTTGGCTGGGCAGTAGCCCCATGATCGCGGAGAGCAGGGTCGTTTTTCCGGCACCGTTGGGACCAATCACGGTGACGATCGACCCGGCGGGAACAGTAATCGAGACCCCGTGCAGCGCTTCGACCTTGCCGTAGCGCACGTGGAGGTTTTCGACCGAGAGGATGGTGTCGTTCATCGCAGGCACTCCTTACTGCACGCCGCCCAGGTAGGCTTCGAGCACACGGGGGTCTTGCTGGACTTCGTCCGGTAACCCTTCGGCGATCTTGCGTCCGAACTCCATCACGACGACACGGTCGGCCAGGTTCATCACGAAGTCCATGTCGTGTTCGACCAAGAGAATGCCGATGCCTTCGGCACGCAGCGCTTTGAGGAGCTCCGCGAGCGCGGCCTTTTCTTTATGGCGCAGCCCTGCGGCCGGTTCGTCGAGAAGCAGCAACGACGGATCGCTCATCAGCGCGCGGGCGATTTCGACGATCCGCTGTTGGCCAAGCGCCAACGCGCCGGCTTCGGTGTGGAGGTACGCTCCTAAGCCGACCCGTTCGATCTGCCGCCGCGCTTCCGCGAGAATCCGCGCCTCTTCCCTCCGTTCCAGATGGAGCATCGCGGGGAGGACTCCCGCGTGGGTGCGCAGATGGGCGCCGATTGCGACGTTGTCGAGTACCGAAAGGTTGGGGAGTAGCCGAACGTGCTGGAAGGTGCGGCTCATTCCCAGCGCGGCGATTTCACGCGACGGTTTGCCGGTGATGTCGACGCCGCGGAAGGTGATCTTTCCTTCCGTTGGGGTATCGACGCCCGAAATCTGGTTGAAGAAGGTCGATTTGCCGGCGCCGTTCGGGCCGATGAGCGCGAGGATCTCTCCCGCATGGATGGTCAGCGACATCTTGTCGTTCGCTACCAGCCCTCCGAAACGGCGGGTGACCTGGTCCGCTACCAGCAATACCTCGCCGCGTTGCGGTTTGGCTTGGCTGGGAAGCGCCTCGGCCGTTTCAGGCATCCAGCGCGGCGTCGCTTTCACGGGGGCGTAGCGCCGCAGGATCGGCCAGATGCCGTCACGCGCTTGCTGCAGCACTACCACCATCACCAGGCCGAAGACGATGAGTTCGAAGTTGCCGCTCTGCCCAAGGAGCTGCGGCAGAATGTCCTGCAGCCACTGTTTGGTCAGGGTGATGATTACCGCCCCCAAGAGCGCGCCCCAGAGGTAGCCCGCACCGCCGACGACCGCCATGAAGAGGTATTCGATGCCGATCTGCAGCCCGAACGGAGTGGGGTTGACAAAGCGCTGCATGTGGGCGTAGAGCCACCCCGAGAGCGCCGCAAGGAGAGCGGCAAGAAGGAATGCGGTCCGTTTGTAATGGGCGGTGTCGACCCCCATCGCTTCGGCCATCACCACGCCCCCTTTGAGCGCCCGGATCGCGCGCCCGGGGCGGGAATCGAGCAGGTTTGCGGTGGCCCACATCGCCAGCAGGAGCAGTGCCCAGATGAGGGGATAGATCGCTTCGGGTTCGGCAAGCGTCCATGGGCCCACCGTGATCGGCGGGATGCCGCGCATTCCGGTGTGACCGCCCAGGAATTCCAAGTTACCGAAGAGGAAATAGAGGCTCAAACCCCAAGCGATCGTGCCCAGCGGCAGATAGTGCCCGGAGAGTTTCAGCGTGATCGCGCCGATCAGCAGCGCCGCGGCAGCGGTAAGGAGCAAGCCCAGGACGAGCCCCGTCCAGGGCGAAGGAGGGAGCCACGCGAACCATTCGGGGAGCTGCCCCGCGCTCACCACCGCGGTGGTGTAGGCACCCAGCCCGACAAAAGCGGCTTGCCCGAAGCTCGTGAGGCCCGCTACGCCTGTGAGCAACACGAGCCCAAGTGCCACCATCGCATAGAGCGCGATGTAGTTCATCAGAGTGACGTGATAGGTGCCCAAAAGGAACGGCGCGGCGGCTACGAGCACTAGGAACGCGATCAATACCGCCCGCGCGGGGATCGCCCCTTGGGGCGCGAGCGACGGCTTGTCCGGATGGTGAGCGGATAACGAGTTGGGCGCAGACATCACTCTTCCTCCACGTGGTGGGTGGTGAGCGAGCGCCAGAAAAGCACAGGGATGATCAAGGTGAACACGATCACCTCTTTATAGGCGCTGGCCCAGAAGGAGCTGAAGGCTTCGATGAGACCGACGGCAAGCGCACCGAGCGCCGCGATCGGGTAGCTCGCCAGCCCACCGATGATCGCGGCGACGAACCCTTTGAGTCCGATGAGAAAACCGGAGTCGTAGTAGAGGGTAGTGATGGGGCTCACCAACACCCCGGAGATTGCGCCGATCGCCGCGGCAAGGAGGAGCGTCAGCCGTCCTGCTAAATTGGGGGAGATGCCCATCAGGCGCGCCCCGTTGCGATTGACCGCGGTGGCGCGAAGCGCTTTACCGTAGAGCGTGCGGCTGAAGAACCAGGCCAGAAGCGCGATCAAAACGAGCGAGGCGCCGATTACCCAAAAGGCTTGGCCGGGGATCAGCAGCGGGCCGACGGAAAAGCGGGAATCCCAAAGCGGCGCGGTGCGATACCCTTCGGCGCCGAAGATCAAAAGCCCCAAGCCGACCAGCGCGAGATGCACTGCAACCGAAACGATGAGCAGTACCAATACGGGGGCTTCGGCAACCGGCTGGTAGAAGATCCGGTAGGTGATCGGTCCCATCGCGGCAATCAGCGCGACGGTGAGAAGAATTCGGGCCCATTGTGGGCTTGTCTGCCAGTCGAACGCGTACGCGAATGCCACGGTGACCAATGGCAGCGCGGCATACCAGAAAAGCGCTTCACGCCACGGAACGCTCCGGCCACGAAAATGGGCAATGGCTTCCAGTGCCAGCGCGACGCCGCCGCCAGCGACGAGGAGCCAGACGGTAGCAGGAGTTTTGCCCAATTCGAGCATCGCGAGTGTCAAAGCCCCGTATGAGACGTATTCGCCTTGCGGGATGAAGATGATGCGCGTGACGGCGAAGACCAGCACCAGGGCGAGTGCCAAAAGGGCGTAGATCGCCGCATTCACGACGCCGTCTTGCGTGAGGATGAGCGCGATTGACCAGTCCATCGCAGCGGTTCTCCTTGAGCGGGCGCAGACAACCACCGCGTTGCCCTAGTGGGGCGACGCGGCGATCGCAGTTCAATTTACCGATCGGCTGATGCGCGCTTTTATTTGACGTATTTCCAGGTGCCGTTCTGGATCTGGACCATGACGCGCGCGCGCTGATCGAGCCCGAGGTGGTCGTCTTTGCTCATATTGAAGATTCCGTGTGCGCCGGCAACGTTCTTGACGTTTTCGAGCGCGTCACGCAGCGCGACGCGGAATTCCGGCGTACCCGGCTTGGCCTTCTTGAGCGCTTCCGGCAACGCCGCGGCCAGGAGTTTCCCCGCGTCCCAGGCGTGCCCGCCAAAGGTCGAAACCGACCCTTTGCCGTACTTCGATTCGTAGGCTTGGACGTACTCCATTGCTGAAGTTTTCACCGGGTGGTCTGCAGGCAGTTGCTCGGCAACGAGCACCGGCCCGGCAGGCAAGAAGATGCCTTCACAATCTTTGCCGCAGACACGGAGGAACGCGTTGTTCGCAACCCCGTGGGTTTGGTAGATCTTACCGCGATAGCCGCGCTCCTTGAGCGTTTTTTGCGGCAGCGCCGCGGGGGTGCCGGAGCCAGCGATCAGGATCGCGTCGGGGTTGGCTTGAACGAGCTTGAGCACCTGACCGGTTACCGAGGTGTCGGTACGGTTGTACCGCTCGTTGGCAATGATCTTGAGCCGACGGGCTTCTGCCACTTCGCTGAAATTTTGGAACCACCCTTCGCCGTAGGCGTCGGCAAAACCGATGAACCCGACGGTTTTCACGCCGGAATCGACCATGTGTTCGACGATTGCCGTCGACATCTGGTGGTCGTTTTGCGGCGTTTTGAAGACCCAGTAGCGTTTGGCGTCGACCGGTTCGACGATCCGGTTACTCGCAGCAAACGAAATCATCGGCACTTTCGCTTCGGCAACGACGTCGATCATCGCGAGCGAGTTGGGGGTGATGGTCGAACCCATCACCAGGTCGACGTTGTCTTCGGTGATGAATTTGCGGGTGTTCTTCACCGCGGTGGTGGTGTCCGACGCGTCGTCGAGCACGATGTAGGTGATTTGCTCACCCGCGATCTCTTTGGGCATCAGTTCGATGGTGTTTTTTTCCGGGATGCCGAGCGACGCGGCGGGCCCAGTGGCCGAAACGTTCACGCCCACTTTGACTTCGGCCCAGGCAGCACCTGCGGCGAACGCAACGCCCAATGCAACGGTCAGCGATTTGAGAAAAGGTTTTTTCATGACACGTCTCCTCATTGCCTCCAAGTTGCCCGCTCTGACCCGGCGGGGATGGGGTGGCTCTAAATTACCACATATCAAATAAATTTGACAATATCTAATTCAGGCTTTTTCGAGCAACATCGCGATCCCTTGCCCGACGCCGATGCACATCGTCGCCACCGCCCAACGGCCGTCGCGGGCGTGAAGGGCGCGCGCCGCAGTGAGCGCGAGGCGCGCGCCCGAGGCGCCAAGCGGGTGACCGAGCGCGATCGCGCCACCGTGGGGGTTGACGTGTTCGGCGTCGTCCGGTAGTCCCAGTTGGCGCAACACCGCAAGTGCCTGCGCCGCGAACGCTTCGTTGAGTTCGATCACGTCGATTTCACTCAGTCGCTTACCGGTACGCGCAAGGAGCTTTTGCGTGGCCGGCGCGGGACCGATGCCCATGATCCGCGGCGGCACACCTGCTGTGGCCATCGCGTGGATGCGGGCAAGCGGTGTGAGGCCGTAACGTTCCACCGCAGTGGCGCTGGCAATCAGGCATGCGACCGCGCCGTCATTGACGCCGGAGGCGTTCCCGGCGGTCACCGTACCGTCGGGGCGTACCACCCCTTTGAGTTTGGCAAGCGTTTCCAATGTCGTATCGGGGCGGGGATGTTCGTCGATCGCAACGGTCTGCGTTTCGTCTTTCTTGCCGGTCGGGGCGTCGATCGGAACGATTTCACCCGCGAAATAGCCCGCTTGTTGCGCCGCAGCGGTTCGTTGTTGGCTACGGTAGGCGAACGCGTCTTGGTCGGCGCGGGCAATGCCGAATTCGGCTGCGACGTTCTCGGCGGTTTCGGGCATCGAGTCGGTGCCGTAGCGCTCTGCCATCAACGGATTGATGAACCGCCAGCCGATGGTGGTGTCCTCGATTTTCGCGCTGCGGGAAAACGCGCTCGTGGCTTTCCCCATCACGAACGGTGCGCGGGTCATGCTTTCGACGCCACCCGCGATCATGAGCTCGGCATCGCCCGCGACGATCGCGCGTGCCGCGGTGCCGATCGCATCGAGCCCCGAGCCGCAGAGGCGGTTGATCGTGCTGCCCGGCACTTCGACGGGCAACCCCGCTAGGAGCGCCGCCATGCGGGCGACGTTGCGGTTGTCTTCACCTGCTTGGTTCGCGCAACCGAAAGAGACGTCGTCAAGCGTGGCCCAATCGATTTGGGGGTGACGGGCAACGAGTGCCCGGATGACGTGCGCGGCCATGTCGTCGGGGCGGACATGCGCGAGCGCCCCCCCGTAGCGCCCGAAAGGGGTTCGTACGCCGTCGACGAGATAGACAGGTTCTTTCATCGTGGATCTCCAACCAAATGGGTCACGGGATCAGGGGAAAGGGGATGTTGCGAAGACAACGCAGCGGAAACGGCAGAATTGGCCGTGTGGGCGTGCGCGGCTGCGGGGACGCCGCGCAAAAAAAGCTCGATGACGAGCGGGGCAAGGTCACGATGGGTGAGCGGCCCGTCCGGTCGCAGCCAGGTGAAGGTCCAGTTGATCATCCCGAAGAGGGTCATGGTGAGTGCCGAGACGGTGGTAGGGGAGGTATCGTGCGGGACGAGCGCTGCGATCACCCGTTCGAAGCCGTGCACCACCTGACGCTGTTTGGTGCGGATGACTTCGGCAAGCTCCGTGGGGAGGTGTTTCACGTCCTGCACCAGCACGATGTGGCGGTGCTGCGCATGAGCGTACTCGTCGAGAAACGCGGTGATGAGGGCAGCGAGTGCCGCTTCGGCTTCTTGGGGTGTGGAGAGCGACCGGTTGGCCAGCGTCTCACGCACGAGCGTGCAGAGCCGTTCGACGTGGGCGTCGGCAACGTCGAAAAGGATGTGCTCTTTGTCCCGGTAATAGTGGTAGAGGAGCGCCTTGGAAACCCCGCACGCTTTGGCGAGCGTCGCCATCGAAGCCGCGTGAAAGCCCATGCGGGCAAAGAGCATCGCGGCTTTTTCGAGGATCGCTTCTCGCTGCTCTTCGAAGTTGGGGCTGCGCGTGCGGGCCATGGTGTCGGCATGACTCCTTCGTTTAGCGTTCGTCGAAGCTGAGTGTCACCTGCTCGGTGAGCGGGTGTGCCTGGCAGGTGAGGACGAACCCTGCTTCGAGGTCTTCGCTTTCGAGCGAGTAGTTTTTGTCCATGCGGACCCGTCCCGCCACCACCTTGGCGCGACAGGCGCAGCAGACTCCATTTTTGCACGAATAGGGGAGCGCGATGCCTGCGGCCAACGCGGCGTCGAGGATCGGGGTGGCACCGCCGGGGTAGGGGAATTCGCGTGTGATGCCATCGACGATCACGCGGATGGTCGCAGCGGTGGCGTCTTGCGGTTCGGCGTGGGTGGGGGGCGCACTTTCGGGCGCGCCAAAACGCTCGTGGTGGATGCGATCCCGCGCGACCCCGTGCGCGAGGAGCGCCGCTTCGACGCCGTCGATCATCGCATTGGGGCCGCAGAGATAGACGATGTCGATCGCTTCGGGCTCCGGGAAAAAGGCGGAAAGGAGCGTGCGGGTTTTGGCTTCGTCGAGCCGACCTTCGAACAGGGGAAACTCTTGCGGCTCGCGGGAGAAGAGCGGAATGAGCAGAAAGCGGTCTGGGTAGCGGTTTTTCAGGTCTTCGATCGTTTCCAGGAACATCGCGCTCGCGCGGGTGCGGTTGCCGTAAAAAAGTGTGACGCGGCTCTGCGGCTCTTCCGCGAGCACCGTCGCGACGATGGAGAGGATCGGGGTGATACCGCTTCCCGCGGCAAACGCGACGAGGTGGCGTTTTGCGTCCGGGTCAGGTCGAAACTGGAATCGCCCTTGCGGCGGCAGCGCTTCCACGGTCATGCCGGGGGCAAGTTGCTGATTCGCCCAGGTGGAGAAGCGGCCATTGGGGATTTTGCGGATCCCGACGATCCAGCGACCGCTGCCCGGGGTGCTCGCCAGCGAGTAGCTTCGCCGCACTTCTTCGCCGTCGAAGGTGTGGCGCAGGATCAGGTGTTGCCCGGCGGTGAAGGCAAACGCGGACCGTAGGGGTTCCGGTACGTCGAATTCGACCGCTACTGCGTCAGGAGCCAGGCGTTCGATCTGTTTGACGGTGAGGGGGACGAAGGATTCCATGGTGGGCTCAAATCGGTTTGAAGTATTCGAAGGGTTCGCCACAGGCGCGGCAGCGCAGGAGTGCTTTGCAGGCAGTGCTGCTGAATTCGCTCAGTGGTTCCGTGTTGCGGCTGCCGCAGCGGGGACACGGGATCGTAGGGTGGTAGGTGAGTGGTGCCGCGGTTGCGCGCTTGTCGTCTGATCCCGCGCCACCGCATGAAGGCGGCGCGATGCCCGCCGCTTCGAGTTTGGCGCGGCCTTCGGCGGTGATGCGGTCGCTCGACCAGGCGGGGGTGAGCACGAAGCGGACCACCGCGTCGGGATACCCCGCTTGGGCGAGGGCGCGGCGGGTTGCTGCCGCGATCGCTTCGGTTGCGGGGCAGCCCGAATAGGTGGGGAGCAGCTCGACGAGCGGTGCGCCGTTTTCGGCAACGGTGACGCGATGCACCATCCCGAGGTCGACGATCGACAGGTTCGGGATTTCCGGATCGGGGACGGTGGCGAGCACCGCGTGGATCGCGTCTGGTGCGGTCACCATTTGCCTCCAGGATAGGCGCGCTGCAGGTATTGCATTTCAGGTAGCAGGTGGCCCATGTGTTCGCTGTGCCGCCCCCAACGGCCGTGGCTGCGAAAGGGGCTCTCTGGCGGCATGCGCAGTTGCGCTTCGGCAAGGGTCGGAGTCACCGTTTCGCGCCAAGGCGCGGCGAATTCGCCCGGATGAGGGGCGATGCCAGCTTGCGCCAAGCGGGCGTCGTCTTCGTCGCTTTCGAACCACTCGGCGGTGTACGGCCAGAGGTCGTCGAGTGCCGCCTCGGTTTTGTCGTGGGAAAGCGCGGTGCCGTCGCCCAAACGTACGACCCACCCGCCGGCGTGGCGCTGGTGGTAACGCGCCTCTTTGACCGCTTTGCCAGCGATCGCCGCGAGGTGCGGGTCGGCGCTCGATTGGAGCCGCGCCCAGAGGAGCACCATCCAGCTGGCGAAGAGGAAATGGCGCACCATGGTTCGGGCAAAGTCGCCGTTGGGAAGTTCGGTCATGGTGACGTTGCGGTATTCGTGCTCATAGCGCAGGAACGCGAGCGTATCTTCGTCGCGCCCTTTTCCTTCAAGCGCACCGGCGTAGGTCAGCAGCATCCGCGCTTGGCCGATCAGGTCGAGTCCGAAATTGGCAAGCGCCATCTCTTCTTCGAGTACCGGCGCGTGGCCGCACCATTCGCTGGTGCGTTGCCCCAGGATCAACACGCTGTCGCCGAGCCGAAGGAGGTAGCGAAAGAGCGCCGCTTGCGTTTCGGGATCATAGTCCGGAAGCGTGAGCGCGGTTTCCGCGGCAGGATCTGGTGTGGTTTGCAGCAGTTCGGTGACGAGCATCGCTAACCCCTCACATGTGGTCGACTTCGGCTGGGAGCCGATAGAAGGTGGGGTGGCGATAGATCTTGTCGGCGCTTGGGTCGAAGAGTTCGGGTTTGGCGTCCGGGTCGGAGGCGACGATCTGGTCGGAGCGCACCACCCAGATCGAGACGCCCTCTTGCCGTCGGGTGTAGAGGTCCCGTGCGAGTTCGAGCGCCATGCGGGCGTCGACCGCATGGACGCTGCCGCAGTGTTTGTGTTCGAGCCCGTTCTTGGCGCGGACGAAGACTTCCCACAGCGGCCATTCGTCGCGACGTGGGGTGTCGGTTGGAGTTTGTGTCATCGGAACGACTCCTTTTTGTATCGTTCAGGCAGCGGTGGGGTGGGTGGTAGCCCGCCGCTTTGCTTTTTCGGCATACGCTTCGGCGGCTTCACGCACCCATGCGCCTTCTTCCCAAGCGCGGCGGCGTGCGGCCATTCGGTCGCGGTTGCACGGTCCGTGGCCGTTGATCACGTCCCAGAACGCTTTCCAGTTGATCGGGCCAAAGTCGTAATGGCCACGCTCCGGGTTCCATTTGAGGTGGGGGTCGGGAAGCGTCACCCCCAGCACTTCCGCTTGTGGCACGGTGGCATCGACGAATTTCTGTCGCAATTCGTCGTTCGAGACCCGTTTGATGCCCCAGCGCATCGATTGGGGGCTGTGCACGCTTTCGCTGTCGGGGGGGCCGAACATCATCAGAGCGGGCCACCACCAGCGGTTCACCGCGTCTTGGACCATCGCTTTCTGTTCCGGCGTCCCTTCGCGCATCATCACCAGGAGCGATTCGTATCCCTGGCGTTGGTGGAACGACTCCTCTTTGCAGATGCGTACCATCGCGCGCGCGTAGGGGCCGTAGCTACATTTGCAGAGCGGAATCTGGTTCATGATCGCTGCGCCGTCTACCAGCCAGCCGATCACGCCGACGTCGGCCCAGGTGAGCGTTGGGTAGTTGAAGATCGAGGAGTACTTCGCTTTCCCAGATAGGAGCGCTTCGATGAGTTCGGTGCGGCTGACCCCCAAGGTCTCTGCCGCTGCGTAGAGGTAGAGACCGTGCCCCCCTTCGTCTTGGACTTTCGCAAGCAGGATCGCTTTGCGTTTGAGCGTCGGAGCGCGGGTGATCCAGTTCCCTTCGGGGAGCATGCCGACTACTTCGGAGTGTGCGTGTTGGCTGATCTGGCGAATGAGCGTCTTACGGTAGCCTTCCGGCATCCAGTCTTTCGGTTCGATGAAGTCGCCGCGGTCGATCTTCGCGTCGAATTCACGTTGGTAGGCTTCCGGCTCTGCCGTGGCGGGAGTCGTATTTCCCGCCTCTTTCGCGATCAGGTCCATCGCTTGGGTGTACATCGTGGGCTCCTTGTCTCTGCAGGTTAGGCGAACAGAGATTCGCCTGTTCCAGCGTTGGTAATCCTCGTGTTTATTCTTTGGGTCGCTTGTCGATCACCCGGCGCGCTTTCCCGACGGTGACCCGTTCGATCGCAAACGGATCGCCCACTTCGACCTTCGCTGAGATGCCAACAAAAGTCTTGATGAGGTGGGCAAGCGCTTTGGCCGCCTCTTCGCGGAGGTGCTCCTTGCGACCGACGCCCGCTTCGGGGTTGAGTTCGACTTTGACGGTGAGTTTGTCGAGGTGCCCCTCTTTTTCGACCACCAGCACGTAGTGCGGCGCCAGTTGCGGCACCCGCAGGATGAGCTCTTCGATCTGGGTAGGGAAGACGTTGACGCCGCGGATGATCAACATATCATCGGTGCGGCCGGTGATCTTCGCCATGCGGCGCATGCTGCGGGCGGTAGGCGGCAGGAGGCGCGTGAGGTCACGGGTGCGGTAGCGGATCATCGGCAGCCCCTCTTTGGTGAGGGTGGTGAAGACCAGTTCGCCCTCTTCGCCGTCTGGGAGGGGTTGGCCGGTGATCGGGTCGATGATTTCGGGGTAGAAGTGGTCTTCCCAGATCGTCGGGCCGTCTTTCGTTTCGATGCATTCGTTCGCGACGCCAGGCCCCATGATTTCCGAAAGGCCGTAGATATCGACCGCGTCCATATTGGTGCGCGATTCGATGTTCCGGCGAATCGCCTCAGTCCAGGGTTCGGCACCGAAAATCCCGACTTTTAGAGAGATCGAATGGGTGTCGATTCCCTGGCGCGCCATTTCGTCGAGCAGGGTGAGGAAGTAGGAGGGGGTGACCATGATGATGTCGGGTTTGAAGTCGAGAATCAGTTGGATCTGTTTCTCGGTTTGCCCGCCCGACATTGGGACGACCGTGCACCCGAGCCGTTCGGCACCGTAATGGGCGCCCAGCCCGCCGGTGAAGAGACCATAGCCGTACGCGACGTGGACCATGTCACCGGGACGGCCGCCCGCGGCGCGGATCGAACGGGCCACCAGATTCGCCCAGGTGTCGATGTCTTTGGCGGTATAGCCGACGACGGTGGGTTTGCCGGTGGTGCCGCTCGAAGCGTGGATCCGCACGATTTTTTCCCGTGGGACCGCAAAGAGTCCGAACGGGTAATGGTCGCGCAGGTCTTGTTTCGTGGTGAACGGGAATTTGGCCAGATCTTCGAGCGTCTTGAGGTCGTCGGGGTGCACGCCCTGCGCTTCACATTTCGCACGGTAGGGGGCGACGTTCTCATACGCGTGGCGAACGCTCCATTTGAGGCGTTCGAGTTGGAGCGCGCGCAGCTCATCGATGCTCGCGGTTTCGATCGGTTCGAGATCACCGGGTTGCGGTTTTTTCACGGGCATGGTGGTTTCCTCCTCATGGGTGTGGTTTCGATTCGACGGGACAGATCGGGTGACCTTTGCGGCGGTACGATTTGCCGCGCATCACCGCGATCAGTTTGCCGTGCTGATTGGTGACCGTGACATCATAAACGCCGGTACGTCCCGCTTCGCCAACGACGCGACATTCGGCGGTGAGCTGATCGCCTTCGTGCGCGGGCGCCAAGAATTCGGTGGCGATGCCTGCCGCAACGGTCATTTCGTTGCCGCTGTTGCAGGCGTAAGCAAACGCGGTGTCGGCCAGCGTGGTGAGGATGCCGCCATGCAGGATCGCAAAACCGTTCAACATCTCGCGGCGCACGGTCATCGTCATGCGCGCGTAGTTGGGGGCGATCGCCTCGAGTGTGATGCCCAGGTGCTGGGCGCAATAGTCGCGCGCGTACATCGCTTCCCCGACCGCATTGGCGACGGTTTGTGGGTCGGGCGCGGACGGGGTCGAGCTGTGAGGCGTGTTCGTGTTCATCGTGGCTCATCCCAAGTGGCGCGGAGCACGGTTGAGGGCCGCCTCTGCTGCGCGCAGCTGGAGGTAGGGGGAGACGCGGTAGCGCGCGTCCCCGGTGAACTGGTGGAGATGGCGCAGCAGTTGGGTGACTTGGATGACGCCCACTCGTTCCGCCCACGCCAGAGGCCCTTCGGGGTAGTTGGTGCCGTAGCGCATCGCCAGATCGATCTCTTCGGCACTGGCTACGCCTTGATGGACGGCGTCCGCTGCTTCGTTGGCGAGCATCGCCTGCGTGCGGGCAAAAACGAGCCCTGCGGTGTCGGCGATTACCGCGACCCGCAACCCGGCTGCTTGCAGGAGGGCGATCGCCTGCGCACGCGCCGCGTCCGGTGTGGTTTCGGCAAACGCCACCGCGATGCGGGTTGCGCTCTTCCAGTCGCGAACCCAATCGAGAACGGCGAGCGACGGGTTTTGTTCTGCCAGCGCGCGAAGCGTTGCAGGGCGACCGTCGGTCAGGACGATCCGCACGCCGTGGGTTTCGATGCAGGGTTCGGACGGGACGGTTGCCCGTTTGACCGCAACGCCGACGTTGTGTAACCGGGTAGCCATGGCGTCGAGCGCGGGATGGTCGCCGATGAGCGAAGCGTTCGGGTCGGCGAGCGGGTGCGGTTCGGCTTCTTGTGGTGCCGGGTTGTGCGCCCCTTCACGGTAGTCGTAAAAACCCCGCCCGCTTTTGCGGCCCAAGTGTCCCGCACGCACCAATTCCTCTTGGATGAGACTGGGTTGGAAACGGGGGTCGTAACCGTAGGCTTCCCAGACCGAGCGGGTTACCGCGGCATTGACGTCGTGGCCGATGAGGTCCATCAATTCGAACGGCCCCATACGGAAGTTGCCGGCGTCGCGCAGGATCGCGTCGATGGTGGCAGTGTCGCTCGCCTGCTCGAGGAGTAGCCGCAGCGCCTCGCCGTAGAAGGGGCGGGCGACGCGATTGACGATGAAGCCAGGTGTCGATTTCGCGCGCACCGCAATCTTGCCCCACGCGCGCGCGGTGGCTTGGACGGTTTCCGCAACCGCAGGGTCGGTTTGGAGGCCGCTCACCACTTCGACCAATTTCATGTGGGTGGCGGGGTTGAAGAAGTGCATCCCAACCACCCGTTCGGGGTGGGTGAGCGGTGCGGCGATCGCAGTGATCGAAAGCGACGACGTGTTGCTGGCCAGGATCGTGTGCGGCGCAACGAGCGCTTCGAGGTCGCGAAAAAGGGTCTGCTTGACCTCCAGGTTTTCGACGATCGCTTCGATTACCAGCGCAGCCAGCGGTGCCGTTTCGCGAAAGTCTTGGGTGTACGTCAGTCGCGCCTGCGTTGCTCCGGCTGCTTCAGCGGGGATCTTGCCTTTCGCGACGCCGCTGGCGAGGTCCCGCTCGATCGCCGCTTTCGCGGCGTCGAGTTGCGCGGCGTTGAGGTCGTAGAGGGTGACGGGATGGCCCGCCGTGGCGGCAACCTGGGCGATGCCGCGGCCCATCGCGCCTGCGCCGATGATCAGTAACAACGCGTTGGGCGGAAGGGCTTGGGACGGGGTTTCGGTGGCTTGGGTCATCGGGCAACTCCCTGCGCGGTGCGTTCAGCGACCAAGGTAACGGGGTGGGCGTTTTTCCAAGAAGGCGCGAACGCCCTCTTGATAGTCGTGCGTCTGCCCGCAGGCGCGCATCGCGTCGCGTTCGCGGTCGAGCTGCTGCGTCAGGGCGTATTCGAAACTGCTCCAGATGAGTTTTTTGGTTTGGGCGTAGCCGTACGTGGGGCCCGCGGCAAGCTGTTCGGCAACCGCTGTGACCGTGGGGATGAGCGCGTCGTCGTCCACGCATTGCCAGATCAGTCCCCACTGTTCGGCCGCTTCCGCCGAGAGGTTCTCACCCAGCAGCGCCAGCCCGAGCGCCCGCGCCGGACCCACCAGCCGCGGCAGCGTCCAGCTCCCGCCGGTATCGGGAACGAGACCGAGTTTCGCGAACGACTGAATGAAGCGCGCCGAGCGTGCCGCAAAGACCAGGTCACACGCCAGCGCCAGATTGGCCCCCGCTCCCGCAGCAACGCCATTGACCGCGGCGATCACGGGCAATTCGAGCTGGCGCAACGTGAGGATGAGCGGTTTGTAATTCTTTTCGATCGATTCACCCAGGTCGGGTGCGGCTTCGCCCGGCGCAACGGCGCGATCGTTGAGGTCTTGACCCGCGCAAAAGCCGCGCCCCGCACCCGTGAGTACCAGCGCGCGCACCGTACCGGTTTCCCGCTGTGTCGCAACGCGCGCCAGAGCTTCGCGCACTTCGGCGTGCATTTCGGTCGTGAAACTGTTGAGGCGCTCTGGGCGGTTGAGGGTTAGCCACGCCACGCCGTTTGCTTCACGATACAGAATCGTGCGCCAGGCCGTCTCCATCTGAGGTCTCCTCCGTCCTTTCGTGTGGGTTGTGCACTTGTTTGACCGACCGTTCGATAAATACTATACTTGACCTGCATCAAAGTCAACCGCTTTTTTCGATATTTTCTAACCGGTTTGTCTATGTTAAAGTTTGTTGCCACATATCCTGAAGGAGGAGATACCGTGTCTCAAGAATGGTTTACGCGCCATCAAGCGCTGCTCGAAGAGGCGGTGCGTGCGATTCACATGCGTGGCTATTGGACTCCGTTCCCCGAAATGCCCAGCCCGAAAATCTATGGGGAAAACGCGATGGCCGAAGGCAAAGCGGCAGCGCTTGCCTACCACGACCGCGAATTCCCTTTGCAGGATCAAGGTACGCCCGAGCGGTGGGTCGCAACCGAGCGGTCGCCTTACGGAGTGGAATTGACGCCGAAGTACCCGGTCTTTGCGGTCGAAACCCTGGTCCGCCAGGCAGAAAACGCGATGCCCGCGTGGCAGCGTCTCGGGCCCGAAGGGCGGGTGGGCGTGCTGCTCGAAGCGTTGGTCCGTTTGAACCGGCGCAGTATGGAGATGGCCCACGCAGTGATGTTCACCACCGGCCAAGGGTGGATGATGGCGTTCCAAGCGGGGGGGCCGCACGCGCAGGACCGTGGGCTCGAGGCGGTTGCGTATGCGTGGGACGAGATGAGCCGGATCCCCAAAGCGGCGGTCTGGGAAAAACCCCAGGGCAAAAATCCCCCGATCAAGATGGAGAAGCGCTATGAGATCGTCGGCCGCGGCGTCGGCGTGGTGATCGGTTGCGGAACCTTCCCCACGTGGAATACCTATCCGGGGCTCTTTGCGGCGTTGGCAACTGGCAACCCGGTGATCGTCAAACCCCACAGCAACGCAGTGTTGCCTGCGGCGATCACGGTACGGGTGCTGCGCGACGTATTGACCGAGGCCGGGTGCGACCCGAACGTGGTGCAATTGGCGGTGTTCGACGATCGCCAGGCTACCCAGCAGCTCGTCCAGCACCCGGCGGTGAAGTCGATCGATTTCACCGGCGGCTGCGCGTTCGGGCAATGGCTCATCGACAACTGCCGCCAGGCGCAGGTCTATGCAGAACTGGCCGGGGTCAATACCGTCGTGATCGAATCGACGGACGACTACGCTGGCCTGTTGAAAAACCTGGCGTTTACGCTGTCCCTCTATTCCGGTCAGATGTGCACCACGACGCAGGCGATTTTGGTTCCCGCGCAAGGGGTACAGACACCCGACGGCGTGAAGCCGTACGAGACCGTGGTTGCCGACCTGGCCGCGGCAATCGACGCGTTCTTGTCCGATCCGCGGGTGGCGTTCGCGGTGCTGGGGGCGGTGCAGTCCGACGAGACGATGGCGCGCATCGATGCGGCGAACCGGGGCGATTTCGGTGCCGTGGCACTGGCGAGCAAAGCGCTCACCCACCCCGAGTATCCCAATGCCCGCGTGCAAACGCCGGTGCTCATCACCTGTGACGAAAACGACGAAGCGGCCTATCTGGAGGAGCGTTTCGGGCCGATCGCGTTCGTCGTGCGTTGCGCCGACCGCGACGCGGCGCTGGCGCGCGCCGAGCGGATCGTACGCGAACACGGCGCATTGACGTTGGGGTGCTACTCGATCGATCCCGCGTACCAGGAGCGGATGGTCGATGCGAGCCTGCGTGCCGGTGTCGCGCTTTCGTTCAATTTGACCGACGGCGTCTACGTGAACCAGTCGGCAGCGTTTTCCGACTACCACGGTACCGGTCTCAACCCGGCGGCGAACGCCAGCTACTGTGACGCAGCGTTCGTCGCGCGCCGTTTCGCTGTCGTGCAGCGCCGTTGGCATGTGAAGGAGTAACGCTGTGCCCTTTTACGAGATCGATGGGCTCAAGCCCGTGGTCCATCCCACCGCGTTCGTCCATCCGGACGCGGTGGTGATCGGGGACGTGTTTATCGGCGAAGGGTGTTACGTGGCGCCGCTCGCGAGTTTGCGTGGTGATTTCGGCCGCATCATCCTCGAAGCCGGGAGTAACGTCCAGGATTGCTGCGTGCTGCACGGCTTTCCCGGCTGCGACACGGTGGTCGGGGTCAATGGCCACATCGGGCACGGCGCGATTCTGCACGGCTGCCGAATCGGTGAAGACGCCCTGGTGGGCATGAACGCGGTGGTGATGGACGAGGCCGAAATCGGTGCGGGGTCGATCGTCGCTGCGCACGCGTTCGTCAAAGCCGGGTTCGTCGCACCGCCCCGTTCGCTCGTCGTCGGGGCGCCAGCGAAGATCGTGCGCCAGGTCACCGATGAAGAATTGGCGTGGAAGCAGGAGGGGACGCGCACCTACCAAGATTTGACGCGCCGTTCCCTCGCGACGCTGCGCCCGTGTTCACCTCTGACCCAAGCCGAACCGGGGCGGAAGCGCTTCGAGATGCCGGGGGTGGTTCCGTTGGTGGCGAAGCGGCGGGAAGGGAGCTGAAGCGCGGGTTTGTACCACGCATGGGGGCACTATGGCGTGGGAGATGGTACGCCTCAGCCGTGTTGCGTTGGTCAGCATACGTGTGTCTGGTTAGGTGATCGGTTGGCGTACGCTATAATTTTTTCATGATGAACCGACAACCGCCTTCTCGTGTTTTGGGGATGTTTTGCGCTGCGGTCGCGGCGTTGCTCCTTTCCGCCTGTCAGCCAGAGCCGCAAGACACCAAACCGGGGCAACCCGTCGCGACGCGGCAGAAGCTGTTCAAAGCGATGCTGCGCGAATTCGAGCCGATGGGGGTGATGTTGCGCGAAGGGCCGTTCGACGCCGCGCGCTTCGAAGGCCATTTCCGTCGCTTCCTCGATTTGGCCGAAAAGCCCTGGCCCTATTTCCGCGAGGACACCTGCTACCCGCCCGCAAAGGTCAAACCGCAGACGTGTACCGATCTCGCCGGGATCGAACGCCGAAAAGAGGCTTTCCTGGGAGCGGTCGCTGGGCTCAACACCGCGGTGAAAAAGGAGTTGGGCACGCTCGCACCGCAAGGAAGCGCCAAAGCCGAAACACAGGCGCGTGCGGCACTCAAAGCGGCGTACGACCGCGTCTATGACACCTGCCAAGATTGCCACCGTGACTACCGCAAAAAGTGATCCCGCGCGAACCGATTCGGAACGTGCCGCATGGGCGCAGCGGATCGCGCATGACCCGTGGCCGCAGCGGATCGTCTGCTTGACCGAGGAGAGCGTCGAAACACTCTACCTTTTGGGCGAGGAGCGGCGTATCGTCGGGATTTCGGGTTTTACCGTGCGGCCGCCGCAAGCACGGAAGGAAAAGCCAAAGGTCTCGGCGTTCACGAGTGCCAAGATCGACGAAATCCTGAAGCTCGAACCCGATCTGGTGATCGGCTTTTCCGACATGCAAGCGGAGATCGCTGCGACCCTGATTCGCGCCGGGGTCGAGGTCTGGGTGAGCAACCACCGGTCGGTGGCGGGGATCCTCGCCTACATTCGGCGCTTGGGGGCGTGGGTTGGTGCGTCGGAACGAGCGGAGGCGCTCGTCGCGCAACTGACTGCGGGGTTGCACACTGTGGCCGAGGCCGCGAACCGCTTACCCGTGCGGCCCAAGGTCTATTTCGAAGAGTGGGACGAGCCGATGATCAGCGGCATCCTCTGGGTGCATGAGCTGATCGCATTGGCGGGTGGCGAGCCACTCTTTCCAGAGCGTGCGCAGGCGCCGTTGGCGCGTGACCGGATCATCGCCGACCCGGCGGAGGTGGTGCGTGCCGCGCCCGACCTGATCATCGGTTCGTGGTGTGGCAAGAAGTTTCGCCCGGAGCAGGTGGCGGCGCGCCCGGGGTGGGGCGCGATCCCCGCGGTGGCGCGCGGGCAGCTCGTCGAGATCAAATCGCCGCTCATCCTGCAACCGGGACCAGCGGCGCTCACCGATGGGCTGCAAGCGCTAGCGAAGGCGATTGAACGGGCGGCGCAGGCAGCTGCGCAATCTCGACCCGGTTGCGACCGGACCGTTTAGCGCGGTAGAGCGCTTGGTCAGCAACGCGAAGGATCTCTTATTATCGCGCGTCGGGCTGCGTCGCAGGTGCTGCTTTCTGAAACGCTGGGAGTTTCTGGCAAGCCGCTTCGATTGCGGTGAGTCGTGGATAGGGCGTGAGATCGCATTCGAACCGCCGCGCGTTGAAGAGTTGCGGCACGATGCAACAGTCGGCCAGCGTGGGAGAATCGCCCCAAGCAAAGGGGCCGCCCGGGTTTTCGGCTGCGGTGACCATCGCTTCGAGCGCTGCGAGCCCTTCGGCGATCCAGTGGCGATACCACGCCAATTTGTTCGCTTCGTCGACCCCAAGCGTTCCGGTGAGGTAGTTGAGAACCCGCAGGTTGTTGACTGGGTGGATTTCGCACGCGACGAGCTGTGCCAGCGCGCGAACCTGGGCGCGTGCGAACGGATCTGCGGGAAGCAGCGGAGGGGTGGGATGAATTTCGTCCAGGTATTCGATGATCGCGAGCGATTGGGTGAGCCGCTGCGTATGGCCATCCGCTGTGGTCACTTCCAGTACCGGGACAAGCCCCGCAGGGTGGCGCGCTTTGTGGGTTTCGCGTTTTTGTTCGCCCTGAAGGAGGTTCACCGGCACGATTTCGTAGGGAATCCCTTTGAGTTCGAGTGCGATGCGGACACGGTACGCGGCGGAGCTGCGAAAATAGCTGTAGAGGCGGTACATCGTCACCCCTCCGGCAGCGCTTCGACCCGGTTTTCGATTCGGCCAAAGATGTCGTTTCCGGCGTCGTCGGTCATCCAGATGGTGACGGTGTCGCCATCTTGCATGAAGGGGGTTTGCGGTTTACCGGTCTCGATGATTTCGAGCATGCGTACTTCGGCGATACAGCAGTAGCCGACGCCGCCATTTTCGACCTTCGAGCCGTAGAGGCCCCCTTGTTTGTTCGAGACGGTGCCGGAACCGATGATCGAACCGGCTTCGAGTTCGCGCGTCGTCGCCGCGTGGGCGATCAGGCGGCCAAAATCGAACTGCATGTCGACCCCGGCGTTGGGAAAACCGAAGGGCTTGCCGTTGAGGTTCACCCGCAGCGGCAGATGGACTTTGCCGTCCCGCCACGCGTCACCCAGTTCGTCCGGGGTCACCGCAACCGGTGAGAAGCTGCTTGCCGGTTTCGATTGGAAAAAGCCAAATCCTTTCGCGAGTTCGTTTGGGATCAGGTTCCGAAGACTGACGTCATTGACCAGCATCACCAGCGCGATGTGGTTGCGCGCGGCAACGGGGTCGATGCCCATCGGCACGTCGGTGGTGACGACGGTGACCTCCGCTTCGAAGTCGATGCCCCACGACACTTTGGCGCGGATGGGGTCGCACGGAGCGATGAAGCTGTCCGAGCCACCCTGGTACATCAGGGGGTCGTCGTAAAAAGCGGGGGGCATTTCGGCGCCGCGCGCTTTGCGCACCAATTCGACGTGGTTGAGGTACGCGGAACCGTCCGCCCATTGGTACGCTCGGGGTAGGGGTGAGGCGCAGGCACGCGGGTCGAACGGTTGGGCGTGGCGGGCAGCGCCTGCGTTGAGGGCCTCATAGACCGCGGCGAGTTGCGGGGCGACGTTCGCCCAGTCGTCCAACGCTTTTTGTAGGGTGGAAGCGATTTCGGGGACCGGTTGGCAGCGGGTCAGGTCGCGAGAAACGACGACCAGCGAGCCATCCCGGCCACTCGCTTTGAGGGTGGCCAACTTCATCGGCGGTTCTCTCCTTTATTGGCTTTCTGGGAACATCGTTATGTAACGGCCGTCGTGCATCCAACGGGCGTGTTGCGGTGCCCGCTTCGTCTGCCGCCACGCTTCGAGCATCTCCCATTTCACTTTGTCCAGTGCTTCGAGCATGCCGGGACGAAGGGTGTTTGCAGCGAGTTCGATGCGGTGTCCGTTGGGGTCGAAAAAGTAGATCGACTGGAAGAGCGCGTGGTCGGTGGGGCCGACCACTTCGATCCCTTCGGCTTCGAGTCGCGCTTTGGTTTCGAGAAGCACGTCCATCGATTCCACTTCGAACGCGATGTGCTGCGTCCACGCCGGGGTGTTGGGGTCGCGCCCCATCGGCGGACGGGTGGGGAGTTCGAAGAACGCCAGGATGTTGCCGTTCCCGGCGTCGAGAAAGATGTGCATGTAGGGGTCTGGCTCTTTGGTCGACGGGACCTCGTCTTCGGCGATCGACAAGATCAATTTCATCCCCAGGTGCTTTTCGTACCATTTGGCCGTCTCATAGGCGTCGTGGCACCGATACGCAACGTGGTGGATCTTTTTGATGAGGCTCATGATGGGTCTCCTCTTTGGTGGTGGGTGGTCACAGGTCGGCTTTTGCTGCGGTGATCGCTTCTTCGAGGATGCGCAGATCCCCGATGTGGTTTGCCAGGAGCAGTACCAGCCGCGCGTTGAGGAGCGCACTTTGCTCGTCGCTCAGGTCACGGTGCGCTTCGATCAACATCGCGTAGAAGTCGTCACCGGGGGAATAGTCGTAGAAAGTGTGTTTTTCCGGGTTGTGGAAGTTGGGTTGGGTGTTGAGTGACATGATCGGCTCCTTTCCGAACGGCGCTTGGGTTCAGTCCGCCCAACGGTCGCGATAGGTGGCACGGGCAAGCGCGGCGTCGATTGCGTCTGGGTCGAGCGTACGCCAGCGTGCCGCGACGTGTTGATCCGGGCGCAGCAGATAGACCGTGCCGGGGGTGAGGTCGTAGCGCTCACGAACGCGCCCTTTGCCGTCGTGCAGGGTTGCGATGTTGTCCGGCGCGGTGCCCTGAGTTGCGATCACGAGGGGTTCGATTGGCACCGGCGCAATCGCCCAGCGGGTGAGCGTTGCTGCAGTGGCGGGGTCGATCGTGCTGGCATCCTCGGTGTAATAGAGGAGTTGGAAGCGGTTGCCCATGTGGTTGAGTAGCCAACCCGGCGTGCCGGCCGGTGTGGTGACGGGCGCATCGTCCATCGGGGCGCCCGGCACCATGCGGCCGTTGAACGCGTCGCAGTCCGGCGTGTTGAGCGACGAGTCGACGTAGAAGCTGGGGACCGAGAGGCGGCCGGAGTTCACGAGTTTGCGCGCAAAGGGGTGGTGCCGCGCAAGCGTCAAAACGGCTTTACGCAGCGTTTTGCTCGCGTTGCCTTTTGGGGTGATGAAGTCGGTGCTGCGCGTCGAATTCATGATGTTTTCGTCCGCCGCGTAGCAGCGCTCTTCGCTGTAGGTATCCAGCAGCGTCGCCGGGGCTTTCCCTTCCAGCACCAGGTTGAGTTTCCAGATGAGGTTGTCGGTATCCTGGATTCCGGAGTTCGCGCCACGGGCACCAAACGGGGAGACCTGGTGCGCCGCGTCACCGACGAAGAGGACGCGCCCATGGTTGAAGCGGTTCATCCGGCGGCATTGGAAGGTGTAGACGCTCACCCATTCGAGTTCGAATTCGCGATCGTCCCCCAGCATCGCCTGGATGCGGGGGATGACCCGTTCCGGACGTTTTTCCAGTTCCGGGTCGGCGTCCCATCCGAGCTGAAAGTCGATCCGCCAGACGTTGTCGGCCTGTTTGTGCAGCAAGACCGATTGGCCCGGATGAAACGGTGGGTCGAACCAGAACCAGCGCTCAGCAGGGAAATCGGCCTTCATCACCACGTCGGCGATCAAAAACCGGTCCATGAAGATCTTGCCTTCGATGTCGAGGCCAAGCATGTGGCGGATGGGGCTCCTTGCGCCGTCGGCGACGATCAGCCAATCACAGGTGAGCGAATAGGCCCCTTCCGGCGTTTCGACCCGCAACGCGACTACTGTCTCACCCGGGGTGACCGCGATCACCTTGTTTTTCCAGCGCATCTCGAGCCCTGGGGTGGCGCGACACGCGTCGACCAGGTACTCTTCCAAGTAGTATTGCTGTAGGTTGACCATGCCGGGGCGGTGGTGGTCGGGTTCGGGGACGAGGTTGAACGAAAAGACTTCGTCGTTGCGGTAGAAGGTTCGACCGACGTTCCAGGATACCCCTTTTTGGACGACCCGTTCGCCTACGCCCAAGCGGTCGAGGATTTCGAGCGCCCGTTTGGCGTAGCAGACGCCGCGCGAACCGATCGAAACCGTGTCGTCGTCGTCGAGGAGCAACACGGGTTTCCCCTTTTGCGCCAGGTCGAGCGCGGCACACATCCCCACGGGCCCGGCACCGACGACGACCACCGGGACGTGGCGCGTCTGCTCGGGGTGGTCGAGTTCGGCAGGTCGGACGAAGGGATATTTCGGATATTGGTACGTTTTGAGCATACGAATTACCTCCTCTGGGTGGGTCAGGATATGCAGCGCGCGCGGAGGCGGTTGGGTCTTCTGCTCTCTGCGTTAGTTATGCTTCTTCTTGGAGGGCGTGCCACATCTCCTGGTCGCGTTCCGCGGTCCAGATGCGGGGATCGCGAATGCCGCTCGCTTCGTCGTACGCGCGCGTGACGTCGAACGGCAAGCAGTGTTCGTAGATGAAGACGTGACCGAATTTCGGGTCCATCCGTTCGCGGGCGATGCGCATCGCCCCTTTGAGGTCGAGCCCTTGCGCCACCGCCGCTTTCGCCGAATCGAACAGCGTGGTGACGAAATCGTGCGTATAGGCAAAGGCGTTGCGGATCGATTCCGGTGTGGTCAGCGCCGGTCCGCGCCCCGGAATCACTTTCTCCGCGCCCAGCGCTTCGAGTCGCGCGAGGGTCTCCGGCCAGTCGCTGAGGTAGGCGTCGCCGGTATAGCACGCCGCCTCGGCTTCGAGCAGGTCACCGGCAAAGAGCACTTTTTCTTGCGGGAGCCAGACCACCGTGTCGCCTTTGGTGTGGCCGCGTCCGGGGTGCCAAATGCGGACTTCGAGATCGCCCATCCACAGGGTGATCTCCTCTTTGAAGGTCAGCGTTGGCCAGGTGAGACCGGGAATGCTGTCGACCGCACGAAAGAGACGCGGAAAGCGGCCGATCTCCGATTTCATGTCGGCTTCCCCACGTTCGCAGATCAATTCGTAGGTGGGGTAGCTGGCGATGATCTGCTCGAGTCCTTCCCCTTTGTAGCCCGACGCGCCAAGGACCCGAACGGCGTGGTAGTGGGTGAGGGTGACGTATTTGATGGGCTTATTGGTCACTTCGCGCACCTTGCCGATCACCTGCTGCGCCATCACGGGGGTTGCGGTGGCGTCGATGATCATCACGGCGTCGTCACCGATCACCACGCCGGTGTTGGGGTCCCCTTCCGCAGTGAAGGCCCAGGCGTGTTCCGAGAGTTGCACGAACGAGACCGCTTTCTCTTCCAGATCGGCAACGGAGGCAAAGGCTTTTTGTGTCATGATTCGTTCCTTTCACGCATATGATGGCAAAGAGCTTAGCGCGCGATTCAACTATTGTCAATAGATTTGTTATTATCGAATTATCGCCGCAACGAACGTCGAGGTGACCATGTCAGGAGAACGGCGGGGCATTCAATCGGTTGAAGTGGGTGGGCAACTGCTGCGAGCGCTTGCCGATGCGGGCGTGCCGATGATGTTGAAAGAGCTGGCGGCCGCAGCAGGAATGACGCCGGCGAAAGCGCACCCCTATCTGGTCAGCTTTGGGAAGTTGGGGTTGGTCGAGCAAGACCCGTTGACCGGCCGCTACAAGTTGGGCGCGTTTGCGTTGCGCATGGGCCTAGCGGCGTTGCACGCGCTCAATCCGGTACGGGTCGCCAACGAAGTGGCGGCGCAGCTTGCCGACGAAGTGGGGCAAAACGTCGCGATCGCGGTGTGGGGGAACCTGGGAGCGACGGTCGTCGATGTCGAAGAGTGCCAACGCGCGATCCACGTCAATATGCGCCCCGGTACGGTGATGGGGCTCTTGACCACCGCAACGGGGCGGGTATTCGCTGCGTATTTGCCGCCACGACTCATCGAACCGCTGATCGAACGCGAGTTGCAGCGGCTCGCGGTGGGCAGTCAGCGTTTGCGCATTTCGCGCCGTTTCGTCGAGGAGCAGGTATCAGAGGTCCGGCGCCACGCGATGGCGCGGGTAGTCGGGCAGCCGATTCCCGGTATCAACGCCTTTTCCGCTCCGGTGTTCGACCACAACGGCCATTTGGCTTTGGCGCTCACGGTGCTGGGGCCGGAGGACAGTTTCGATCCGGATTGGGATGGACCGATGGCGCAAGCGGTGCGTCGTGCGGCGCAAACGGTCACCGAGCGCGTCGGGGGCGACCCAAAGAAGCTCGTGCCGGACACTGCAGAGAAGGATCCGGTTCCTGACGCGCTCGAGCCAACGCAGGGCGGCGCGCAGCCGTCGTCGACCGATCCGATCATTTCGTGGTAAATTGGCCCTATCTTTTGACCCAGGGAGGGAAAAATGGCACGTGAAGTCGTGGTTTTGAGTGCGGTACGTTCGGCGATTGGGACGTTCGGTGGGACGCTTTCGGTGATGGAGCCAGCCGACCTTGGCGGGATCGTGATGAAAGCGGCGATCGAACGCGCGCAGGTCGATCCGCAGACGATCGAGTACATCACGGTGGGCAACTGCATTCCCACCGAATCGCGCTACGCCTACACGCCGCGGGTTGCGTCGATTCAAGCGGGTTGTTCGATGAATTCGGTGGCGATGCAGGTGAACCGTTTGTGCGGTTCCGGGTTGCAAGCGATCGTTACCTCGGCGCAACAGATCTTGCTGGGTGACGTCGATCTGGCGATCGGCGGCGGGGTCGAAGTGATGTCGCGCGGCGCGTATCTGTTGCCAGCGCTGCGGAACGGCGCCCGGATGGGCGACACGCAAGCGATCGATGCGATGGTGGCAGTGCTCACCGACCCGTTCGGCGTGGGGCATATGGGTGTGACCGCAGAAAACCTTGCGGCGAAGTGGGGCATCACTCGCGAAGAGCAGGATGCGTTTGCGCTCGAATCGCAACGGCGCGCGGCCCGCGCGATCGCCGAAGGGCGCTTCAAGGATCAGATCGTCCCGGTGACGATCAAGAGCCGCAAAGGGGAGATCGTCTTCGATACCGACGAACATCCCAAACCGAACACGACGATGGAAAGCTTGGCGAAACTCAAGCCCGTGTTCAAGAAGGACGGGACGGTGACCGCTGGGAACGCCTCTGGGATCAACGACGCGGCGTCGTTCCTGGTGTTGGCCGATGCCAAACAGGCAGAGAAAGCGGGCGCCAAACCGCTTGCTCGGCTTGTCGCCTATGCGGTGGCCGGGGTGCCGAACGACGTGATGGGGGAGGGCCCCATTCCGGCGACCCAAGTGGCGCTGAAGAAGGCGGGATTGACGCTCGACGACATCGACGTGATCGAGTCGAACGAAGCGTTCGCGGTGCAGGCGCTGACCGTGCTCAAGCAGTGTGGCTTCGACCCTGAGAAGACCAACCCGAATGGCGGCGCGATCGCGTTGGGTCACCCGGTGGGGGCGACCGGCGCGATTCTCGCCACCAAACTCATCTATGAGCTCCATCGCATCCAGGGGCGCTATGGACTGGTGACGATGTGTATCGGTGGTGGGCAAGGGATTACCGCCATTTTCGAACGGCTCTGAGTTCCAACCGGATCGTTCGATAGTGCTGCCAACGCTCGGCAGCGATCGCTCCGTCGGCTACCGCCGCGGCGATCGCGCAGCCGGGCGTTTTTTCGTCGTGCGTGCAGTCGCGAAAGCGGCATTGCCCCAGGAAGGGCCGAAATTCCGGGAAATAGGTAGCGAGCGCCGTTTCCGCAACGTGCGCCAACCCAAAGCGCTGTAACCCTGGGCTGTCGATGATCCAGCCGTCGCGCAGCGGATAGAGGCGGGTAAAGGTGGTGGTGTGGCGACCGG
The DNA here is from genome assembly GCF_054656675.1 of Hydrogenophilus hirschii. Classification (NCBI taxonomy): domain Bacteria; kingdom Pseudomonadati; phylum Pseudomonadota; class Hydrogenophilia; order Hydrogenophilales; family Hydrogenophilaceae; genus Hydrogenophilus; species Hydrogenophilus hirschii. The sequence goes on from NZ_BAAHXQ010000001.1 coordinate 284,705, forward strand.
AATTCAAAGCGCGGGAAATTGCCCCAGTTCGCGCCTGCGCTTCGGGCACCAGGGCGTTCACGATCGTCGATTTGCCCATGCCCGATTGCCCAACCAGCACCGAATGGCGTGCTGTCAAACGTTCGGCAAGGGGAGCGACCGATTCGTGCGCGGTCAAGGTAATCACCGGATAACCGGCCCGCGCGAACGGCATGAGTCGCGCCAGGGCGTCGTCGCGCTCCGGCAGGTCCCATTTGTTGAGTACGATGAGGGCGTCGATCCCTTGCGATTCGGCGGCCACCAGACAGCGGGTGAGCACTTCGGGAGAAAAGCGCGGTTGGGGTGCGGTCACGATCACTGTCAGATCGACGTTCGCGGCGATGAGCTTTTCCCGTACCGTATCGGCGCGATAAAGGAGCGTCGTGCGCGGCTCGAGTCCTTCGATCACGGCCTCGTCGGCAGCGATGCGGCGAAACGCGACGCGGTCGCCGCACGCGTAGTCGTTGCGTTTTCCTCGGGTCAGCGCGTGAATGAGTGGCGCGGTGAAATTGGGCGTTTCTTGGAGGCAAAAATGGCGGCCGTGCGCCGCCACGACGAGCCCCGATTCCAGCGGGGGCGTTGGATGCTTGGGCGGTGTCATTCAAGACCGAAACGGTAGAAACGTTGGTTGAGGTACCCGGCGATGTGGTATTCGTCCTCGGGAAAGAGATCAAGGCCCAGGTTGGTGGTACAGGCGGTCAGCATTTGGGTGAGCGCCTCTGGCCGATGCACGCGGCGATTGTCGCGCAGATAGGCGCCAGAGCCTTCGGCGCCGCCAAAACGCCGGGTGTGGCACGCGACGCACAGTTTCTCATGGTAAGCTTTTCCTTGTTCGAGATCGGCATCCGGGAAAGGGTTGGCGAACGCTGCGGGGGCGGTGGCGAAACTCCCCAGAACGCTCATGGCAATGGCGCACGCGGCAGCGAAACGGTTCTTCATGGGAACTCCTCTGGGTGGGCGATGATTTTATCTTAGCGTGTCGCCTGTAGGACAGCAAGAAAGGATACAGGATGGGTAAGCAAGAAACGGTGAGTCCCTATCTCATCTGGATCGACATGGAGATGACAGGGCTCGATCCCGACACAGACCGGATATTGGAAGTGGCGCTGGTGGCCACCGACAACGATTTGAACGTCGTGGGCGTTTTGGAGCCAATCGCGGTGCATCAGTCCGACGCGGTGTTGGCCGCGATGGATGCGTGGTGCCAGAAGACCCACGGCGCGTCGGGGTTGATCGAACGGGTGCGCGCTTCTACCGTCACCGAAGCAGAAGCCGAAGCGCAGCTCGTTGCGTTCATGGCGCAGTATGTTCAACCGCGACAAAGCCCGATGTGCGGCAACTCGATCTGCCAAGACCGCCGCTTTCTCTACCGCTACATGCCGAAAGCGGAGCACTATTTCCACTACCGCAACCTCGATGTCTCTACGATCAAAGAGTTGGCCAAACGGTGGGCGCCAGAAGTGCTCGAAGGGTACGAGAAAGAGAGTGCGCACACGGCGCTGGCCGACATCATGGAGTCGATCGAGGAGTTGCGTCGCTACCGTGCTGCTTTTTTCAGCCAGGCGAGGAGCTGAGCGGTCGAAGGATCGTGTGGCGCGTCGCACCGTGTTTCGATTTGGCGCGCCATCTGTTTGCCCAATTCGACGCCGAACTGATCGAACGGGTTGACGCCCCAAAGCCAACCGCGAACGAAGGTCGCGTGCTCATAGAGCGCGAGCAGCTGCCCGAGCGTCTCGGGTCTCTGGCGGGACGCCAGTAGAAAGGAGCTGGGGCGGTTACCCAAGATCGCCAGAAAGGGCGCAAGCGCACGCGCGTCAGCTTCAGAGTGCCCCTGAGCGCAGAGGTGCGCGAACGCTTCGGCTTCGCTGCGGCCGAGCAGCAGCGCTTCGGCTTGCGCAACCGCGTTGGCTGCCAGCGCCGCTTCGGCATCGGCTCGGGCACGGAGCAACGGATCGTCGTCTGCTGCAGCAGGTTCGGGTGCAAACGCGACGAACTCGATAGGAATGGGTTGCGTTCCCTGGTAGAACCACTGATGGAAAGCGTGCTGGCCCAGTGTGCCGGCCATTCCCCAGACGGCCATCGCGGTGGGATAGGGTGCGGTGGAACCGTCGAAACGCACCCGTTTGCCGTTGCTCTCCATTTCGAGTTGTTGGTACCAGGCTGGGAGCAGTTGCAGCCCGTGGGCGTAGGGGAGCATGGCCATCTGTTGCTGCGCCAGGTAGGTGGCGAGCCAGACGCTCAGGAGCCCGAGGAGCACCGGTACGTTCGCCTCGAGCGGTGCACTCTGAAAATGGCGGTCGATCTCGGCTGCGCCCGAGCGCAGCGCCGCAAAAGTTTCCCACCCGTACGCCAGCGCGATCGGTAACCCCACCGCCGACCAGAGTGAGTAGCGCCCGCCGACCCATTCGGGGAGCCAAAAAATCCGGTTGGAATCGAACCCGTGTGCTTCGGCCTTCTCGACCGCGTTCGTCACCGCGACGAAGTGGCCGTTGAGACGCGGATCGTCCGGCGTGACGCCGAAATGGCGCGCGAGCCACAATCGCGCCAGACGCGTGTTCGACAAGGTCTCCGCCGTGGAAAAGCTCTTCGAGGTGACGAGAAAGAGCGTACGCGCCGGATCGAGCTCCGCAGTGGTCGTTACGAAATCGCTCGGGTCGAGGTTCGCGACGAAGCGGACCGTGCCGTGGCGCGCGATGCCCCAATGGGCGAACGCCTCGCAGACGAGGCGCGGCCCAAGGTCGGAGCCACCGATGCCGATATTGACCACGGTGTCGAGGGGGGCGCCGCTGAACCCTTCGAGCGCACCACTACGGTACGTCGCAACGAAAGCAGCAAGGCGCGTTTCCTCGCTGACAAAACGGTCGCGCTGCGCGGCTGGGGGTTGCGCGCTTCCCCGGTACGCCATGTGCAATGCGGCGCGCCGTTCGGTGAGGTTCACAGGCTCCCCCGCAAAGAGTGCCGCGATCGCTTGGGGAAGCGCGGTGGCGTGTGTGAGGTCCAGTAATGCCTGCAAGACAGAGACGTCCCATGCCTGCTTACTGAGGTCGAGATGCCAGTCGCCGACGTGCCAGGTCAACGCCGAGACGCGCTGCCGGTCGTGTTGGAGTTGCTCGCGGATCGGAAATGCACGCCAGCGGGTCGCGTGTTCGCGCAACGTGCCGTGCGCCGCGGTCTGTTCTATGGGTTGCCAACCCAAAGCGAACGGTAATGCTTGCGCGCGTTGTGTCGCCATGGTGCGCTTCTCCTTCTTTTATTGATCACTCAGGGTGGCCAAGGGCGGGGCGCCGCGCGGTACCACCACCCACCATTCGGCGAGTTTACCGCGACCGCGCGTCGCATCCGCGAGCACCCACCGCCGCCATTCGGCCAACGCCTGCGGGGTGTGTTCCCGAACCCGCAAGCGAAGGGCGACCAACGGACAATCTGGTGCAACCGTTGCCGTGGGTGGAGCCGTGTATTGGAGTGCGGCGACGAGATCGGCGCCCATGCGCGGGCCGGGCGCCAGACAGCGGTGCGCGGCCACCACGGGGTTGTGCCATAGCGTGCGCACGGCTGGTACGAGATTGCGGGCGGCGTCGAGCCAGGGATAGAGAAGCGAAACGGTGAGCCACCAGAGGAGCACGACGCTCAACAGCCAATGCGCTGCGGCGCGCACGGCCTGGCGCGGGAGTCGCCAGACGAGTACGGCCCAAAGGAGCAGTCCGAATGCGGCGGTGGCCAGACGAATTGGCGCCGCGTCCAGAGCGAATTCGGGCGTGGCACGGGCGATGTGGCGCGCCAACCCAGGAGGCCAAGAGAAGAGCTGGGCGCTGAGCATCGCTGCAACCAGTACAACGAGCACGACGGTCATCGTGAGCGTGAACCACGCGAACGCGGCGGTGGTACTCGGTCCAAAGCGCAGCAGGCGCAACGTGGCCACGTACGCCAGCGGCGGAGACAAAATCAGCAACGTGCTTTCGCCCACCGGAAAGCAGGTGAGCGTCACCGCAATCATCCAGAGGAGCCAAAGGAAGACTGGACGAATTTTGGGGACGCGCCACAATTCGTAGCAGCGAATGGGCCAAAACGCTACCAGCCACAAGGGCCATAGCGTCCACCCGCCTCGGCTGAACAGTCCCTCAAATTCTGGGGTAGTGGAAAATGACTGCAGCGTGGTTCGTGCCCACGCCTGAACCGAAGGGTTCCAAAGGAAGATTCCAACGGTGGCGATTCCAGCAAGGAGTGCGGCACCCGTCCAGAAGCGAAACAGCGCCCCCAAGGGAGCGGAACGTGGCGCGGTGTGGCTCGGTGCTGCGTCGGGTGGAGCGAAAAGGAAAGTCCATGCCTCGCGCTGTTCGGTGGTGCCGCGCGAGTACGCCAGCGGCAGTGCGCCGAGCGCCAAGACGACACCAGGCAGTCCACTGCTCCAAAAAAGCAAGAGTGTGCCGACGGCCCAACCCGTCAAACGGTCGCGCCGTGGTGCGCATACGGTAGTAGCCCAAAGGAGCACAGCGACGGAGGCGCTCGCTGCGGCAACGCTCGTGTGGACGTGGGCGAAAACCAACCAACCCAAAGGCGAAAGTGCTGCGATCGCGGCGACGATTGCGCCGGATTTGCCTTGTAGCCGTTTCACGGCGTTCGCGAGTAATCCGGTCTGAAGTGCCAACCACAGCGGCGTGGCCAGACGGCTGCCGTCATGGAACGGCAAGCCAAGTGCTTGGGCGACACTGCCCAGTATCGCGGCGCTCCAGGCGTAGAGCGGACCCCAAGGGGTCAGATCAGGATGGGAAAGGGACGCTGGGACGATCTGCCCTTGGAATACCATCCATGTAGGGAGAAAATGGCGCAGATCTTCTCCGAGCCAAGGGGCATGGAATTGGCCCAAGAGCAGATAGACCGTGATCAGCAGGACGATGCCGGCGGTGCCGAAAAGGTGCCGCACCCAGAGCGCAGGTTCGCGATATGGGGGCGGGTCGAAAAACATGGGTGGAGAAAGCAACTGGGCAGCCGAAGCGGAGCTGCCCAGCGTGTGACGTGCAGAAAAAAACGGTTACCGTGCCATTTGCCCGTATTTCTGACGGAACCGTTCAACGCGCCCGGCGGTGTCGACGATCTTCTGTTTGCCGGTGTAGAACGGGTGGCAGTTCGAACAGACTTCGACGTGCAGCGTGGGTTTCCCGTATGTGGAACGGGTGACAAAGGTGTTGCCGCACGAGCAGGTGACGGTGACTTCGTGATAGTCAGGGTGGATACCTTCTTTCATGGGGTTACCTCGCAATAGGCCGACGGCGATTGTGGCCGCCGTTTGATGATGGAAAACCGGAATTATCACCAAAAAACGGAAAAAAAGCAATAAAATCGCGCCCCATGAGTTATGGCACATCACGTATTCCACAGAGCGCCCAACAGGGGGTTCATGAGCACCTGGTGGCGGTGGTCGATCGCCATCTCGCATCCCCGTTCCGAAAGCCCATTGCGCCCTACAACCAAGCGGCTTTCGAGCAGTTTTGCGCCCGTTGGGACGGGGCGCAACCGGTGATCCTCGATTCGGGGTGTGGGGTTGGGTGGTCGACGCTGCGCCTTGCGCAATCGCACCCGAAGGCGCTGGTGGTCGGCATCGACCAATCAGAGGTGCGCCTCATGCGCCGCAAACCGTTGCCACCCGCGCTCTGGCCAGAGAATCTCCTCTTTTTGCGTGCCGACGTGATCGACTTCTGGCGCTTGTTGGCGGCGCACGGCGTTCGCGTCGCGGCGCATTGGTGGCTCTATCCCAACCCGTGGCCCAAGATCGGTCATTTGAAACGTCGCTGGTATGCCCACCCTGTTTGGCCAACGGTGCTCACACTTGGCGGGCGCTTCGAATGCCGAACCAACTGGGCGATTTTCGCCGAAGAACTGGTCGTCGCGTTCGCGCGTAGCGGCATCGCGGCGCAGAAAAGCGTATGGGTGCCAGATGGTGAGCCGATGACCCCATTCGAGCGCAAATACCACGATTCGGGGCAAACGCTCTACCGGGTTACGGCCGATCTCACAAGGTGGTCGCCAGACCCCGTGCGTGGCCAACCCGGAGCAACGGAACCCCGGAACGCATGATGACGGCAAAGAAGTCATTGCCCGGGCGCAAACAAGCCGAGGGCCAGAATGCCTGTACGCGGTGTGGTGCGTGCTGCGCCGCGTTTCGTGTCGATTTTCACGTGAGCGAAGCGGCAACACTGAGCGAATGGATCGTGCCGGTGACGAAGCGGCTCGTCCGGATGCGCGGTACTGATGCGGCGCCACCGCGGTGCGCTGCGCTCATCGGCGAAATTGGCACCGCGGTGCGGTGTGCCGTGTACGAGCACCGTCCGTCGCCGTGTCGGGAATTCGCGCCGCTGGCGCCGCTTGGCATCGGCGACGAGGCGTGTGCCCGTGCGCGCCGCCGTCACGGATTACCCCCTTTGACGACGATGAGCAAGGAACCATGAGCACCCCGATTCTCGAATTTGCCACGGACGCCAACAATCCCTGCATGCACTGCGGTGTCTGTTGTACCCATTTTCGCATCTCTTTCTACTGGGCAGAGGCGGACGACGCGCCGAGCGGCTGGGTTCCCGCGTCGCTCACCGAACCGCTCAATCCGTGGCTGCGTTGCATGAAAGGGACGAACGGGAAAACGCGACGCTGCATTGCGCTTACCGGAACGGTCGGGCAAGCGGTGCGGTGTGCGATCTATTCCCAGCGCCCGTCGCCCTGTCGCGAATTTCCAGTCTATCTCGAAGACGGGCGTCCAAATCCCAAATGCAACGAATTGCGTGCCCAGGTGGGGTTGCCGCCGCTACCGGAATTGCCGATAGCGCCCGCAAACGACCCCGATGGCGCGCCAACCGAACCGCCTACGGAACCGCCTGCCGCAGCCTGACCGCCCAGGACATCGCCCACCACCCCAATGCGATGCCGATTGCGTCGGCGAGCCAGTCGGCCCACTCCGCTTGGCGCGTGGGGGTCAGCGCTTGTGCCGTTTCGATCGCGCCGCCGTACCCCAAAAGCGCCACTGCAAGCAGCCCCCGAGTGTCGGGGTACGCCGTCGCGCCCAGACACCAAAGTGCGGTGAAGACAAGCGCATGTTGGGCTTTATCTGAGAGCGAAAAGGCAAGCGGAGGGAGTTCGGCAAGCGGCAGGAGTGCCAGACCGAAAACCGCGATGAGCGCGCCCCAAAAAAGGGCGCGCCAGACCGGTAAACCGACGCGCGCCATCTATTAGACCTTTGCGAGGATTTGCCGCAGCACGTAGGGAAGAATCCCGCCGTGGCGATAGTACTCGACCTCGATCGCGGTGTCGATCCGCGAGCGTACCGGTACGCGGACCACCTCGCCGTTTGCGCGGGTGATCGTCAGAGTCAGCTGTTGCTGCGGCGAAATCGTCTCCATGCCTTCGATCGTGAAGGTTTCGTCGCCGGTAATCTCCAGTTTTTCCCAAGAGTCGTCACCGAGGAACTGTAGCGGCAAGACGCCCATTCCGACGAGGTTGGCACGATGGATCCGTTCGAAACTGCGCGCCACCACCGCGCGTACCCCAAGGAGCGCAGTTCCTTTGGCTGCCCAGTCGCGCGACGAGCCGGTGCCGTACTCTTCGCCCGCGAAAACCAGGGTAGGGATCCCTTGGCGCTGGTAATGCATCGCAGCGTCGTAAACGGGGACGATTTCACCGTTCAGGAGGGTGTACCCCCCTTCGACGCGGCTTCCGTCCGGGCGAGGCGGGATCATCAAGTTCTTGATGCGAACGTTGGCAAAGGTGCCACGGATCATCACCTCATGATGACCGCGCCGCGCGCCGTAGCTGTTGAACTCCGCTTTCGGGACGCCGTGCGCAAGGAGCCACTGCCCGGCCGGAGACGACTCGGGGATCGACCCAGCGGGTGAGATGTGGTCGGTCGTGACCGAATCGCCCAAGAGGAGCAGCGCCCGAGCGTTCGTGATCGGAGGCACCGGCGCCGGGGTGAGGGAGAAATTACTGAAGAACGGCGGTTCGGCAATGTAGGTCGATGGTGGCCAGTCGTAGACGTCGCCGCTCGCCGCTTCGACGGCGTTCCAGAGGTCGTGGTGCGCGGTGAAATCTTGGTAGAGGCGTTGGAAGACCTCGGGGTCGAGCGCGAAGGGAAGCGCTGCGTGGATCTCTTCGCTCGTCGGCCAGAGGTCGCGCAGAAAGACCGGTTGCCCGGCGCGATCCGTGCCAATCGGCTCGCTGGTGAGGTCGATGTCGACGCGCCCGGCAAGCGCAAACGCAACCACGAGGGGCGGTGAAGCCAGGAAGTTGGCCCGAATGTTGGGGTGGATGCGCGCTTCGAAATTGCGGTTGCCAGAGAGCACCGCAGCGACCACCAAGTTTTCTTTCTGGATCGCTTCGTTGAGTTCCGGGGCCAAGTCTCCTGCGTTCCCGATACAGGTGGTGCAACCGTAACCCACCACCGCGAACCCAAGTTGCGCAAGCGGCGCCAGAAGTCCCGCTTTCTCCAGGTATTCGGTGACGACACGCGATCCGGGCGCAAGCGACGTTTTGACCTTGGGCGACACGGTCAAGCCCCGTTCGACTGCTTTCTTCGCGACCAGGCCCGCAGCGATCAAAACGGCGGGGTTGCTGGTGTTGGTGCAGGAGGTGATCGCGGCGATCAGCACATCCCCGTGACCGACCGTGGTTTCAAGGGTTTTGTCGCTCGGGGCGTCGCCTTCGAGTCGTCCCGCATGCGCGAGCGGCAGCGTCACCGGAACCCGTTTGGCGCGCGCTTGCGCGTCGAGGCCATACCCGTTTTGCTCGCGGGGCGCCGCAAGGAGCGATTCGAACTGCGCTTTCATCGCCTTGAGCGCGATCCGGTCTTGCGGCCGTTTTGGACCGGCAAGCGACGGCTCGACCGTGCGCAAGTCGAGCTGGAGTGTGCGGGTATAGGCGATTTCGCCCGCACGTGGCATGCCGAAGAGCCCTTGCGCTTTGAAATATTCGGCGAACGCTTCGACCTCCTCGGCGGTGCGCCCGGTGCGCGCCAGGTATTCGACCGTCTTGTCGTCGACGGGGAAGTACCCCATCGTTGCGCCGTATTCGGGTGCCATATTGGCGATGGTCGCCCGGTCGGGAACCGAGAGCGTGGCTGCCCCATCGCCGAAAAATTCGACGAATTTGCCGACCACCTTTTCCCGGCGCAGCATCTCGGTGATCGTGAGCACCAAATCGGTTGCGGTGACCCCTTCGGGCAACTGCCCCGTGAGTTCGACACCGATCACGTCGGGGGTGAGGAAATAGACCGGTTGCCCGAGCATCGCCGCTTCCGCTTCGATGCCACCGACACCCCAACCCACGACGCCGACTCCGTTGATCATCGTCGTGTGGCTGTCGGTTCCCACCAGCGTATCGGGAAAGAGCGTGGGGGTGCCATCCGTGTCTTGACCCCGGCGCACGCCGCGGAACAGATACTCCAGATTGACCTGGTGGACGATCCCGATGCCGGGTGGGACAACGCCGAACGTGTCGAACGCTTGCATGCCCCACTTGATGAACTGGTAGCGCTCACGGTTGCGCGCGAATTCCAGCTCCATGTTTTTACGCAGCGCAGCGGGGCTACCGAAGGTATCGACTTGTACCGAATGGTCGACGACCAGGTCGACCGGCACGATCGGTTCGATCGCTTGGGGCGATTTCTGTAACCGAGCTGCGGCGCTGCGCATCGCGGCCAAATCGCACAGAAGCGGTACGCCGGTGAAATCTTGTAAGACGACCCGTGCGACGACGAATGGGATCTCGCTTGTGCGTTCGGCGTTGGGTTGCCAATTGGCGAGCGCCGTGACCTGTTCTGGGGTGACACGCATGCCGTCGCAATGGCGCACCAGTGCTTCCAGAACCACGCGGATCGAGACGGGCAGTTGGCTGATCGGGCCGATGCCCGCTTTTTCCAGTGCGGAAAGGTCGAAAATGCGAAACCGTTTGCCCGATGGCAAGGTGATCTCACGTCGTGCCAGTTGTTTGGGGTCCATTGTCTGCTCCTTCGCGTCACATAGTGGGATCCATTCCAATATAGCGCAAAAGCGGGTGAATCGCGAGTGCATCCGGCAATCGCACTTTTTGTTCAGAAGGTATTGCCTTGCGGCGCAGAACTTCGTATAATTCGCGCTCCACAGGCGCGTAGCTCAGTTGGTTAGAGCACCACCTTGACATGGTGGGGGTCGTTGGTTCGAGTCCAATCGCGCCTACCAGGATTCGATGAAATGCGGCCCATGGGCCGCATTTTTTGTTTGGGGGGTACGATGGTTGCAGTGACTTTGCCGGATGGCTCGGTGAAAGCGTTCGAAGGGGTTGTCACCCCGCTTCAAGTCGCAGAGGCGATCGGTCCGGGTTTGGCAAAAGCCGCGGTGGCCGCGAAGGTCAATGGCCGTTTGGTCGATCTGACCTATCCGATCACCGAAGATGCCAACGTCGCGATCGTCACCGAGCGCGACCCGGAAGGGCTGGAGGTAATCCGCCATTCGACCGCGCACCTATTGGCGCACGCCGTGAAGGAGCTCTACCCGGAAGCGCAGGTGACCATCGGCCCCGTGATCGAGAACGGGTTCTATTACGACTTTGCCTTTCCGCGCCCATTTACGCCCGAGGATCTGGAACGCATCGAGGAGCGGATGAAGGCGCTCGCGGCGCAACAGATCCCAGTCGTGCGCGAAGAGTGGGATCGAGACGAGGCGATTCGCTTTTTCCGTGATCAAGGCGAATACTACAAGGCGGAAATCATCGCGTCGATCCCGGAAGGGGAGACCATCTCCCTCTACCGGCAAGGCAATTTCATCGATTTGTGTCGCGGGCCGCACGTTCCGGATACCGGAAAACTCAAAGCGTTCAAATTGACCAAGGTAGCTGGGGCATATTGGCGTGGCGATGCACGCAACGAACAGTTGCAGCGCATCTACGGAACGGCGTGGCCCGACAAAAAAGCGCTCAATGCGTACCTCAAACAATTGGAAGAGGCAGAAAAGCGCGATCATCGCCGCTTGGGGGTTCAGCTCGACCTCTTCCATTTCGAGGACGTGGCGCCCGGCTCGGTCTTCTGGCATCCGAAAGGGTGGCGCATCTTCCAGAAGCTCATCAGCTATATGCGCGAGCGGCAGCTCGAAGCGGGCTATATCGAGATCAACACGCCGGACGTGATGGACCGTTCGCTGTGGGAACGTTCCGGCCATTGGCAGAACTACCACGATCACATGTTCGTGACCCAAACCGAGGATGAGCGGGTCTTCGCGCTGAAGCCGATGAACTGTCCCGGCGCGTGCACCTGGTACAAGCATGGGTTGCACAGCTATCGGGATTTGCCGCTTCGCGTCGCCGAGTTCGGCAAGGTGCATCGGTACGAACCTTCGGGGGCGTTGCACGGCCTATTGCGGGTGCGCCACTTTACTCAGGACGACGCGCATATCTTCTGTACGCCGGAGCAGATGACGGCCGAATGCGCCGAAGTTGTGCGGTTGATTCTCGATATCTATCGCGAATTCGGGTTCGATCAGGTCCGCATCAAGCTCTCGACACGCCCGGAAAACCGGATCGGCAGCGATGCGGTCTGGGATCAACTCGAAGCGGCGCTTGCCGACGCGGTAACCGGGCTCGGACTGGAATACGAGCTCTTCCCAGGAGAAGGGGCGTTCTACGGACCCAAGCTCGAGTTTGTCCTGCGCGATGCGATCGGTCGGGACTGGCAGTGCGGAACCCTGCAGGTCGATATGAACCTGCCGGAGCGCTTCGATATCGAGTACGTCGCCGAAGACAATTCGCGTCGCCGTCCGGTGATGCTGCACCGGGCGCTCTTTGGTTCGCTCGAGCGCTTCCTGGGAATTCTCATCGAACACTACGCCGGGGCGTTGCCGCTCTGGCTCGCCCCCGTGCAAGCGGTGGTGTTGCCGATCAGCGAACGGCATGCCGACTACGCCGTCTCGGTGCAGAAGCAGCTGCGTGCCGCAGGGCTTTGGTGCGAAACCGATTTGCGCAATGAAAAGATTACCTATAAAATTCGCGAGCACAGTCTGCAAAAGGTCCCTTACCTGTTGGTAGTGGGGGACCAAGAAGCAGCCAGTGGCCAGGTTGCGGTGCGGGCCCGCGGCGGTGTCGACCTCGGAGCGATGCCGGTGGCGGCGTTCCTAGCGCGCGCCCAGGAACGGATAGCCAGTCGCAGCACCGAATGTTGAGGTTTTCATAGGGAGAAGACAGCCATCGCTCAGGAAAAGAAAGTGCGCGTCAATGACGAGATCGACGCGCCGCAGGTACGATTGATCGGCCCGGATGGGCAGCAGGTCGGGATCGTTTCGTTGCGCGAAGCGTTTGCTGCAGCGGACGAAGCGGGGTTGGATCTGGTGGAGATCGCGCCAATGGCCAATCCGCCGGTCTGCAAGATCATGGATTACGGGAAGTACAAGTACCAGGAACAGAAAAAGGCGCAGGAAGCGCGCGCCAAACAAAAACAGATCCAGGTCAAAGAGATCAAAATCCGTCCGGGTACCGACGAAAACGACTACCAAATCAAATTGCGCAATTTGCGCCGTTTTTTGACCGACGGGGACAAAGCCAAGGTGACCTTGCGGTTCCGCGGACGGGAGATGGCCCACCAAGAGCTTGGGCTACGCCAGTTGGAACGGATCCAACAAGATTTGGCGGATATCGGCGTCGTCGAACAGATGCCCAAGCTCGAAGGCCGGCAAATGGTGATGGTGATCGCACCGATCAAAAAAAAGGTAAAATAGCGGGTCTTGCCCCTTGCGCGGGCAAGCGATTCGTTGAACAAGTGGCCGTCGGGCTCTCAAGCATCCGGTGCGATGCGCCTGGCGCCACATCGGAAAGGAGCAGAAGCAATGCCCAAAATGAAGACGAAAAAAGGAGCCGCCAAGCGCTTCAAAGTGCGTGGTAGCGGCAGCATCAAGCGTTCCCAAGCGTTCAAGCGCCACATCCTGACCAAGAAAAGTCCGGACCGCAAGCGGCGGCTGCGTGGGATGGTCAAGGTTCATCCCAGTGACATGGGCTTGGTCAAACAGATGTTGCCGTACGCATAAGGGAGAAGCAAGATGCCTCGGGTAAAACGTGGGGTAACGGCGCGCGCTCGCCACAAAAAAGTTCTGAAGCTCGCGAAAGGGTACCGCGGTCGCCGCAAGAACGTCTATCGGGTAGCCAAACAGGCGGTGATGAAGGCGTTGCAATACGCCTACCGTGACCGCCGTCAGCGCAAACGCCAGTTCCGTGCGCTCTGGATCACTCGGATCAACGCGGCTGCGCGCGAACACGGCATGACCTACAGCGAATTCATCAACGGTTTGAAGAAAGCGCAAGTGGACGTCGACCGTAAAGTGTTGGCCGATCTTGCCGTCTTCGACAAACCCGCGTTTGGTGCGTTGGTGGAAAAAGCGCGCGCGCACCTGACTGCTTGATTGTGTTGCGCCATCGGAGGACGCGCAAGTCGCTAGCGACTGCGGTGGCGCGAAACGAAAAAGGGAGGCGCGCCTCCCTTTTTTTGTTGGTGAGGAACGAAGATGGGTAGCGAATGGGTTCGGGAGGCAGAAGCCGCATTTGCTGCGGCGACGACAGTCGCTGCGCTGGAAGACGCCAAAGCGCGTTTTCTAGGGAAAAACGGCGTCATCACGAATGCGTTGAAAGGCTTGGGTAAGCTCCCGCCAGAGAAGCGCAAAGCGCAAGGGGCGGCGATCAATGCGGCCAAAGCGCGCATCGAAGCGTTGCTCGAAGCCGCGCGGGCGCGTCTGGAAGCGGAGCAGTTGGCACGGTCACTTGCCGCGCAAGCAATCGACGTCACGTTGCCGGGACGCCACCGTTCGGTCGGTGCGCCCCACCCGGTTTGGCGCACGCTTGAGCGGGTCGAGGCTTTGTTTGCGTCGTTGGGGTTTTCGGTGGCCGACGGTCCTGAAATCGAAGACGACTGGCACAATTTCACCGCGCTCAATACGCCGGAAGATCACCCCGCGCGCTCGATGCACGACACGTTTTACCTCGAAGGGCGCTCGGACGTGGTGCTCCGCACCCATACCAGTCCCGTTCAGATCCGGGCGATGCGCGCCCATGTCGCCGCGCACGGTGCCGCGTCGGAGTTGCGTATCATCGCGCCGGGACGGGTCTATCGCGTCGATTCGGACGCGACCCATTCGCCGATGTTCCATCAGTTGGAAGGGCTCTGGGTTGGGCCGACCATCGCCTTTACCCACCTCAAAGGGGTCGTGCAAGCGTTTCTGCACGCCTTTTTCGAAACCGACGCGCTCGAAGTGCGTTTTCGGCCGTCGTTCTTCCCATTCACCGAACCGTCGGCTGAGATCGACGTCCGGTTCATGAGCGGCGCGCTCAAAGGGAAGTGGTTGGAGATCGCTGGCTGCGGCATGGTTCATCCTACGGTGCTTGCCAACGGTGGCTTCGATCCCGAACAGGTCCGTGGTTTTGCGTTCGGTTTCGGCCTCGACCGGTTGGCGATGTTGCAGTACGGGATCAACGACCTCAGGCTCTTCTTCGAGAACGACGTGCGCTTCTTGGCGCAGTTCGCGTAGGGAATCGACGATGAAAATTCTGGTGAGTTGGCTGGAATCGTGGGTGAAGGACGCCGCGCCGCTCGACGTGGCGACGCTTGCGGAGCGGTTGACGATGGCAGGGCTCGAAGTAGAAAGTGTCGAGCCGGTTGCACCGCCCTTCACTGGCGTGGTTGTCGGCGAGATTGTCGAAGTGGCGCCGCATCCCAACGCGGACAAGCTGCGTCTCTGTACCGTCGATGTCGGGCAAGGCGAGCCGCTTGCGATCGTTTGTGGCGCACCGAACGCTCGCGTGGGGCTCAAAGCGCCGTGCGCGCTCGTCGGTGCGCAGCTGCCGGGCGGCTTGACCATTCGCCAAGCCAAATTGCGCGGGGTGGCGTCGTTCGGGATGCTCTGCTCGGCGCGGGAGTTGGGCATTTCCGACGACCACGCCGGGTTGATGGAACTCCCTGCCGACGCGCCGGTTGGTGCCGATATTCGCCGCTACCTGCAACTCGACGATGCGGTAATCGAGCTCAAGATGACCCCAAACCGCGCCGATTGCCTCAGTGTCTTGGGCGTTGCGCGCGAAGTGGCGGCACTTACGAATACGTCTGTGACCCCGCCGTGGGCGCCGGGCACGGTAACCGAGCGCGACCATCCCTTGTCGCCGCAAGCACCACTCGTGCCGTCTGCAGGCTTTACCGCCGGGCGAGCGGTGCGTCTCGACGCGCCAGAAGCGTGTCCCCGTTATCTCGGGCGCTGGATCCGCGGCGTCGACCCCACGCGGCCAACGCCCGAATGGATCGAACGGCGTCTGCGCGCTGCGGGTTTGCGCCCAATCCATTTTCTGGTCGATGTCACCAACTACGTGATGCTCGAATTGGGCCAGCCACTGCACGCGTTCGACGCGCAGCAGTTGGCAGGCGACATCACCGTGCGCTGGGCTCGAGACGGCGAGCGACTGACGGTGCTGACCGGTGACGAGGTGACGCTCGACGCCGCGACCCTCGTGATCGCCGACGCCCAAGGCCCGGTGGCGTTGGCCGGTCTGATGGGCGGGCTCGAAAGTGGCGTGCGCACGACGACGACCGAGATTTTTCTGGAAAGTGCCCATTTCACTCCCAGCGCAATCGCTGGGCGCGCCCGACGTTACGGGCTGAATTCGGACGCGGCGCACCGCTTCGAACGCGGTGTCGATCCAGAAGGGTGCCGCCGTGCGCTGGAACGGGCAACCGCGTTGATCCTTGAGATTGCTGGGGGCGAAGCGAGCGAAGTGGTCGTTGCCGAATCGCCCGCTCATTTACCGGTGCGGTCGGCGATCACCGTCACCGCGTCGCGGCTTGCCGCCCACTTGGGGGTTCCCGTGAACGCAGACGATGCCGCGCGGTGGCTCGAACGCGAAGGGGTGGCCACTCAGGTGGTCGGTGAGACGATCACCGCGGTGCCACCAAGCTGGCGCTTCGATCTGGCGATTCCGGAAGATTTGGCCGAAGAGGTGGCGCGGTTGATCGGCTATGACGCGATCCCAGCGCAAATGCCGGAGATCTCCGCAGTGATGGGGCAATCGCCCGAAACCCGCCGTGCGCGCCATGCGGTCCGCCATTTCTTGTGCACGCGTGGCTACAGTGAAGCGATCACCTACGCGTTCGTCGAGAAGCGTTGGGAGACCGAGGTGCTGGGCAACGCACAGCCGATCGCGTTGGCGAACCCCATCGCTGCGCCGCTTGCGGTGATGCGCTCTTCCCTCATTCCCGGGTTGGTGGACGCGGTTGCGGCAAACCGCAAACGGCAAGTCGAAAGCGTGCGGCTCTTCGAAATCGGACGCTGCTTTCTTTCGGCAGAGCCGATTACTGCGGTGACCCAAGACGCGCTCGATGCCGCGCTCGCCCATCACCAGCCGCTGAAATTGGCGGCGATCGCTTGGGGAACCGCGGAGCCGGGGTGGACGGAGGCGGGGCACCGTGCGGTTGACTTCTTCGATCTCAAAGGGGATCTCGAAGCGCTCTTCACACCGGAAACGCTCGCGTTCGAACGGGTCGAACACCCGGCGCTCCATCCGGGGCGTTCGGCGTCGGTTTGGTTGGTTCAGGGCAAGGAGCGAACCCAGATCGGGGTGATTGGAGAGCTCCACCCGAAATGGGCACGCCACTGGGAGCTGAAACCGGCGCCGGTGGTTTTCGAGATCGAGCTGGAATGGGCGCTCGCGCGCCGCAAACCCGAATACCAACCGCTCTCGAAGCAACCGATGGTGACACGCGATCTGGCGTTCTTGGTGCCCGAAGGGCGCTCTGCCGCCGAACTGATCGCCGTGGCGCGTGCCGCTGCGCCGCAAGCGCTGCAATCGGTCTGGGTGTTTGACGTCTACCAAGGAAAAGGGTTGCCGGAAGGGATGAAGAGCGTGGCGTTGCGATTCCGCTGGCAGCATCCGGAGCGAACACTTACCGACGCCGAGATCGACGAAGCGGTGGTGCAGATCGTCGACGCGCTTGCCGCCCAATGTGCCGCAACCCTGCGTCAGTGATCGCGAATGCGTTGGAGCGACAGAGGATACGATGGCTGCAGAATTGACGAAAGCAGAGCTGACGGAGATCTTGGTCGAGCAGGTGGGGATTCCCCGTGCCGAGGCCAAACAATTGGTCGAGTGTTTTTTCGAGACGATCACCGAACGGCTGGTTGCCGGGGAAACGGTGAAACTTTCCGGGTTTGGCGTTTTCGAGGTTCGGGACAAGCCGCAGCGCCCGGGGCGTAACCCGCGAACGGGAGAGGTCGTTCCGATCGAACCGAGGCGTGTGGTAACCTTTCACGCCAGCAACAAACTCAAAGAGGCAGTCGCCCACCATGACCTCGTCGAACGAAACCCGGAACGTGAACCCGCAGTGGTCTGATTTGCCGGAAGTGCCCGCCAAACCGTTTTTCACGCGGCAAGAGGCAGCCGAGCTCGTCGGCGTACCGGAGCGGCTCTTACGGCAGTGGGAACGGGAGTTTGCAGTGGACCACCCGCGCGGGCGGACGCGGCGTTTTTTTCGCCGCAGCGAAATCCTCTTGTTGCGGCGCATCCGGCGGCTGCTTTTGGGGGAGGGCAGGTCGCATGACGAGGTGCGACAATTGCTCGGGCTCAGCGCACTGGCGGATGAGGCGGTGAGTGAGCAACTGGCGAGCTGGTGCGGAGCGCTTGCCGAAGTCGAGCATGCGCTTGCGGCGGTGGTTCGGTATCTAAATGCCGTGCTGGAAAAAACCCCGACTCAACAACCTTGATCCTTGGTGAACTCGACTTCACCTGTTCCCGGCGTGCTGGGGAATGATGCTGCGTCACAGAAAGTGTGTAAAATACAATCGATCTCATTCGCAATGTAATTTTTGGTACAAGCACGGATATGGTGGTAAATCGTACTGATGAGCGATGCCGCTCGTGGATGCAAACGCTGCTGCCCAACAGCTCAAAGTGATCGGAACGTACATGGTCGGCCAAGGGGGAAGATGCTCGAGAAGAACAGTTCGCTCTCTCAGGCGGACGAACGGTACCGGTACGCGCGGCAAAACAGCTTTGACCATGACTCGTTGTGGCCGCGTCTTCGCAATGAAGTCGTAGTTGAATTGGCAGCCATACTTCGCGAAGTGACGCTATTCCGTAATGAAAGCGCATACCCCAGGAGACTGATCCGCTTTGGGTAGATGTCAGTATTCTGCTGGGAAGTTTGGCAGTTGGCGCGGTTGCTTGCGGTGCTGTTGTGTGGAAACAAAAGAGAAGACATAACCCCTTTCGTGTTGACGATAACAATTCTCATTATCTATAATATTGACACTAACAATAAAGAGTATGCCATCATGATGCGGCACAGTGGATCAGGGGGCGCCGAACAGTAGATGATCGCTGGATCGAAGCTGGGACAGAGGTGCAGGATCGTACCGTTGAATCGTGCGTTGGAGTGCAGTCGATGCAGCAGAAGCTCCTTGGGCAGAAACGTGCGACTTCTCCTGTGGGCAGTTCTTCAATGAGCGAATGGCTCAATTGTGAATGGTTGGTTGTGTACCATCCTTTCTGTAAATTCCGTTTAGCGCCTATGGCAGGAAGTGCGCGGCGCTCGGTCTGACGCCATGACTTCGAGAAAGGAGTATGCCCATCATGGCGATGCGTGTCGAAACCAATCCTTTGGAAATGGCTTATGCTGTGTTGCTCGAACACGGACTGGAGGGTGCCGGCGAGGCTCTGCGCATCCTCGTCAATGAAGCCGCCAAGATCGAACGATCCCAGTTCCTTGGAGCGGCGCCCTATGAACGTAGTGAGCGACGGCGTGACTACGCCAACGGGTACAAACCCAAGACGGTACTCACCCGCCTTGGTGAGCTGACCTTTCAGGTGCCCCAGGTGCGTTGCGGCGACTTCTACCCTTCTGCCCTCGAAAAAGGCACCCGCACCGATCAGGCGGTGCATCTGGCCCTGGCCGAGATGTACGTCCAGGGGGTCTCCACCCGCCGGGTGATCGAGGTACTGCA
This sequence comes from Hydrogenophilus hirschii, assembly GCF_054656675.1. Lineage (NCBI taxonomy): Bacteria > Pseudomonadati > Pseudomonadota > Hydrogenophilia > Hydrogenophilales > Hydrogenophilaceae > Hydrogenophilus > Hydrogenophilus hirschii. Next base: position 303,694 of record NZ_BAAHXQ010000001.1, read on the forward strand.
GCGCCTGCTGGGGCCGGAGATTTCGCTCTCCACCGCCCAGGTGAGCCGTGCCGCCGCCAGGCTCGACGAGGGGCTTGCGGCCTGGCGCGAGCGTCCTCTGGGCGAAGTGCCCTATCTCTTTCTGGATGCCCGTTACGAGAAAGTGCGGCTGGAAGGGCGAATCGTCGATTGTGCCGTCTTGATCGCCGTCGGCGTCGATGCGACGGGCAAACGGCGGGTGCTCGGTTGCACGGTGGCCACGTCGGAAGCCGAGATCAATTGGCGACGTTTCCTGGAATCCCTCCTTGCCCGCGGTTTGCACGGGATCAAGCTCATCATCGCGGATGATCATGCGGGCCTCAAAGCTGCCCGCAAAGCGGTGTTCCCTTCTGTTCCCTGGCAGCGTTGCCAGTTCCATCTGCAGCAAAACGCCGGCCAGTTCGTCACCCGACAGGAGGCGAAAAAGCACGTCGCCGCGACACTGCGCGCGATCTTCAATGCTCCGGACAAGGCAGAAGCCGAGCGGCTTTTGAAAGCCGCCCTGGACACCTGGCGCAAGGAGCATCCGAAACTGGCCGAGTGGGCCGAAACCGCGATTCCTGAATCCCTGACGGTGTTCGACTTCCCCGCTGCGCACCGTATCCGTTTGCGTACCACCAACGGGCTGGAACGCATCAACCGGGAACTGCGACGACGCACCCGAGTGGCCAGCATCTTCCCCAACATGGATTCCTGCCTGCGCCTGGTCTCGGCGCTGCTGGCCGAACTCGACGACGAGTGGATGACCGGCAAGGTCTATCTCAACCTCAACCCGTAACCCCGGCGTCATGACCAACACCACGGAAATTTACAGAAAAAAGGTTGCACAACCAGTCTTAGTCCGAGGGTGCAAATGCGATAGCCCTGACTGAACGAATACAAAACTATTGTGTGACCAGCGTGCTATGCTATAATTCGCAAGGTGTCGGGGCGTAGCGCAGCCTGGTAGCGCACCTGCATGGGGTGCAGGGGGTCGCGAGTTCAAATCCCGCCGCCCCGACCATCTTCTCTCAGTGGTAGAGAGAATCGATCAGTGTCCCAAGCGGGACTTTTTTTGGCGGCGGAGTATTAGAAAATGATAATACTCAGAAACGTTGTGATGCTGGGTGTGGTCGGTTTTTTGGCAGCGGGCGCTTGGGCGCAAAACGCGCCAGAGGCGGCGCAGGATGATGCGGCGCTTGCGGTCGGTGTCGTCGAACGGCAACAGGTTCGCGAACGCATCGTTGCCGAAGGGGTGATCGAAGCGGTCTTGCAGGCGCGGGTGGCGCCCGAGGTTGCTGGGCGCATCGTCGAGGTGCGCGTCGACGCGGGCACGAAAGTCAAAGCGGGCGATCTCCTTTTCGTGCTCGACGACACGGCGGTGCGCCAAGAGGTGGCTGCGGCCCGTGCGCGCTTGGCGCAGGCCGAAGCGAACCTGGCGCAGGCGCGTGCCGAATGGGAACGGGCGAAAAACCTCTTTGCCCAAAAATTCATCAGTGAATCGCGTCTCGATTCGGCGCGCACCGCACTCGATGCGGCCCAAGCGGAACGCAACGCGGCGCAAGCACAGCTGGCGCGCGCCGAAGCGGCGCTCGCCTATACCCAAGTGAAAGCGCCGTTCGATGGGATAGTCGCGGAGCGCTACGGGAACCAGGGCGATATGGCGCAGCCCGGGCAGCCGCTCCTCTTGCTCTACCAGCCGGGCGCGTTGCGCGCCGTGGCGCAAGTGCCGCAAGAGCGGATTCGCGCGTTGGGGCAGCCGCTTGCTGCCCGCGTCGAAGTCCCCGGGCAAGCGCGTGCTTGGAACGCTACCGCGGTGACGGTGCTGCCCGCGGTCGACCCGAAGACGCAGACGCAGACCGTGCGTGCCGATCTTCCGCCAGACGCAGGTGATGGGCTGGTTCCCGGGACGTTTGCCCGAATGGAGATCTCCGCAGCGGGTGGGGAACGGCTCGTCGTGCCCACGCAAGCGATCCTACGGCGTGGCGAATTGACCGCAGTCTATGTCGAAACCGCCAACGGTTGGCGCTTGCGCCAGGTTCGCCTGGGGGATCGCGTCGATGAGGCGCACGTTCAGGTTCTGGCTGGGCTCGCAGCTGGGGACCGTGTTGCGCTTGACCCGGTGAAAGCAGGATTGATCGCGGCACAAGCGGCGCGCGGCGACGGTGACCGGTCGTAAGGAGCCTGTGATGCGCGAACCGATCCTTCCTGGCGAAACCACGGGCAACCCGCTCGGCATTTCGGGGCGCACCGCGGCCACGTTCCAGCGCAACGCCATTACGCCGCTCCTCGCGCTCGTCCTCTTCTTGGTCGGGCTTTTCGCGATCGTCATCACGCCGAAAGAGGAAGAGCCGCAGATCGACGTGACGATGGCCAACGTCCTGGTGCCCTGGCCCGGCGCGTCGGCGAAAGACGTCGAAGCGATCATCGCGCGGCCCGCGGAACTGGTGTTGTCGCGCATCGCCGGCGTCGATCACGTCTATAGCGTTTCGCGTCCTGGGATTGCGGTGATCACGGTGCAGTTCCAGGTGGGCGTGAAGAACGAGACCGCGCTCGTGCGCCTCTACGACACTGTGATGTCGAACCGCGATTGGCTCAGCCCCAACCTGGGTGTCGGCGAACCGATCGTCAAGCCGAAAGGGATCGACGACGTTCCCGTCGCGGCATTCACGCTCTTTACGCGCGATCCCGAACGAGCCGGGTACGACTTGGAGCGGGTTGCGCACGCGCTGGAGCTCGAACTCAAACGGGTTGAAGGAACACGTGACGTGCGCACGATTGGCGGCCCGGGGCAGGTGGTGCGTGTGGTGTTCGACCCGGTGCGGTTGAACGCCTACAACCTCACCGTCGATGAGCTCAAAACGGCACTGTCGCTTACCAACGTCTCGCTGCCTGCCGGGATGCTCACGCAGGACAACCGCGAAGTGCTCGTGCGCACGGGGTTGTATTTCGATTCGGTCGAAGATGTCGCCAATATCGTCGTCGGCGTCGTCGAAGGGCGACCGGTCTATCTTCGCGATGTTGCCGAGGTGGCGCTCGGTCCAGACGAGCCACGCCGTTACGTCTGGTTTGGCGCCGGGCAAGCCGGGGCGGAGACGTTGGGCATGCCCGCGGGCGCGTCGCAGCCTGCGGTGACGATCTGGGTCTCGAAAAAACCGGGCGCGAACGCCGCAACCGTGGTCGATGCATTGGTCGAACGGATGCGGCTTCTGGAAAACCAGATCATTCCGGAAGGGATCGCCTGGCAGGTGACGCGCGACTATGGCGCGACGGCAACCGACAAAGCCAATACATTGATCGGTAAGCTGATTTTTGCTACCGGTGCGGTGGTGGTGTTGGTGCTCGTGACGCTGGGGTGGCGCGAAGCGGTGATCGTCGGTGTTGCGGTGACGCTCACCCTCATGGCCACGCTCTTTGCCTCGTGGGCGTACGGTTTCACCTTGAACCGCGTTTCGCTCTTTGCCCTCATCTTTTCGATCGGCATTCTGGTCGATGACGCGATCGTCGTCGTCGAGAACATCCACCGCTGGCACCACCTCAAGCCTGGGGAACCGCTGTGGCGCGTGATTCCGCACGCGGTCGACGAGGTGGGTGGGCCGACGATCCTCGCCACGTTCACCGTGATCGCGGCGCTGTTGCCGATGGCGTTCGTCACCGGCCTGATGGGGCCCTACATGAGCCCGATCCCGATCAATGCGTCGATGGGCATGTTCCTTTCGCTCCTCGTTGCGTTCATCGTCACCCCGTGGCTCGCGGGCAAATTGCTCCCCGGCGGGATGGGGAACGCCGGTGCTTCAGCCGGTGACGCCCACCCGCACGAAACGAAGGACGATCGCATTACCGCGGCGCTCGACCGGCTCTTTCGTCGCATCTTCAACCCGATCATGCACCCGAAATACGGGGCGTGGGTTCGCTTCACCTGGGGCCTTGCGGTGATGGCGCTCATTGCGGTGGCGCTGGCGCTACCGGTGCTACAAGCGGTGATTCTCAAGATGTTGCCATTCGACAACAAGAGCGAATTCCAGGTGGTGGTCGATATGCCGCTCGGCACCCCGCCGGAGATGACCAGCCGCGCGCTGCAAGAGATGGGCGAAGCGCTGGCGGCGGCGATCCCCGAGGTGCGCGATTGGCAAGCGTACGCGGGTACCGCGAGCCCGATCAATTTCAACGGGTTGGTGCGGCAGTACTACCTGCGGCAGATGCCGGAGATGGGCGACCTGCAGATCAACCTGGTCGACCGCCGCCACCGCCACCGCAAGAGCCACGAGATCGCGATGGCCGCGCGCCCGATCGTGCAGGAAATTGCGGCGCGCTACGGGGCGACTGCCAAAGTGGTCGAAGTCCCGCCGGGGCCGCCGGTACTTTCGCCGATCGTCGCTGAGATCTACGGGCCGAGCTATGAAGGGCAGATCGCGGTGGCGCGGCAAGTTCGGCAGGTGCTGGAGACGACGCCCGACGTGGTCGACGTCGACGACACTATCGAAGAGGTCGCGCCAGAACTGGTGCTGGTGGTCAATCAGGCGAAAGCGGCGCAATACGGGGTGGCGCAAGCGCAGATCGTTTCGACCATTCGGGTCGCCCTTTCGGGAGATTCGGCCACGTCGCTCTTTGGGGGCAACAACCAGTACGAAGTGCCGGTGCGTATCCAGATGAACGCGGCGCAAAAAGACCGCATCGAGCGGGTGCTGGCGCTCAAGGTCCGTTCGCGCGAAGGGCAGTTGGTGCCGATCGGCGAACTGGTCGATCTGATCGAGCGGCCGCGCGAGCAGGTGATCTACCGCAAAGACCTGCTGCCTGTCGTCTATGTGACCGCCGACGTCGTCGGTCGCACCGATTCGCCGCTCTACGGGATGTTCGCCGCGCGTGCGGCGCTCGATGGGCTGGCGTTCTCCGGTCCCGGCCTCTTCGGCAAGCTGAATGAATGGTTCATCCAGCAACCGAAGAATCCGTACGCGGAATACGCGGTGAAGTGGGATGGTGAGTGGCAGGTCACCTACGAGACCTTCCGCGATATGGGCGCCGCGTACGCCGTCGGGTTGGTGTTGATCTATCTCTTGGTGGTCGCGCACTTCAAGAGCTACGGAACGCCCCTCATTATCATGGCGCCCATTCCGCTCACGATCATCGGGGTGATGCCCGGTCATGCACTCCTCGGGGCGCAGTTTACCGCTACCTCGATGATTGGGATGATCGCGCTGGCGGGGATCATTGTGCGCAACTCGATTCTGCTCGTCGATTTCGTGATCCAGCAGGTTCGCCAGGGAATGGCGTTCGAAGAGGCGATCATCCGTTCCGCCGCGGTGCGCGCGAAACCGATTGCGCTTACCGCGCTCGCCGCGATGATCGGGGCGTTTTTCATCCTCGACGATCCGATCTTCCAGGGGTTGGCGATCAGTTTGATCTTTGGCGTCTTCGTCTCAACTTTGTTGACGCTGGTGGTGATTCCGATGCTGTTTTACGCGGCGAAACGCAAACGAGTCGCTGAACTTGCCGCTGCTGCGGAATGATCCGTGATTGCGTAGCGTAACCGGTAACAAAATGGCGTTGGTCGTTGGGACAAAGGTTGGTTCAAAAACAAGGAGGCTGCAATGAAGCAAATGACCATCAATCAGTGGGTTCGCGCATTTGCCGGGTTTTTCGTGCTGTTGTCGTTGGCGCTCGGCGTGGAAGGTTCGCCCCTTTTCGTCAGCAAAAACTTTTTGTGGTTCACAGCGTTCGTGGGTGCGAACCTCTTCCAGAGTGCGTTCACTGGGCTCTGCCCGCTGGAGAACATCCTGCGCAAACTCGGAGTGCCCGAAAGCGCAGGAGGCTGCCGCTAAGAGACTTCTTGGGACACACTGATTTAATCGCAGATCGATGGGCCGAACTCATCCCTGACATGCGACAATTGAAGTACTGACATTTGATAGGCACTTGACGATGCAAGCGAGCTTTTCCGAACTGGAATATGCGAGCAAGAAGAAAGTGACGCGGCGCGACCGGTTTCTTGCCGAAATCGATGCGGTAACGCCTTGGTCGGCGCTGGTGGCTGAGATCGAACCGTTCTACCCGAAGGGAACCGGACGAGGCCGGCCGCCGATTGGCGTGGAACGCATGCTGCGCATGTATATTGCCCAGCAGTGCTTCGGATTGTCCGATGAAGGGATCGAAGACGCCATCTACGACAGCCAGGCCATCCGGCGCTTCGTTGGCATCGACCTGTCGCGGGAGTCTGCGCCCGATGCCACCACCCTGCTCAAGTTTCGCCGCCTGCTGGAAAAGCACCATCTGACCGAGCGCATCTTTGCTGCCATCAATACCGTGCTGGCGCAGAAGGGTTTGATCCTCAAGGAAGGCACGGTCGTTGATGCCACGATCATCGCCGCACCGTCCTCGACCAAGAACCGAAGCGGCAAGCGCGATCCGGAAATGCATCAAACCAAGAAGGGCAATCAGTGGTACTTTGGCATGAAAGCCCACATTGGCGTCGATGCCGAAACCGGCATCACCCACACGCTGGTGACCACCCCGGCCAACACCAATGATGTCACCCAAGCCCATGCCCTGCTGCATGGAGAAGAGAAAGTGGCCTTTGGCGATGCGGGCTACCAGGGCGTCGAGAAGCGGCAAGAGAACCGCAACGGCAAGGTTCGATGGGAAGTCGCGATGCGTCCGGGCAAACGCAAGGCGCTGCCGAAGACGGCGATGGGCAGGTTGATCGACAAGATCGAGCAACTCAAGGCAAGCGTGCGTGCCAAGGTCGAGCACCCGTTTCACATCGTCAAGAACCTCTTCGGCATGAAGAAGGTACGCTACAAGGGATTGGCGAAGAACACTGCGCAGCTCTACACGCTCTTTGGGTTGGCGAATCTGCTGATCGCCAAGCGGCAATTGTTTGCACTCAACGCCCAAGGTGCGTCCTGAGAGGGGCGAAATGAGGAAATTCGCCGAGAAACGGGGCGAAAGCCAGCCGAAAATGGCGGCAAAAAAGACATTTCTTGCCCACCGAGGTGTGAATGTCGAAGGGATACGGTCACTCTCGCTCATTTCCAGTAAAATGCTGATTTGTTCAGCGTGTCCCTAGCCAGGTCAAGACGCTGGAGAAGGTGTTGCGCGCGCCGTTTTCCGACAAGGAACATCAGCGCCTGGCCCAGCTGGCCGCCAACTGGCGCGCGCTGCTGGCCTTTGACGACGGCGCTCCGAAGCTGGCCGACGCGCTGGAGGTCTTCATCGCCGCCTACCGGCAGCGCTCACCCGACCAGGAGAGGCTGCACGACGAGGTGGTCTTTCAGGCTGGCGTCTACCGCATGGGCCATTGGGCACTGGTCAAGCACTTCATCCCCGGCGTCACCGATTGCCTGGACAGCTTCGGCAACGTCCTGCCCAAGTACCGCGAAGCCTTCAAACGCCGATACGAGGCCGAGGGCAACCTGTCGGTCGAGGCGCAGTCGCAACTGCTCAAGGCCCAGTACGCCATGATCCCCAACCGCCGTGATCCGTACCGGCACGAGGAGATGAAACGCCGAGGGTTGGTTACCGCCGACGGCATCGTGCCGATGGGCGTGAAGGAAGCGCTGGCGTTGATTGAGCGCGAGGAGGCGCAGGCCGAGACACTCTTCACCATTCGCTGGGCCGTCGTCTGACGAAGCGACGCGCCCGCCAACGATTCAACAGGACGACCACGCAATGAGCCAGAAATACCAAAAACTGAAAACCCTGCTCAAGGAGCTGTTCCAGCTCGACCAGCCGGAGCTGGACTTCGGCATCTACCGCATCCTGCATGCACGGAACGCGGAGGTGACGCAGTTCCTGGACGAGGACCTGCTGCCGCAGGTGAAGCAGGCGTTCGCCCAGTACCGCACCGCCGACAAGGCCGAACTGGACATGGACACCGAGGCGCTGGAAGCCGAGGTCTACGACCATCTCTACAGTTTCTTCCGCCGCTACTACTCCGAGGGCGACTTCCTCAGCAAGCGCGTCTACAAGCCCGGCGTCTACGCCATCCCCTACGAGGGCGAGGAGGTCAAGCTCCACTGGGCCAACGCGGACCAGTACTACATCAAGACCAGCGAATATTTGCGGGACTATGCGTTCCGCCTGCGCCCGGAGGATGAAGCGAACCCGATGCGCGTCCACTTCAAGCTGGCGGACGCCGCCGAGGGCGAACACGGCAATGTGAAGGAACAGACTGGCAAGGAGCGCCGCTTCCGGCTGGCCCCGGCGCCCTTTGCGGCCATCGAGGACGGCGAGCTGGTGATCCGCTTCACCTACGAGCCCGATCCGGCCAAGCAGAAGGACCTGAACGCCGAGGCCGAGGCGGCGATCCTGGGCCTCGACGATCCGGCGCTGGCCGACTGGATCAAGGCCCTGGGCGCGCGGCACGTGCGCGCCGACGGCACGGTCTCGGAGAACACCCGCCTGCGCGTGCATCTGGACCGCTACACCGCCCGCAACACCTTCGACTACTTCATCCACAAGGACCTGGGCGGCTTCCTGCGGCGCGAGCTGGACTTCTACATCAAGAACGAGGTCATGCACCTCGACGACGTGGAAAACGAAACCGCGCCGCGCGTCGAGCAGTACCTGTCCAAGATCAAGGTCATCCGCCGCATCGCCCACAAGATCATCGACTTCCTGGCGCAGCTGGAGGACTTCCAGAAGAAGCTGTGGCTGAAGAAGAAGTTTGTCGTGGAGACGAGCTACTGCATCCGGCTGGGTGTGATTCCGGAGGAGTTCTATCCGGAAATCGCCGCCAACGATGCGCAGCGTGAGGAATGGGTGCGGCTGTGTGCGATTGATGAAATCAAGGGCGACCTGACGACACCGGGATACAGCGTGCCGCTGACGGTGGAATTCCTGAAGGCACATCCGACGCTGGTCGTGGATACACAACATTTTGATGCCAAGTTCCTTTCGCGACTGCTTGCAAGCCTAGAGGACGCACAAACGCAGATTGATGGCGTTTTGGTGCACGGCGAGAATTACCAAGCGCTTTCTCTATTTAGGAATCTATTCAGCGAGCAAATTCACTGCATCTATATTGACCCACCATATAACACCGGAACTGACGGGTTCGCCTATAAAGATTCGTATCCGCACTCGTCGTGGGCAGCAATGTTCTCTGACAGGCTCCTCGCTGCCACCGAACTCTTACATCGTGATGGCGCAATGTTTGTCTCTATCGATGACAACGAAGGCGACGTAGCAAAACTGATCGCCGACTCGATATTCGGCGCGGAGAATTTCATCGCTCGGCTCGTTTGGGAAGGAGCGAACAAGAATACTGCCCGGCAAATTGGCGTAACGCACGAGTATGTACTCGTATACGCGCGTGATCGCGCGAGCATGCCAAATGAATGGCGCATAAGGAAGGAAGGAGTTGAAGACGTACTGAGGGAAGTAGAACGTCTACGCGAGGTATATGGCACGGATTATGACGCCGCGTCGGAGGCCCTGGCCGGCTGGTACCGCTCCATGAAAGCCAAGCCGGCCTTTGGCCTCCGTCGGTTTCGGTACATAGACGCACGGGGCGTCTACAAGGAGGACGATCCCACCGCGCCTGGAGGACGGCGCTTCAAGTTGATTAATCCAATAACGGGCGAAGAGATTCCCTTACGACGAAATCGCGGCTGGGCATTCGATCAGGCTACGTTTGATCAAATGGTAGCGGAGGGACGGATAAGCTTCGTCACGTCGACGTCCGTAATGGTGCGACGATATCTCCATGAAACTACAGCCGTCACACCGCCGAGCGTTTTCTACCAAGCAGCACGCTCCGCGTCCGAGCGGCTTACATCACTCTTGGGCGAGGAAGTGTTCGCATATCCAAAGGATGAACAAATCATTGCGCGATTTGTGGAAATGGCAACAGGTGGCGCTGCGAAATGCGAAAGGGTGTGGATATTGGACTATTTTGCCGGCTCTGGCACTACGGCACATGCGGTCATCAACCTCAATCGTGAGGACGGGGGGCAGCGCAAGTTCATCCTCGTAGAGCAAGCTGACTACTTCGACACCGTTCTTCTCCCCCGCCTGAAGAAAGTCACGTTCACCCCCGAGTGGAAGGACGGCAAGCCCAAGCGTTTCGCCACCGCCGAGGAAGCCGAACGCAGCCCCCGAATCATGAAAGTGATCCGCCTCGAATCCTACGAGGACACGCTGAATAACCTGGAACTGCGCCGCTCCGAGGCACAGCAAAGCCTGCTCGACAGTCCACAAGCTCAGGGGCCGGACGGCTTCCGGGAGCAGTACCTGCTGCGTTACATGCTGGACGTGGAAACGCGTGGCAGCCAGTCGCTGCTGAATGTGTCCGCCTTCATGGACCCCACGGCCTACAGGCTGAAGGTCAAGCGCCCGGGTTCGGACGAGTCCCGCGAGGTGAATGTCGACCTGCTGGAGACCTTCAACTGGCTGATCGGCCTGAGGGTGGACCACATCGCCGCGCCGCGCACCTACAGCGCCGCGTTCCGCCGCGACGACGATCCGGACCTGCCGGCGGACGCGCCGCGCCGGTTGCTGCTGGACGGACGCCTGAAGGCGGACCCGGAAGGCCCGTGGTGGTTTCGCACCGTCACCGGCACCACGCCGGACGGCCGCCGCACGCTCGTCATCTGGCGCAAGCGCCCGGGCGGGGAGGATCCGGAAGGCATCGAACGCGACAACCTGGTGCTGGACGAGTGGTTCCGCAAGCAGGGCTACTCCAGCAAGGACAGCGAATTCGACCTGATCTACGTGAACGGCGACAACAACCTGGAAAACCTCAAGGCCCCGGATGACACCTGGAAGGTGCGCCTGATCGAGGAGGACTTCTTCCGCCTGATGTTCGAAATGGAGGGGGTGTAATGGCTCCGGTCCATTACCACGAGGGCCGGTTCCCCCCGCGGGAGCTGGACTGGCCGCGGCTTATCCCGCTGATCGGTCCGGCGGCCGCGGCAGTCGCCCGTTATGATGGCATGCTGGCCGCCGTGCCGAACCCGGACATCCTGCTCTCGCCGCTGACCACCCAGGAAGCGGTGCTCTCGTCGCGTATCGAAGGTACCCAGGCCACGATGGGCGAGGTGCTGGAGTTCGAGGCGGGCCGGGAGGACATTTCCCCCGAGCGCCGCGAGGACATCCGCGAAGTACTGAACTACCGTGCGGCAATGCGCGAGGCCGAGCGACTCCTGGCAGAGTTGCCCCTGTCCCAGCGGGTGATCCGCGAGATGCACCGGGTGCTGCTAGACGGGGTGCGGGGCCAAAATAAGGCGCCGGGGGAGTACAGGCGCATTCCCAACTGGATTGGCCCAAGCGGCTGCGCCATCGAGCAGGCGAGGTTCGTCCCCATCGGCGCCGACAAGCTACCCGATGCCATGAGCGCCTGGGAGAGATACCTGCACGAGGAGGCGCCAGACCGGCTGATCCAGCTTGCCATCCTCCACGCAGAGTTCGAGGCCCTGCACCCGTTCCTGGACGGCAACGGCCGGCTGGGGCGTATGCTGGTGCCCCTCTTCCTGTGGCAGAAGGGCCTGATTCGGCGGCCCATGTTCTACCTCAGCGCCTGGCTGGAGGCACACCGGGACGAGTACTACGAACGGCTGCTGGCCGTCTCCCGGGACGACGACTGGACGGGATGGTGCGGCTTCTTCCTGGAAGCCGTGCGGACCCAGGCTGAGGAGAACCTGCGTCGCACGCAGGCCATCCTCGAACTGCATGGGAGCCTCAAACTCCGCCTGCCGGAGATGACCCGCTCCCAGTACGCGGTCCACGCCCTGGAGTGGCTGTTTGCCCGCCCCATCTTCAGCGCCTCGGACTTCGTCCAGATGGCCGGCATCCCGGCGCCGACCGCCCGGCGGTTTCTGGGCGTCCTCAAAAAACACAAGATTATCAAAGAGTTAATGGAGTCCAGCGGGCGCCGCTCAGCGGTGCTGGTCTTTCCGGCGCTGCTCAACATCGCCGAAGGCAGGGAGGTGTTTTGATGCTCACCCATTCACAACAAGGCGCCTTGTCGATCACTTTGTTATCAAAAATGATCAACAAACGCCGTAGCTGCTATCCAATGAGCGACAAGCGGAAGGAGGCCGCCTGATGCCGCGCGGACGTCCTCGCAAGAACGATGCAGCTTCGCCCAGGGCGGCTGCGCGCGACCGGGCCGCCGCGGCCCGCGCGTCGTTGCCGTTCAACCGCAAGCTCGCCCTCAACCAGTGGCTGCTCGGCCTGTTCGGGGTCGAGCGTTTCGACCAGCTCGCCGCCCATTTGAAGGATGAGTCCCTGGAAGGACTGAACGCGGACAACATCCACCGCTTCCACCACGCCCTGTGCCTGCACCTGCCCCCGGAGAACAGGCCGGAGCTGACGGACGAGCAGCTGCTGGAGTACGACCAGGCCATCGTTTCGGTCACGCAGCGCCTCAACGACCGGCGCATCACCCGGGGCGAAGAACCGATCGTCTGGAAGTACTTCCAGTACCTGGCGCTGCTGTTCACGGAAATCTACCTCGACCGCTACTTCCGCGACCCCGCCGGCCTGCGGCAGGCGCTCAACGCGCGCATTGCGGCGCTGAACGAGACGCTCCCGGAAGCGGACCGGATCGCGGCACTGGAGGAGTCCGAGGATCCCCGTCTCCAGCTCAACAAGATCGCCTTCTGGATGGCCACCGGCAGCGGCAAGACGCTGCTCATGCATGCCAACATCCTCCAGTACCAGCGGTTTCTGGAAACACATGGTCTTTCGCGCGAGCTGAACCGGATCATCCTGCTCACGCCCAATGAGGGGCTGTCGCAGCAGCATCTGCGCGAGTTCCAGAAGTCGGGTATCGAGGCGGAGATCTTCAACAAGGACGGACGCGGCCTGTTCGCCGGCCGTGCGGTGGAAATCCTGGAGGTCACCAAGCTGAAGGAGGAGATGGGCGAGAAGACAGTGGCGGTGGATGCCTTCGAGGGCAACAACCTTGTCCTCGTCGATGAAGGGCACCGCGGTGCTTCGGCAGGCGGCGACGGGGCCTGGATGAAGTTCCGCAACGCGCTGTGTGAAAAGGGCTTCTCGTTCGAATATTCCGCCACCTTCGGGCAGGCCGTGGCCGGTAACCGCGATCTGACCGACCTCTACGCGCGCAGCACGCTGTTCGACTATTCCTACCGCTGGTTCTACGGCGACGGTTTCGGCAAGGACTACCACATCCTCAACCTGGAGGACGATCGCAACGAGGAATGGATGAGGACCTACCTCACCGCCTGCCTGCTGTCGTTCTTCCAGCAGCAGCGGCTGTACCGGGAACAGGAAGCGAGCCTGCGCCCGTTCAACATCGAAAAGCCGTTGTGGGTCTTCGTGGGCGGCAGCGTCAATGCCGTGCGCAAGGAGGACAAGAAGGATGTGTCCGACGTCGTGGCCATCCTGAAGTTCCTGGCCACCTACGTGGCGAATCGCAAGGACAGCACCGAGCGCATCCGGCGCGTGCTGAACGAGGGGTTGCTGACGGCCACCGGCAAGAACCTGTTTGCGGGCCGTTTCGCCTACCTGAATACCTGCGGTCTGTCGCCGGAACAGATCTTCGACGAAACACTGGCGACCCTGTTCAACGCTCCCGCAGGCGGCCTGCTGCACGTCGAGAACCTGAAGGGTGCCGCCGGCGAAATCGGCGTGCGCGTGGGCGACAATGCGTTCTTTGGCGTCATCAACGTCGGTGACGACACCAAGCTGGTGAAGCTGTGCGAAACCAGCGGCTTGCATGTCGCCGAGCGGGAATTCTCCGGCTCGTTGTTCCACGAGCTGGACAAGCCGCACTCCGCCATCAACGTGCTCATTGGTTCGAAGAAGTTCACCGAGGGCTGGAGCAGCTGGCGCGTGAGCACCATGGGACTGATGAACGTTGGGCGCAGCGAGGGCGCGCAGATCATCCAGCTCTTCGGCCGCGGTGTGCGGTTGAAGGGTTACGGCATGAGCCTCAAGCGCAGCGTGCGTGCAACCCTCCCCGCGGCGCTGAAACGGCCCAGGTACATCGACCTGCTCGAAACGCTGCATATCTTCGGCGTCCGTGCCGACTACATGGAACAGTTCCGGAAGTTCCTGGAAGATGAAGGATTACCCGCCAACGAAGAACGCATCGAATTCATCCTGCCGGTCATCCGGAACCTGGGCACGAAGCCGCTCAAGACGATCCGTCTCAAGAAAGAGATCAACGGCATCAAGACCGAATTTGGCGACGCCTTCCGCAAGCTGGGGCCGGTTCCGACCCTCGGGCCCGCCACGGCCTATCTGCAGAAGAACCAGGTGGTGTTGAACTGGTACCCGAAGATCCAGGCCATGAAGTCTGACGGAACGGTATCGGGCAGCGAGGACGAGGGCGCCCCCAATGAGGCGCACCTGACGGAGCAGCACATCGCCTTCCTGGACCTCGACCAGCTGTACTTCGACCTCGAACGTTTCAAGGCCGAGCGTGGCTGGCACAACCTCAACCTACCCCGTTCCGGCATCGCTGCTTTGCTGATGGACACCAGCTGGTACCGGCTGCTGATCCCTGCATCGGAGCTGGCCTTCGACTCGTTCGAAAAGGTGCGCGTATGGCAGGAGATCGCCCAGGCCCTGCTGCGCAAGTACGTGGAGCGCTACTACACCTTCCGCAAGCACGAATGGGAACTTCCGCACCTGGAGTACCGTGAACTCGCCGAGGACGATCCCAACTTCCCATCCATCCTGAGTGAGGATGGCGCCGAATACGGTTACCGGATCCTGATCGAGGAATCGAAGCAGGAAATCGTCGCCAAACTGAAAGAGCTGAAAGAGGCCATCGAGCAAGGGAATCTGAAGGACTGGGAGTTCCAGGGCCTCAAGGCGATCTGGTTCGAGCGACACCTCTACCAGCCGTTGCTGTTCCTGGACGGCAGTGTAGTCGAGATCTCACCCGCCCCGCTCAACAAGGGCGAGCGCCGGTTCATCGAGGACCTGAAGGCGTTCCACGACGCCAACCCCGACTATTTTGCAGAACGGGAGCTCTACCTGCTGCGCAACCTGAGCAAGGGCCGTGGCGTCGGCTTCTTCGAGGCCGGCAACTTCCACCCGGACTTCATCATCTGGCAGGTCGAAGAGCAGCCCGAAGGCGAGCGGCAGCGCGTGACCTTTGTGGACCCCAAAGGCATCCGCAACGTGGGCCTGCAGGACCCCAAGATCAGCTTCTACGAAACGGTCAAGGAGATCGAGAAGCGCCTGGGGCAGTCTAATGTTGTGCTCGAGTCCTTCATCGTCTCCAACACGCCCTCGCATGAAATGAGCAAGCTTTGGGGCATCACGAAAGACGAAATGCAGAAAAAACACATCCTGTTTCAGAAGGAAGACAGGGAGACGTACATTCGCGAATTGCTCGAGCCGGTAATCCCCCCGCAAAACCAGTGCGCTGAGAAGTAGAGAGTCTCGAAGGAGAATCTCTACGATGAAGAAATCGCGTTTCACTGACAGCCAGATCATCGACGCGCTCAAGCGGGCGGAGGCTGGTCTGAGCGTGCCCGATCTGTGCCGCGAACTGGGCATCAGCTCGGCGACCTTCTACAAGTGGCGGGCCAAGTACGGCGGCATGGACGCCTCGCTCATGGCGCGCATGCTCAAGGCCGAGGTCGTGGCGGAGGCTCTTGCAAAAAAGCGGTGAAGCCATCTCGCCGGCGCGAGATGGCACAACGAGCCGTGCAGCAGCGCGGGCTGTCGATCCGGGCGGCTTGTCAAGCCTTTCGGATCAGCCAGGCCTGCTACCGCTACGAGGCCCGGCGCGACACCGAAGACGAGGAGATCGCCAACCGTATCCTTGCCATCGACTACGACAATTTCAAAAACAGTGTCGAAGATCATGACCTGCACGCAGCGTACGCGCGTCTGGGGGATCATGTACGCGTTGCAGCAAGGTTCATAAGTTCGATCTCATCATGCTCGCACTTACGTGGAGCGGCAAAGTATCGGAATGGAGTTGGCGAGTTTGGCGCATGAAGGAAGTTTTCTATTTGTGCGAAAATGGTCGCAACAGGCGGCTTGCAGGAAACGACCATGACCAGTAGCGCGGCCTCCCTTGTGCGTCGCAAACTCCCCATCGGGATCCAAACCTTTCGCGAAATCCGCGAAGAGGGCTACTACTACGTCGACAAAACGGCGTACGCCTGGCGGCTTGTCAGTGAAGGGAAATACTACTTCCTCTCCCGTCCGCGGCGCTTCGGCAAAAGCCTCTTTCTCGACACGCTCGCCGAACTGTTTGCTGGCAACGAACCACTCTTTCGCGGGCTTTACATTCATGACCGCTGGGACTGGAACGTCCGCTACCCGGTGGTGCGTCTGAGCTTTGCCGAAGGGCGGCTGCAAACGGCCACCGCGCTCGACGAACACATCCACGTGCTTTTGAGCGACAACGCCGACCGGCTGGGCGTAACCATCGAACCGCCCCCGATGGACACCCACCTGCGCTTCAAGCGGCTCATCGAACGCGTCGCGGAAAAAGCGGGCCAGCGCGTCGTGGTGCTGGTTGACGAATACGACAAACCGATCCTCGACAATCTCACCACGCCTGAGGTTGCCCGTGCGATGCGCGAAGGGCTACGCAACCTCTACTCGGTGATCAAAGGGCAAGACGCCCACATCCGCTTTGCGTTCCTCACCGGTGTTTCCAAATTCAGCAAAGTCTCGATCTTTTCGGGCCTCAACAACCTTGCCGACATTACCCTAAGCGAACCCTTTGCCACGATCTGCGGCTACACCGAAGCAGACCTCGACACCGTCTTCGCCCCCGAATTTGCCGCTGCCGCAGCCGAAGGAAAACCCCTTTCCCGGGAAGCGGTGCGCAGTTGGTACAACGGCTACTCCTGGGGCGGCAACGAATGGGTCTATAACCCCTTCGACGTACTGCAGCTATTCTTCTTTCGCGAATTTCGCGCCTGGTGGTTCGAAACGGGCACCCCCACCTTCCTCATCGATCTGCTCAAAGCGCGGCGCTTCTTCACCCCACAATTGGAAGGGCTCTATGCCACCGAGGAGCTCTTGTCGGCGTTCGACGTCGACGGGATCGAACCCGAAGCGATCCTGTGGCAGACGGGCTACCTGACGATTGGCGCCGTACACGTCACCGCAGGCGTTACCGAATACGAACTCAAGCTACCCAACCGCGAAGTGCGCATGGCGTTGAACCGGGCGCTTACGGCAGCGCTCATACCCACGCGCCCCACGGCAAGCGTCACAGCGCTCATCAACCTGATGCGCGCAGGCGACCTCGAACGGCTGCGTGACCACTTCCAGCGCCTCTACGCCAGCATCCCGCACGACTGGTACCGCAAAAACCCCATCACCCACTACGAAGGGTACTGGGCCAGCGTCTTCTATAGCCACCTCGCGGCGCTGGGGCTGGAACTCATTGCTGAGGACGTCACCCACCACGGCTGCATCGACCTTACCGTGAAGCTTCCGGAGCGGATCTACCTCTTCGAATTCAAAGTGGTCGCGGACGAACCCGAAGGAGCGGCGCTTGCGCAACTTCGTGCCAAAGGCTACGCCGAAAAGTACCGCGGCCAGGGAGTACCGGTGCATCTTGTCGGCGTCGAATTCAGCAAACGCCAGCGGAACGTCGTTGCGGTGGCATGCGAGACATGCTAAGCGCACACCGTTTCGTCCGTCGTGACCGCGAGGCACGCCCAGGGGGCTTGTGCTTATGACTCGTGCTACCATCTGCGTATAATGGGTGCACCGTTTTCTTCGGGGAGTATTCGCAATGCCCCTTTCGCACGCAGAACGACGCCGAGACCGCCGTATCCCCGTGCCTGGAGGTGGGCTCAAGGCGCACCTCATCACGGCGCATGGCGAACGTCATGAGGCCACCTGTACGGAGCTGTCGGTAGGCGGCCTGACGTTGCGCTGCAATTACGTTCCGGCGCTTCACGAAGTGCTGGCCGTTCAGGTCGATCAGCCACCGGCTACGCCCGGGGCTGACAGTCGGCCGCTGCGGGTGCGGCTCGAAGTGCGGCGTTGCGAAGCGTTGCCCAGCACGGAAGGGGAGGCTGCGCAATACCGCTACGAGCTGGGCGGCAAGATCGTGGAAGTGCTCTCGTAACTCCTTTCTTCGATGGTGGCTCCTGACCTTACGCAGGCGCCTAGCCGTAAGCGCGTGCCCGGAGTACCTATTCGGATAAGTGCTCTCCGGTAGTACGCGGCTGTTGCCCGTAGCTGCGAAAGGCGTCGAGCACGTCTGCCATCTCTGCGTCGCTCAACCAGACCGGTTCGCCGAGCGCGTGCGCGAAGAGGTATTGTTTGCAGAGCGTTTCCAGCGCTTCGGCCAGATGAAGCGCCTGCGCGAGGTCACGACCTACAGCGACTAGGCCATGGTTGGCCAAGAGACACGCCAGACGGTCTTCGAGCGCTTCGACGATCGCATCGGCAAGCGCTTCACTGCCAAAACGCGCATAGCGGGCGCAGCGCACCGTCTGCCCACCAAATTCCGCGATCATGTAATGGAAAGGAGGAATCTCGCGGCGGTGGCACGCGAGCGCCGTCGCTGCGGGCGAATGGCAATGGACCACCGCGCCGACGTCGAGCCGAGCGCGGTAGATCGCCAGATGGAAGTGCCATTCGCTCGAAGGGCGCCACGCGCCGTGCGCCTGCCCTGTGGCATCGACCCAGACGATCTGCTGGGGCGTGAGCGTCTCGGCAGCGATACCAGTGGGGGTAATCCACATGCCACTTTCGGGGTGGCGGGCGCTGGCGTTGCCCGCGGCGCCGACGTTGAGTCCGTGCGTGCGCATCGCTTGCATCGTCGCAACGAGCGCCGAGGCGATCGGGTTTTCACAAGGTTCAGGCGGTTGGGTCATCGTGCGTCTCGCTTCCGTTTTCCGTCTGGACAGGGGCCGAATGTTTCCGTGCGCGGCGGCGGTAAGGCCAGCGGGCGCGGGCAAGTGCCTGGCGTAATTGTCGCAGATCGCGCGCCAAGTGGTGTGCCGCGTCCGTCGCCGCGCCGAAACGGTAGGTGAGATAGCGCTGCGCCAGCGCGGTAAAGCGCGCCGCTAGCGGTGGTGGCAGCGCTTGGCGCACCCGCGCCACGTACGCGAATGGCGCTTCGCCCGCATGCGGCGCAAGATCGCGGCGCGTGAGCGTCGCGGTGAGCCGGGCCCAAGCGCGTTGCGCGGGGTCGCGCGGTTTTTCTGGAAGGCGAACGAAGAGAAGGAGTGCCGTCGCTGCTGCGACGAGCACCGCGCCGCCTGCCGCCCAACGCCAATCGCCGCTTTCCCACCCCAGACGGGCGAGCAGCGCGCGCTGCCGCGCCGCGTCGAAACCGACCACCCACAAATCCCACTGCCGTTGCCACGCCCAGAGCTGTTGGCGCAGCGTTGCAAGCCACGGTTGATCGAGCCAGGCGGCGCGCACCAGTGGCAGTTCGCTGCGCAACGCGGCGTCGCTGCCCAGCGTGATGCGTGCGGGCGCGGCCCAGCGGGTGGGGTCGACGCGCCGCCATTCGCCGTCGAGCCATACTTCGGCCCAGGCGTGGGCGTCGGCGTGGCGCACCACCCAACTGCGATCCACCGGATTGAAGGTCGCTCCTTGGTAACCGGCAACGAGGCGCGTCGGCAGTCCTGCAGCACGGGCGACTACCGCGAACGCGTTCGCGAAATGTTCGCAAAAACCGGCTTGGGCGTCGAAAAGCGTCTGGTCCGCAGCGTTTTCCGTCATGAGGGGCGGGTAGAGGGTGTAGCGCAGGTTCGCGGCGCGAAACGCGGCTTCGATCGCCGCAAGCCGTGCCGCGGGGCTTGCGTGGTCGGTGGCGATCTGCCGTCCTAGCGCTTGCGCCCGTGGGTTGTGGTTCGGAGGAAGCGCGGTGAGTTGCCGCGCCTGGGTTGCGGTCAGGGGCTCTGGCCAACGGTCGGTCAGTTGCGCTTCGCCAGACCAGAGGGTCCGTTCGATGAGGGGGTGGGCGCTCAACCACCGGCCGTCGCGCCAGGGGAGCGCGACCGAGGCTCCGCGAAGCGCCACCGTCCGTTCGGGGGCGGGAAGCCAAGGGATCGGCTGCGGGGCGAGCAGCAGCGCAAAGTGGCGGGTGGCCGAGGGCGCTTCGCCGCGGGCGCTGCGCTCGGCAACGGTTGCTGCCGCGGGGCCTTGGGACTCGAGGGCGGAAGTGAAGGATTCGCGAACGGCTTTGGGGGGTTCTTCCACTGCGGCAGGGGCGGTGCGGGCGCGCTGTTGCGCGATTTCGCGTTCGAGCGTCTCTTCGGGTGCGGGGCGCCACGTCGTGCCGTCGTAATGGGTGAGGACCACGGCGCGAAAGTAGAGCTCAGAAGGGGCCGGGGCCGCTCCTTCCCAGGTCAGGGTGAACGCGACGGCGTCCGATAGCGCCAACGCGCTGACTGCACCGGGTGCGATCGTCTCAGATAGGCCGCTGCGCGCCTGCGCGGCGTCCTGCGGCACACCCCAGAGCGGGCGGTCGAGCCGGGGCACGAGCACGAAGAGGAGAAGAACGAGCGGTAGACTCACCGTCAACGTCAACGCGGTATGGCGCGCCAACGCGGGCAGTTGGCCCAAGGTCGTTGCCAACCCCCATTCCACCCGCGCCGCTTGCGCCCAGCCGACCACGACCACGAGCCAGCCGGTGAGCACCGCAACCGCATAAAAGGGTGATTGGCTGCGCAGAAACGCCGCAGCCAGGAGAAAGAGCGCGGTGAGCCCCCATGCGCGCAGGTCGCGCGCAGTCGTGGCTTCCCACCCTTTGAGCCAAAAAGCGGCAAAGAGGAGCGCCAGACCGGTCTCTTGCCCGAATCCGTACCCATAGATCGGTCGAATCGCGGCAAGTGCCGCCAGAGCAACCACGGTGGGCAGCCAGCGCGGCCAGCGTACGGCAAGCAGAAAGCGCGCCAGCGCCCCGGCCATCAGGAGCGCCACCACGGCGTTCCAGAGGAGTGGGAGCGCTGCGGCGTGTAACCCCCACGCCAGAGCGCCGGCAGCGACGCACGGCGCCGAAGCCGCAACGGGAAACGGGGGCGGGGGAAGCGTAGCGGCAACGCGCTGCCACCCTTGCCGAATCCACAAACTGCTGGGGATTCTTGGCCTGCTCATTGCCACTCCTCATATTTAGCCAACTGGAGGAGTGCAGCCGTTTTGTGCGCCGCGCCGCGTTGAGGAGCCAGGGAAAAGCCGGGCAACGCCAACCCATACCGAAGCCCAAGCGCGTCGGCGTGCAGCACCCATGTCACAAGGCACGCCAACTTTTCCTCGAGGTTCGCACCGGCTGCCGCTTCGAACCGCAGCCAAACCGTGTCGTCGCTGGGCGCGGTAGGGGCGGTCGTTTCCGCGAGCCATAGGTTACCCCGGCGCGCCAACTGCCGCATGTGCACGCGGCGCAGGGGTTCGCCGCGCTGCGCGGCACGCCAATCGCCCCAATCCACCCCTTCGCCCAGCTGCTCGCGCCCGAGTGCCAAAGTGGTGGCGCGCGGCGTGAACGTGCGGGGCAGCGGTGGAGCGTCGGGCAACGGTCGTGGTGCCGCCCATGCGGTAAGCGGCGGGTGCCAAACCGCCCAGGCACGAAAAAGCCCCCACGGTAAGGTCGTCGAAAGGGCGAAGCAGGGCGCCGGGTACGCACCGCGGCGGTGCGTAGGGAGCGCCAACGTCACGGCCCCTGCGGCGCCGTCGAAGAGAACCCGGCGGGTAACTACGTGACCGTCTGGCGTTACCGCACTCACGGTCAAGGCGCTTCCTTGCGCGTCGAGCGGGGCGTGCCAGTGCAGGGTCCAGGTGACGGGGTCGCCGGCGAAGACCCATTCGGGCGGTTGTGCCGTGAACGTGACACCGTGCGCGACGCGCACCGTCTGCACCGCAGCGGTGACGCCGAACGCCGAGATGACGAAGAGGAGGAGATAGGCAAGCGACAACTGGTAGTTCGCCGCAAAGAGAAAGAGCGCCCCCAGCGCCCCACCATAGAGCCAGCCAAAGGGGGTAGGAAGCAGGAACACCTGCCACGCGTTCCACTGCCAGCGCGCGCCGCGGTGGTGGCGGCGCACCCAGCGCGGCCAGTGGATCCAGCGGGGCGGCAAAGGCGGTGATGGGGTAACCGTGTGGGCAGAAGGCATCACAGGGTATTGCAGATCACAAGGTTCGCTGGGTGGACGTCAATGGGGTACCGGCGTGGTCGTGAGCAACTCGACGGCAACTGCTTCGGGCGTCTGGGCCGCGTCAGCCTTGGCCCACAGGCGATGGGCAGTGGCGGCACGAAAGACGGCCTGCAGGTCGTCGGGCAACACGAACGTCCGTTCACTGAGAAAGGCCCAAGCACGGGAAAGTTCCAGCAGTTGCACCACCGCGCGGGGACTCAACCCCAGCTTCAGCGCGGGATGACGGCGCGAAGCCGCCGCGAGATCGAGCGCGTAGTCGATGAGCGCCTCGCGAACGGTGACCGTGCGTACCTGCGCGCGCCACGCCAAAAACGTCTCCCGGGTCACATGCGCTGGTGGTGTGGCAACCGCTTCGCTGCGGTCCAACGCGTGGCGGACGAGTTGCCGCTCCGCGGCGCGCGGCGGGTAGCCGAGCGTCAGCCGCACCGCAAAGCGGTCGAGCTGCCCTTCGGGCAGCGGGTTAGCGCCGATCTGCGACAGCGGGTTTTGCGTCGCGATGAGCAGAAACGGATCGGGAAGCGGGTGGATTTGCCCTTCGATGCTCACCTGCCGCTCCTGCATCGCCTCTAGAAGCGCACTCTGCGTCTTGGGGTTGGCGCGGTTGAGTTCGTCGAAGAGCACCACTTCGCTGAATATGGGGCCAGGGACGAAACGCAGTTCTGCTTTCGCCGCGTCCCAGACGAGCCCGCCGGTGATGTCGGCGGGCAACAGGTCCGGGGTTCCTTGGAGCCGCTGCCAGGAAAAGCCAAACGCGGTCGCGAGCGCCCGCGCCAGCGTCGTTTTCCCCACGCCGGGCAGATCTTCGATCAACACGTGCCCATCGGCAAGCCAAGCCGCGAGCGCTAAGCGCAGCGCTGCTCCTTTGCCAAAGAGCGTGGTTTCCAGCTGCGCGCACAGGGCTTCAGGGGTGGCAATGGTGGGCGTCTTCGAACCTGCGGCGGAGGTGTGGGGGGGTGCGCGCATGGTCGTCACCGTTGCTCCCCGTTTCGGCTCAATTGCGCCAGCGCCGCGGCGTCCCAGCGCAGCCGTCCTTTGCGCCGAGTGACGCCGGAAACGTTGGCGAGCGCCGCGGCGGCAAGCGGATGGCGGCTCTGGTGGGCATGGCAGATCGCGCAGGCAAGCGCGTCCGCGGCGTCGGGTGGTGGCGGTTCGGCAAGCGCCAAAAGCCGCCGCACCATCTCCTGCACTTGCACTTTCTGCGCTTTACCGTAACCGACCACCGCTTGTTTCACCTGCAATGCGGTGTATTCCGCAACCGGTGCGCCGCTGCGGGTCGCAGCAGCCAGAAGTGCCCCCCGCGCCTGTCCCAAGAGAAGTGTGGCTTGCGCGTTGGTATTGACGAAGACCTGTTCGACCGCGATCGCGTCGGGGGCGTATTTGGTAATGAGCGCGGTGAGCGCATCGAAAAGCGCCGCGAGCCGCTCCGGGAGCGGTGCCGCGGTGGGGGCGGTGATCACGCCGTGCGCAAGGTGGGCAAGCTGCGCGCCGTCGCACCGAATCACGCCATAACCGGTGCGGCGCAGCCCCGGATCGACACCCAAGAGCGTTTGCCCACGTCTCATTCGCTTTCGTCGAAAACCGCCGAGGTATAGACGGCTTGCACGTCGTCCAGACTTTCGAGCGCATCCAGGAGCTTGCGCATCTTCGCGGCGTCGTCACCCGTGAGCTCGATCTCGTTCTGCGCTTTCCACACCACCTCGGCGGCAGCGGGCTCGAGCCCAGCCGCGACGAGCGCGGCTTTCACCTTGTCGAGCTCGTACGGCGGAGTGATCACCTCGATCGAACCGTCTTCATGGGTGAGCACGTCATCCGCGCCTGCTTCCAGCGCCACTTCCAACACCTTGTCTTCGGGTGTCTCTGGCGGCAGGATGATTTGACCACAATGGGTGAACTGAAACGCCACACACCCTTCGGTACCCAGGTTGCCGCCATGTTTGGCGAAGGCGTGGCGCACTTCGGCCACGGTGCGGGTACGGTTGTCGGTCATGCAGTCGACGATCACCGCCGCGCCGCCCGGGCCGTACCCTTCGTAGCGCACCTCTTCGTAGCTGACCCCTTCGAGTTCCCCCGTCCCGCGCTTGATCGCCCGCTCGATGTTCTCCGCCGGCATGTTGTGCTCTTTCGCTTTTTCGATCGCTGCACGCAGCCGCGGGTTGAACTCCGGGTCACCGCCGCCGTTGCGCGCCGCGACGGTGATTTCCCGGATCAGCCGGGTGAAAATCTGTCCGCGCTTGGCGTCCTGGCGCTCTTTACGAAAGCGGATATTTGCCCATTTGGAGTGTCCAGCCATGACTCAAGCCTCCATTTCGCTCGTTGTCTTTGCGCTACCGCCCGATTATACTTCCCCTTTTGGCGCGCACTGCGAACGATCATGGCTGGCGAGCTTGGGCACCTGGTTCATCTCTTCCTGCACGGCCCTCAGGCGCAACAACCCAAAAAAGGGGCGAGCGCATCGCCACGTCCGGCGCGTGAATCGCTTGCGTTCGCGCAGCTTGAGCGCATTGCCGAAGCGCAGACCGAACCGCCAACCGACGGCGAACGGCTGGTCTTCGACGTCGACGTAATTCACCACGAAGTGCGCTGGAGCGCGTGGCGCACCCGGGCGCACAAACGCGACGCGCACCGCCTCATCCGCGGTACCGCGGTGAGTTGGGAGGCGCGTCATCTGCTCGTTGGCTTGGAGGGCCATCTGACCCTGGCCGATCTCTACGGCCTCCTCTTTGCCGAAGCAACCCAAGTAAGTGCGATGCTCTCCGTGCCGCAGTGGCTGGGTGAGGCGCTCAAAGCGATCGTCGCAAGCGGCCGCGCCTATTGGGGCGACCATACCTACGGCCTGCCCCTAGCGTGGAGCGACGCGCAGCCCATTTTGGGTTGGCAATGGCGGGAAGATGCGCGCGGCCGCTTCTGCGGCGCGTACCGCATCCCGGACGAACTGGAAGGCTGCTTGCTGAT
The DNA here is from genome assembly GCF_054656675.1 of Hydrogenophilus hirschii. Lineage (NCBI taxonomy): Bacteria > Pseudomonadati > Pseudomonadota > Hydrogenophilia > Hydrogenophilales > Hydrogenophilaceae > Hydrogenophilus > Hydrogenophilus hirschii. Next base: position 328,707 of record NZ_BAAHXQ010000001.1, read on the forward strand.
CACCAACACCTGGCCGTGGCACTACCTCTGCCCCCGCACGCGCCGCGTCGGAGCGTTTGCGCTCCCCGAAGGAGTCTCATGGGCGCAATTTGCGCAGTTGCAGACGTTGCCCGCGATCCCGCCCGAGGTGGTCGACCCGTTCGCGCGCCGCTGGCGCGAGGTGTTGCCCGCCGAACTGCCGCCCCCCAAACCGGTAGCGCAGATCTCTGTGCCCGACGCGCCGCGTTTTCTTCTGCATCTCACCACCAGCGACGGGGGGCAGCGGCAGATCGAACCGCAAGTGGTCTATGGCCCGGTGACGGTGTTCGCGGACGGAACGCTCAGCCACCCCTTTGGCGAAACGGTTTTGACCGTCCCAAAACGGCGCCGCGACCGCGAACGGGTTTGGTTCGACGCGGTGGCGCTCTTTGCCGGCGAACCGCGCGCCGTAACAACGGAGTACCGGCGCCTTACTCCGCGCTGGTCTGCTGCGCAGTGGCTCGAACTGCGCGACCAGGCGCCTGCGGCGTTGGCCGAATTCGCCCCAACAATCGCCGCCGACCCCGACTTTTGGCCCGAAACGGTGGAGGCGCGCTTCACCGAAGTGAAACTCATGCCGCTTGCCGACGAACCGGACTGGTTCGAATGGCAAGGCAACGTCATCCTGGACGAAACGACGCGTGTGCCGGTGGAGACGATCGCCGCAGAGGTTTTCGCGCGCTACGGCGCAGACGGTTGGCCCGAAGCGCTCATCTTCGATCTCCCCGGGACAACCAACCGCTGCGCGCGCGTGCCGCTCGCGCCGCTTGAGCCGGTGCTGCGCGTCGCGGCGGAGCTCTTGAGCCGCGAACCCCACCGCAAAGGGCGGGCGCGCGTTTCCCGCTTCGACGTCGCGCTGCTCGAAGCGATTCCCGAACCCCTCTGGCCCGAAAAACCGCCGGCATTCGCCGCGATGCTCGACGAGCTGCGCACCCACGGTGGCCCCGCGCCGGTCGAGATCCCCGCGACGCTCACCGTCGCGCTGCGTCCCTATCAGCACCAGGGGGTGGCCTGGCTGCAATTCTGGCGGTGCCATCGGCTGCACGGAATTTTGGCCGACGACATGGGGCTGGGGAAGACGCTCCAGGCGCTCACCCATCTGGAGATCGAGCGGCTTGCGGGGCGGCTCACCGCGCCGGCGCTCGTCGTCGCCCCCACGAGCCTCATCGGCAACTGGCTGCGCGAAACGGCACGCTTTACCCCAGAATTGCGCGTTGCGGCGTGGCACGGCGCCGAGCGCGACAACACCCTAGCTACGCTCGGGGCGCACCACCTGGTGGTCACCTCATACGCCTTGTTGTGGCGCGACATCGAGCGGTTGCGCGCGCAGCGCTGGTCGGTGTTGATCCTCGACGAAGCGCAGGCGATCAAGAACCCGCGTGCACGGGTGGCGCAATGTGCGCGGCAGCTCTTCGCAGAACAGCGGTTGTGCCTCACCGGCACCCCGATGGAAAACCACCTGGGCGAACTCTGGGCGCTTTTCGATTTCCTCATGCCCGGTTTCTTGGGGCCGCGCGAATCGTTCACCCGCCACTACCGCACCCCGATCGAAAAACACCACGACACGGAGCGCTTGGCGCTTCTGCGTCGCCGCATCCGGCCTTTTCTCCTGCGCCGCACCAAAGCGGAAGTGGCGCAGGAACTGCCGCCCAAGAGCGAAATCGTCGAAAGCGTGATTCTGGGAGAGAAACAGGCCAAGATCTACGAGGCAATCCGCATCGCGATGGAGGCGCGTGTGCGTCAGGCCCTTGCCGAAAAGGGGTTGGCGAAAAGCCAGATCACGGTGCTCGACGCCCTTTTGAAACTGCGCCAGTGCTGCTGTGACCCGACGCTCGTCGACGTGCCGCATGCGAAACGGGTGGATGAGTCGGCGAAACTCGATTGGCTCGACGCCACGCTCCCAGAACTGGTGGAAGAGGGGCGCAAAGTGCTCATCTTTTCGCAATTCGTGCAGCTCCTCAAACGGGTGGAAGCGCGCCTCGCCGCGCAGGGTATCCCCTACGCGCTCCTCACCGGCGCCACCCGCCGCCGCGACGAGGTAGTTGCGCGCTTCCAACGCGGCGAAGTGCCCGTCTTCCTCATCAGCCTCAAAGCGGGCGGCACGGGGCTCAACCTCACCGAGGCTGACACCGTGATCCTCTTGGATCCGTGGTGGAACCCCGCGGTGGAAGCGCAAGCGATCGACCGCGCCCACCGCATTGGCCAGGACAAACCGGTCTTCATCTACAAACTGATCTGCGCCAACACCGTGGAAGAGCAGATCCTGAAACTACAAGCCCAGAAAGCGGCGCTCGCGGCCGCTGCAACCGGCAGCGAAGGGCAGGGCGGCTGGACGCTCACCGAAGCGGAGATCGCCGCGCTCTTTGCGGTGACGCCGGTGGGGGGGAGAGAGGCACGGTAGTGAACCGGCAGGGCACACCCTCAAAGACTATCTCACCCACGAAGGGATCACCGAACTGGTGGGCGCACGCAGCACCCTGCGCGAAGCGTTCCAGCAGGGATTGATCGAGGACGGCGAAGGGTGGCTGGCGATGGTCGACGCCCGCAACCGCACCAGCCACACCTACGACGAGGCGCTTGCCCACGCGATCGCCGACGCGGTGATCACCCGCTTTTATCCCCTCTTCCTGGTGCTTCAAGAGACACTTGCTGCGCGATGAAACCGACCTCCTCTGGAACCGCACCGCCCCTTGGCGGCTTCTCTCCGGGAACGCTCGAGATGCTGCGGGCAACAGACCTGCGCGCCCACATCGCGTGGGTGGGGAAGGTGGTCTATGAGCGGGATTGTTAACAAAAACGCGCAGGATTGTTAAGGACACACTGATTTATTCGCAGATCGATGGGGCCGAACTCATCCCTGACATGCGACAATTGAAGTACTGACATTTGATAGGCACTTGACGATGCAAGCGAGCTTTTCCGAACTTGAATATGCGAGCAAGAAGAAAGTGACGCGGCGCGACCGGTTTCTTGCCGAAATCGACGCGGTAACGCCTTGGTCGGCGCTGGTGGCTGAGATCGAACCGTTCTACCCGAAGGGAACCGGACGAGGCCGGCCGCCGATTGGCGTGGAACGCATGCTGCGCATGTATATTGCCCAGCAGTGCTTCGGATTGTCCGATGAAGGGATCGAAGACGCCATCTACGACAGCCAGGCCATCCGGCGCTTCGTTGGCATCGACCTGTCGCGGGAGTCTGCGCCCGATGCCACCACCCTGCTCAAGTTTCGCCGCCTGCTGGAAAAGCACCATCTGACCGAGCGCATCTTTGCTGCCATCAATACCGTGCTGGCGCAGAAGGGTTTGATCCTCAAGGAAGGCACGGTCGTTGATGCCACGATCATCGCCGCACCGTCCTCGACCAAGAACCGAAGCGGCAAGCGCGATCCGGAAATGCATCAAACCAAGAAGGGCAATCAGTGGTACTTTGGCATGAAAGCCCACATTGGCGTCGATGCCGAAACCGGCATCACCCACACGCTGGTGACCACCCCGGCCAACACCAATGATGTCACCCAAGCCCATGCCCTGCTGCATGGAGAAGAGAAAGTGGCCTTTGGCGATGCGGGCTACCAGGGCGTCGAGAAGCGGCAAGAGAACCGCAACGGCAAGGTTCGATGGGAAGTTGCGATGCGTCCGGGCAAACGCAAGGCGCTGCCGAAGACGGCGATGGGCAGGTTGATCGACAAGATCGAGCAACTCAAGGCAAGCGTGCGTGCCAAGGTCGAGCACCCGTTTCACATCGTCAAGAACCTCTTCGGCATGAAGAAGGTACGCTACAAGGGATTGGCGAAGAACACTGCGCAGCTCTACACGCTCTTTGGGTTGGCGAATCTGCTGATCGCCAAGCGGCAATTGTTTGCACTCAACGCCCAAGGTGCGTCCTGAGAGGGGCGAAATGAGGAAATTCGCCGAGAAACGGGGCGAAAGCCAGCCGAAAATGGCGGCAAAAAAGACATTTCTTGCCCACCGAGGTGTGAATGTCGAAGGGATACGGTCACTCTCGCTCATTTCCAGTAAAATGCTGATTTGTTCAGCGTGTCCTTAACACACGACGCCTCTGCCGCGCGCAACACGGGCACCGCCAAGCGGTACAAAACAAAAAATCTTTGTGCAAGAAGCAATTGTCTGTTGCTTTCGCTACGCTCTCGTGGTTGGCACGGTTATTGCTCCTACACTACGTGCGAACGCATGGGGCGTTCGGATATGGTCTAACCGACAGGAGGTAATCATGAAACGGGTACAACAGGGTTTTACCCTCATCGAACTGATGATCGTGGTCGCGATCATTGGTGTCCTGGCCGCCATCGGGCTGCCGATGTACCAGGACTATGTCGCCAAGTCGCAGGTCACGGCGGGCCTGGCCGACATCCGCGGCGGCGTCACGGCGTTCGAGGAGCTGATCCAGTCGGGAACGAGCAAAACACCCACACAGGCTGATATCGGCCTTGCTCCCAGCACGGCGCGCTGCAATATCGTGGTCGCGGGCGCCGCTAATAACAACGGCGGCCAGACAATCACATGCACCCTCAAGGGCAACCCCAAAGTCGCAGGCCAGACGGTCACCCTCACGCGCAACTCTTCCGGTCAGTGGACATGCACCGCGAACGTTAACGCCAAATACAAACCCGTCGGCTGTAACTGAGCGCTCATTCGCCGTCGGCGGCGGCCACCGCGCCGCCGCCTGAAGGAGCCACTTCTCGCCCCGTTCGCGGGGCGATTTTTCGCCTGTGTCCCCGCTTCCGACCGGGATCGTTCCGTGAAACCCTCGCCCTCCGGCTTCACCCTCGTCGAACTGCTGGTCGTGGTGGCCATCCTCGGTGTGCTCGCCGCGCTCGCCCTGCCCATGTTCCAGGATTACCTCGCCCGGGCGCAAGTGGCCACCGGCCTGGCTGACATCGGCGGTGGCGTGGTTTCCTACGAGGAGCTGATCCAGTCCGGAACCCGCTTTTCCCCCCAGCCCGCCGACGTGGGGCTCCCCGCTGCCACGGCACGCTGCGCCCACGTCACGCTGGGCGGCAGCACCGGCGATGCGCGCGGCCAGAGCATCACCTGCGAACTGCGCGGCAGCCCGAAGGTCTCGGACAAGACCATCACCCTCACGCGCACCGCCTCCGGCCGCTGGAGCTGTTCCGTCCCGGGGCTGGAGGTGCGCTATCTTCCGCCCGAGTGCACCAACTGAATCCGGCCCCAGGACCATGACCCTTCCTTCCGCCCTGCGTCCCCTCGTCCTTGCCCTGCTGGTGGCCGCGGCCGCCACCCTCGTCTTCTGGCCGGGCACCTCCGGCAGCTTTCTTTTCGACGACTACGATGCCCTCGTCGAGAATAGCGCGCTGCACCTCGAAACCTTCTCCTGGGAAGGGTTCATGAGGGCGGCGACGAGCTTCCAGCCCGGCGGCGGCGCCCGGCCGCTCGCCATGGCGAGCTTTGCCCTCGATCACCTCGCCGGCGGCCTCGACCCCTTCGTCTACAAACGTACCGGCTTGCTGGTGCACGCCGCCAACGCCGCCCTCGTGTTCTTCCTCGCCCTGCGTCTGCTCGCGCTCGCCGGCGTAGGGGAAAGACACCGTCCGCCGGCCGCCCTGGCGCTGGCGCTGCTATGGGCGGTGCATCCGCTGCAGGTCTCCACCGCCCTCTACGTGGTGCAGCGCATGGAGACGCTCTCCCTCTTCTTCGTGCTGCTCGCGCTCATCGCCTACGTTGCGGCCCGTCAGCGGCAGCAAGAGGGGCGGCGTGCCTGGCCGTGGCTCCTTGCCGTTTTGCCGCTGCTCGCCCTGGGGCTGCTCGCCAAGGAAAGCGCCGCGCTCTTTCCGGCCTACGCGCTGGCGCTGGAACTCACCGTGCTGGGTTTTCGCGCCGCCCGCCCGGGCGTGGCCCGTGCCTGGCGCCTGGCCTATTGCGCCGGAACGCTGGCCGCGCTCGCGCTCTTCGCCTTCGTGGTGGCGCCGCACTACTGGGCTGCCGAACCCTATCCCTACCGGGATTTCAACACCGCCGAGCGCCTGCTCACCCAGCTGCGCGTGCTGCCCGCCTACCTCGGGCAGATGCTGCTGCCCCTGCCGCGCTTCCTCACCTTCTATTACGACACGCTCGAACCCTCCCGCGGCCTCTTCGATCCGCCCACCACGGCGCTGGGCGGGCTCTTTCTCGGCACGTTGGCCGCAGCGGCCTGGGCCCTGCGCCGGCGCCGCCCGCTCTTTGCGCTCGGCGTCTTCTGGTTTTTCGCCGCGCACCTCATCACCAGCAACGTGGTGCCGCTGGAGCTCATGTTCGAGCACCGCAACTATTTCGCCCTCTTCGGCGTGCTGCTCGCCCTGGCCGACCTCGTGCGCCTCGTGCCGACGAGAGACGGGCCGGCCATCAAATACCTCGGCGTCGGCGCTCTGGTGGCAGGATTCGCCGTGTTCGGCGCCATCCGTGCCGCCATGTGGAGCAACCCCCTCATGCTCGCCATGGAGCTGGCCGAACGCAACCCCGATTCGCCGCGCGCCGCGCTCGACCTGGGCATCATTTATTACGGCATGGCCGACGGGAACCCCGACTCCCCTTTCCTCGACATGGCCCGCCGGCAGCTGGAGCATGCCGCCGCCCTGCCGCGCGCCGGCATCCTGCCCGACGCCAACCTCATCCTCCTTGCCGCCCTGCGGGACGAACCCTCGCCGCAGGCATCCTGGGACCGGCTCCAGCGCCGCCTGCGCACCATCCCCCTCACACCCGAGACCATGAACTCCCTCACCAATCTCCTCTCGGCCCGGCGCAAGGGGCACCCCGTGGACGAACACCAGCTGCTCGCGGCCTTCGACATCCTCTTCTCGCGCGGCCCCCAACCGGCTTTCCTCTATGCCCAAGTGGGCGATTTCGCCCTGAACTTTGCCGGTGACGAAGCGCGCGCCCTCGGCTACTTCCGGCAGGCGATCGAGCACGCGCAGAGCCAGCCCGAACTCCCCGGCCAGATCGTGGCCAACCTGCTGCAGGAAGGCCGCTTCGCGCTCGCCGCCGAGCTCGCCGAATACGCCCGCGGCCGCGGCCTGCTCCCCACCGCGCCCGAGGGAGCCAACTCTCGTATTACAAAAAATGCAAATTAGTCCATAATGGGGTTCATGGAAAACACCATGAGCACGGGCAAGGCGGCAAAACTTCTTGGCGATGAGTGACTGACCATGCACCTTACCCACAAGATCGCCCTTCGTCCCGCGCCCGAGCAGGCGGATTACTTCAAACGCGCCTGCGGCACGGCCCGGCGCGTGTGGAACTGGGCGCTCGCCGAATGGAACCGGCAGTATGCCGCCGGGCAAAAGCCCAATGCCATGGCGCTCAAGCGGCAGTTCAACGCCATCAAGTACAGCGACTCCGACTGGCTCGACGAAAACGGCCAGCCGTGGCTCGAGGGCATCCACAGGGATGCGCATTCGCAGCCGTTCGCGCACCTGGAAAGGGCGTGGAAGCGGTTCTTCAAGCAGATCGAAGAAGGGGCGCGCATCGCGCCGCAGGACAAAGCGCTTCGGCGCAAACTGCGCAAGCATGGCGTCAAGCTCGCCTATCCGCCGCAGTTCAAGAAGAAAGGTCACAGCCGCGACAGTTTCTACGTCGCCAACGACAAGTTTTCCGTCTCCGGTCAGACGATCCGCCTGCCGAAAATCGGCGACGTCGCCATGACCGAATCTTTGCGATTCGAGGGGAAAATCCTCGGGGCCACAGTCTGCCGCATGGCGGATCGCTGGTTCGTGTCGATTCAGGTCGAGGTGAAGGACGAGCAGTTCTACCGCCGCCGAAAGGCAGATGGGATCGTTGGCGTCGATCTCGGTGTCAAGGCCGCCGCGACGCTCTCCAATGGCGAATCGCTTCGAGCGCCGAAACCGCTCAAGGCGGCCCTGCGCCGCCTTCGCATCCGCTCGCGTCGCCTCAGCCGCAAGCTCGAGGCGGCAAAGGTCGCTGCGGGATTCAAGGCCAAGGGCACGCTGCCGAAAGGCACCCGTCTTCCCATCTCCAGCAACTGCCAGAAGTCCGCTCAGGCATTGGCAAGGCTGCATGCCCGCATTGCCCATATCCGAGCGGATTTCGCCCACAAGCTCACGACCCGGCTCTGCCGCGAAAACCAGGCGGTGGTGCTCGAAGACTTGAACGTCTCGGGGATGCTCGCCAACGAGAAGCTTGCGCGAGCGATCTCCGACGTGGGCTTTGGCCTCATCCGCTCGCAGATGGAATACAAGGCGCTGCGCTACGGCACCCGCCTGGTGTTTGCCGAGCGCTGGTATCCCAGCAGTCGCCTCTGTTCCGTCTGCGGCTGGAAACACGAAACGCTCACGCTGGGCGAGCGGGAATGGACGTGCCCGGAATGCGGCACGCACCACGACCGCGATCTCAACGCGGCGATCAACCTTCAACGGCTGGCCACCGCAACGGCCCTACCCGTGGCGAGTCCGTCCGGTAACGGCGGCGCTACCTCAGGAGGGGTTCCTGAAGTAGTCGGGAAAGTCACGCCTGTCAGGCACGAGCACGGTCATCAAGACGGCTCGGGGCAGGAAGAAAACCGTGCGCACTTTTGCGTACGTTTTTGAGAGCAGCTTCGTCCTGAATGCAGAGCACCACGATGACCCTCTCCCTCATCCTCCCCGCCAAGAACGAAGCCGCCGCGCTTGGCCCGCTGCTCGCGCGCCTGCGCGAGCGCTTTCCCGAGGCCGAGCTCATCGTGGTCGACGACGGCTCCACCGACGGCACCGCCGACATCGCCCAGGCCGCCGGCGCGCGCGTGGTGCGCCACCCCGTGTCGCTGGGCAACGGCGCCGCGGTGAAGAGCGGCGCGCGCGCGGCCACGGGCGAAGTGCTGGTCTTCCTGGACGCCGACGGCCAGCACGACCCTGCCGATATCCCGCGCCTTCTGGCCAAACTGGAAGAAGGCTACGACATGGTCGTGGGTGCCAGACAAAAGGGATCACAGGCGAATCTCTGGCGAGGTCTGGCCAACGCTTTTTACAACCGCTTGGCGAGTTGGATGGTCGAGCACCCCGTGGCCGATCTCACGAGCGGGTTTCGCGCGGTGCGCGCGGATAAGTTTCGCGAATTTCTCTATTTGCTACCCAACGGTTTTTCCTACCCCACCACGATTACGATGGCGTTTTTCCGCAGCGCCTACTCGGTTGCCTATGTGCCGATTACCGCGCACAAGCGCATCGGTACGAGCCACATCCGGCCTCTGCGTGATGGGGTGCGGTTTTTGTTGATCATTTTCAAGATCGCGACGCTTTATGCGCCACTCAAACTTTTTGGGCCGGTGGCGCTCTTCTTTCTAACCCTTGGGTTGGGGTGGTACGGATATACTTTTTACCATTGGGGACGGTTTACCAACATGAGCGCGTTGCTCTTTTCTGCCAGCGTGATCGTGTTTTTGTTCGGGTTGGTTTCGGAGCAGATCACCCATCTTACCTACAAGCGCGATGAGTGAGCGGCGTCGTTTATTGCTCGTCACCCGCAACTTTCCGCCGCTGTGGGGTGGAATGGAGCGGCTCAACTGGCACTTGGCCGACCAACTTGCCAAGCGCTATGCGGTGCGCATCATCGCGCCACAAGGTGCAGCGCAGCAGGCGCCAGACGGGACGGTTGTCCGAGAGGTGCCTCTTGCGCCCCTGGCGCGTTTTTTGTGGCATGCTGCGTGGGCTGCACGGCAAGAGGCGCGCGTATTTCAGCCGCACATCGTCCTAGCGGGAAGTGGTTTGACCGCGCCGATCGCACTCTGGGCTGCCCGCGAGTGTGCCGCCCGAACGGCTGCTTACGTTCACGGGCTGGATCTGGTTGTGCCGCACCCGGTCTATCGCGCGCTGTGGTTGCCAGCGCTGCGGCGCCTCGACCGGGTGATCGCCAACAGCACGCCTACCGCTCAACTCGCCCGCAGTGTTGGGGTGGATGCCGCGCGCATCGGCATCGTCCATCCGGGTGTCACGATTCCCGAACCCAACCCTGCCGCCCGCGCGCGTTTTCGCAAGCGTTGGGGGCTGCCGAACACGGCTCCTGTGCTGCTGTCGGTTGGGCGGCTCACCGCGCGCAAGGGGCTGCGCGAGTTCGTGCAGGAGGTGCTGCCCGCAGTCGCCAGCGCCCGGCCCGACGTGGTGCTCGCCATCGTCGGCGACGCGCCGACACAAGCGCTCTACGCCCAGCCGCAAAGCCCGCGCTCGATTCTCGAAGCAGCACGCTCAGCTGGTGTTGGTGATCGGGTTCGGTTGTTGGGCACGCAATTTGGCCAAGAACTCGCCGACGCTTTTTTTGGCGCCGACGTGCACGTCTTTCCCGTGCGCGACATCCCCGGCGACCCGGAAGGTTTCGGCATGGTCGCGGTCGAAGCCGCCGCGCACGGCCTGCCCACCGTGGCCTACGCCACCGGCGGCGTGGTCGATGCCGTCGCACCCGGCGATAGCGGCTGGCTGGTGCCACCGGGCGACGCCGCTGCCTTCGCCGCCGCCATCCTGAGCGCGCTCGACGCGCCGCCCGGCGCCGAGCGTTGCCGGTCGTTTGCGCAGGGGTTTGCGTGGGAGGCGTTTGGGCGGGGGGTCGCGCGGGAGCTCGCAGCATGACGGCTGACCCGAAAAAGCCCCCAGCCGTCTGGTTCCCCGCCGTGCGCGCTCACAGCGGCGCCGACGTGTTCACACAGCGGCTGTGCGCCGCGCTCAACGCGCGCGGCATCCGCGCCGAAATCACCTGGCTGCCACTGCGTGCCGAATACGCGCCCTGGAGCGTGCCCGTTCCCATGCCGCCGCAGTGGGCAACGATCGTTCACGTCAACTCCTGGCTGCACCCGCGGTTTTTACCGCGCGGCCTGCCGGTGGTGAGCACCCTGCATTCCTGCGTGCACGACCCGGCGCTCGCGCCGTACAAGCGCCCGGCGCAGCGGCTTTACCACGCCGCCTGGATCAAACGGGTCGAAGCCGCAAACCTGCGCCGCGCGCGGGCCGTGGTTGCGGTCAGCCACTACACCGCGCAAGTTGCGCAAGCCGCCTTCGGCCGTCGCGATATTCAGGTCATCCACAACGGCGTGGACGTTGAGGAATTCCGCCCCATCGACCGCAATGCGCCGAACCAGCCGTTCCGTTTGCTCTACGTCGGCAATTGGGTCAAGCGCAAAGGCGTCGATCTGCTCGCGCCCATCCTGCACGCCCTCGGCCCGGGCTTCGAGCTGCACTACACCGCCGACCGCAGCGGCGCGCACACCCGCTTCGCCCTGCCCTCGAACGCCCGTTGCCTTGGCCGACTCGACACGGCCGGGCTGGTCGCCGCCTACCAGCAGGCCGACGCGCTGCTGTTTCCCAGTCGGCTGGAAGGCTTGCCGCTTACCGTCATCGAGGCGCTGTCCTGCGGTCTGCCGGTGATTGCCGCCGAGACCTCTTCGCTGCCCGAGGTGGTCGAACAGGGCACGAGTGGTTGGCTTTGCCCGGTCGATGATGTCGCCGCCTTCGCCGATGCGGCGCGTCAGCTCGCGCAAAACCCGGCACGGTGGCTGGCGATGCGCCGGGCGGCAAGGAAGCGGGCAGAGCGGCATTTCAATACATCGAGGCAGCTCAGCCAGTGGCTCGACGTTTATTGCAAATCGTTCGCGCACGATGCGAGATAAACCCCGGCCCCTCATCGGCCTGACCCTCAACTACCGCGACGCCGCTCGCACCAGCCGCTGCATCGCTTCGCTTATGGCCGATGGTGCAGACGGAGTGCTGGTTTGGGACAACTCCGAAGACGGCGGGCACTCGGCCCAGGCGCTGCGCCAGCATTGGGCGCACGAGCCGCGCGTGGTCATCGAGGCCAGCACGCGCAACCTGGGTTTTGCCGCTGGTGTCAATCGCGGGATCGACGCCGTTCTCGCCCACTGGCCGCAAGCCTGGGTGCTACTCATCAACAACGATGCCACCCTGCACCGCGGCGCGATCCAGACGCTGGCGCACGCACTGAATGCGCATCCGCAGGCGGTCATCGCCTATCCCCGTCTCGATCATGGCGGGCAGGTCATCGGAACGGTTTATTACCAACGCCTTTTTGCCTTGCTGCGGTTCGATCGTGCCTGGCCGGGCAGCTTCCCCTACCCCAGCGGCAGCCTGCTGCTCATCGCACCCGAGCGCATCGAGCCACCGCTATTCGACGAAGACTTTTTCATGTACGGCGAGGACGTGATGCTCGGTTGGCGCCTGGGTGCGAAACGCATGGTGCATGTGCCACAGGTGCTGGCGTGGCACGAGGGCAGCGCCTCCAGCCGAAACGGCTCGTGGTTTTACGAAACGCATGTGGCGGCGGGCCACTGGCGGCTCGCCGGAAAGCTCGCCCGCTCGCGGCGTGAACGGTGGCTGCTGCTCGCTGGCCGCATGGTCAGCCTCCCCCTGCGTGCGCTGGTGCGATCATGGCGAGCGCGCAGCTTAGTGCCGCTTAAGGCGTTGGCGACAGGCTGGCGTTTAGCCCGCGCCAGATCGTTGTCCTGAGCTTGCCACCTGCGCAAGAAGTGCTTCCCATTTGGGATGATCCGCCCCGGCGAATAGTATTTCGCCTGTTCTAAGCCGCGTTCGGTGTAAGTTCTGCGCAACTCAGGGGAAGTCAATAGTTGTTCTAGCGCCGCCTGAAACGCTACCTCGTCGCCATCGGGCGTGAGCAGGTCGGCCCAACCGCCCTGCAAAATCTCCCGCGGTCCGCTCGGGCAGTCCATCGCCTCCGCCGGCGTCCCGCAGCTCAACGCCTCCAGCAGTACCAGCCCAAAGCCTTCGTAGCGAGAACAGAGGGCGAACACCGTGGCGTGCGCCAGCCAATCGTGGACGTTCGCCACGTGACTAGTCAAAAAGAATGTATCTGCTACCCCAAGGCGCAAGCAATTCGTATGCATCCGCGTGGGTGATACCAAGAATCACCAGCCGCGGATGCAATTTTTCAGCTTAAGAAAATCCCCATAACAGCAAAGTCTCTTTCTTTTATTGCCCTAAATAGACAGCTGGGGTTGCCTCTGTACAAAGCACCCGCACGACTTGCACGGGAGGACCAAGGTGTATCGTAGTAGCGGTTTGTCCAGGTTGCCATTGAATAATTTGGCTTAGACAATATATCAATAATTTCTTCAAGTTGTTCGTTTTCAAACATGAAAATATGTAACTCGATGAACAGCATAGGTTTACTCAAGAGGGTTTTTTTTGCCCCCCTTAGGGCGTAAAGCTCACCCCCTTCGATATCCATACGTATAACGTCTGGATTAATTTTAGCTGTGGCGCAATAAGTATCTATGTCCGTACATTTTACGTTTATGGCTTGCTGCTGTTTAAGAGCGGAATGCTGAAGGATTGATCCCCAATTACTTGCTTCTGAAGTATAAAAAAGAATCTGACCTTGTTTATCGCATACTGCCAGATTATTTATTTTTGTCTTTGTTTTAAACTGTCTAGTGTTTTCATCTAGCAATAAATAAAGCTCAGGGTCAGGTTCAAATCCGTGAATTTGCCCATTTCCATTCATGATCGAATCAGCTAATGCCATGTAGTAGCCGATATTGCTTCCTACATCGATAATGGTTTTTCCTGGAGAAATTAAGGTTTTGTAAGTTTCTGTAGCAATGGGCTCGTGAACTCCCATAAGAACAAGCTCTTCGGTAAGTCCTTCCCACCTTGCTGACAGCTTTAAAGAGTAACCAAACATCGGAGCGGTTGTTCTGTTACGAAAGAAACGTGTTCCTAAGTACAAAAAACGACGCCATTCGCCAAACTGGTAAAGGCGCAGTAAATACGCGATTAACCCCTCTGATCTAATAGATTTCTGTATTTTTCTAAATCTATTTATTATAATTTTAACCATTTTTATGTTCCTTTAGTATTTTCAGCGTTACCCTCAGTTGCGGTTATTGTATGTCGAGTTTATTTGACATTCTTCTTTTTCGGTTTTCCGGCTTTGCAACAAGCAAAAAGCGTTCGCGGAGTCGGTGGAGTTTGCTGCGAAAATTTTGTGTGTTTTTTTTCGGTGAAAGATCGCTACGATTCCAGCCACCGCTATTGCCATTCCCTCGCTGCCATACATCGCCCCGACCGCCCCATCGAGCCCCCAGCGCGGCACAAGCAGCAAGGCCAGCAGCACACCGGCAGCGGCACTCGCGGTGTAGACCCCGTACAGCGCGGCGTTGGAGACGTTGGCGATCAGCCAAGTCTTGCCAAGGTTGCGCGTTACCTGAACCGCGGGCAGCAGCGCCAGCAGCACCAGCGCGTCCGCCGCGGCAGCATAATCTGCACCCAGCAGCGCAGGCAAGAGCGGTGCGGCCAGCGCGAGCATCAGGCCCGCGGCCAGCGCCAGCAGCAGCAACAGCGCACCGGTGCGCACGAGGCGCGCATTGGGTGCGTCGGCAGCGAACAGCCGTGGCCATAGGGCTTCTTGCAGGGCCAACAACGGCAGCGTGGCCACGTCGATGACCCGCTGCGCTACCGCAAACGCACCGGCCTGCGCAAAGCTCAGGTGTGCAAGCACCGGCTTGTTGAACTCGGCCTGCAGCCGCATCGCCACCGCGCCGCCGGCAAATGGCAGCCCTTCGCGCACCAGCGCGGGGGTGGTGGGCAGGGCAGCATCAGGCCCAACCATCGACTCGGGCTGACGCGCCATCAACGCCAAGGCCGCCGCATAGAGCAGCGAGGCGGCGGCGTAGGCGCTCATCCAGGCAGCAGGCGTCGGCGCCGCCCACGGCAGCACGGCGAGCAACGCCGCCAGTCGCGCCAGCGGCAGCCCGGCCTGGATAGCGCCGAAGCGGTGCGGCTGTTGCCGCGTCTGCGCGCAGCGCGCGCACAGTTCGACCCAAGAGGCAGCGGCCACTTCCGCAGTCACGAGCAGTGCCAGCGCCCACAGCGGCTGCGCGTCGGGCAGGCTGGTGGCAAGCGCCAGCAGCGCGAGCGGCACGACCACGGCGTTGGCCACGGCCCATGCCGCCGTCGCGCGGCGCTGCAACACAGATATTTGAGCGGGCGTGCGCGCGCCACGGACGAGCAACACCCCGCCCAGCCCCAGCCCAGCCAGCGGCGTGAAAAAGCTGGCGATGGCCAGTGCAGCGACGAACGCGCCATAACCTCCCGCGCCCAGCCAGCGGGCAAGCAGCAGCACACTGGCCGCCTGCGCAGCAGCGCGCAGCAGCAGCCAGCCGAAAATGCGCGCGCCATCGCGAGCGTAGGCACCGGGTCGCCACGAAGCAACGCTGCGCAGAATGGGGCGAATCATTCGTTCCCCAAAGTCATTGAGCATGTCGTCCCTGGCAGTCAATGGTGGAGTTCCTCAAAAGCAGGAGGACGCGGCGACGGCAGAAAACCAGACCGCAAGTTCGATTACAACCTTCCATCCACCGTTTCGCGCGGCAGAACACTCTTGACATCGTACAGTACGCCGTCTGGTTTGAGCCAGCGACGAATTTGTGCTGCCCCCGCGGTTTGAAATTGCTGGTGCGCCACGGCTAACACCACCGCGTCGTAGGTTGCTTCGGGCGGAACCTCCAGTAATGCCAAACCGTACTCCGCCTGTGCTTCTTGCCGGTCGACCCATGGGTCATAGAGGTCTACGCAGGTGTGGTATTCCTGCAGCGTGGCGATCAGATCCACTACCTTGGTGTTGCGCAGGTCCGGACAGTTTTCTTTGAATGTGAGCCCCAAAACCAGCACTTTGGCACCAACGGGATTGATGCCTTTACGCACCATCAATTTGATCACCTGTTCCGCGACATAGACGCCCATCTGATCGTTGATGCGTCGCCCCGCGAGGATCACTTCTGGGTGGTGTCCCACCTCCTGTGCTTTGTGGGTGAGGTAGTAGGGGTCGACACCGATGCAGTGCCCGCCGACCAAACCCGGTCGAAACGGCAGAAAATTCCATTTGGTGCCTGCGGCCTGGAGCACTTCGTCTGTGTCGATGCCCAGTTTGTTGAAGAGAATCGCCAGTTCGTTCATCAGCGCGATGTTGAGGTCGCGTTGGGTGTTTTCGATTACTTTGGCTGCTTCGGCAACTTTGATGCTGCTTGCTTTGAAAGTGCCTGCAGTGATGATCTGCGCGTAGAGCGCGTCGATGGCATCTGCCACTTCCGGAGTGCTACCGCTGGTTACTTTCTTGATGTTCGTCAGACGGTGCGTTTTGTCGCCAGGGTTGATGCGTTCCGGGCTATAGCCACAGTAGAACTCTTGGTTGTAGCGAAGCCCACTGGTTTTTTCCAGGATGGGGACACACACTTCTTCCGTTGCGCCCGGGTAGACGGTCGATTCGTAAATGACGACGTCGCCTGGTTTGAGCACGTGCCCAACCGTTTGGGACGCTTTGATGAGCGGGGTCAGGTCAGGCCGTTTTGCACGGTCGATTGGGGTAGGAACTGTAACGATATAGACGCGACAGCTGCGAAGCGCTTCAGGGTCCGTGGTCAAGCGCAAATGGGTAGCTGCCGCAAGTTCCTCAGGGGAAACTTCAAGGGTGGTGTCGTGCCCCGCTTGCAGCGCTGCGATGCGCTCGGGCTTGATGTCAAATCCGGTAACAGGGAAGCGTTTTCCGAATTCCACTGCAACAGGAAGGCCAACGTACCCGAGCCCAATAACGGCGATAGGAAGTCCGATCAGGTTCATGCCCTTATTATAACCACCCGGTAGGAATTGCGCGGCTGACCACACGCGCAGGTGATAGAATGTAAAATAAAAACCTTGATAACCAAATGCCGTGCCCTGACCATGACATCCGCTGCCGAAATCTCGTGGGACGAACTCAAAGCGATGATCCTGGGCCTTGCTGAACAAGGCAAGGAGACCGACCGCCTGATCCGCGAACTGCGCGAATCGGGCAAGGAGACCGATCGACGCATGCAGGAGACCGACCGCCGCATCCGTGCGCTCGAGCGCCAGTTGGGGTGGTTGGGAAACCGCCTGGGGCAGTTTGTGCAGGATATGGTCGAACCGGCGGTGGTGCGCCTCTTTCA
The DNA here is from genome assembly GCF_054656675.1 of Hydrogenophilus hirschii. Lineage (NCBI taxonomy): Bacteria > Pseudomonadati > Pseudomonadota > Hydrogenophilia > Hydrogenophilales > Hydrogenophilaceae > Hydrogenophilus > Hydrogenophilus hirschii. Next base: position 345,651 of record NZ_BAAHXQ010000001.1, read on the forward strand.
GGAGCAAGGGATCCCGGTGCACAGGGTGATGCCCAACGTCCGCGCGCGCGACGACGCGGGTCAAACCGTGATGGAGATCGATCTTCTGGTGATCAACGGCGATCATGCGATTGCCGTGGAGTGTAAAAGCCGCTTGACCACCGATGATGACGATGAGCACTTAGAGCGTCTTTCCCGCTTCAAAGCGGCGTTTCCCGAATACGCCGATAAGCTCTTACACGGCGCGGTAGCGGCGATGGGGGCACCGGACGAAGTCGTGCGCTACGCCGAAAAGCAAGGGCTCTACGTGCTCGTGCAAGCCGACGACGACGTGGTGGTGCGCAACCAGCCGGGCTTTACGCCACGGACGTGGTGAGTACCATTCCTTCATTCTCGCCACTGGTGAGCTGACTCCGGCTGGCACACTTCTCAGTCGTTCTCCAGCAACCGGTTATGGTGGCGACGCCGCTGGTTCAGAAGTAGCGGGCGAGTGAGCCAACAAGTACGCGGCAACCAAGCCGTTTGCCAAGCCAAAGAGCGTTGCGGTGGTCAAAAACACCGGCAGCAGCCACCAGAGGCCGTCGTGGGGGACGAGCCAGAGGCGCGCCAGGATCAGTTGCCCCCAGATGTGCGCCCACGCCATGAGGAGCGATGCGGTGACTGGGCCAAAGAGACGCCGCGGGAGCCGCAGAGCGACGGCAAGCGTCGCAAGGCTTGCGATCGCGCCAGCCAGCGCAAGGAAAAATCCCGGCGCGAAAAGTTGCCCCAACGCGATGCTCGCAGCGAAGACGCGCAAAAGACTCACCCATGCCGCCGCTTGCCAGCCGTGACGCCAGCCGACCCAGAGCACGACGATGTTCGCAAGCCCCGGTTTGACCCCAGGAATGGGAAGCGGAATCGCGGCCTCCGCAATGGAAAGGGCGATCGCCGCGGCGCTCCAGCGCGCGATGCGGCGGTCTTCTGCGGTGGGGGTGAGGTGAGCGTGTGTGGCCAAGCGTTTGGGTTTGCTATAGAATGGTTTCTGTCAAACTGTCAGTCGTAATGATAGCAATGTCCCTGCGTCTTTCCGACCATTATCGGGCAACCATCCGCGCAACCGTCAGTGAAGTGTTTGGGGCGGGGGTTCGGGTCTGGCTTTTTGGTTCTCGGGTTGACCCCACTGCGCGAGGGGGTGATATCGATTTGCTGGTGGAGTCGGCAACGCCCATTGCCGATCGCGAACGCAAGGCGTTGCGTTGTTTGGCCCGGTTGCAGATGCGGCTAGGGGAGCAACCGATCGATCTTTTGGTGCTCGATCCCTCGGTTGATCGCCTTCCGATTCATGCCGAAGCGTTACGAACTGGGAAGCTGCTGTGAGCGAGGAATACGGTTCGGCAGTTTGCCGAAACGCGCATCGGAATTGAGCAAACACTTTTGCCCCCGCCGCTAGAGCTACCCCACGAATCACAGGGCGCGGGTTCAGAAAATACCCCATTTCCGTAAGCGGTAGCGCAGTTGGCTCAGCGTGATGCCCAACTGCTGCGCTGCGCGCGATTGGTTGCCGCCACACGCTGCCAACGCGGCACGCAGCCGTTCGGGGGTGAGCGGTGGCTCGTCGGCCTGAGGGGGCTGTTCCACAGGTTGGGGCTGTGCCGCAGGGTGCGCGCGGGTGCATTGGGTGAGGCACTGTGGCGTGATCGCGCCGTCACTGAGCGCGAGCGCACGGGCGAGTACGTTTTCCAGTTCGCGGACGTTGCCGGGCCAGGGTTGCTGCTGCAGCCACGCCAGCGCTTCCGGGGTGATGGGCGCCGGGGGGAGCTGGTCCCGTTCCGCGATGCGCTGGATCAGGTGTTCGGCCAAGAGCGGAATGTCCTCACGGCGCGCGGTCAGTGGCGGAAGATCGACCACCAGGACCGCCAGGCGGTAGTAGAGGTCTTCACGAAAGCGCCCTTCGGCCACTGCGGCAGCCAGATCGACGTGCGTTGCGGCAACGAAGCGGACGTCCACGGGGCGCTCTTCGGTGCCGCCAAGCGGGCGGATGGTGCGCTCTTGGAGCACCCTCAGGAGTTTGGGTTGGAGCGGCAGCGGCAATTCGGCCACTTCGTCCAGGAAGAGGGTGCCGCCCGCTGCGCTGGCGATGAGCCCGGTGCGGTCGCTGTGGGCGCCGGTATAGGCCCCTTTTTTGACGCCGAAGAGTTCCGCTTCGATGAGTTCTGCAGGGATCGCGCCACAGTTGACGGCAACGAACGGCCCGTGGCGGCGCGGGGAGAGGGTGTGCAGGAGGCGCGCGGTGCGCTCTTTGCCGGAACCCGAAGGCCCTTGGATGAGTACCGGCGCCAGGCTCTTCGCGAAACGGGCAATTTGCGCACGCACTGTGGTCATCGCCGCACTGGTGCCGATCAGTTGCGTCTGAGGGTCGGCCTCGTGCGATGGGGGGGGCGCTGTCGGCGCGGGTACTGCGTCGAGCAGTTTGGCCAACCGTTCACGCGCGACCGGTTTGGTGAGGAAGTCGATCGCGCCGAGCTTGGTCGCGCGCACGGCGGTGTCGATGTCGCCGTACGCGGTGATCACGGCAACGGGAAGCTCCGGTTTTTCTTGGCTCAGTGCTTCGACAAGCTCGATCCCGTTGCCGTCGGGGAGGCGCAGGTCGGTGAGCACCAGGTCGAAGGGTTCGCAGCGCGCGCGGCTAAGCCCTTCGGCACAGGTGGCGGCGGTGGCGGCCTCCCACCCCAAGCGGGCGAGCAAGCCCTTCAGGGTGAGGCGCAGATCCGGTTCGTCGTCGATGATGAGCGCACGCATGGCGCTATTGTGCCCGATTTTGGCGCGACGGGCTCTATGCGATAATGGTTGCACCAACCCCGGAAGGTAGGTAAAGGAGGAATCGCGATGGCGAACCAAAAAGTGGGTTTCATCGGTCTGGGGTTGATGGGCCGGCCGATGGCGTTGAACTTGTTGAAGGCTGGATTCGAAGTCCATGTCTGGGCGCGGCGCGCAGCGTCGATGCAGCCGTTGCTCGATGCGGGCGCACACGGGGCGGCGTCGCCCGCGGCGCTTGCCGAAGCGGTGCCGGTGACGATTTCGATGGTGGCCGATGCGCCGGACGTTGCCGAGGTGACGTTGGGGCCGAACGGTGTCGTGCACGGTGCGCGAGCGGGCCATATCCACGTCGATATGAGCACGATCGCGCCGGGTGCGGCGAAAGCGATCGCCGCGCAGCTTGCGGAACGAGGGGTGCGGATGCTCGATGCGCCGGTGTCCGGTGGCGAGGTGGGCGCGATCGAAGGCACGCTCACGATCATGGTGGGGGGCGACGAGGCAGCGTTTCACGAGGTATTGCCCTTTTTCGAAGCGATGGGCAAGAGGGTGACCTACGTGGGCGCGAGTGGCGCCGGGCAGGTTGCGAAAGCGTGCAATCAGGTGCTCACTGGGGTCACGGTGGTCGCGGTAGCGGAAGCGCTCAACTTGGCGCGCGCGGCAGGGGTCGATCCCGCTCGGGTTCGCGAAGCGCTTTTGGGGGGTTCGGCCTACTCCAAGGTACTCGAAAACCACGGGGCACGGATGTTGGCGCGCAACTTCCGGCCTGGATTCAAGGCGTGGATGCACCAGAAGGATATGAGAATCGTGCTCGACGAGGCGCACCGTTTGAACGTGCCGGCGCTTACGTCCGCGGTTGCTGCGCAGCTCTTCAACGCGGTGGTGGGATCGGGCAAAGGGGAAGAGGATTCGATCGCGGTGCTGCAAATCTTGGAGGTGATGAGTGGTGCCAACCCCGAAGCCTGAACGGGGCGGTGCGCGGCTTACCGCAACGGTGGCGCCGCGCAGTAAGCTCCCCGAGGTGGGTACGACCATCTTCACCGTGATGAGCGCACTCGCGCAGGCGCATGGGGCGATCAACCTGTCGCAGGGGTTTCCCGATTTCGACCCCGACCCGGCGCTGTTGGAGCGGGTGGCGCATTGGCTGGGTGCGGGCAAGAATCAATATCCGCCGATGGCGGGTGTGCCAGCGCTGCGTGAGGCGATCGCGGCGAAGCTTGCGCGCTGCTATGGGCTTGCGGTGGACCCGGAGACCGAGATCACGGTGACCGCAGGGGCGACGCAGGCGCTCTTTTCGGCGATCCACGCGTTGGTCCATCCGGGCGACGAGGTGATCCTCTTCGAACCAGCGTACGATTCCTACGCGCCTGCGGTACGTCTGGCGGGTGGCATGGTGCGCTACGTGCCGCTGCTTCCCCCTACCTATACACCCGATTGGGGGACGTTCGATCGTTGCTTCTCCGCGCGGACACGCCTCGTGGTGGTGAATACGCCGCACAACCCCACGGGCGCGATCTGGCGCGAAGCCGATTGGGCGGCGCTCGCCGAGCGGCTCGACGGCAGTGATGCGATGGTGCTTGCCGACGAAGTCTATGAACACATCGTCTTCGATGGGGAGCGGCACGAGAGCGTGTTGCGACAACCGGGGCTTGCGGGGCGGGCGCTGGCGGTATTCAGTTTTGGCAAGACGTTTCACGTCACCGGTTGGAAGATCGGGTACGTGGTGGGCGCAGCGCCACTGATGGCCGAGTTTCGCCGCGTGCATCAGTTCGACGTCTTTACGGTGAGCCACGCGGAGCAGTGGGCGTTGGCCGACTATGTGGCCGAACCGGCGCATTATGAGGGGTTGGCGGCGTTTTACCAGCAAAAACGGGACCGTTTGCGGGGTTGGCTGACGCAAGCGGGGTTCACCCTGCTGCCCGCACAGGGAACCTACTTTCAGTTGGCGCACCATCCCGATTTCCGGCACGAACCCGATACGGCGTTCGTCCGCTGGCTGACCGAGACGGTAGGGGTTGCGGCGATCCCGGTTTCGGCGTTTTACCACGACCACCGCGACGACGGCGTCATCCGATTTTGTTTCGCGAAGCGCGATGAAACGCTTGATGCCGCGGGGCAGCGGTTGGTTGCCGGTTGTGGCCGGAAAGGCAAGGAAGCGTGATGAAATACTTGGTTTTGCTCGTGGTGGTGGCGGGCGTACTCTGGTGGGTCCAGCGCCGTTGGCAGGCGCCGCAAGCGCCGAGGCAGGAGCGCCCATGGGGCTGGCGGTGGGGTCGGACGCAAGAACCCCCTGCTGCAGCGGACGCGCCGGAAAATGCGGTGCGGGAAGATGCGTTGGTGGCGTGCGCCCGTTGTGGTGTGCTGATCCCCAAGAGCGAAGCCAAAATGCGGAACGGGCGTTACTTCTGTTGTGATGAACACCGCCAACTTGGATCCCGGTGACGGCACTGCTCTGTCGCGTTCCTGGACGTTGAAACGCGCCAGCGACGCGCTGCGGTTGGTCATTGCCGGGTTGCTCTTGGTCGGTGGCCCGACGATGGGGTTGGGGCGGGAGGCGCCTTCGCTCTTTTTCTTCACCGCGGCGTGTTATCTGGCCGTTGCGGTGGCACTGACGGTATGGCCCAGTGCGACACTCGTTGCCGCGCACAAGGCGGTGGCGGCCGCGGTGGTCGATGCCCTTGCGTTTGCCGCGTTGCTGGCGACAAGCGGCGGGTTCGCCTCTGGGTTGCCGACGCTGTTGTTCGTGCTGGTTGTGGTGGCGGCGCTCGAAGCGGTGCCGAAAATCGCGCTCTTTCATGCCGCGGTCGCGGCGCTCGCTTTGCTCGGGGAGAACCTGTGGCGGCTCTGGCAAGGGTGGGCGGCAACCGATCCGTTTTTGGTCGGTGCGGCGGGTGGAGCGCTTTTCGTTGCGGCGTGGTTGGCGCAGCGGTTGGGGACGCGGCTGCGGCAAACCGAGGCGGCGCACCAGGCGCAACAGGCGTTGCTCGCGTGGCAGCGTACGGTAAACGATCGCATCGTTCAGGAGCTCGCGGACGGAGTGTTGTGGGTCGATGCGCAGGGGGTGGTCCGCTACGCCTCCCCCCGCGTCGTGGCGTGGTTGGGGGAAGACCCGAGTGACAAGCCGCTTACCGAAGTCCTGCCTGAGCCGATTCATCCTGGTGAGGAGCGGTGGTGGCGCCAGAACGGGCGTTTGTGGCGGCTGAAAGGCGGGATGCCGGATCGCAACGGGGTGTGGTTGCTCTTTCTCTCCGATTTTGCCGGAGTGCAGCGCGCGTTCCGGCAGGAGCGGCTGGCGTCACTGGGTTTGCTGCTTGCCGGGGTGGCGCATGAGGTGCGCAATCCCCTGGCCGGGGTGATGCAGGCGCTCGACCTCTTGCGCGATGCCGCAACGAGCAGCGAACGCGGGGAGCTGGTTGCGTTGGCCGAGCGCAACGCGGCGCGCATCGTCCATCTGATCGACGAGGTGCTGCTGCTGGGAAGACAGCAGCCCCCAAACCCTGAGGCGGTTCCGTTGGTAGCGTGGCTACGCCGTTGGTGTTCGGAGTTGCCCAAGCCGGAGCAAACGCGCGTTTCGGTGCAGGGCAGCGACGCGATCGCGGCGTGGGTGGATGTGCGCCACCTCCAGACGATCGTCGACAATTTGGTCCGCAACGCGTTGGCCTTTGCCTCGGCGCAACCGGGCGCGGTGCAGGTGACCGTCTCGGCAGCGAACGAGCAGGTGTGCCTCACGGTGGCCGATGACGGACCTGGTGTAGCCGACGAGCTTGCCGAGCGGCTGTTCGAGCCGTTCGTCTCCGGCCGCGCCAACGGGACCGGGCTTGGGCTCTACTTGGTGCATGAGCTGGTGCGCGTAAACGGCGGTGAAGTTCGCTATCGACGTGGCCCCAAAGGGGGGGCCGTCTTTACCGTGCTGTTGCCGCAAGCGGCGCGTTGCGGGTAACCGGCGGATTGGCGCCCCGGGGCCAAAGCAGCCACCAGGTGGCGTCTGCTTTGGTGCGTCCCGCGCGTGCGCCCGCCGCGTGCCCACTCCCCCAGTAGAAGTCGCCGCGCAGAGGCCCTTGGATCGCGCCGCCGGTGTCGAGCGCGACGACCAATTGCGCGAGCGGTTGGGGCGCGTTCGGGGCGTAGAGCCACAGCGGTGCGCCAAGCGGCAGGAACCGCGGGTCGACCGCGACGCTGCGTTGCGCAACGAGTGGCACGCCGAGCGCGCCTACGGGACCGTCGGCGGGGTCGCTACTTGGGGGCGGAAGTTCGCGGAAAAAGACGTAGCTGGGGTTTTCCGCTAGGAGCGCATCGCGCGCGTGCGGGTGGGTTTCGAGCCACGCGCGGATTCCAGTCAATGACGCGCGTTCGAGGGGCAGTTCGCCGCGCGCGACCAAGAGCCGTCCGATCGAACGGTAGGGGTGGCCGTTGTGGTCGGCATAGCCGATGCGCGCTTCGCCTCCTTCCGCCAAGCGCAAGCGCCCCGACCCTTGGATGTGGAGGAAGAAGAGGTCGAGCGGGTCTTTCGCCCAAAAGAGGACGGGAGCAGGAAACCGTGTGCCCATCGCGATGATTTCGCCGCGACTGTAGTACGGCACGACGCGGTTGCCGACCAGCCGCCCTTTGAGACGAAGGTGGCGGGTCTCGGGTACGACGCTTTCGAGCGCGACGGTGACCAGGTCCGGCGGCGGAGCGTGGATCGGAAAGGGGTGGTCCGGGCGTGGCGTGCGGCTTGCGGCGATCACCGGTTCGAAATAGCCGGTCAGGAGTCCCGTCGTGCGCTGGCCATCGGCGGTGTGGGCTGTGAGTTGCCACGGTTGCAGGTGGGTCTGGAGCCATGCCCGCTGCTCGGGTAACGGGGCGTTCGTGGGCAAACCCGCGCACAGAGGCTGCCATTCGCGGTACCGGTTGCTGAGGGTGGGGCAGGCGCGGGCCAACGCGGTGAGTGCGCCTTCTAGGGTGTCGTGCGCGGTGCCGGGAAGTTCCGCCCAGTCGCTGGGCTGTGCGGTGAGCGTGCCCGGAACCGGTTTGGGTGCCGCAGGCTGCTCGATCGGTGCGTGCGCCGTTTCGGGGAGGCAAAGCGGTGGCTGTTGAGCCGTTTGACAGCCGGTGAGCGCCGTCGCGACAAAGAGGAGGGGCGCCAAGAAGCGGCGTGCACGCGGAAAGCGCTGGGGCGGGAAACGGCGAATGCGTAGGCGAAAAGGCCCCTTTTGCGGTTCGATTGCGCGGCGTCGTATCACGGTTCGGGTTCCCAAACGGTTGGGTTTGTGGCGTATGATCGGGGCAGTATAAACGAACGCGGGGAGGATTGTGCGATGTGGGTGGCTGGGATCGAGTTGCTCGTGGTCGCGGTGCTGGTTGGGATCGTGTGGTGGGCGACGCGGCGGCGGCCGTAGCGCGTCACATGCGCCGGGATCGGTACAATGCGGCGTGTTCGTGTGGAGGAACGCAATGGTTTTCGATCGCAACATGATGGCATGGGAAGCGATGGTTCCCATTTTGGAGCGGATCGCGGTGGCGCTCGAAGCGACGAACCCTGGGGCCCCGCTCGTAGCGCCCGACTGGGCCGCTGCCGACGCTTTTTGGTTGCGGAGGGTTGGGGTTCGGGTGAGCTTGGAGCCCGTGCGCCATCCACACCGACTCCGTTTGGCCGATCTGCGTGAGATCGACACGCAAAAAGCGCGTGTGGTGGCGAACACCGAGCAGTTTTTGCGCGGGTTGCCTGCGAACAACGTGTTGCTGACCGGAGCGCGCGGGTGCGGCAAGTCGTCGCTTGTCAAAGCGCTCTTGACCGAATATGCCGCGCAGGGGTTGCGCTTGATCGAGATCGAAAAAGGGGATCTCGTCGAACTGCCCCGTCTGTTGGAGCGGGTTGCAGACGCCCCGTGGCGCTTCGTGCTCTTCATCGACGATCTGTCGTTCGAGCCGGGAGAGGCAGCGTACAAGACGTTGAAGAGCGTGCTCGACGGTTCGGTTTGGGCGCAGCCCGAGAATGTGCTGATTTACGCGACGTCGAACCGCCGCCACCTGATGCCGGAGTATTTCAGCGAAAACGAAGCGACCCGACACGTAGGCGGCGAGGTGCATCCCGCCGAGGCAACGGAAGAGAAGATTTCGCTTTCGGAGCGCTTCGGGCTCTGGGTGTCGTTCTATCCCTTTTCCCAAGCGGCATACTTGGAGATCGTGGCGACCTGGTTGCGCCATTTTGGTGCGAGCGACGCCCAGATCGCGGCGGCACGGCAAGAGGCGCTGGTCTGGGCGATCGAGCGCGGGTCGCGTTCTGGCCGGGTGGCGTGGCAATTCGCGCGCGATTGGGCGGGACGGCATGGACTGGGTGCAGACCGAACGGAAGGGCACGCGCGATGAAGCGCGTGGCGGTTGCCGCGGCCGTGCTGTGGAACGAGTCGGGTTCGGTGCTCCTCGGGCAACGTGCGCCGGACACCTTCTATCCCGGTTATTGGGAGTTTCCTGGCGGGAAAATCGAAGCGGGGGAAACGCCGCGTGAGGCGCTCATTCGCGAACTGCGCGAAGAGTTGGGGCTTGAGCTAACCGCAGCGCGCATCGCCCCCTGGTTGTGTCGCCGCCACCGCTACGCGCACGCCGATGTGACCTTGCACTTTTTCCAGGTCTGGGGGTGGCGTGGTACGCCGCAACCGCACGTCCATGCGGTGCTGACGTGGCAGACGCCCGGCGCGTGGTCGGTGGCGCCGATGCTTCCGGCGAACACGCCGGTAGCCGAGGCGCTTGTGCTGCCGCGGTTGATGGTGGTCTCTCAGGTTACCGCCGCATCGAGAGGAGCGCCGGTGGGGTCGCCTGCGTGGCACGACGCTGCGGCGCGATGGGCCGCGTCGATTCGGGCGGCGCGTGCCCACGGTGCGGTGATCGCGCAAATTCGGGAAAAGCGGCCCGACCCGGGGGCGGAGGCGGGGGATAATGCGGCCGCGGAGTGGTCACGGTTGGGAATCGCGCAGTTGGTGGCGATCGCACGCGAGGCGGGTGCGGAACGGGTCGTCGTCAATGGGCCGCCCGAATGGGCGGATGCGGTTGGCGCCGACGGCTGCCACCTCTCGGCGCAAGCAGCGCGCACGCTGTTGGCACGCGGTGCAAAGCGGCCCGTACTGCGGTACGGGTTGCTGTTGGGCGTGTCAGTCCATGATGCTTCGGAACGGGCGGTTGCGGAGGCGCTAAACGCCGACTACTGGGTGGTGGGGCCGGTTGCAGCGACCCAAAGCCATCCGGAGCGCGCGCCGCTTGGTTGGTCGCGCTTTTCCGCGTTGATCGCGGCGCCTCCCGTGCCGGTCTTTGCGATCGGGGGGCTTACGGCAGCCGAATTGCCGCACGCGCTCAGCGCCGGGGCGCACGGGATCGCGGCGATCCGCGGTTGGTTGCATGGTCAATAGCAGAGCGTAAGCGCGAAGGGAACCGTTTGGGTGCTCACCGCTTCCGTGCCGATGCCGCCTTCGTCGGTCACGGGGATGAAGTGGAGGTTGAACTGGTATTTGTTCGCGGAAACCTTGGGAACGACGCGATGCGCGGAGTCGATCCACACTTGGATGAGGCTCGGCAGTCTCCCGTCGAGTGGTTGCTGGTAGCAGCCGTTGGCTGCGGTATGGGTCTGCGGCGTGCTTTGTGCCCGCAGGTGCGCCAAGACGCAGGCAATCGCGTCCAGGAGGGGGTGCAACGGTTGCGCCCAGGCGTCGAGATCGGCGCGGCGCTTTTCGGCGCTCAGGTTGAGCCAGAAGTGGTAGGTCGGGAGGTCGAACGCGCAGACGCCGCCTGAGACGTGCGCGCGGGTGCGCAGCGCGTTCAAAAGCGGCTGCGTGCGCATCACGTGGTCGATCCGTCCGGGTTGCTGGCGCAACGCGTCGATCAGTGCCAACGCCTGGGCAACCGGTTCGTGCAGCGCGATGCGGCGCGGCCGTTGGCTCGTCGTTTCCTGAGCGGTCGGTGCGGCACAGAGGGCCTCCAACGCGGCGATGAGGTGCCGCTTGAGGTCGCTGCGTCCGGCGATATCGACGCATTCGAAGAGCGCCATCAGGGCGGCGTGGTGGTCGTCCGGGGTGTTCGCCTGAGCGAAGTGGCGCCAACGGCTCCACGTGGCCTCCAGTCGCAACCAGGTGCGTACCTGTTCGGTGAGCGGGAATTCGAAACGGATCATCGTACGGCTCCCCGCGTAGCGCCTTCTGCTGCTACGCCGCCTGGCGCTGCGCCTTCTGCCACAGTACCTCCCGCTGCAGCGAGGTATTGCCGGTGCAGCGCTTCGATCTGCGCTTCGAGGTAGGCGCGGTCGCCGCTATTGTCGATCACATCGTGCGCCGCGGCCAGCCGCTCGGCGCGCGAGGCTTGTGCCGCCAAAATTGCGGCGATCTGTTCCTCAGGTAACCCCGAACGCGCTTTGACCCGGCTGATCTGCTGTTCCTGCGGGCAATCGACCACCAGAAGGCGGTCGATGAGCGTTTGGTACGCCCCGGTTTCGACAAGAAGCGGCACGACCAAGATGAGATACGGGTGGTGGGGCGCCAGCGCGCTGATCCGGTGGGTGACGATATCGCGGATCATCGGGTGGAGAATCGCCTCCAGCCGTTTGCGTGCTGCCGGGTCGGAGAAGGCGAGTGCGCGCATCGCCGCTCGGTCCAACGCACCGGTTGGGGTGAGCACCTGGGTGCCGAACGCCTTACGAATCGCGGGGATCGCCGCGCCATTTGCGGCGGTGAGTTCGTGGGCGATCGCGTCGGTGTCGATCACACCCGCGCCCAGGTGCGCAAAGTGTTCGGCTGCCGTGCTTTTACCGGAGCCGATGCCGCCGGTGAGCCCGACGAGGTAGGGTTTTGGGGTCATCGGCACGCCTCCCAGTTGTGGCGGGGTAACCGGGCCTGCGCTCGACCCAAGAAGCGTTCCAGGGCCGGTTCGGGCCCTTTGGCCAGAATCGTGAAGTGCTCCGATTGGGTTCGGGGCAGAATCTCGATCTCGCTCACCCCTTTTTGCCGCAGCAGCCGCACCAGATTTTCGGCGCGATCACGGGTGCGGAAAATACCCAAGGAGATGCGCCACTGATGGGGGCCGGGGTCCCGCACGATGAAGAGATCGGTTACCCCTTTTTGCCGCAGGGTTTCCGCTTGTTGTCGGGCCCGTTTTTCATTGGCCGCTTTCGGAGTAGCCACCCACCACGATTCGACCACCGGTTCCGCCGTTGCGGTGAGTTGCACACCGGGTACGGTCTGGGCCAGTTCGTCCAAGATGCGGCGTTCGTCCGCAGTGGCGTCCGTTCGGCGGCAAAGCAGCACGGGCGTTTTGACTGTTGGTGTTGTTGGCGGTTGTGGTGCCACAGTGTTGGAAGCTGGATGCGTTTCGTGCGCGGCGTGCTCAGGCAAAGGGGATGCGGGCTGAGTCGGCGTGGATGGTGGTTGCGGTGCCGAAGCGGCGGCAGGTTCCTGTGCCGGCGCTACCGCTTCCAGAGAGGGTTGAGGCTTGTCTTGCGCGATCGTATCGTGCGTAATGACCGCTGGAGGGGGGGGTGCGGTAGGGGCCACCAGTGCGGCTGCTTCGGTTTCCGGCGCTGCGCCGGCCAGTGCCGCAGTGACCGGGTCGGCGGGGCGCGCAGCCACTTCCGATCGTGCAGTAGCGGGGGGCGTTTGGGGGGGTGTTATTGGCGATTGGGCTGCCGCTACTGCGTCGCGGTGGGTATGCGCGCCATCCGGCGTGTATTCGACTACGGTTGCGGCAACGAGTTGGAGCGCGTCGCTGCGCAGGGGTTGCGGCAGCGGTTGCGGCCGCGGCGGTTCAGGAAGCGAGACGAGGCCGCTTTGCGCGGCGAAAAGCAGCGCGTTGATCACCAAGAGGAGCGCGATCGCGAACCGCATTGCTTGCGACTGCCGCAACTGCGGTCACGCGGTCGGCGCAGCGACTTTGGGGAGATGCGCCAGCGACGCTTCGATGGCTTCGGCGGGGTATTCGAAGTCTTCGAGTTCGCCGCGCAGATATTTGTCGTACGCGGAGAGGTCGAAGTGGCCGTGTCCGGTGAGGTTGAAGAGGATCACTTTCGGCTCTCCGCTCTCTTTGCACGCCAGCGCTTCGTCGATCGCAGCGCGAATCGCGTGGCACGACTCCGGCGCGGGGAGGATCCCTTCGGTGCGGGCGAAGAGGACGCCCGCTTCGAACGTTGCGACTTGCGGCACCGCACGTGCCTCCAGCAACCCTTCGTGGTAGAGCTGGGAGACGAGGGGCGAATCGCCGTGGTAGCGAAGACCGCCCGCGTGGATGCCCGGGGGCATGAAGTCGTGTCCCAGCGTGTACATCTGCATGAGCGGCGTGAATCCCGACGCGTCACCGAAATCGTACGCATAGACCCCTTTCGTGAGGGTGGGGCAGGAGGTGGGTTCGACCGCGACACAGCGCAGGTGCTCCGCCCGTTTGTCACCCGCGATTTTGTCGGCCAAGAACGGGAAGGCGATGCCGCCGAAGCTCGAACCGCCGCCGCACGGACCAAAGATCACGTCGGGGTAAAGCCCCAGCAGTTCGAACTGTTTTTTGGCTTCTAGTCCGATCACGGTTTGGTGCAGCAGCACGTGGTTGAGGACCGACCCCAAGGTGTAGTTGGTGTCAGCGCGGCTCGCGGCTTCTTCCACTGCTTCGGAGATTGCGATGCCGAGCGAACCGGGATTGTCGGGTTCGCGTTCGAGGATCGCTCGCCCCGTCTGCGTGTGGGGCGATGGGCTGGGGAAGACCTCGGCGCCCCAGGTCTGCATGAGGATGCGGCGGTAGGGTTTTTGCTCGTAACTCACTTTCACCATATAGACCCGCACTTCGAGACCGAATTTTTGGCCGGCGAACGCGATCGAGCTGCCCCATTGACCGGCACCGGTCTCGGTCGTGAGCCGCTTGATGCCGACCAGTTGGTTGTAGTAGGCCTGAGGAACCGCGGAGTTGGGTTTGTGCGAACCAGAGGGCGAGACGCCTTCGTACTTGAAGAAAAGCTTGGCCGGGGTGTTCAGCGCTTGTTCGAGCCGGACCGCGCGCACGAGCGGCGAAGGACGCCAGATGCGGTAAGCGTCTCGCACCGCGTCCGGGATCGGGATCCACCGTTCGCTGCTCATCTCCTGCGCAAGGAGCGGTTCGGGAAAGATTGCACCCATCTGTTCGGGCGTCACCGGCTTGCCATCTGGCCCAAGCGGTGGTGCGGGGGGGTTGGGCATGTCGGCGACGATGTTGTACCAGTGAGTCGGGATCTCGTTTTCGGGGAGCAGGATGCGGGTGGGTTCGGTCATGATGTCTCCTCGTTGTGTGTTGACGGTGTAGAGGGGCCGGTCGGTGGTTCGGGCGGTGTCTGAGGGGGGTGCGACTCCGGCTGCGCGCACGCAAGCGCGGCAAGGCCCAGGAAAAGTAAATTATCGCGCACCTCATGCGGGATGTCTACGTGGGGGGAGAGGAGCGGTGCGGCGCCGCCGTGCAGGATCACGCGCGGCAGGATCGAAGTCTGTTTGGCTACCTGCGCCGTGAATGCCGCGATCGCCCCCTTTTGCGCCAGCCAGACACCGGTGGCGATCGCGGTTTCGGTATCGGTGGGGGGAAACGGAGCCGTCGCGATCTGGTCGACGGCGCGGCGCGGGTCGAGCTGTGGGAGTCGCGCGGTGCGGGCTGCGAGCGCAGCGAACATCGCGTCGATGCCAGGCAGAATCGCGCCACCGCGAAACGCGCCGGTTTCGTCGAGCCAGTCGAGCGTGGTCGCGGTGCCACAACCGACGATCACCGCTGGCGCCAACCCAGCGTGCCATGCTCCAACCGCGGTGACCCAGCGATCGGCGCCCAGCTGTTGGGGATTGCGGTACTGGTTAAGGACGCCCGCACCGTGCTGGCTCGGCGCGATCCAATGGCATGGGATGCGATGCGCGGCAAAGCGGGCAGTGATCGCCTGGGTACGGGACGGTGTGGTGACGCTGACACCGACGACGCACGGAATCGTGGACAGCAACGGGGTGAGCTGCTGCCACCATGCTTCGAGTGCCGTGTCGTCGTACGCAAACGCCCCTTGCGCGTCGTCCCGCCAATACCATTTGCCGCGACTGTTTCCCAGATCGAGGAGGAGCGGCACAGGGCGAATGCGCGCGGCGGCGGAGGTCAGCGTCTGGTGTGCCCCTGCCGCAGTGGTGACCTGGAGTTCCCCCCGGGCGTTGACGCCGCTCAAGCGGACGAGATGCGGTTCTGTCGTTTCGTGCGCGGGCAGCAGTTGCAACCAACGGTCGCGCCACGCCGCACGGGCCCACCACGCCGCTTGCCAAGGGGTGAAGCCTGCGCCGCAGCGGAAGTCTTCGAGTACGGCAACCACTGCGCCGACCAGCGTCTGCAGCAGGGTTTCAGCAGGGGGAACGAGCGTGAGGTGCTCGGCAAGCGCGGTGGGGGGCAATGTCCAGGGATCTCGGTCGTCGAGTCGTGGTGCCGCACGATGGTTCAGACCGACGCCGACGACGACGATCGGCGGCGCTTGCCCCCGCCATTGCGCTTCGACGAGGATCCCGCCGAGTTTGCGCTCCGCAACGAGCAGATCGTTCGGCCATTTGAGGCGAACGGGGAGGTCGAGCAGTTCCAATCGTTCGGCAAGCGCCGCGCCCACCGCAAGCGAAAGGCCTTCGAGGTTCGTCTGGGGCGGGAGGCGGGTTGCCACCGAGAATGCGATTCCGGCACCCTCCGGCATCGTCCAGCGTCGGCCGCTTTGACCGCGGCCCGCGGTCTGCCGTTGGGCGGTGACGGCCAGGTAATGGCCGGGAGCGAGGGATTCGGCCTGCTGTGCGGCAACGTCGTTGGTCGACGCGCACGCGTCGAGCGCGAGCCAGTGCAGCGTAGGTGCGGTTGGCATGGGGTTTGCTATTTGTTCGAACGGATGGGAACAGGAGATAGCGATGAAACAGATTGCGATTGTACGCTTTTCCCCGATCGAAGGGCCGGGAACCTTTGCCGATTTCGTCGCAGCGCAAGGAGGAGAAACGCACCTCATCGCGATCGATCAAGGGGCACCGCTTCCGAGGGATCCGGAACAGTATGACGGTTGGTGCTTGATGGGTGGGCCGATGAGCGTCAATGATCCGTTGCCGTGGATCGAACCCCTCCTTGGGTTGCTCCGCCAGGCGGTGGCCAGTGGGGTGCCCGTTATCGGTCACTGTCTCGGTGGCCAGCTGTTGGCAAAGGCTTTAGGGGCAACCGTCACGCGCAACCCAACGAAGGAGATTGGATGGGGCGAGGTGTGGGTGACCAACCGATCGGAGGGACGACGTTGGCTCGGCGATTGCGAACGCTTTGTGGCGTTTCATTGGCATGGCGAGACTTTTTCACTCCCTGAAGGCGCAATCGGGTGGCTGGCTAGCGCCCATTGTTCCCAGCAAGCCTTTGCGCTGGGACCGCATTTGGCATTGCAGTGCCACGTGGAGATGACCGAAGCGATGATTGAGCGCTGGTGCGCCGATTGGGCGAAAGAGGGAGTTGGAGCGAGCGCGTCGGTGCAGACGCCCGAGGCGATCGTCGCGGCGATCCCCGACCATTTACCGCAGCTCACGGCGACGGCGATGCGGCTTTACCGGGAATGGTGGCGGGGGGTGTCCGATGTCCGTGCATGAGCTGACACTGACCAGTTTCGCGCAACCGATTTGGAGCGTGCCCCACGGTCGTGTGGTGGGATGGGAGGCGCTGTTGCGTGTGCAGGACGGTGCGCGCGTCGTTCCCCCGTTCATCTATCTTGCCGCGGAGGGCGACGACGAAGCGGCTTTGGCGCGGGAACTGGCGGCCCGCTTACGTCATCTTGGGGTCTGGTCGCGGTTGCGCTTCGAGGCTACTTGGCTCTTTCTCAACGTCTCGCCACATGCGATCCGTCACGACGTGGCCGATCCGGACCACTTCACGGTCCTGCTTCGCCAGCTGGCGATTCCCCCCGAAACGCTGGTCCTCGAACTGTTGGAAGCGGCGATCGATGATTTGACAGTGGTGCGGCAGGCAGTCGATCTGTATCATGCGTTGGGGTGTCTGGTTGCACTCGATGATTTCGGCGCGGGCAGCTCGAATCTCGAACGGTTGTTCGTTCTGGAACCCGATATCGTCAAGATCGACCGTTCCCTCCTCGTCCGGGCCGGGGAGCGGCGCTCCTTGCAACGGAGTTTGCGCCATCTCGTCGGTTTCATCCATGCAGCAGGGGCGTTGGCGCTGGCCGAGGGGGTGGAGCACTCCGACGAAGCGCAACGTGCGCTCGATGCGGGGGTCGATTTGGTGCAAGGGTATCGCTATGGGGTTCCGGCGCCGTGGGAACATTGGCTGTGCGAAGGCGCTGCGCGCGAACAGGAGTGGCTGCTCAGCGACCGGGACCGCCTGCCCGATCCGGTCGTGCCCCCCTCCCTTTTCGATTGGTTTGCCGAGATTGTGACGCGGTGGGCGAGGGGCGAACCGCTGGGGGCTTGGGTGTGTCACTCGGCGCCAGAGCCGCTCTTGCGCCTTTATTGCCTCAATCGGCACGGGATGCAGCTTGGAGCGACGATCCATTGCCGCTGGCGGCGACCGCTGGATCCTGTGCGCTACGCTCCGCTTGAAGCGGGCGAAGGGGCGTCGTGGGCGCATCGCAGCTATTTTCGCAGAGCGATCGCGCGACCGGGTCAAATCGTTGCTTCCGAACCCTATCTGGCGTTGCCCGACCGGGATTGGGAGGTGACACTGGCCTGTGCCCGCCGTGATGGCAGCGCCGTGTTGTGTGCCGACGTCGCGGTTGATGAGTCCTAACGCGTGTGTTGGTGCAGTGTGTGCATTTTTTTGGCGCACGGATTCTCGTCATGCACCGTTTTGGTGCAATGGTGCATCGCAATAAAAGCGGTGCGCTTCATCTGCGCGCACGCTGTGGCGAAATTCGTTGATTTATCATCATTTTTTCTTTGGCACGCCACTTGCTCACCTGAAGTTGCGATTCATGCAACTGAGGAGAAAACCATGAAAGCGAAGGCTTTGGTTCTGGGATGCGGTGCCGTCGCGGTGGCCGCAGCGCTGTTTTCCCATGGTGCGGCGGCGCAAAGCGCGGTCACCGGCAATGTGGCGTTGGTGAGCGATTACGTCTACCGTGGCTATTCGCAGACCAACGAGAAAGTGGCGTTGCAAGCCGGCGTCGATTGGACGGGTGCCGACGGTTGGTACGTTGGTCTTTGGGGATCGAACGTTTCCTGGCTCTCTGATGCGGCGCCGGGCAGTTCCAACAGCGTCGAGCTCGATCTCTACGGCGGCAAGCGCTGGTCGATGGGGGACCTTGCTTTCGACGTCGGCCTGCTCCAGTACTACTACCCGGGAAGTTACTCGGCGGCGTGGAAAGCAGCCTCTGGGCTCAAGACGCCTCATACCACCGAGGTCTATGGGGCAATGGGATACGGCCCGGCGACCTTCAAAATCTCTTATGCGCTCACCGATCTCTTCGGCGCGCCCAATTCCGACGGCAGTCAATATTACGATCTCACCGTGGCGCCTGAGGTAATGCCTGGCGTGAAATTATTGGCCCACGTCGGACGGCAGGTAGTTCGCGGCACCGGCAACGCTGACTATACCGACTGGAAGGTAGGGGTGAGTGCCAGCTACGGCGGATTCGATTGGGGGCTTTATTACGTCGACACCAACGTCAGCGGTTCGAAACTTGCCGATTCGCGCGTGGTGTTCAGTGTTGGCAAAACTTTTTGAGAGGAGCGGATCATGAAAATGGTCAGCGCGATCATCAAGCCGTTCAAGCTCGACGAAGTGCGTGAAGCGTTGAACGAGGCGGGCATTACCGGACTGACGGTCACCGAAGTGAAGGGGTTCGGTCGGCAAAAAGGGCATACCGAGCTCTACCGCGGCGCCGAGTACGTGGTCGATTTCTTGCCCAAGGTCCGGGTGGATGTCGCAGTTATGGACGAGCAGCTCGATCAGGTGGTCGATGCGATCGTCCAGGCGGCGCGAACGGGAAAGGTGGGCGACGGCAAGATTTTCGTCATGCCGCTCGAGCAGGTCGTTCGGATTCGTACGGGCGAGACCGACGCCTCAGCATTGTGAGGAATGGATAGGAGCGAAACGATGGAAATGGTGAACAAAGGGGATGTGGCGTGGATGCTCACGTCGACGCTTCTGGTGTTGATGATGGTGATGCCTGGGCTCGCACTCTTTTATGGCGGGATGGTGCGGGCGAAAAATGTCCTTTCGGTGCTGATGCAGGTGATGACCACCTTTGCCCTTGCAGTGGTGCTGTGGGCCATTTATGGCTATTCGCTCGCTTTCACCGAAGGTAACCCGTATTTTGGGTCGTTCGCGAAACTCTTTTTGAGCGGCGTTACGCTCGAAAGCCTAGCGGATACCTTCAGCGAGGGGGTGAAGCTGCCGGAGATGGCCTTCATCGCGTTTCAAGGAACGTTCGCGGGCATTACCGCGGCGCTGATCGTCGGCGGGTTTGCGGAACGGATGCGTTTTTCCGCGGTGCTCGTCTTCACGGCGATCTGGCTTACTTTTGCCTATCTGCCGATCGCCCACATGGTGTGGGGACCAGGTGGTTGGTTGCTGGGCGACGGTGCGCTCGATTTCGCGGGGGGTACGGTCGTGCATATCAACGCGGGGATCGCCGGTTTGGTCGGCGCGTATCTCGTGGGTAAGCGCATTGGGTATGGCCGTGAGGCGCTGACGCCCCACTCTTTGCCCCTGACGATGGTCGGCGCTTCGCTGCTTTGGGTGGGCTGGTTCGGGTTCAACGCTGGTTCGGCGCTGGAGGCGAACAGCACCGCAGCGCTCGCGTTCCTGAACACCCTGTTTGCAACCGCAGCGGCAATTCTCCTCTGGTTGGCGGGTGAGGCGCTCCTCAAGGGGAAACCCTCGATGTTGGGCGGCGCTTCGGGCGCGGTGGCTGGGTTGGTGGCGATCACACCCGCGGCGGGCACCGTTGGCCCGATGGGCGCACTCGTCATCGGTGCGACAGCCGGCGTGGTGGGGCTCTGGGGCGTCAACCAGCTGAAGCGGTGGTTGGGTGTTGACGACGCGCTGGACGTCTTCGGTGTGCATGGGGTTTGTGGGATCGTCGGTGCATTACTCACAGGGGTGTTTACCGCACCGTCGCTGGGTGGTACCGGTAGCGCCGATTTTTCGATTGCGTCGCAACTCGTAATCCAGGCCAAAGGGGTAATCGTCACATTGGTTTGGTCCGGCGTGGTCTCGTTCGTTGCGTACAAAATCGCGGCGGCGCTTACGGGTGGTTTGCGCGTCGCGGAAGAAGAGGAGCGCGAAGGGCTCGATATCGTGGCGCACGGGGAAAGCGGCTACCGCTTCTGATTCCTCCTCTGCAGCGAGCAGAGTTCATTCTCGTTGCGTTTGCCCCTTGCGGGATTCCCCGCAAGGGGCTTTTTCGTGG
Source organism: Hydrogenophilus hirschii (assembly GCF_054656675.1). Classification (NCBI taxonomy): domain Bacteria; kingdom Pseudomonadati; phylum Pseudomonadota; class Hydrogenophilia; order Hydrogenophilales; family Hydrogenophilaceae; genus Hydrogenophilus; species Hydrogenophilus hirschii. The sequence goes on from NZ_BAAHXQ010000001.1 coordinate 365,782, forward strand.
AGCGCACGGTGGCGGACCAGTACCCGTGCCGATGGGATGAACCGGGCGGCCAAGCGTTCGACGAGGTAAACCGAGCGGTGTTGTCCCCCGGTGCACCCGATCGCGACGGTGAGATAGCTGCGCTGTTCTGCGGTGTAATGGGGAAGCCAGCGGGTGATGAAATCCGCAATATCCGCTTCCATCCGGGTGACCAAAGGCTGCGCGGCAAGAAACGCCTGAACCGGTGCATCGCACCCCGTGAGCGGGCGCAGTGTCGGATCGTAATAGGGGTTGGGGAGACAGCGGGCGTCGAAGAGCAGATCGGCGTCGAGCGGCATGCCTTGTTTGAACGCGAACGATTCGAAGGTAAGGGTGATCGGCGCGCGCGGGGCGCCGTCGGGGAGTAGCCATTCCCGCAGATATCGGCGCAACTGTTGCGCGGAGAGGTGACTGGTGTCGAGGCGTTGGGCGGCTTGCGCGATGGGTTCCAGACGATGCCGTTCGCGTGCGATCGCTTCTTCGACGGTCATCGTGCCCGTGGCGAGCGGATGCGCACGGCGGGTTTCCGAAAAGCGGGCAAGCAACACGTCGTCGCGTGCGTCGAGAAAGAGCGCGTCTGGGGCGATACCGGTGCGCTGCGTCAGTTCGGCGAGCGCTTCGGGGAGCGCGTCGAGGTTGCCGCTGCGGATGTCGACCGCGACTGCGATCCCTTCCCGCCGCTCCGCCGAAGGGGTAGCGAGCGCGTGGTGGAGGATGTGGGTCACCACCGGAACGAGGAACGGAACCGGCAAGTTGTCGAGCGCGATGAAACCGCTGTCTTCGAGCGCGCGCAGCGCCACCGTCTTGCCGGCACCGGAGACGCCGCTCACGACGACGATACGCGGTGGCCGCGGCGCCGTGGTCGCGGCTAAGCCGTTTGCTGAAACATTCACTGCGGTTCGCGCCATTTGATCGAGCAGCCGATCGATGGGGTCTGGTCACGCGGCCCTTGACCGGTCTGGGCGATCTGGACCATCGCTTCGAAGAGTTCGCGGCGCGCATCGGGTGGTGCGGGTTGCCGCCCCGAGGCGTCGAGTCGTCCGCGGTATTGCAGTTCGAGGTCTTTGTTGAAGCCGAAAAAGTCCGGGGTGCAGACCGCGCTGTAGGCTTTTGCCACTTCCTGCGTTTCGTCCCAGAGATAGGGAAACGGGAAATTCTTTTCCCGGGCGATGCGTTGCATGTTTTCGAACGAGTCCTCCGGATAGTCGGCCGGGTCGTTGCTCATGATCGCCACCGAACCGATGCCGTAGGCCTGGAGCTCGCGTGCGTCTCGGATGATCCGGTCGAGCACCGCTTTGACGTAGGGACAGTGGTTGCAGATAAACATCACGAGCAGACCGTTTTCGCCGCGCACGTCGGCCAGCGTGTAGCGTTTGCCATCGACGCCGATGAGGTCGAAGTCGACCGCTTTCCAGCCAAAATCACAGACGGGGGTGTTGAGCGCGACCATTGCTCTGTCCTTGGGTGGGGGATGGGATACTGTGTTGTCGCCAGATTTTATTGTAGCGAACCGCAAGGAAAAGTGACGCGTACCCGGGTGCCGCGCCCGAAGGGTGGCTCGGTGATCGTGATCGTGGCTTGGTGCTGTTCGGCGATTTCGCGTGCGATCGCAAGGCCCAAGCCAGAACCCTCGCCCAATCGCTCCGAATCCAGAAGCCGGAAGAAAGGTTCGAAGACGCGCGCGCGCGCCTCCGGTGGGATGCCCGGGCCGGTGTCGTCGACGGCGACATGGATCGTTGCGCCCTCCTGCCAGACGCGGATCGTCACGTCGCCGCCGGGTGGCGTATAGGTGATCGCGTTGTCGATCACGTTCTTGAAGAGCTCCCCGAGCATGAGCGCATTGGCGTCGATGGTGCACGGGGTCTGTCCTTTTTCCAGCGCCAATGCGATCCGTTTGCGGTGCGCTTTCGGGTAGAGATCGGCAACGACCTCACGCAGCAACGCCACCAAGTCGGTGGGTTGGAAGCGGTGGACCTGTTCCGAGCTCGATTCGGTGCGGGCAAGCGTCAGCAATTGGTTGATGAGGCGGGCGGTGCGCTCCGCAGCGGCGATGATCTTTTCGAGGTCGGCACGCAGCTCTTCCGGGGTTTCGGCTTCCCGGGCGAGTTCTGCTTGCATTTTGAGCCCCGTGATCGGGGTCCGCATTTGGTGCGCCGCATCGGCAATGAAGCGGCGTTGCGCCGCCAAGTTTTCCTCGAGGCGCGCCATCAGGCGGTTGAACGCTTCGATGAGCGGGCGAATCTCTTCGGGTACCCGCTCCAGGTCGATCGGCGAAAGGTCCGTTGGGCGACGCCGGGTCAGGTGGGCCTGCAGGCGCCTGAGCGGTGCGAGTCCTTTGGTGAGGCCGAACCACACCAGCACGACGGCGATCGGGATCACGATGAATTGCGGCATCATCACGCCGGTGATCACCTCGGTGACGAGCGCCTGGCGCTGTTTTACCGTTTCCGCGACCTGTACCGCGACGAGTGTCTGCCTGCCGTCGTGGTGTTTGCGTTCTACCAAGGTGGCCAGCCGCAACGGTTCGCCGTGGTAGTCGATGTCTTGGAAGCGCACGTCGATGTCGGCCAGCCACGAGGGGGTAGGCAGTTGCGCGTTGCCCGCAAGGCGGGCTTCCGGGGTACGGACTTCGTAGTAGAGCGTGGCGTTGGTGCCCGCATGCAAGATCCATTGCGCCGGTGCTGGCAAGGTGAAACTGGGTTTTCCGTCGGCAAAGAGGACGAAACGCATCAAGAAACGGGCGCGTTCGGCAAGGGCCTGATCGTACGGCCGGTGGGCGATCTCCGTGGCGATCTGATAGGTGATGAAGATGGTGATCGGCCACAAGAGGAGCAGCGGCGCGAGCATCCAGTCGAGAATCTCACCGAAGAGCGAGTTGGGTTCGGCGCGTCGTTTAGGAATCAGAAACGGCATGGTCGCTGTCGAGACAATAGCCAACGCCGCGTACGGTCCGGATCACCGCACCGCTGCCGTCGATCTTTTTGCGCAACCGATGGAGGTAGACTTCGATCGCGTTGGTCGAGACCTCTTCGTGCCAGCCGCAGAGGTGCTCCAGGAGCTGCTCTTTGCTAACCAACCGCCCGGGACGCAACAGGAGGTATTCCAGAATCGCCAGCTCTCGTGCCGAGAGTTCGAGCGGTTCGTCGTCGAGATAGGCGCGGCGGGCGCCGGTGTCGAACGTGAGCCGCCCCACTTTGACTCGGGTGGGTGCCGCGGCGCCGCGGCGCGTGAGCGCACGCACGCGCGCTTCGAGTTCGCGCAGGTCGAACGGTTTCGTGAGGTAGTCGTCGGCGCCCGCGTCGAGCCCGCGTACGCGGTCTTCGATGCCGTCTTGGGCGGTCAGGATGAGGACCGGAGTGGTGTTTTGCCGCGCGCGCAACCGTTTGAGGACCTCGATTCCGGGTAGTTTCGGCAATCCGAGGTCGAGGATCACGCAATCGAATTCGGTCGCGGCCAGGGCAGCATCGGCAGCGGAGCCGTCGGCGACGAGGTCGATGGCGTATCCCGCGCGTTTGAGTGCCCGCGCCAACCCTTCGGCGATCACCGGGTCGTCTTCGACGATCAAAATGCGCATGAACCGATTGTAATGGGGTTGTCGGGTTCGAACAACGGGAGCCGCTTGGCGATTCGCTATAATGCGCCCCATGCCCTTTTTCGCGATTGGCCTCAACCACCACTCTGCGCCGGTGCCGGTGCGTGAACAACTTGCGGTTGCTCCGTCCGAGCTACCCGAGCTGTTGCGCGCGCTCGTCGCTGCGGGGATCGGCGTTCACGAAGCGGCGCTCTTATCGACGTGCAACCGAACCGAATGTTACGTCGCGGCGAGCGACCCGCACGCGGTCTTCGCGTGGCTCTGTGCCCACCGCCACGCCGATCTGGCGCAGGTCACACCCCACCTCTTCATTCATCGGGATAGCGGAGGGGTGCGACACCTCTTTCGTGTCGCTTCGGGCCTCGATTCGATGGTCCTGGGCGAGACCCAGATCGTCGGGCAATTCAAAGAGGCGCTGCGTCTTGCGAAAGCGGCGGGGACGCTCGGCAAGCACGTCCAGACCGTGATGCAGATGGCGCTTTCGGTCGCGAAAGAGGTGCGCAGCCAAACCGCGATCGGTGCCAACGTCGTCTCGATGGCCGCCGCCGCTGTTCGCCTTTCCCAACGGGTTTTCGGGCCGGTGGCGGAGCAGCGGGTGCTCTTCGTCGGTGCAGGGGAGATGATCGAAACGTGCGTCGCCCATTTCGCCGCAGGGCAGCCGCAGCGGATCGCGATCGTGAACCGGACGGTGGCGCGGGCCGAGCAACTGGCTGCTCGTTTTGCCGCCGAGGCGCATCCGCTCGATCGGTTGCCCGAACTGTTGCCGGAGTTCGATACGGTCGTCGCCAGTACCGCCAGCCCGTTGCCGTTGATCGGGTTGGGGATGGTCGAGCGGGCGCTCAAGCAGCGGCGCCACCGTCCATTCGTGATGGTCGACCTCGCGGTGCCGCGCGACATCGAGCCGGAAGTGGGCGCGCTGCAGGACGTCTTCCTCTACGCGGTCGACGATCTGGCGCAAATCGTGCAGGAGGGACGGGAAAGCCGCGCGCAGGCGGTTCGGGACGCCGAAGCGATCATCGACGCCCGCCTGGCCGAGTTTGCCCAGTGGGTGAGCGCGCAAGAGATGGTGCCGCTCATTCGCCAGTTGCGCACCCACGCAGAGACGATCGCCACCGCAGAACGCGAGCGGGCATTGGCGAAATTGCGGGCGGGCGGGGATCCGGAAGCGGTGATCGCGGCGCTCACCCACGCGCTGACGAACAAATGGTTGCATGCGCCAACCACCTTTTTTCGTCAAGCCCCGCCGGAAGCACGTCAGGCGTTAAGCCGCTGGGCGCCACAACTCTTTGGTTGGGAGAAGACGCAACGATGAAGGCGTCGTGGATCGAACGCTTCCAACGCATGGCTGATGCGCTCGACGAGCTCGACCGGGCGTTGAGCGATCCGGAAACCGCGGCCAATCCCGAGCGGCTCCGCGCGCTCATGCAGCAGCGGGCGCAGTTGGAAGAACCGGTGGCACTGTGGCAACGCTACCAGGCCCTTACCGACGAGATCGCCACGACGGAAAAGTTGGCCGCAAGCGGCGACGACCCGGAGCTTGCCGCGCTGGCGCGAGAAGAGTTGGCCGCGCTCAACGCGGAGCGCGAACGGCTCGAAGCGCAGCTAGCCGAAGCGTTGGTGCCCGTGGATCCCCTCGATGCGCGCGACGTCTACCTCGAGATTCGCGCGGGAACAGGGGGTGAGGAGGCCGCACTCTTTGCTGCCGATCTTTTCCGAATGTACGCCCGCTACGCGGAAGCGCAAGGCTGGCAGGTCGAGATCGTCTCGGCGAGCGAATCCGATTTGGGGGGATATAAAGAGCTCATCGCCCACGTTCGCGGCGAAGGGGTCTATGGGCGGTTGAAGTTCGAATCGGGCGGGCATCGCGTGCAGCGCGTGCCGGTGACCGAAAGCCAGGGGCGGATTCATACCTCAGCGTGCACGGTCGCGGTGTTGCCGGAGGAGGATCCCGAAGCGGTTGCCGAAATCGACCCGAAAGAGCTGCGCATCGACGTCTTTCGCGCTTCTGGCGCGGGCGGGCAGCACGTGAACCGGACCGAGTCGGCGGTGCGTATCACCCACCTGCCTACCGGGATCGTGGTCGAATGCCAAGACGATCGCTCGCAACACCGCAACAAGGCGAAAGCGCTTGCGGTACTCGCGGCGCGGTTGGCTGAGCGGCGTCGTGCCGAACAACAAGCGGCCACCGCAGCGGTGCGGCGGCAGCTCGTCGGCAGTGGCGATCGCTCCGACCGGATCCGCACCTACAACTTTCCGCAGGGACGGGTGACCGACCACCGGATCGATTTGACCCTCTACCAATTGCCGCAGATTCTCGACGGTGCGCTCGATCTGGTGATCGAGCCGCTGCGCCGTGAGGCGCGTGCCGAAGCGCTCGCGGCCTGGGAAGCGAACGAAAATGGCTGACGCGGCGCACGATATTGCGTTGCCCACGTTGGGCGAGGCGTTGGCGTGGGCGCGGCAACGGATCGATCCGCTGGACGCACGCATACTCCTTGCGCATGCGGCGCGGGTGCGTACCGCGACGCTATTGGCCTATCCGGAACGGACGCTTCCGGAAGAGGCATGGCGCCGCTTTCGCGATCTGGTGACCCGCCGTGCCGCTGGAGAGCCGGTGGCCTATTTGACGGGCGAGCGAGAGTTCTACGGCCGCACCTTTCACGTTTCGCCCGCAGTGTTGATTCCGCGTCCGGACACCGAAACCCTGGTCGATGTTGCGCTTGCGGTCGCCGATCAACGTGCCGGTGCCGCGTTGCGCATCCTTGACCTGGGCACCGGCAGCGGTTGTATTGCGATCACCCTGGCGTTGGAGCTGCCCCACGCGGAGGTGGTTGCGGTCGATCGCTCGCGTGCGGCGCTTCTCATCGCGTTGCACAATGCGCAGCGGTTGGGTGCGAGCGTCTCGTTCGTCGAAAGCGACTGGTTTTCTCGGCTGGGGGATGAGCATTTCGACCTCATCGTCGCCAATCCCCCCTACCTGGCCGAGGATGACCCCCACCTCAACGAAGGCGATCTGCGTTTCGAGCCGCGGCAGGCGTTGGTGGAGCAGCACGAAGGCCTTGCGGCGATCGCCCGGATCGTTGCAGAAGCGCCGCGTTATCTGGCGCCCGGCGGGTGGTTGTTGTGCGAACACGGCTATACCCAAGGACACGCGGTTCGTGGCCGACTTCTCGATGCCGGATTGTTGCACGTCCAGACGTGGCGCGACCTGGCAGGCCACGAGCGGGTCAGCGGCGGACGTAAACGGTGTCCGAACGAGTAAAATAGGTCGTTGGTTCAGAACAGGAACCGTCTGTTTTTCGATGCAAACCCCAATGGAGAACACGATGAGCGACGTACAAGAGACCATCCGCCAACAGATCGCTTCGCACCCGGTGGTGCTCTACATGAAAGGAACGCCGCAATTTCCGATGTGCGGTTTTTCCGCGACGGTCGTCCATATCCTCGACCTCTGTGGCGTCAAGGACTATTTTGCCGTGAATGTCCTCGAGGATGAGGCGATCCGGCAAGGGATCAAAGAGTACTCCAATTGGCCGACGATTCCGCAGCTCTATATCAATGGCGAATTCATCGGCGGCTGTGACATCACGCGCGAGCTCTACCAAAGCGGCGAATTGCAAAAACTGTTGCAAGAGGCGGGTGTGGTCGCCACCTGAGCCGCAACGCGCCGCTCCCGGAGGGTGTCGACGCGCCGTTCATCAGCCACCGGTGAGCCGCGCGATCAACCGCTCCGCCTCACGAGCGTACCCGCTGCCAAAGAGGTTGAAGTGGTTGAGGATGTGGTAGAGCGTGTAAAGCGGTTTTCGCCGTTCGTAGTCGCGGTGAAGCCCCGAAAGTTTTCGATAAGCGGCGTAAAACGCGGGCGGGAACCCGCCGAAGAGTTCCATCATCGCCAATTCGCTTTCGTGGTCGCCTTGATGGACCGCCGGGTCGATCAGCACCACCTCACCTGTGGCGCTCTCGGCGATGTTGCCGTACCACAGGTCGCCGTGCAGGAGCGCCGCTCGAGGGGCATATTCGAGAAAGAGTGCCGGCAGCCCCTCCAGCGCTTCTTCGAGGCGCGCCGCTGCGTCCCGGGAAAAGCCGTTGCGTTTGGCCCAGGAAAGCTGCGGTTTGATGCGCCGCGTTACGAAAAAGTGGGCCCAATTGGGTTCCCAACCGTTTTGCTGCGGCGTTGCCCCTAAATAATTGTCCCGATGCCAGCCGAAGCGGTCGGGAAAAGGGGCTGCTTCGTGCAACGCCACCAACGCCCGTGCCGCCGCTTCGGCGCGCGCTGCGGAAAGCGGCCGAAGGTCGAGCCACGTCAGGATCAAGTACGCCGTATCGCTGTCGGCATCGACTCCGTGCGCAATCACCTCCGGCACCCGCACCGCACCGGTTTGCGCGAGTGCCGAGAGACCATCGGCTTCGGCGGCAAAGCGGTCGGCCGCCGCCGCAGGGGCCGTTTTGGCGAACCACCGCGTTCCGTCCTGAAGGGTCAGGCGCCAATGGCGGTCGAACTGCCCGCCAAGCGCAGTGGCTTCGGCGACTTGGGTGGCGTGGCCGAACAGGGCCGGAAGGTATGTGGACCAGTCGATCATGACGGCTTGCCGTTTCTTCTCCCGAGCCCAATCGCGGGCTACCCGCGTTGCGCGATTCGTGCCCGCGCGTGCGCGATCGCCGCTTGCACCGCCTCGGGTGCGGTGCCACCGATATGGGCGCGTGCTGCAAGCGACCCTTCGATGGTGAGCACCTCGTACACGTCCTCTTCGATCTGGGGACAAAACTGCTGCAGTGTGGTAAGCGGAATCTCGGCAAGGTCGACTCCCTGCCGTTCCGCGGCGCGCACGGCGCGCGCGACGATTTCGTGGGCATCGCGAAACGGCACCCCTTTTTTCACCAGGTAGTCCGCAAGATCGGTTGCGGTGGCGAACCCTTCTTGGAGCGCGGCGCGCATCGCTTCGGGCTTCACCCGGATACCCGCGACCATCTCGGCGTAGATCGCGAGCGTATCGTTCAGCGTATCCACGGCGTCGAAGAGCGGCTCCTTGTCCTCTTGGTTGTCTTTGTTGTACGCGAGCGGCTGCCCCTTCATCAGCGTGAGCATCGCGACGAGGTGGCCATAGACGCGTCCGGTTTTGCCCCGCACCAGTTCGGGAACGTCTGGGTTCTTCTTCTGCGGCATGATCGAGCTGCCGGTGCAGAAGCGGTCCGCCAAGTCGATGAAACCGAAGCGGGGCGTCATCCACAGGATCAATTCTTCGGAAAAGCGCGAGAGATGCATCATCACCAGACTGGCCGCACTCAAGAATTCGATCGCGAAATCGCGGTCGCTCACCGCATCGAGCGAATTGCGACACAACTCTTCGAACCCAAGCGTTTCGGCAACGGCCCACCGATCGATCGGGTAGGTGGTGCCGGCAAGTGCGGCAGCGCCCAGAGGCAAGCGGTTGGTGCGGCGGCGGCAATCGGTGAGCCGCTCCCAGTCGCGCTCCAGCATCTCCACGTAGGCCATGAGGTGGTGGCCGAAGGTGACCGGTTGTGCCACCTGCAGATGGGTGAATCCGGGCATCGGCGTCGCCGCATGCTGTTCGGCAAGGTCCAAGAGTGCCGTTTGCAGCGTGCGAATGCGGCTGCGGATCTCGTCGATCGCGTCGCGCAACCAGAGACGGATGTCGGTCGCCACCTGGTCGTTGCGGCTGCGGCCAGTATGAAGCCGTTTACCCGCATCCCCCACCAACGCGGTCAAGCGCCGTTCGATGTTGAGGTGGATGTCTTCGTCGTCGAGCGACCATTCGAACGCACCGCTTTCGATCTCTTGCGCGATTTGCGCCATACCGCGTTCGATCGCGGCAAGATCCTCGGTGCTGATGATCCCTTGCTTGGCGAGCATCCTCGCGTGTGCGAGCGACCCATGGATGTCGTGGCGCCACAAGCGCCAGTCAAACGGGATGCTCGCCGTGTACCGTTTGACCCGTTCCGAGACCGGTTCGTCGAACCGGCCCGACCAGGCCTTGTGCGTTGCGTCGTTTGTCATCACGGTTTCCTTGCGCTTCTCTGCTCAGCCATAAGTCTACCGTAGCGGAACCCCTTCACGCTGGTTGCAACGTCCATTCTAACGCTACCCCTGGCACCGAGCCGCTTTTACCGCAACGCGGCATGCTAGAATAGTTCGAATCAAAACTGCGCATAGGGAGAACGCGATGGCGCGCAATTTCGCAGCCACTTTGGGGTACGACATCGCCGATTTGCAACCCGGAATGGTTGCCGAAATCGGCCGTACCGTTTCGGAAGCCGATATCTTGGCTTTCGCAGGGGTCTCTGGGGATACCAACCCGGTGCATCTCGACGCGGAGTTCGCAGCGCAAACCCAATTCAAAGAGCGGATCGCGCACGGGATGCTCTCGGCGGCCTTCATTTCTGCGGTATTGGGCACCAAGCTTCCAGGGCCCGGGGCGATCTACCTCAGCCAGTCGCTCCGTTTCCGCGCGCCGGTCCATGTGGGCGATACCGTCGTCGCCCGGGTCACCGTGAAAGAGGTGGTGCCTGAAAAGCGCCGCGTCGTCCTCGAAACGCTCTGTCTGGTTGGTGAGACGGTTGTGGTCGAAGGAGAGGCGACGATCTATATCCCGCCGCGGCAGGGGTGAGTCACTCATGAGCGAGATGAAGCGGGTCTTTCTCGAATTCGAACGCCCGGTGGTCGAACTGGAAGAGCGCATCGGGGAATTGCGCCGTACCCAGGAGGGGAGTGCGGTCGACCTCAGCGAAGAGATCGAGAAGCTGGAAAAGAAGTCACGCAAACTCCTCGAAGATCTCTACCGCAAGCTCGACGCGTGGCAAACGACCCAAGTGGCACGCCATCCCCTTAGGCCCTATACGCTCGATTACGTTGCGGCGCTCTTTACCGATTTCGTCGAGCTCAAAGGGGATCGCCACGTCGCCGACGATCCGGCGATCGTGGGGGGGCTGGCGCGCTTTCGAGGGCAGCCGTGTGTCGTGATCGGTCATCAGAAAGGGCGGGACACGAAAGAGAAGATTCGGCGCAATTTCGGGATGCCGCGCCCGGAAGGGTACCGCAAGGCGGTTCGCCTGATGAAATTGGCGGAGAAGTTTCGCTTGCCGCTTTTCACCTTCGTCGATACGCCAGGCGCCTTTCCGGGAATCGACGCGGAAGAACGCAACCAATCGGAAGCGATCGGGCGCGCGATCTACGAAATGGCGCAGCTCGCAACCCCGACGATCGTCACGGTGATCGGTGAAGGGGGCTCGGGCGGGGCGCTCGCGATCGCGGTGGGGGATCACGTCGCGATGCTGGCGCACAGCATCTATTCGGTGATCTCCCCCGAAGGGTGTGCCTCGATCCTTTGGAAGAGCGCCGAAAAGGCGTCCGACGCAGCGGAGATCCTGGGCATCACCGCGCCACGGCTCAAAGAGTTGGGGTTGATCGACGCGGTGGTGCCCGAACCAGTTGGCGGCGCGCACCGCTACCCCGAAGAGATGTACGCGACGCTGGGTGCGCACCTGGCGCAGACGTTGTCCGAACTCCAGGCCCTTTCGCGCGAAGCCTTGTTGGCGCGCCGTCAAGAACGGCTAGCCGCGTATGGGCGCTTCCAGGTCGCCGCGTAGGCGCACCTCCCGGTTGCCGCCGTGGGCGGCGCTCGATACCGCGCAGCAAGAAAGCGACGCGTTCTTGGTCGCGTTTTCCGGGGGTGCCGACAGTACCGCACTGTTGCACCGCCTTATGGAAGCGCGCCGCGCAGGGAAACCACCTTTTCATCGCCGAACGTTGCCGCTTGCCGCTGCGCACGTCCATCACGGTCTGCAAGCGCAAGCAGACGCGTGGCTGGCCCATTGCGCCGAGCAGTGCGCCGCATGGGGTGTCCCTTTCTTTGCCGCGCGCGTCACGGTCGATGCGCACCTATGTACCCGTTTGGGGCTGGAGGCGGTGGCGCGGCGCGCCCGCTATCGGGCACTTGCAACACTCGCGCACGATTGGGCAGCCGAGCTGGCGCGCTCCGAAAACCGGCTGACGCCGTTGCGCATCACCGTCGTCACCGCGCACCACCGCGACGATCAAGTGGAGACGTTTTGGTTCCGCCTGTTGCGTGGCAGCGGCGTTCTGGGGTTGGGCGCAATGCGCCCATGGGGGCCGTATCCGCTGGTGTGTTCAGAACCTGAGTCCCGTGTGGCGTGCGACCCGTGCCTTGCGGCGTATGACGGTCGCACGGTTCGTCTCAATCTGTGGCGGCCGTTGCTGACCACTTCTAAAAGCGCACTCGTTGCCTATCTGCGCGAACAGAGAATCACCTGGCACGAAGATCCCACCAACCAGACGTTCGACACGAAGGCCCACGGCGGGATGCGTCGTAACGCGCTGCGGCATGCGTTGTTGCCCGCATTGCGCCGTACCTGGCCAGGGCTCGACGCCGTTAGCGAGCGTACCGCGCGCGTGATGCAAGAGGCGCACGCGTGCCTCATGGACCTGGCCGAAATCGACGCCGCGGCGATTGTGGACGGTGCGGGGCGGTGGCGACTCGATTCCTTTAGTGCCCTTCCGGCGCATCGCCAGCGCAATCTGCTGCGCTGGGCGCTACAGGCAAACGGTTGGCAGCCACCGCCTGAGGCGCGCCTTGACGAAGCGCTGCGGCAGCTCGCTGCGCACCGCAGTGCGCGAAAGCACGCTCCTTGGACGTTCAGGCTGACGGCGCAGGCGCTGCTGTGTGCGGATCGGCAGGGGGTGTGGTTGACGCCACCTCGTCCAACGCCGTGACCGCCTCAGACGCAAGCAGAGCAACCACCGTCCAGCCAGCGCCCGGTTTGAGTGCGAAATGATCGTCCACGACTTTGAGGAGTCCCGATGGTGTCACCGTCAGGAGCACGACGCCGCGCGTTCCTAGGCGTTTTTGGTACGCCGCCCAGTCGAAGGTCTCGGTCAATTTGGTCGTCGAGATCTTGCCACCACCTTCTACCCACGAGAGGAGCTGTTCCAGCGTCACCGTTTCGCCAAAGAGCCGGCGGCCCAACACCTCCTCGGTGAGGCGCGCTTTCGCAGACCCGCTGCGTTCGCCTTCGGTTTGCAACACGAAGACGTTACCGGCGCCGAACTCACGCTCATAGCGCAGGACTGCCAACGCGTTGAGCTCCGGCGAAGGCGAGAGGGCCAACAGGAAATTGATGTCGCTGAGGTCGAGTTTGCGGTCTGCCGCTTCTGAGACCGGGTTGCCGAAAAAGGTTTCCAGCCCGGCCATTCGGGCCTGGCGGATCGCCAGATAATCGGTATCGGCCAGGATCACGCGGTACCCAAGTTTCACCAGCACCTGAGCCAGCGCACGCGCAAACGCATGCGCACCGACAATCAACACCCCTTTCGGTTCGGGTTCGGCTACGCCCAGACGACGCGCGAGCGGCGCAGCGGTGAGGCTTGCGATCAATACCGTCCCGACGATTACGATGAAGGTGAGCGGCACGATCGTTTCCGCACCAGCGATCCCTTCGGCTTGTAGGCGAAACGCGAAAAGCCCCGAAATCGCCGCGGCGACGATCCCGCGCGGCCCGATCCACGCGATCAATAACTTCTCTTGCCAGCGCAAGGGGCTGCCGATGGCACTCACCCAAACTTTCAAGGGCTGCGCAACGAACTGGATCGCCGCGAGCACAAGGAGCGCGCCAAAACCGACGGCGCCGATCGTTGCGAAGTCGATCCGCGCTGCGAGCACGATGAAGAGCACCGAGATGAAGAGGATCGTGAGTGTCTCTTTGAAGTCGAGCACGTTGTCGAGCGGCACGCCGCGCATGTTCGCCAGACGGATCCCCATCACGGTGACCGCCAACAACCCCGATTCGTGCGCCAGCACATTGGAGATCGTGAAAACCGTTACGACCAACGCCAAAACCACGGCGTTGATGAGGTATTCAGGCAGCAGATGGCGGCGCAGCAATTGCCCGAGGAATTGACCGCCGATGAACCCGAGGAGCGCGCCCGCTGCCACTACTTTGGCAAAGAGCCAGAAGATGTCGGTCCACGGTGCGCCTTGCGCGCGTGCGCTCATCACCAGAAATTCGAAGACGAGCACCGCGAGCAGCGCCCCGATGGGGTCGATCACGATCCCTTCCCAGCGCAGGATCGTGGCGATGGCGCGTTTCGGGCGCACCGACCTCAGAAGCGGTACGATCACCGTCGGCCCGGTCACGACGACCAATGCGCCGAAGAGTGCTGCCAAGCCGGGGCTCAGGTCGACGAACAGATACGCCGCGCCGCTCGCAACCGCCCAGGTGACGAGCATCCCCACCGAAACGAGCCGCCAGATCACGTGGCTCAACCCGCGGACTTCGGCAAAGCGCAGCGTGAGACTCCCTTCGAAGAGGATCACCGCGACCGCCAACGACACCATCGGAAAGAGCAGGTCACCGAAAAGTGCGTCAGGATCGAGAATGCCGGTGATTGGGCCGGCAACGATACCGAGCAACAAGAGAAACAGGATCGCGGGGATGTTGGTCCGCCACGCCAGCCACTGCGCAAAGATGCCGCTGGCGACGATGCCCGAAAGGGTGAGGAAGACGGTTTCGTTCATAAGAATAGGATGAAGTTTTAGTCAGACAATTGTACACATCGTGCACGCAAAAACCCCCACCCGGAGGGTGAGGGTTTCGGTGTGAATCGAATCGAGATGGGTCGATCAGTTCTTGCTCTGGTCGACCAAGCGGTGCTGCACCAACCACGGCATCATCGCGCGCAGCTTCGCCCCCACCTGTTCGATGGGGTGTTCGGCGTTGAGCCGCCGCCGAGCGGTCATCGCCGGATAGTTGAGCTGCCCCTCCTGGATGAACATCTTCGCATAATCGCCGGTCTGGATCCGTTTCAACGCGTTGCGCATCGCTTCGCGCGACTGCGCGTTGATCACTTCGGGGCCGGTGACGTACTCGCCGAACTCGGCGTTGTTCGAGATCGAATAGTTGAGGTTTGCGATCCCGCCTTCGTACATCAGATCGACGATGAGTTTCAGTTCGTGCAGACACTCGAAATAGGCCATTTCGGGGGCGTACCCCGCTTCGACCAGGGTTTCGAACCCTGCTTTGACGAGCTCGACGAGCCCACCGCAGAGCACCGCTTGCTCGCCGAAGAGGTCGGTTTCGGTCTCTTCACGGAACGTGGTTTCGATCACTCCGGCGCGCGCCCCGCCGATCGCCGCGGCATAGGAGAGGGCAAGATCGCGCGCTTTGCCGCTTTGGTCCTGATGCACCGCGATGAGGCACGGCACGCCACCGCCACGGAGGTATTCGGCACGAACGGTGTGCCCCGGACCTTTCGGCGCGATCATGATCACGTCGAGATCGGCGCGCGGTACGATCTGGTTGTAGTGGATGTTGAAGCCGTGCGCAAACGCGACCGCCGCGCCCTGCTTCAGGTTCGCTTCGATGTCACGGCGGTACACCGCGGGTTGCGCTTCGTCCGGAAGCAGAATCATCACCAGGTCGGCCTGTTTGACCGCGTCGGCGACCTCCATCACCGTGAGCCCCGCCGCTTCGGCTTTGCCCCAAGAGGCGCCGCCGCGGCGCAACCCGACGATCACTTTCACGCCCGACTCATGGAGGTTCAGCGCGTGGGCGTGGCCCTGGCTGCCGTAGCCGATGATCGCAACGGTCTTGCCTTTGATGAGCGAGAGATCGGCGTCTTTTTCGTAATAGACTTTCATGGTTACCCCTTTTGATTAGGAACAGCGAAAAAACGGTCAGGCTTTCAACATACGCTCGCCACGGGCAATGCCGCAGACGCCGCTACGCACCGTCTCCAGGATGAGACCGGGCGAGATCGCCGCCAGAAACGCGTTGAGCTTCTGCTGGTTGCCGGTGAGTTCGATCACGTAGGTGGTGTCGGTGACGTCGATGATCCGGGCGCGGAAGATGTCGGCCAGGCGTTTGAGCTCTTCGCGGTCTGATCCCACGGCACGGACCTTCACCATCATCAGTTCGCGCTCGATGTGCGGAGATTCGGAGAGGTCGACCACTTTGACCGTATCGATCAGTTTGTTGAGCTGCTTGGTGATCTGTTCGATCACGTCGTCCGAGCCGGTAGTGACGATTGTCATCCGCGACAGGCTCTCGTCTTCGGTCGGCGCGACGGTGAGCGATTCGATGTTGTAGCCACGCGCCGAAAAGAGCCCGGCGATGCGCGACAACGCGCCCGATTCGTTTTCCACCAGCAGTGCAATCACGTGTCTCATGGTCTGATCCTCACAATTCTTCCGAACCGAGAATCATCTCGGTGAGCCCTTTCCCGCCCTGAATCATCGGGTAGACATTCTCCCGCGGGTCGACTTGGATATCGAGGAAGACGAGTTCGTCTTTGTGGGTGGTGAACGCCGCTTCGAGGGCGGGAACGACCTCCTCGGGACGGTCGACACGAATCCCGACATGGCCGTAACTGCGGGCGAGCGCCGCAAAATTGGGGAGCGAATCCATGTACGATTCACTGTAGCGGCCGCTATAAAAGAGCTCTTGCCACTGCCGAACCATCCCCAAATAGCGGTTGTTGAGGTTGACGATCTTGATCGGCAGCCGGAATTGCTTGCAGGTGGAGAGTTCTTGGATGCACATCTGGATCGACGCTTCGCCGGTGACGCAGACCACAGGCATCTGCGGGAATGCCAATTTCGCACCCATCGCGTACGGCAACCCGACGCCCATCGTCCCCAGCCCCCCAGAGTTGAGCCAGCGACGCGGTTCGTCGAAACGGTAGTACTGCGCGGCCCACATCTGGTGTTGGCCCACGTCGGAGGTGACGATCGCTTCGCCTTTCGTGACTTCCCAGAGCTTTTCGATCACGAATTGCGGTTTGATCACCGTGTCGCTTCGTGTGTAAGCCAGGCAGTTGCGCGCGCGCCACGCTTCGATCTGTTGCCACCATGCGGTAAGCGCTGCCTCGTCCGGGCGACGATCGAGCGCTTCGAGCGCCGCGAGGAGATCACTCAGCACCACTTTGACGTCGCCGACGATCGGGATGTCGACCGGAACCCGTTTACTGATCGAGCTGGGGTCGACGTCGATGTGGATGATGGTGCGCGGTTCTTGCAGGAAATGGGAGACGTTACCGACCACGCGGTCGTCGAAGCGTGCGCCAACCGCCAAGAGGACGTCGCAGTGGTGCAGCGCCATGTTCGCCTCATAAGTGCCGTGCATCCCGGGCATCCCCAGGAACTGCTTGTCGCTTCCGGGGAACGCGCCCAACCCCATCAGCGTCTGGGTGATCGGGTAGCCGAGCTTCTTCACCAACGCGCGCAGCTCGGGTGCCGCGTTGCCCAGCACGACACCGCCGCCGGTGTAGATCATCGGCCGTTTCGCGGCAAGGAGCGCCTGCGCCGCTTTGCGAATCTGCCCCGGATGGCCTTTCACCACCGGGTTGTACGAACGCATCGCGACCGTCTTCGGATAGTGGAATTCCGCCAATTGCGCGGTGACGTCTTTCGGAATGTCGACGAGCACCGGGCCGGGACGCCCCGTGCGGGCGATGTGAAACGCCTTCTTGATCGTTTCGGCCAGTTGGTTAACGTCCTTGACCAGAAAGTTGTGTTTCACACACGGACGGGTGATCCCGACGGTGTCGACCTCTTGGAACGCGTCTTCCCCGATCACCGGGGTGGGCACCTGACCCGAAAGGATCACGACCGGGATCGAGTCCATGTACGCGGTGGCAATCCCCGTTACCGCATTGGTTGCGCCAGGCCCCGACGTGACGAGCGCAACCCCCACTTCGCCCGTCGCCCGTGCGTAGCCGTCTGCGGCATGGACCGCGGCTTGCTCGTGGCGCACGAGCACGTGGCGGATTTCTCGCTCCGGTTCGGCTTGGTTGATCTGAAAGAGCGCGTCATAGATATGCAGCACCGCGCCGCCGGGGTAACCAAAGACGAAGCGCACCCCTTCTTCTTGGAGGCTGCGGATCACGATCTCTGCGCCGGTGAGTTGCATGGAACGATCCCTTGCTGATATGGATACGGGTAAACCCGTAACCATAACGGTTCCGCGTCGTTTGGTCAATCCCTGAAGGTTGCGGCATAATCGATCGGTTGCGTTCGCAAGAAGTGATCGTGCCTGAGCCTATCCCAACCCAAGAAGCGGTGCTGGCGTCGCGCAGCCGACGCTTCGCTGCGATGCTCTATGAGTTGTTGCTTTTGATCGGCGTGGTCGGTGGCGGCGTGTTGTTGCCGTGGATCGTCGTGGGTGTGGTGCGCCATGTTACGCCGCCTGGCTGGCTCCTCTGGGTGCACCTCTTTGCGGTGCTTGCCCTCTATTTCATTTGGCATTGGCGGCGGCGCGGCGCAACGCTCGCGATGAAGACCTGGAAATTGCGCATCCTCTCGGCCGACGGACACCCGCCGTCCTGGGGGCAGTGTTGGCTCCGTTTTCTCTTGGCTTGGTTTAGCGTCGGCACCGGTGTGGGGATTCTCTGGTCGTGGTTCGATCCGGACGGGCTCTTTCTCCACGACCGCTTGGCAAAGACGCGGATCGTCCAGTGGGACTGGAAGGTGGGGTGAATGGCGATGACAGCAAGCGATGGCGACAAGGGGCTCGCGAACGTCGACACCCAGGCTGGCGTGGTTCGGCTCGAGGATTACCAGCCACCGGCGTGGCGGGTTCGCGACCTGGTGCTCGATTTCCGTCTCGACGCGATGGCGACAGAGGTTCGTGCGTGGCTGTCGTGCGAACGGGTCGCATCGGATCCCAGCGTTTCGTTGCGCCTCGATTGCGATTTTTCGGCGGTGACCTTGGTCGAATTGACCGTTTGGCCTGCGGATCGAGTCTCTGTGCGTGACTTTGCGCGCTACCCATTGGCCGACGCGCAGCCTGTGGGTTCGGTGAACCGGGCGCAAGACGCCATCGAGATCACAGGCACGTTGCCCGACCGGGTCTGGGTGGAAGCACGGGTGCAGCTGAATCCTTCGGAAAACAGCGCGCTCTCGGGGCTCTACCAGTCGGCGAGCGGCCTCTTTACCCAGTGTGAGCCAGAAGGGTTTCGGCGCATCGTTCCGTTCATCGACCGACCTGATGTGCTGGCGCGTTACCAGGTGCGGCTTGCTGCGGAGAAGGCGCGTTATCCGGTGTTGCTCTCCAACGGGAATTTGGTCGCGACGGGTGATCTCGAAAACGGGTGGCATTTTGCCGTTTGGCATGATCCGTTTCCCAAACCGAGCTACCTCTTCGCCCTTGTTGCTGCGGATCTGGTCGCGACGGAAAAAACGGTGGTGCGGGCCGATGGGCGCCCTGCGCTCCTTCAGGTGTGGACCGCAGCGGCGCACCGCGACCGAGCCGAATGGGCGCTCGATTCGCTCGAAGCGGCGTTGCGCTGGGACGAACGGCGCTTTGGTCGGGTGCTCGACCTCGACCGCTATATGATCGTGGCGGTCGAAGACTTCAATATGGGCGCGATGGAAAACAAGGGGCTCAACCTCTTCAATGCCAAATATGTCTTGGTGACGCCAGAGACCGCGACCGATGCCGATTACGCCAACGTCGAAGCAATCGTGGGGCATGAGTATTTCCACAACTGGACCGGTAACCGGGTCACCTGCCGGGATTGGTTCCAATTGACCCTGAAAGAGGGGCTTACCGTCTTTCGGGATCAGGAGTTTTCCGCGGATCGGCTCGCCGAAGCAGCGGCGACGCCAGAAGCGGCTGCGAGTGCGCGGGCGGTGAAGCGCATCGACGACGTCGCGGTGTTGAAAGCGGTGCAATTCCCCGAAGACGACGGCCCGATGCGTCACCCCGTGCGGCCGCGGGCCTACCGCGCGATCGACAACTTTTATACCGCTACCGTCTACGAAAAAGGGGCGGAAGTGGTGCGGATGCTCCATACGCTGGTGGGGGAGGCAGGTTTTCGCCGCGGGTTGAACACCTATTTCGAACGGCATGACGGACAAGCGGTGACGTGTGAAGATTTCGTCGCCGCGATCGCGGATGCGAACAGCCGAGACTTGTCGCAATTCTTGCACTGGTACGACGCGGCTGGGACGCCAGAAGTGGTGGCGCGTTGGCGCTGGGTCGAGACCGAGGGAGCGGCTGCGACGCCTGAGCCGTTGCACCACGGTGCCGAAAAGCGCGTGGTGTTGGAACTGACACTCGAACAACGGCTCGCGGGGTGGGACGTTGCCGCGAAGCCGCTCGTGATTCCCGTACGCATGGGTTGGATCGATCGCAGCGGCAGGGCGTTGCCGTTTACTGCCGAAAGTCCGGGCGAAGCATCGCTTGCCGCTTCGGGACGCGACACAAGCGCCGTGTTGGTGCTCGATCGCCCGCGCAAGCAGTGGCGCATCGTGGGGCCCATGCCAGAGGATGACCCAGTGCCGTCGTTGCTGCGCGGCTTTTCGGCGCCCGTGCGGGTACGCTGGGCGGAAACGGCCGACGGTCGGGAACCGATTGCGTGGCTGCTGCGTCGTTTTGCCCACGACCCCGACCCCTTCAACCGCTGGCAAGCCGGTGAGGTGCTGCACCTTGCGGCGCAGGGTGCGATCGACGACCATGGCCGTTTCTCCGCCGAGTGGGGCAGCTCGTTCCTCAACGCCTGGCACGCGGCGCTATGCGACGCGTCACTGGACGCCAATTACCGTGTGCGCCTCTTGACGCCACCCAGTGAAGCGGTGGTTCGGGACGAAACGCCACGGCCAGTCGATCCGGTGGCCGTCCGCGCGCGGCTCATGGCGTGGTGGCGAATCCTGGCGCAGGCCATCCCCGCGGAGACGTTGTGGGCGCTTCTCGAACGCCAGGACACGACGGGACCCTACCGCTTTGAGCCGCAAGCGGCAGGCCGTCGTGCGTTGGTGGCGTTCGTGCTCAAATTGTTGGCGATTCGCAGTGGCAGCCCGATGGCGAGCGCGGCGGATGGTGCCGCGAGTGCCGTCGCCGCGCACCTTTCGGCGCGATGGCACGCGGCAACGAATTTGAGCGATCGGCTCGCCGTGCTCGACGCCGCACTGGCGCACCCCGACGAAGCGGTGGCCGAGAGCATCCTCGCGGCATTTGCCAAGCACTATGAGGACGATGCGATCGTCTTCGACAAATGGTTGCAGCGGCACGCGACGCGCTGGGCGTGGCAAGGGCAGTCGCCCGAAACCCTCTTTGCGCGCGTCCGGGACTTGACACACCACCCGCGTTTTCGGTGGAGCAACCCCAACAAGGTCTATGCGTTGGTTTTGGCGTTTTTTGCGCACAACTTGCCGGTATGTGCCGCGACGGGCGAGGCGGCTTGGGCTTGGTGGACGGACGTGGTGCGCACGCTCGATGCGCGCAACCCGCTCGTTGCCGCGCGCATTGCGCGGACGCTCGAACACGCCGCAACCTGGTGCGAACCGTACCGGAGCGCCGCACTTGCCGCGGTGCAGCATGTTGCCCCCATGGTCCGCTCGAACGAAGTGCGCGAAGTCCTCGAACGGATCTTAGCGACGGCGCGGTAACGTCTTTTGCGGTAGGGAAGCGGTGTCGGTCGCTTCCCGGACCGGCGCCAGTTCCGCGCGTGCGCCGTAGCCCGCGATCACCGTTGCGTCTGACGGTGTGGTGCTGATGGACAGACCACGTTTTCGTTGGTGAGCGCGGCGCGCGTTCGCGCGTCGGGCCAACCGCTCGCGGCGGGATCGCCTAAGCATTCGAGTTGGAAACGGCGCAGGGCTTCGCGTGTGGTGGCGCCCATTACGCCGTCGACTGGTCCGGGATCGTACCCAAGGGCGGTCAATCGGGATTGGATCGTTTCGGTTTCGCTTCGCGTCAATGGGGGTTCGTCCGTCGGCCATGGCGTCCGAAACGGCTGCTTGGGGTCGAAATGGGCGGCTCGCTCTGGATCGCGCAGCGCGTCGAAGAGTAACCCTACTGCCAAGGTATAGCTTTCGGCCGCATTGTAGCGGTAAAGCACGTCGTAATTGGGAAAAACGAGGATCGCTGGACCGTTGCTGCCCGCGGGAAGCAGAAGCGCGGCGCGTTCCGGGAGCGTCGTGGGATCCCACGGCTTGCCGTCGGCACGGGTGAGCCCCAGCTCCAGCCATTCGCGTGTGGTGCGTTTCACTCGGCGACCGGTCGCCGTGCTCTGCCAGTGGGGAGGCAAACGCACTTCGATGCCCCATGGTTCCCCGTACCGCCATCCAGAGCGTTTGAGGAAGTTGGCGGTAGAGGCAAAGACGTCGGCAAGCGACCCGTAGAGATCGCGTACGCCATCGCCGTCGCCGTCGACGGCGTACACCGCGAAGGTGCTCGGCATGAACTGCGTGTGGCCAAACGCGCCCGCCCAAGAGCCCCGCGGCGGTAACGACGTGATGTCACCGCGCGCGATGATCTCGGTCAGCGTCACGAATTCACCGCGAAAGTACGCTTGCCGTCGCCCGAAGCACGCCAGTGTGGCAAGCGACTGGATGAGGTCGTAACGCCCCAAATTGCGTCCGAAATTGCTCTCAACGGCCCAAAACGCAACGATCAATTCCGCTTCGACGCCGAAGCGTCGCTCGATTTGCCGCAGGAGCGGCCCGTTTGCCGCAAGGGCCTCCTGCGCCTCGCCAATGCGTCGGCGGTCGACCAAGTTCGCCAAGTACTGCCAGATCGGCGTGACGAACTCGGGCTGGCGATCGAGGAGCGCCAGTACACGTGGATCGGGCTCCAACCGGGCAGTGAGGCGGTCGAAGAGCGCCGCGGGAACCCCACGCGCTGCTGCGGTCGGTTTGAGGTCGGCAAGGCACTGCTGAAAAGCGCTCTGCGAAGGTGCGTCAGGCGCCCCTTGGGCAGCCGCACCGGGTGTCGCCACCAGAGCAGCTATGTACGCCAGCGCGGCAAGTCGCATGTGGTGGCGCCGGGGGCGGGTTGTATTCCAGGGGTGAAAGGGAATCATCGCTTGGACTCCGGAACAAACCACGCCGCGATCGTTTCCGGCAGGGGGACCCCAACCTGATGGGCCCGCGCAAGCACCATCCAGTAGTAGCGGTACGAGGCGCGGTCGTGCAAACGGCCCCGGTCGCGGATCGGGCCCCAATCGGCTGCAGCGGCGGCGAGCAAGATCCGTTCGGCGTCGCGGATCGCCTCGGCGTCCGGCGTGAAGGCGTCGACGATCGGTCCGATCTGACTGGGATGAATGCTCCACATCCGCGTGAATCCGAATTCGTCACGTGCGCGGCGGGCATCATGGTAGGCGAGGTTGGGGTCGTCGAGTGCGACGCAGACGTTGTGCGCGGGCACTTTGCCAGCCGCGTGCGCCGCTGCCGCCACCGTGGTTTTCGCGCGCCGAATGTGCGGGTGTTCGAATTGCAACGGGGTGCGCATCGCGTCGGCGGGAATCGCGCCCAGGTGTTCGGAGACGAAATCCATCAACCCGAAGTCGAGACATTCGACGAGCGGATGCGCGGCGATTCGATAGGCGTCTCTGAGCGCACCATGGGTTTCGATGAGTACGTGAAGTGGCGGGGTGCGTGCCGCATTGCGGCACAGGAAAGCGATGGCGTCAGCGACGACCGCAACGTCCTCATAGGCGCGCGCTTTGGGAAGCGTCACGAAAGCGATCCGTTCGGCGGTTACTGGGAGCAGCGTCGTCAAGTCACGCCACCAATGGGGATGTGTCCGGTCGTGGATGCGTACGCCGACGCGACCAAAACGGTTCGTTTCACTCATCACGTATTCGACTGCGCGCGCGGCGTGCGCCGCTTCGTCGCCTGCGGGCGCGCCATCTTCGAGATCGAACGTGATGTCGAAGCGCGGTCCTTCTTGCGCTTGTAACGCGAGCGCCTTCTCCATGAAACGGGGTTGGCCACAATAGTGGACCACAGGGGGGATGGGTTGTGGTCGGCGGGTGGCGCCAAAGAGGATCGTGACGGGATTGGTGTATGGGGTCATCGCTGTCGCTTGCGGTCGACGGTTCTGCCGTCAATAGGGAAAAAATCCTACCATAGGGTGCCGTGAACGAAAAAAGCAGAAGGGAACGCCCTTCTGCTTTTTTCTATTCGGAAACGCCCCGATCAGCGCAAGAGGTCTTTTACGCCATTACGCTCTTCTTCGAGTTCGGCCAGGGTCTTGTTGATCCGCTCTTGCGAGAACTCGTCGATCGGCAACCCTTGCACGATTTGGTATTCGCCGTTTTCGCAGACGCAGGGGAAGCCAAAGACGATGCCTTCCGGAATCCCGTACGAACCGTCCGAAGGAACGCCCATGGTCACCCATTCCCCGTTCGAACCCAGCCACCAGTCACGAACGTGGTCGATCGCAGCGTTCGCAGCCGACGCTGCCGAAGAGAGGCCACGCGCTTCGATGATCGCGGCACCGCGCTTGCCCACGGTGGGGATGAAGACGTCACGGTTCCACGCTTCGTCGTTGATGAGGTCTTTCACCGATTCGCCGTTCGACGTGCAGAAGCGATAATCGGGGTACATCGTTGGCGAATGGTTGCCCCAGACGGCCAGGTGTTTGAACGAGTCGACCGGACGCCCCGTTTTTTTCGCCAACTGCGCCAGCGCCCGGTTGTGGTCGAGGCGCAGCATCGCAGTGAAGTTTTTCGCCGGCACCCGACCATATTTTTCTGCGGTTTTCATCGCGATGTAGGCATTGGTGTTGCACGGGTTGCCCACCACCAGCACCTTGCAGTTCGGGTCGGCGTGCTGCCCGATCGCAGCGCCTTGCACCGTGAAGATTTTGGCGTTTTCCGAGAGCAGGTCTTTGCGTTCCATCCCAGGGCCACGCGGTTTCGCGCCAACGAGCAGGGCCACTTGGGCGTCTTTGAACGCCACGTTCGGGTCGTCGGTGGCGATCATCTCCTTGAGAAGCGGGAATGCGCAGTCCTCGAGCTCCATCATCACCCCTTGGACCGCTTTTTGCGCTTGCGGAAGGTCGAGGAGCTGCAAAATCACCGGTTGGTCGCGACCGAGCATTTCGCCGGCAGCGATGCGAAACAACAGGCTGTAACCGATTTGACCGGCTGCGCCGGTGACGGCGACACGAACAGGGGCTTTGGCCATGGTCTACTCCCTTTTTGCGTGGACAGAATGGAACGAAAACGGTGAATCTACGCTATGATAGGCACAAGGGTTACTGATGTCAATTGTAACTTATGTCTTATATAAGACACAAGACATAGTAGACAACGCGTTTTTTTTGTGGTCCAATTCGCGCTATGGCACCGTCACCCGCATTCAGTCCGCTCTATCGCCAGATCAAGGCGCTCCTTTTGAAGTCGCTCGAAGCGCGCGAGTGGCGTCCCGGCGAAGCCATTCCCAGCGAGCAGGAGCTCGCGGCGCGGTTTGGTGTGTCACAAGGTACGGTGCGCAAAGCGATCGATGAGCTCGTTGCCGAAAATTTACTTGTGCGCAAGCAGGGAAAGGGGACGTTCGTCGTCTCGCACAGCGACCCCCGGCAGTTTTATCGTTTTCTGCGTTTGCGGCGCGACGATGGCGAATGGGTGCAGGCAACGAGCGTCCCCATCGACTGTTGGCGCGCCAAAGCGGGGCAGGAGGCTTCCCGAATCTTGCAGATTCCGTTGGGGTCACCGATCGTGATCTTCCGGCGGGTATTGCGCTTTGCCCAAAAGCCGCTCGTTTTGGACGAGATCTACCTGCCGGGAGACCTCTTTGCGGCGTTTTCGTTGGATGCCCTCAAGGAGTGGCGCGGTTCGCTCTACAGCTTTTTCGAAACCCGTTTCGGCGTGCGCATGGTGCGTGCCGAAGAGCGGCTGAAGGCGGTCGCGGCAGACCGAGTGACTGCCGAAGTTCTGGGGGTTGGGGAGCGCTCGCCGCTCCTGTTCGTCGAGCGGGTGACCTATACTTATAACGATCGACCCGTCGAGTGGCGCAAAGGTTTTTATGCAACCGAGTCGTATCACTACTACAATGAGCTGACGTGAGTGGTTTTGGGGGGGGCGTTCGTGTGAGCGCTCGAGTTGTGCAACCTGGGGAGTGACGATGATGCAGACCCAAGTGAAGAACCGGCCAAAGTTTCTCGATCTTCGAGAAATCCGGCTGCCGTTGCCCGGGATCGTTTCGATCCTGCACCGCATCAGCGGGGGCGGTCTCTTTCTCTTTTTGCCGTTCCTGATCTATCTCTTTGACCTGAGTTTGACCTCGCCGGAAACGTTCGCCACCTATAAGGCGATCGTCGGGCACTGGTTCGTGAAATTGATCTTGTTTGGGCTTCTCTGGGCCTATCTGCACCACTTTTGCGCCGGGGTTCGCTTCTTGCTCCTCGATCTGCACAAAGGCATCGAGCTGGAGCCGGCACGCCAGAGTGCCCGCGTGGTCTTGATGGTGAGCTTGGCGCTCACCGTGATTCTGGGAGTCTGGCTATGGTGAAGCGACTGGTGGTGGGTGCCCATTACGGCATCAAGGATTGGCTGATCCAGCGGATCACGGCTGCCTATATGGCGCTTTATACGGTGATTTTTGCGTTTGCGGCGCTGACGTTGCCAGCGATGACCTATGAACACTGGCATGCGCTCTTTTCGGGGCGGCTCATGCAGTTCCTCACCTTCCTCTTTTTCGCGTCGTTGTGCTACCACGCGTGGATCGGCGTGCGCGACATCTGGATGGACTACATCAAGCCACTCGGAATTCGGATCGCGCTCCATGTGGCAACCGCATTGGTACTCATCGGCTATCTGGCATGGGTGGCCCGCGTGCTTTGGAGGCTGTAAACGATGAACGTCGAAAAGTATACGTTTGATGCCGTGATCGTCGGCGCGGGTGGCGCGGGGCTTCGTGCGGCGTTGCAACTCGCTGAAGCGGGGTTGCGCACCGCGGTGCTGACCAAAGTCTTTCCCACACGGTCCCATACGGTTGCCGCGCAAGGGGGGGTTGCGGCGTCGCTCGGCAACTCGACCCCCGACCACTGGCATTGGCACATGTACGATACCGTGAAGGGGTCCGACTGGCTCGGCGACCAGGATGCGATCGAGTTCATGTGCCGTAAGGCGAACGAAGTGGTGATCGAACTCGAGCACTACGGGATGCCGTTCGACCGCACCGACGAAGGGAAGATCTACCAGCGGCCGTTCGGTGGCCATTCGATGAATTACGGCGAAGCGCCGGTGATGCGCTCCTGCGCTGCGGCGGACCGCACTGGTCACGCGATGTTGCACGCGCTCTATCAGCGCAACGTGCGCGCGCGTACCCAGTTCTTCGTCGAATGGATGGCGCTCGATCTCATCCGTGACCAGGATGGCGATGTGCTTGGCGTCACCGCGATGGAGATGGAGACCGGCAAAGTCGCGATCTTCCACGCGAAAGCGACCATTTTCGCGACCGGCGGCGCGGGACGGATCTACTACTCTTCGACCAACGCGTTCATCAACACGGGTGACGGGTTGGGCATGGCCGCGCGTGCGGGAATTCCGCTCGAAGACATGGAATTCTGGCAGTTCCACCCCACTGGTGTCGCGGGTGCAGGCGTGCTCATCACCGAAGGGGTGCGGGGGGAAGGTGGCATTCTGCGCAACTGTAACGGCGAGCGCTTCATGGAGCGCTACGCGCCGAACCTCAAGGATCTGGCGAGTCGCGACGTCGTTTCGCGTGCGATGGTGACCGAGATCAACGAAGGGCGTGGCTGCGGTCCGAACAAAGACTACGTGCTCTTGGACATCACCCACCTGCCGCCGGAAACGATCATGAAACGGTTGCCGGGGATTCGCGAAATCGCGATTCAGTTCGCGGGGGTCGACCCGATCAACGAACCGATCCCGGTGGTGCCGACCGTGCACTACCAGATGGGGGGTATTCCCACCAACTACAAGGGGCAAGTGGTGGTGCCCAAAGGGGACGATCCCGAAGTGCCGGTCGTCGGCTTTTATGCTGCAGGAGAATGCGCGTGTGCCTCGGTTCACGGCGCGAACCGGCTTGGGACCAACTCGCTCCTGGACCTCTTGGTCTTCGGCAAAGCGTCGGGTGAGACCGTGATCGAAGACATCCAAAGCGGCAACCTGCGTCTGAAGCCGTTGCCGAAAGATGCGGCCGATCTGTCGCTTGCGCGGATCAATCGCCTCAACACCGCAACGAGCGGCGAGCCGGTGGCCGACGTGTTGCTCGACATGCAGCGGGCGATGCAAAAGCATGCAGGCGTTTTCCGCTTCGCGAATCTCCTCAAGGAGGGGGTCGAACGCATCCTGCAGGTCGAGGAACGGGTCAAGCACACCTTCATCAACGACAAGTCGATGGTGTGGAACACCGCGCGCATCGAGGCGCTCGAGCTCGAAAATATGATCGAGGTCGCGAAAGCGACGATGGTCTCGGCCGAGGCGCGCAAAGAGTCGCGTGGCGCGCATGTGCGCGACGACTGCCCCGATACGCCGGAGTTTCCGAACGGCCGCAACGACAAAGAGTGGCTCAAGCACACGCTGTGGTATCGCGAAGGGAATCGTTTGACTTACAAACCGGTGCATCTCAAGCCGTTGCACCCCGATACCCAGCCGATTGCGCTCGCGAAACGCACCTACTGATTGCGAAGGAGCCTTAGCCATGACCAACCGTGTGGTCCATTTCCGCATCTATCGCTACGACCCGGACAAGGACGAAAAACCGTACATGCAGGACATCTCGGTCGAAATCGAACCGACCGACAAAAAACTCCTGCAAGCGCTGGTGAAAGTGAAAGCCAAAGACGATTCGCTGGCGTTTCGGCGCTCCTGCCGCGAAGGGGTCTGCGGGTCGGACGCGATGAACATCAATGGCAAGAATGGCTTGGCGTGTCTCACGGACCTCGATTCGCTCGAACAGCCGATCGTCCTGCGTCCGCTGCCTGGTTTGCCGGTGATCCGCGACCTCATCGTCGACATGACGCAGTTCTTCAAGCAGTATCACTCGATTACACCGTACCTCATCAACAACGATCCGCCACCCGAGCGCGAACGGTTGCAGTCGCCGCAGGATCGCGAAGAGTTGAACGGCTTGTACGAGTGCATCCTCTGCGCTTGTTGTTCGACTTCGTGCCCGTCGTTCTGGTGGAACCCGGACAAATTCGTCGGGCCGGCAGGGTTACTCGCGGCATACCGCTTCATCGCCGATACCCGCGACCAGGCAACCAACGAGCGGCTGGACAATTTGAACGATCCGTATCGGTTGTTCCGCTGCCACACGATCATGAACTGTGTCGATGTCTGTCCGAAACACCTCAATCCGACGAAGGCGATCGGCAAGATCAAAGACCTGATGGTCTCGCGGATGGTGTGAGGTGCCGGCGATGGAGAAAGGGCGAATTCGATGGCGGTGCCGCAGGGCGTTGCTCGAGCTCGACCTCGTTTTTCGCCCCTTTCTTGCCGAAGGCTTCGACCAGCTGAGCGATGCCGAGTTGGCGGCGCTGGACGAAATGCTCGCGCTCGAAGACCACGACCTCTGGCCGATGGTCCATGGCACCAAACCCGCGCCGCGTAGCGATTGGCAAGCGCTGATCGCGAAGATTCAGGCGGCACATCGTCGCCAAACGCAGGAGCTCCTGGGGACACCAGGGGGTGAGACAAACGCATAAAGGAGTGAAGTATCATGACGCAACAACGCACCGCAACGGTGACCATCGACGGTAAAAGCTACGAGTTCCCGATCATGACCCCGACCTACGGGAACGAAGTGATCGACATCCGTAAGCTCGGGTCCGAAGCGAAAGTGTTCACCTATGACCCGGGGTTCCTCTCGACCGCGAGCTGTCGCTCGACCATCACCTATATCGACGGAGAAAAGGGTGAGTTGCTCTACCGCGGTTACCCGATCGAACAGTTGGCCGAACAGTGCTCGTTCCTGGAAGTCGCCTATCTCCTGAAGAAAGGGGAGCTGCCGAAGGCTGACGAACTCGCGAAATTCGAGCGCGACGTGATGCAGCACACGATGCTGCACGACCAGATGAACCACTTCTTCCGAGGCTTTCGGCGCGACGCCCACCCGATGGCCGTGATGGTCGGTGTCGTGGGGGCGCTTTCGGCGTTCTATCACGACGTGATGGACTTCTCCGATCAAGAGCACCGCGATCTTTCGTTCATCCGCCTGATCGCGAAAATGCCGACGATCGTTGCGATGGCCTACAAATACAACATTGGCCATCCCTTCATGTACCCGCGCAACGACCTCGGCTATACCGCGAACTTCCTCCACATGATGTTCGGCACGCCGTGCGAGCGGTACGAGCCGAATCCGGTGTTGGTGCGCGCGATGGACGTGATTTTCACGCTGCACGCCGACCACGAGCAGAACGCATCGACCTCGACGGTGCGCCTTGCGGGCTCCTCCGGCGCGAACCCCTTTGCGTGTATCTCGGCAGGGATCGCCTGCCTGTGGGGGCCGGCGCATGGCGGGGCGAACGAAGCGTGCTTGCGCATGCTCGAAGAGATCGGCGACGTCTCGCGCGTCGGCGAATACATCAAACGTGCGAAAGACAAGAACGATCCGTTCAAGCTCATGGGCTTCGGGCACCGCGTCTACAAGAACTACGATCCGCGCGCGAAGCTGATGCGCAAGATCTGCCACGAAGTCTTGGGCGAACTGGGGCTCGAAAACGACCGGCTCTTCAAATTGGCGATGGCGCTCGAGAAAATCGCGCTCGAGGACGAATACTTCGTCGAGAAGAAACTCTACCCCAACGTCGACTTCTACTCCGGCATCGTCCAGCGTGCGATCGGTATCCCCACTTCGATGTTTACCTGCATCTTCGCGCTCGCGCGTGCGGTGGGTTGGTATGTGCAGTGGGAAGAGATGATCACCGACCCCGAATACAAGATCGGACGTCCGCGGCAGCTCTACGTCGGTTCGCCGCGCCGCGACGTCGTTCCGATGAGTGAGCGGTGATGCCAGACGAACCCAGGAGAAGAACGCCGTTTGACGGTTGACGACAAGGCGCCGCCCGCTGGGGGGCGCCTTGTGCCTTTTGTGTAACCAGGGAAGTGACGCAACGAGAGAGACCTGCCATGTATCGTGATTTTTTGGCGAACTCCGCCCTTTTTGGCAGCAACGCCCCGTTCGTGGAAGCGCTCTACGAACATTTCCTCGCCGACCCGATGTCGGTTCCGGAAGCGTGGCGCGCCTATTTCGAACAGATTCGTGCCCAAGGGCCGCAAATCGACGAGCGGCCCCATTCGCCGATCGTCGCCGCGTTCGAGCAGCTCGGGCGGATGGGCCCGGTCCGCTTCGTCAAAACGGGCTCGGATGATGGGCAGTACCAGGTGGCGACGCTGCAGCTCATCAACGCCCACCGCTTCATGGGGCACCGCATCGCCGATCTCGACCCGCTGAAGCGCTTCGAAAAACCGGCGGTTGCCGAGCTCGAACCTTCGACCTATGGCTTTACCGAAGCAGACCTCAACCGCGAATTCAACGTCGGTTCGTTCCAGGGGTTGGGGAAACAGACCGGGACGCTGCGTGAGATCCTCGACGCGCTGCGGCAGACCTACTGCAGCACCATCGGCGTCGAATATATGTACCTCACCAGCACCGCGGAAAAGCGGTGGCTGCAGGCGCGTATGGAGCCGATCCGCAACCGGCCGAAGTTCGACGCCGACCAGAAGAAGCGGATCTTGGAGCGGTTGACCGCGGCAGAGACCTTGGAGCGTTACCTCCACACCCGTTATGTCGGTCAGAAACGGTTTTCCCTCGAAGGGGGCGAATCGGCGATCGTCGCGCTCGACGAAGCCATTCGTACTGCCGGGCGGAACGGGGCGCAAGAGATCGTGATCGGGATGGCCCACCGGGGGCGACTCAACGTACTCGTCAATGTGCTCGGGAAGTCGCCGAAAATGCTCTTCGACGAGTTCGAAGGGAAGAAGGCCTCCGACCTCTCATCGGGTGACGTCAAATACCACATGGGTTTTTCGAGCGACGTCTTGACCCCGGGTGGTCCGGTCCATCTCTCGTTGGCGTTCAACCCGTCGCACCTCGAAATCGTGAACCCTGTGGTCTTGGGGTCGGTCTATGCGCGGCAAGTGCGGCGTGGCACTCCGAGTGCGAAAGACGAAGTGTTGCCGATCCTCATCCATGGAGACGCTGCGGTTGCGGGGCAAGGGGTCAACCAAGAGGTGCTCAACTTCTCGCAAACGCGGGGTTATGGGGTCGGCGGCACGGTCCATATCGTGATCAACAACCAGATCGGGTTTACCACCTCGGACCCACGCGATTTGCGATCGACCACCTACTGCACCGACGTCTTCAAGATGGTCGAAGCGCCGATCTTCCACGTCAATGGCGACGACCCGGAAGCGGTCGCGTTCGTCACGCAACTCGCGCTCGAATTTCGCAAGGAGTTCAAGAAAGATGTCGTGATCGACATCGTCTGCTTCCGGAAACTCGGTCACAACGAGCAGGATGAACCGGCGGTGACGCAACCGCTGATGTACCGCAAGGTACGGCAGCATCCGGGTACACGCGCACGCTATGCCGAAAAACTGGTGCAAGAGGGGGTGATCCCGCAAGACGAACCCGACGCGTTCATCGCCCGCTATCGCGACGCACTCGATCGTGGTGAATTGTTGTACAACCCGGTGGTCAATAACGTCGTGCGCAAACACGCGGTCGATTGGACGCCGTTCCTAGGCCAGCCCTATACCGACGAGTGCGACACCGCAATCCCCGTTTCCGAAGTCGAACGTCTTGCGGAACGACTGACGGCCATTCCTGAAGGGTTTGCACTCCACCCGCGGGTGCAGAAGATCATCGAAGACCGCAAAGCCATGGGGCGCGGCGAAATTCCGGCCGACTGGGGGTTTGGGGAAAACCTGGCGTATGCGTCGCTCGTCGCGCAAGGATTTGGCATTCGCCTCTCCGGGGAAGACGTGGGGCGCGGCACCTTCTTTCACCGTCATGCGGTGTTGCACGACCAGAACCGCGAGCGCTGGGATGCCGGCACCTACGTGCCGCTGCAAAACATCCAAGAGGGGCAAGGGCCGTTTTATGTGTTCGACTCCACCCTCTCGGAAGAAGGGACGCTCGGTTTCGATTACGGCTATTCGCTCACCGAACCGAACCAACTGACGATCTGGGAAGCACAGTTCGGGGATTTCGCCAACGGCGCGCAGGTCGTGATCGACCAGTTCATCTCTTCGGCCGAATCGAAGTGGGGACGACTGAGCGGCATCACCCTGTTGTTGCCACACGGCTACGAAGGGCAGGGGCCGGAGCACTCCTCGGCGCGCATCGAGCGCTACCTCCAGCTTTCGGCCGAGCTCAACTGGCAGGTGTGCCAACCCACCACCGCAGCGCAAATCTTCCATCTGCTGCGTCGGCAGATGCTGCGCCGGCTCCGCAAACCGTTGGTCGTTTTCACGCCGAAGTCGCTATTGCGCTTGAAAGAAGCGGCGTCGCCGCGTGAGGCCTTCACCCAAGGGGGCTTTCAGACGGTGATCGGCGAGGTCGAAGACCTCAATCCGAAGAAGGTGAAACGGGTACTCTTCTGTTCGGGTAAGGTCTATTACGAACTCGCCGCGTATCGCCGAGAGAAAGGGATCGAGGACGTCGCGATCATTCGGCTCGAGCAGTTCTATCCCTTCCCGGCGAAAGCGCTCGAGGCGGCGCTCGCGCCCTTTACCCAGTTGAAAGAGTACGTCTGGGTGCAAGAGGAGCCCCGCAACCAGGGCGCATGGTACTGGCTGCTGTCGCGTCAGCATCTCGACAACATGCTTGGGAAAGGCAAGCGGCTGCTCCTCGTGGCACGGCCGGCTTCGTCGTCGCCCGCGGTCGGGTACCTCGCCAAACACGTCCAGCAACAGAAAGCCCTCATCGAAAACGCCTTTGGACCCATCGACGCCTAATAAAAGAGGAGAGTCACCATGTTGATCGAAGTGAAAGTTCCGCAATTGTCCGAATCGGTTTCCGAAGCCTCCCTCGTCACCTGGCACAAGAAGGAGGGGGAAGCGGTCAAGCGCGACGAAAACCTGGTCGATATCGAAACCGACAAAGTGGTGCTCGAAACGCCAGCTCCTGCTGATGGCGTGCTGGTGCGCATCATCAAAAAAGATGGTGAGGCGGTGACCTCGGGTGAGGTGATTGCCGAAATCGACACCGAAGCACAAGCAGCAGCCACGACGAACGCTGCTTCGGCTGAGCCCGCAGCAGCACCCGCTGCGGCGCCTGCTCCATCAGCACCGGCGGCCGAGCCTGCGGCAGCTGCGCCTGCTGCCGCTGCGCCTGCTGCCGCGGGTGTTGCCAGTCCCGCCGGGCGCAAGATCCTCGAAGAGAAGGGGCTCTCGGCGACCGACGTGACCGGAACGGGCCGTGGGGGGCGTGTCACCAAAGAGGACGCGCTTCAAGCAGCGCCGAAGGCAGCAGCGGCGGCGCCTGTAGCGGCGCCGGTCGCGGCGATGCCGGCGGGCGAGCGTCCTGAGCAGCGGGTTCCGATGACCAAAATCCGCAAGCGGATCGCGGAGCGCTTGCTGCAGTCGAAGCAAGAGACCGCGATGCTCACCACCTTCAACGAAGTGAACATGTTGCCGGTGATCGAACTGCGCAAGAAGTACGGTGAGCAGTTCGAGAAAGAGTACGGCGTGCGGCTGGGTTTCATGAGCTTCTTCGTGAAAGCGGCGTGCGCAGCGCTCAAAAAATTCCCGATCCTCAACGCGTCGGTCGACGGCGACGACATCATCTACCACGGTTATATCGACATCGGTATCGCGGTGGGGTCGCCACGCGGATTGGTCGTGCCGATTCTCCGTGACGCGGATCAAATGAGTTTTGCCGAAATCGAAAAGAAAATCGCCGAATTCGGGCAACGGGCGAAAGATGGACGGCTCACCGTGGAAGAGCTCACCGGCGGTACCTTCTCGATCTCCAACGGGGGGGTTTTCGGTTCGATGCTCTCGACGCCGATCATCAACCCGCCGCAGTCGGCGATCCTGGGGATTCACGCCACCAAGGATCGCCCGGTGGTCGAGAACGGCCAGATCGTGATTCGCCCGATCAACTACTTGGCGCTTTCGTACGACCACCGCATCATCGACGGGCGCGAAGCCGTACTCGGGCTCAGAACCATCAAAGAGGCGCTGGAAGATCCAGCACGCCTCCTTCTCAACCTCTAAAAGCCAGCGGGGCCAACACCAAGACAGGGAGTGAACAACAATGAGCCAACCATCAGAGCAGTATGACGTGCTTGTGATCGGCGGTGGGCCAGGCGGTTACGTGGCCGCGATTCGTGCGGCGCAGCTCGGCTTCAAGACCGCGTGCTGTGAGTCGAACCCGTACGACGACCCGAAAGGGGAACCGCGCCTTGGGGGGACGTGCCTCAACGTCGGTTGCATTCCGTCGAAGGCGCTCCTACACACCTCGCATCTTTTTGAACTCGCGGCGCACGACTTCAGCGCCCAAGGGATCGAGGTCGGCGCGCCCAAGATCGACGTTCCGAAGATGATCGCACGTAAAGACGCGATCGTCACGCAACTCACTCAAGGAATCAAAGGGCTTTTTCGCAAGAACAAGGTGACGCTGCTCCCTGGCCACGGTCGATTCGTTGGCCGTGAAGGCGACACATGGCGCGTCGCGGTGGGCGAAAAAACCGTCGCGGCAACCCACGTGATCGTCGCAACAGGATCGAAAGCGCGCCATCTGCCCAATATCCCCGTGGATAACCAGGTGATTTGCGACAACGTTGGGGCGCTGAAGCTCCAAGCCGTGCCGAAGAAGCTTGCGATCATCGGTGCGGGTGTGATCGGTCTCGAGATGGGGTCGGTGTGGCGGCGCCTCGGCTCGGAGGTGACGATCCTCGAAGCGGCACCGCAATTTCTTACCGCCGCCGACCCAGAGATCGCGAAAGAGGCGCAGAAATTGCTCACCAAGCAGGGGCTCTCGTTCGCGTTCGGCGTCACGATCGACGGCGCCGAAGTCGAAGGGGACGGCGTGGTGATCCGCTATCGCTCTGCCGACGGTGCAGAACAGCGGCTCGCAGCCGATCGGCTGATCGTCTCGGTGGGACGGGTTCCGAACACCGACGGGCTCGACGCCGACAAAGTGGGTTTGACGGTCAATGAACGGGGACAGATCGTCGTCGATGACCATTGCCGTACCAATTTGCCCAACGTCTGGGCGATCGGGGACGTCGTCCGTGGGCCGATGCTCGCCCACAAGGCGATGGAAGAAGGGGTGATGGTCGCGG
This sequence comes from Hydrogenophilus hirschii, assembly GCF_054656675.1. Lineage (NCBI taxonomy): Bacteria > Pseudomonadati > Pseudomonadota > Hydrogenophilia > Hydrogenophilales > Hydrogenophilaceae > Hydrogenophilus > Hydrogenophilus hirschii. The sequence continues at coordinate 401,417 of NZ_BAAHXQ010000001.1, forward strand.
AGCGGATCGCTGGGCAGGCGGGTCACGTCAATTACGACGCGATTCCTTGGGTGATCTACACCGAACCCGAAATCGCCTGGGTCGGGAAGACCGAAACGGAACTCAAAGCGGCGGGCGTCGACTACCGCGCTGGGAAAATTCCCTTCTTGGCGAACGGCCGCGCGCTGGGTATGGGGGCCGGATATGGGTTCGTCAAGATGCTCGCCGACGCCAAAACCGACCGCATCTTGGGGGTGCATATCATCGGCCCGAATGCCTCCGAACTGATCGCCGAAGCGGTGGTCGCGCTCGAGTTTGCCGCAGCAGCCGAAGATCTGGCGCGGATCTGCCATGCCCACCCGACCCTCTCCGAGGTGGTGCATGAAGCGGCGCTTGCCGTCGACAAGCGACCGCTCCACTTCTAAATGGAGATGCCAACCGTTCAACCCCGCACCGCGACCGGTGCGGGGGCAGGGCCGCTTCTTGCCGCGTACGACGCGGCGATCGCTACCCGCGGCTACCAACCAGACCCAGCGCAGAAAGCAGCGCTTCAACGGTTACAGCAATTGGCCGACGCGTTGCTTGCGCGCTCGGCGCAAGACGACGATCGGGTAGCATCCGGGCAGCAAACGCCGGGTGGCGCAGCGGCGCCTGCGTCTGGAATCAAGCGGCTCTTAGGCAAACTCTTCGGGCGTAGCGGGGCGGCGGAGTCCCTTGCGCCCGCCCCGGTGGCAGCGAACCAAACCCCCAAGAGCGTCTATCTCTGGGGTGGCGTCGGACGCGGCAAAAGTTTCCTGATGGACCTCTTCTTTGCCAATGTCCCCTTTGCGCGCAAGCGTCGGGTCCATTTCCACGCCTTCATGCAAGAGACGCATGAACGGCTGAAACGGCACAAAAAGCAACCCGATCCGTTGCGTCTGGTCGCGGCAGAAATCCTCGAGACGGCGCAGTTGCTCTGTTTCGACGAATTTCACGTCAGTGACATCGCCGACGCGATGATCCTTGGGCGGCTCCTCGATGCGCTCTGGGCGCAGGGCGCCGTGCTCGTGATGACCAGCAATTACCACCCAGACGGGCTCTATCCCAATGGTCTGATGCGGGTCAATTTCCTCCCGACGATCGAGCGCATCAAAGCGATGTGCGACGTGATCGAGGTCGATAGCGGGACCGACTACCGGTTGCGGACGCTCGAGAACGTCGATCTCTATCTGACGCCGCTGACGCCGGAAAACGACGCGAAACTCGCTGCCGACTTCCAAGCGTTGACCGGAGTATTGCCGCAACCCGGAACGATCACTCTGTTCGAGCGGACGATCCCCACGCGCGGCAATGCCGCAGGGGTGATCTGGTTCGATTTTGCCGCGCTCTGTGACGGGCCGCGCGGACAAGCCGACTATCTCGCGATTGCCAACGAGTACCATACGGTGATCCTCTCGAACGTTCCGGCGATGTCCCCGGCGCAGGCCGAAGCGGCGCGCCGCTTTACGTGGCTCATCGACGTTCTGTACGACCACCGAGTGAAATTGATCGTCTCCGCGGCGGTCGACCCGTACGACCTCTATCCGGAAGGGCGAAACGCGAACGAGTTCGCGCGCACCGTCTCGCGCCTCTTGGAGATGCGTACCCGAGCGTACCTCGAAGCGGCGCACGCCAGCGACTGATCGCGCAGGGTCTCTTCTGGCACAATACCGGGCATGGTGCCGGAAAAAGCCCTGCCGGAAATCGATTCGCCCACCACAGGCGCGCAAGCACCTGCCTCGGACGACTGGGGCGCTGCAGTGCGCGAACTTTTTGCACCCTTGGGGCGTCTCGCGCAAAAACTGCCTGATTTCACCCCACGCACGGCACAACAAGAGATGGCGGTGGCGGTCGCGCACGCGATCGCCACACGCGCCATCCTGGTTGCCGAAGCGGGCACCGGTACCGGCAAGACCTTCGCCTATTTGGCCCCGGCTCTCCTTTCCGGCAGGCGAACCTTGGTGTCGACGGGTACCCGTACTTTGCAAGATCAGCTCTTTCACCGTGACCTGCCGCGGCTCACCGCGGCGCTCGGCGTACCTGTCAAACGCGCCCTCCTCAAAGGGCGCAATAACTATGTCTGTTGGTTTCATCTCGAGCGCAATCTCGAAGAAGGGCGCTTCCTAGAGCCGGAAACCGGTGGCTGGTTGCGCGAAATCCGCCGCTTTGCGCGGCACAGCCAAAGCGGGGACAAGAGCGAATGTGCTACGGTGCCCGAAAATGCGCTGGCTTGGTCCTACGCCACCTCGACGCGCGACAACTGCGTCGGCAGCGAATGCCCCCATTTCGACGACTGCTTCGTCTTCCGCGCACGCCGCGAAGCGCTCGATGCCGAATTGGTCGTCGTCAACCACCACCTCTTTTTCTCCGATCAGCAGATCAAAGAGGAGGGTGTTGCCGGGCTTTTGCCAGCGTGTGACGTGGTGATCTTCGACGAAGCGCACCAGCTTCCCGACCTGCTCCCCCATTACTACGGCGAGTCGGTGTCGACCTTCGAAGCATTGCGTCTCGCCCACGATGCGCGCGTTGAGTTGTCGACGCTGGGCGGTGATTTCCGTGACGGCGTGGCGGTGGTCGACCGCTTCGAAAAGACGACCCGGGACGTGCGTTTGGCGTTGCCACTCACTGGGACGCTGCGAGGGACGATCGCCGATCTGCCACAGAGCGCCCCTTTCGTCGCAGCGCTCGTCACTTGGCAAGCGGCGGCGTCGGCGGTGCATCAGGCGCTTGCGGCGGTTGCCGAACGCACCGAACTGTTGGCGAAGCTCGCGGAGAAGGCCAAACGGTTAGCCCGCGCGCTCGACACCTGGCAACAGGCCGCACCGACAGGAAACGGTGAAGAGGTGTTCTGGTTCGACGCCAGCGCGCACTATCTGACGCTCAACCGCACACCTCTTACTGCAACCGAAGCGGTGCGGGATCTGATCGCCGCGTCGCCCGCGGCGTGGATCTTCACCTCGGCTACCCTCACCGTCGGGGGGCGGTTCGACCAATTCCGGCATCAGATGGGGCTTACCCGCATCACCGAAAAACCGAGCACGGCGGCGCGGTGGGAAAGCCCGTTCGACTACCGAAGGCAGGCGCTCTTGATCGTTCCCGACGCGATTCCCGAACCGAACGCAGCCGGGCATCGCGAAGCGGTCGCTCAGGTGGCGCGGCGGCTTGCCACCGCTGCGAACGGACGGACGCTCGTGTTGTGCACGGCGCTTGCCGCGATGCGCGCGGTGGCCGAAACGCTGCGCACCCAGGGCGGGACCGACGACGCACCGTTCGTGGTGCTCACCCAAGGAGACGCCCCCAAAGAGACGCTGCTCGCGCGCTTTACCACGACGCCACGCGCTGTGCTCGTCGCCAGCCACAGTTTTTGGGAAGGGGTCGATGTCGTGGGCGAAGCGCTCTCGGTGGTGGTGATCGACCGCTTGCCGTTCGCACCGCCCAACGAGCCGCTCCTAGCGGCCCAGATTGCGCGGATGAAACGCGCGGGCAGTGACCCCTTTCTCACCATCCAAGTGCCGCGCGCCGCGACGCTCTTGCAGCAGGGAGCGGGGCGGTTGGTCCGCAGCGAACGGGACCATGGCGTACTTTGCATTTGTGATGTGCGTCTGGCAACCCGTGGTTATGGCAAGGTTCTGTGGTCGAGCCTGCCCCCGTTCCGCCGCAGTCGCTCGCTCGCGGTCGCGGAAAATTTCTTGCGCACCCTGTTCCCGGAGCCGCGTGAAACGGCGGCACCAAGCGGCGTTCACTCCGACGGCGCGCCCTGAGCGCCTTCCCGCTGCCTCCTTTTTCCGCTATCCTTATCGCTTCATGAATTCGGATGAGGGGAATGCGCGTCATCGGTATCGCCGGCTGGTCCGGATCAGGAAAAACGACCTTGATCGAACGCATGATCCCGGTGTGGTGCGCCCAGGGGTTGCGCGTCGCGACGATCAAACATGCGCACCACGGCTTCGACCTCGATACCCCAGGGAAGGACTCGTGGCGTCACCGCGAAGCCGGAGCCAGCAAAGTGTTGATGCTTTCCGACGCGCGTTGGGTTTTGATGAGCGAATTGCGCGGCGCGCCGGAGCCCCCCTTCGCCGAGCAGCTGCGGTTGCTGGCGCCGTGCGATCTCGTCGTCGTCGAAGGCTTCAAACGGGCGCCGATCCCGAAAGTAGAAGTGTACCGCCCGGAAGTGGGCAAACCGCCGATCTGGCCAGAAGAGCCGATGATCCGTGCCGTGGCGACCCCGGGTGGCGAGCAAGCACGGTCGGCGCTTCCTGAGGAGTGCCCGTTGCCCTTGCTCGATCTGGACCACCCAGAAGCCGTTGCCGAAGCGGCGCTCGAATTGGCCTACAGTGCCGAGCAATGGGAAGAAGAGGAGATCGAGAACAACCATGAGTGACTTGATGCCGTTTGAGGCGGCTCGCGCCCAACTGTTGGCTGCAGTCCGACCGGTTTCCGAATACGAAGTCGTCGCGCTTGCGGCAGCGCGCAATCGCGTTTTGGCCGAGCCGATCCATTCGCCGATCGCGATTCCCGAGCGTGATACCTCGGCGATGGATGGTTATGCGGTACGCGCGGCCGATGTTGCCGAACCGGGCGTGACGCTCCCGGTGACGCAGCGCATCCCGGCCGGTTCCGTTGGTGTGCCGTTGCAGCCGGGTACCGCGGCACGCATTTTCACCGGTGCGCCGCTTCCCGAAGGCGCCGACGCGGTGGTGATGCAGGAGATGACCGAAGCGCACGGTGACCACGTGACCTTCCACCACGCGCCCCGACCAGGGGAAGCGGTGCGGCGCGCCGGGAGCGAAGTGGCGCGTGGCGCGCGGGTACTGGAAGTGGGAACCCGCTTGCGGCCGCAAGAGATCGCGATGGCGGCAAGTGTGGGCTGTGCGCACCTGCCGGTCTTTCGCCGGGTCAAGGTTGCGCTCTTGGCAACCGGGGACGAGTTGGTCGCTCCGGGTGAACCGTTGCCGCCAGGAGGCGTCTACAACTCCAACCGCTATCAAGTGATTGCGCTTCTTGAAGCACTGGGTTGCCTGGTCACCGATTTGGGGGCGATTCCCGACACGCTCGAAGCCACTTGTGACGCATTGGCGCGTGCTGCCGAAGACGCCGACCTCATCCTATCCACTGGGGGCGTTTCGGTGGGAGAAGCGGACCACGTGAAACCCGCGGTCGAACGACTGGGGCGGCTGGACCTGTGGCGACTGCGGATCAAACCGGGGAAGCCGCTGGCGTTCGGTCACGTCGGCGCGACCCATTTCGTCGGCTTGCCCGGTAACCCCGTTTCGAGTTTCGTCACCTTTTTGCTGTTGGTCCGGCCGCTGCTGCTCCGACTCATGGGGGTCGATGACGTCTTACCGCACGTGATCGAAGTGCCGGCAGCATTCGCGTGGACGCGCCCGGACAAACGGCGGGAGTTCCTGCGCGCCCGGTTGAATGCGGATGGCGCCGCTGAAATCTTCCCCGATCAGGGTTCGGCAACGATCGCCTCGCTCGTCTGGGCGCAGGGGTTGGTCGAAGTGCCCGAAGGGACGCCGATCGCTCCGGGTGACCGCGTGCGCTTTTGGCCGATGAGTGAATTATTGGCGTAAGGAGCATCCCATGGCGCTTTCCATCAAATACTTTGCGCGCGTGCGCGACGCGCTGGGAACGAGCGGGGAAACACTCGCTTGGAACGCAACGTGGCAAACCGTCGACGATCTGCGTCAAGCGCTGTGCGCACGGGGTGGGGCGTGGGCCGAGACGTTGAGCCGCGAGGAGATCCACTGCGCGCGCAATCAGCAGATCGCCGCGTGGAACGACCCGATCGCCGATGGCGACGAGATCGCTTTCTTCCCCCCTGTGACGGGAGGCTGAGCGATGGCCAAGGACGCAGTGACGATCCGCGTTCAAAGCGAAGATTTCGACCCGGGGGTCGAAACGCAGCGCCTTCACGAAGCCGACCCGACCGTGGGCGCTGTCGCCACCTTTCTGGGGCTCGTGCGGGCGCACCCGCAAGAGGATGGCGCGGTGACGACGATGACGCTGGAACACTACCCAGGTATGACCGAAAAGGCGCTCGCGGCGATCGTCGACGAGGCGCGGCGCCGTTGGCCGCTTACCGCGGTGACGGTGATTCACCGCGTCGGGCCGCTGGCGGTGGGGGACCGCATCGTCTTCGTCGGCTGCGCCAGTAGCCACCGCGCCGCCGCGTTTGCTGCGTGTGAATTTCTGATGGATTATCTGAAAACCCGCGCGCCCTTCTGGAAAAAGGAGACGACTGCGTCGGGCGAAACGCGCTGGGTCGAAGCGCGCGCAAGCGACGAAGAACGCGCCTTGCGCTGGTAAGCGCAGTGTCAGCGACCGCTCACGCTCTGCGGCGGTGTTGCGCTCGAGCGGTGTTTCTTTTTCAGCCGCGGAGCGTTTTTGCAACCGCGGCGCGTCCTCCTTATTGCTGGGGCTTTTCGGACTGACCGATCCCTGCCATTTTTTGCCACATTTCTGTGGTCATCCGTGTGGCTTCTTGCATCGCTTCGAGCGTCTTGCTGGGGTCGGGCCAGAGCGGCTGGCCAGCCTGGGTATTACCCCACGGAAAGGGCGGGACAACACCTTTCTGTTCTGCACTTCCCTGTTGCCACCACTGCTGCCACAGCACGTTGCTCGTCTCAAGCGTCCGAGCGAAGAACCGATTCATCTCCGCTTGGCTCTTCACGGTGAGCTGCGCCACTTCGTTCATCGCCGCGATCACCTGTTGGGTGACGCGCTGCGCGAACGCTTGTTGCTGCTGCTGTTGCGCCGAAGGGTCACTGGTATCCGCGAGCGCTTGCGACGCACGGATGCTCTCTTCGAATAGCGTTCGCGCCAACTCGTTTTGCAGCGCAACCAGCCGCTGCGTTTGAGCCATCGCGCTTTGCGTCAGGGCCAGCCATTCGTTCATCATCGCCACCCACGGTTCGTTCGCCGGACTGGGTTTCGCGCTGGTTTTTTTGCTCATGATCATCCCTCCCGTTGATGGTCGCGCCATTGCCGTTCAGTATAGCGAGCACCCACGGAATAAACAAATCGCCCTTGAAATCGATTTTTTTGCCCCCACACTGTGAGATAGCTCTATTTCCGAACGAAAGGGAACGAACGATGCGTTTCGACAAACTCACCACCAAATTCCAGCAAGCGCTCCAAGAGGCGCAAAGTATCGCGGTAGGGAACGACAACCAGTTCATCGAACCGCAGCACCTCCTGTTGGCGCTGATCGACCAAGAAGATGGTTCCACGCGGTCGCTCCTGCAACGGGCCGGCGTCAATGTTCCCGGTCTGCGCGCCGCGTTGCAAAAAGCGATCCAAGCGCTTCCCCAAGTCACCGGTACGGGGGGGGAAGTGCAGATCGGACGCGATCTGGCGAACCTGTTGAACCTCACCGATCGCGAGGCGCAAAAGTGGGGTGACCCGTTCATCGCGAGCGAAATGTTCCTCCTTGCCCTCACCGAAGACAAGGGCGAAACGGGGCGGCTCGCCAAAGAGTACGGGCTTACCCGGAGCGCGCTCGAAGCGGCGATCCAACAGGTACGAGGCGGACAAAAAGTCGACAATCCTGAGGCCGAAGCGCAGCGCGAAGCACTCAGCAAATACACCATCGATCTTACCGAACGCGCGCGCCAAGGCAAGCTCGACCCGGTGATCGGCCGGGACGACGAAATTCGCCGTACCATTCAGATTTTGCAGCGCCGTACCAAGAACAACCCGGTGCTGATCGGCGAGCCCGGGGTAGGGAAGACCGCGATCGTCGAGGGGCTTGCGCAGCGGATCGTCAATGGCGAGGTTCCGGAGACGTTGCGCGACAAACGGGTCTTGGCGCTCGACATGGCGGCGCTGATTGCAGGCGCGAAATACCGTGGGGAATTCGAAGAGCGGCTGAAAGCGGTGCTCAAAGAGATCGCACAGGATGGCCGCGTGATCATCTTCATCGACGAGATCCACACGATGGTGGGTGCCGGCAAGGCCGAAGGGGCGATGGACGCCGGCAATATGTTGAAACCGGCGCTCGCGCGTGGTGAGCTCCACTGCATCGGGGCGACCACGCTCGACGAGTACCGCAAATACATCGAAAAGGACGCCGCGCTCGAACGGCGCTTCCAAAAAGTGCTCGTCGAAGAACCGACGGTGGAACAGACGATCGCGATCCTGCGCGGGTTGCAAGAGAAGTACGAAATCCATCACGGCGTCGAGATCACCGACCCGGCGATCGTCGCGGCAGCCGAGCTTTCGCACCGCTACATCACCGACCGCTTCTTGCCCGACAAGGCGATCGACCTGATCGACGAGGCAGCGGCGCGGATCAAAATGGAGATCGACTCGAAGCCCGAGGCGATGGATCGGCTCGAACGCCGCATCATCCAGCTCAAGATCGAGCGCGAAGCGGTGCGCAAAGAGAAAGACGAGGCAAGCCAGAAGCGGTTGAAGCTGATCGAAGAGGAGCTCGAAAAACTGCAGCGCGAGTACAGCGAACTCGAAGAGATCTGGAAGGCGGAAAAAGCGCGGATCGAAGGCACGAAGCATCTCAAGGAGCGGATCGATCAGTTGCGCGCGCAGATCGCCGATCTGCAGCGTAAAGGGCAATGGGACAAGGTTGCCGAACTGCAGTATGGTGAGCTGCCGAAGTTGGAAGCGCAGCTCAAGCAAGCGGAAGAGGCGGAGCAAAGCGGCGCCCCGTTCAAGCTCCTGCGCACGCAGGTGGGGGCGGAAGAGATCGCCGAAGTGGTTTCGCGCATGACCGGTATCCCGGTCTCGAAGATGATGCAGAGCGAACGCGAAAAACTCCTCAAAATGGAGGCGTATCTGCATCGTCGGGTCGTCGGTCAGGACGAAGCGGTGCGGCTCGTCTCCGACGCGATCCGCCGCTCGCGCGCCGGGTTGGGCGACGAAAACCGTCCCTATGGTTCGTTTCTCTTCCTGGGGCCGACCGGTGTCGGGAAGACCGAGCTGTGCAAGGCGCTTGCGGAATTCCTCTTCGATTCGGAGGATCATCTGATCCGGATCGACATGAGCGAGTTCATGGAGAAACACTCCGTGGCGCGGCTCATCGGCGCGCCGCCGGGGTACGTCGGTTACGAAGAAGGGGGGTACCTCACCGAGCAGGTGCGGCGCAAACCCTACAGTGTGATCCTGTTCGACGAAGTCGAAAAGGCCCACCCCGACGTCTTCAACGTCCTGTTGCAGGTGCTCGACGACGGCCGGATGACCGATGGGCAAGGGCGTACCGTCGACTTCAAGAACACCGTGATCGTGATGACGTCGAACCTGGGGAGTCAACGCATCCAACAGCTTGCGGACGAAGGGGACTACCAGGTACTGAAACTCGCGGTGATGGCCGAAGTGAAGAACTTCTTCCGCCCCGAGTTCATCAACCGCATCGACGAGGTGGTCGTGTTCCATCCGCTCAAAGACGAGCACATCGCCGGTATTGCGCGGATTCAGCTCGAGCGGTTGGAAAAACGGCTGGCGCGTCACGACATGGCGCTCAAGGTCACCGATGCGGCGCTCATGGAGATCGCCAAGGTCGGCTACGACCCGGTCTATGGCGCGCGGCCGCTCAAGCGGGCGATTCAAGAGCACATCGAAAACCCGCTGGCGAAGTACCTGCTCGAAGGACGATTCGGCCCGAAAGATACCATCGTGGTCGATGTGCGTGGTGGGCAGTTCGTGTTCGAAAAAGGCTGATCGCTGCGCGAACACTCTCCTTTCAGGGTGGTTGGGTTGGTAACGAAAGGCATCGAGCTGTGTTGAGATCCTGCACCTATGCGTGGGTACGGTTCCACCTGGTGTGGGCCGGTGCGCTCTTCTTTTGCCTTCTGGGCGTAGTGGGGACGCGCGCGGTGGCCCAACCGATCCAAGTCATCGACGACACCGGGCAGTCGGTGGCGGTCGCTACCCCGGCACAACGGATCGTGAGTCTGGCGCCACACGTCACGGAAAACCTCTTTGCCGCGGGGGTCGGCGACCGGGTCGTTGCGGCGGTCGACTATAGCGACACCCCGCCCGACGCGGCGCAGTTGCCGCGCGTAGGCGGGGTGTCGCGATTGGATCTCGAGCGGATTTTGGCGTTTCAACCCGATCTGGTCGTCGCATGGGCAAGCGGTAATCCCGCGGACGTCGTGGCGCGCATCGAAGCGCTCGGTATCCCGGTCTATCGCTCCCAGCCCAACCGGCTCGACGACATCGCCAAGACCCTGCGCAATCTCGCCTACCTCGCGGGTAATCCCGCTGCGGGTGAACGGGCCGCACAGGCATTCTTGGCGCGTCGTGACGCGTTGGCTGCGCGGTATGCGGGGCGTGCCCCAGTCCGGGTCTTTTACCAAATCTGGGATCGCCCGCTGCGCACGATTGGCGGGCAGCAGATCCTTACCGACGTGATGCGCCTCTGTGGTGGTGTGAACGTCTTCGGAGCGCTTGATGCGCTGGCGCCCACCGTTTCGGTCGAAGCCGTGCTCGCAGCGGACCCCGAGGTGATCGTCGCAAGCGGCATGGGGGAAGAACGCCCTGATTGGCTCGACGCGTGGCGCGCGTGGCCGCAACTCACCGCAGTTCGTGCGGACAATCTGGTTTTCATCCCCCCGGCACTCTTGCAACGTCCGACGCCGCGGCTACTCGATGGGGCGGAGCAGCTCTGTACGGCGCTCGAAGCGGCGCGCAGCCACCTAGCGGCGCTGCGTCACGAGGCCGCATCAGAAGGGATGAAATGACGCAGTGGCGGATTGCCGCACGCAACAAGCGAAAGGCCATAGAGCGCGCTCAACCGTTCCGCGGTCAAGAGGGTGGCGGCTTCGCCCACCTCGGTGTCGCCATCAAGGGAAAGCAGGATCGCATGGGTTGCGTAACGCACTGCCCAATTGAGGTCATGGAGCGCGGCGACCACCGTGGCCCCGGCGCGACAGCGTGCGGCAAAATGTTCGAGCACCTGGCGTTGGTGGCGCAGGTCGAGGTGATTGGTCGGCTCATCGACCAAATAGACGCGCGGTTGTTGTGCCAGTAGGGTTGCGATCGCAACGCGCTGTTTCTCACCTCCGGAAAGGGTATGCAAGCGGCGCGCTTCGAAACCGGCCAGATCGACCGCCGCGAGCGCCTCGCGGGCGATCGCAAGGTCTGCCGCCGTTTCCCAACCCCAGCGTCCCAGATAGGGATGACGACCGACGAGCACCGCTTCGAGCACCGTCGCATCGCCCGGGAAAAAAGGGGTCTGCGCAAGCCATCCGCGCCATTGCGCTTGCTCGCGGACAGACCATTGCGTCAAGGGGCGACCCGCAAGCGTGATCGTTCCGGCGGTAGCCCCACGCAATCCGGCCAACGTCGCCAACAAGGTCGATTTGCCAACGCCGTTGGGGCCGAGCACGACCCACCATTCACCCGCATGGACGGAGAGGGAGAGGCCACGGCACAACGTGCGTTGCCCCAGCGTGAGCGTGAGTGCGTCGGCGGTGAGGAGCGGTGGGGTGGGCATCGCGCGTTTTTCGTCTTCGTTAGGTGCGCGCGCGCACCAGAAGCCACAAAAAGAACGGGACACCGAGGAGCGCCGTCACGATGCCCACGGGCAATTGCAACGGTGCCCATAGCGTTCGCGCTGCGGTATCGGCCACCATCAGGAGCGTACCGCCAGCAAAGATGCAGCAGGGAATCAGCCAGCGGTGATCGTTGCCGATCATGATGCGCACGGCGTGCGGCACGATCAGTCCGACGAAACCCACCGATCCGACGAGGGTTACCGCGGTTGCGGTCAGGAGCGACGCCAGCACGTAGAGTCCCCACCGCAACCGCGTAACGGGGACGCCGACTGCCTGCGCGGTCGCTTCCCCGTAGGCAAGCGCGTTGAGGTCGCGCCCCCAAGTGACGAGCAAAAGCGAAACCGCGATGAGCATCACCATCGGCCACGGCGAAAAGGTCGTGCCTGCTGCGTCACCCATCAGCCAAAAGAGCATCGAATGGAGTCGCTGCTCCGGCGCCAACGTAAGCAGCAGCGCGACCACGGCGCTTGCGCCCGACGCGACGATCACGCCGGTGAGGATGAGCCGCGTCGCCGACCAAGGGCCAGCACCGTGTGCGAGCGCGAAGACGAGCGCCATCACGACGATCGCGCCCGCAAACGCTGCAGCGGCAACGCCCAGCCCTGCCGCGCCGAGCACGATCGCCGCAAGTGCTCCCACCGCCGCGCCACTCGAAACGCCGAGCACGTAGGGGTCAGCCAAAGGGTTGCGCAATAACGTCTGCATGAGGAGCCCGGCGAGTGCCAGCAGCGCGCCGGCACTCCACACCGCGGCAGCGCGGGCGCCGCGCAGCCCCCATACGACGGGAAACGCGGGATGGTCGTGATGCCACAATGCTGCCCAGACGGTTGTGACGGGGAGCGGCAGCGCGCCGACGCCAAGCGCCAAGAAAAAACTTGCACCGGTCAAACCCACGAGCAGGAGCAGTAGGGCGACACGGCGTTGCGCGAACGGCATCGGCGCACGAAGGCTTTAGTCGCGGTACCGCAAACCGACGAAGAACGTCCGCCCCGGTTGCCGATAGGTGGCGGCAGTCTCGTAGGTTTGATCGAACAGGTTGCGGATTTCCGCTTCCAATCGCCACGACCGCGTCAGCGCGTAATGCCACCACAGGTCGGTTCGGCCGTAGCCGTCGAGCCGTGTGGTATTGGCGACATTGTCCCAGCGCGCCCGTTGGGCGTTGAGATCGACCCCGGCCTGCCACTGTTTCGCATCATAGACGAGTGATGCAGAGAGGGCTGCTGGAGCGCGACGGGGCAACCGCTTACCTGTGGCTTCGTCGGTGGCGTTGAGCCAATCGGCGTTGATACGGAAATGCCACGCGCCGAATTGACTTGCATACGTCAGCTCCGCCCCCTTGATCCGGGCGCGTGCGACGTTTTCGGGCGGCCAGCCCGCGATGAGGTTTTTGACCCGTGCATCGAAGAGTGTCAACTCCGCAGCGGTGACGCCACGCTGCCAGCGGATCCCCACCTCTTTTTGATAAGCGCTTTCCGGTTGTAGATCGGGGTTACCGCCGCCGAAACCGGTGTCTGGCCAAAAGAGTTGATTGAAGGTCGGCGCTTTGAACGCGCTGCTCACGGCGACTCGGCCCTGCCATTCCGGAGTGAATTGATAGCGATACGCGGCTTGTCCCGTGGTTTTGCCCCCGAACTGACTGTTGTCGTCGTGGCGTGCGGTCAGTTGCCAACCGTGTCGGCCCTGTTCCGCTTGCCAGCCCAAGAGATAGCCGCGAACGATTCGGCTGGACCGGGTGTATTGGGTGGTGGCGTCCACCTCGGTCGCGGTGAGATCGAACGCAGCAAGGAGTACCCCGAGCGGCAACGCCACCTCGTTCTGCCAACTGAATTGACGTTGTGCCGTCGCGAAGCGACTCACGTTGCTGGCGCTCGCAAGCGCTTTCGACGTATCGCGGGTTTCGCCCAAGCGCAGCGTGGAGAGCCATGCTTCCGTGAGCGGCAGGCGGGTAGTGACTTGGTTGCTGGTCAGATCTTTGTGCAGTAACGCATTGAACGTTCCCGCACCCCAGGCGTCGTATTCGTTGCGGCCACGGGTCGCGAAACTGGCGAGCACGATTTCGCCACCGTTGGCGAGCGACCAGGAGAGGTTGGCGCTGGCGAAACGGTTGCGCCAGCCGTCGCGGTCGGGTTGGTGGTAATCACTGGATGGTGTGGTTGCTTCGATCCCCTCGGTTCCTTCGGCACCCAGGTCGAGTGCGTACCGAAACGCGTCGTTGCCGCCTGAAACGCCGACGCTCGTCTGGTATTCTTCGTGACTGCCCAGGCCGACGAACGCGCGGCGGTGGGTGGCTTCGGTCCCTTTGCGGGTAAAGATTTGGATCACGCCGCCGATCGCGTCCGATCCGTACAAAGCACTTGCCGGGCCGCGAACGATCTCGATCCGTTCGATCAGCTCGAGCGGAATCGCTTCGAGTGTTGCAGTCCCCAAGGTCGCCGAACCGATTCGCATTCCGTCGATGAGCACCAGCGTGTGGCGCGCTTCCGCGCCGCGCAAATAGAGCGAAGCCGATGCCCCTGGGCCACCGTTTTGCACGATTCGCACACCAGGGGTCTGGTTCAACAGATCGACGAGGGTGCGCGCACCGCTTTGTTCGATCGCGTCACGGGTGAGTACGGTCACCGCAGAGAGCGACGCGTCGGTGCGGGTCGGTATACGGCTTGCGGTGACGGCGATCGTCGGCAGTACCGGGTCGAACGCCGACGATTGGGCAACGGCAAGTGGGTTTGTCGCGACGAATCCAAGGATCAAAAGCAGATGACGCCCCTTTTTCGGGCGCAAAAGAGCGATTGCCGACATGAACGAACACTCCCAACTCCAGCCATTCCCCCGTGGCTGTGGCGGTGGAACCCGTTCGCGGCCGGTCTCCGGGCTCGGGTCATGTTCCACACCGCCTTCCCGGTCAGGCCACCCGATCCGAGCAGTGCTGCCAGTGGCGTGATGGTGCGGACGAAACCCTTACCGTTGCGGGGGCAGCAGCGGCTTTGCACCGGGGGCACCGGTGCGCACCGCTTTCCCGTTTCACCGCATCGACCAGAGGGGTGGATGCGGCACCGCGAACACGAATGGTATAAAAGAATGAAGTATACGATTCAGCGATTGCTCAGGTCAATATCGACCGCTTTCGCCGCACGCGCACCGCTTGCGAGCGCCGAGACGACATTGGGGAAATCGCGTTCGACGAGATCGCCTGCGGCGTAGAGTCGCAGCAGCGGCGTTCGCCCCCAACGGTCGGTGATGAGGTAGCCCGCCTCGTCGCGGGCAAGCGCCGTTGCGGTGTCGCCCAGCGCCGCGACCAACCATTCGCTGTTAGGCGCGTAGCCGATCAAGACGTGGAGGCGATCGACCATTGCGACTTCCGTTGTGTCGGAAACGGTCTGCCAATTCGCAACGAGTTTCCCCGCTTCCCGACGAACGGCACGGAGGGTGGCGTGCATAACCACCCGTATCCGGTCAGCGAAGCGTTCGACCGCTTCGTGCAGTTGCCGTTGAGCGCGCGGACGGGATCGGCAGAGGATGATCGCGCACCCGCCCAGCTCGGCGACCATCTTGGCGTTTTCAAAGGCGTTGTCGCCGCCACCAACGATCAGGACGGTCTTGCCTTGGCAGAGATCGAGATCGCGGAACGCAAAGGGGCCATAAGCGAGTTCCGATGCGGACAACTGCCCAATCCCAGCAACGGTTGCGAGTGCCTCAGGTCCGCGGTAGCGCAAACCAGTGGCGACGATCACAGCGGCGGCATGTCGCGGTGTGCCGTCGTGAAGAAACAGGCGCCACCCGTTTGGGACCGGAACCAATCGTTGTACGCTGCTCGTGCATGCGATCGGGATCCCTGCCGCTTCGGCGTGCGCGACGAAGCGGGCACTCATCTCGGTGCCGGTCAGCCCGTGTTGCCCCAATACCCACTCGTTGGCCAAAAAATTGAAGCGTAGGATTCCACCCGGCGCTTCAGCCGCTTCGAGTACGAAAGGCGCATAACCCAGCTGCTTGAGCCACAAGGCCGCCGAAAGTCCGGCAGGGCCCGCGCCAACGATTGCGACACTCAGAGGATCTGACATGCCTCGTCGAACGTAAGACGGGGGTTGCGCGGAAATAGCTTACTCGGGTCACCGATGCCCAAGTTGACGAGAAAGAGGGAGCGGATCGTCGTGCCGGCAAAAAAGAGTTCATCGGCGCGCGCTTTGTCGAACCCGGCCATAGGGCCGCAATCGAGCCCTAGAGCGCGCGCGGCGAGGATCAGATAAGCGCCTTGCAGCGCAGCATCACGAAATGCGGTTTCGCGGGCGAGCGCCTCGTTGTTTGCGAACCAGGCGCGGGCGTCGGTATGGGGGAAGAGTTTCGGCAGCTCTTCGTAGAAGGCGAGGTCGTAGCCGATCAATACGGTGACCGGTGCCGCCATGGTTTTCTCGACGTTTCCGGGGTCCAGGGTCTCTTTGAGTTTGGCTTTCGCTTCGGGCGACTTGATGAAGCGAAAGCGGGCTGGGCACCCGTTCGCCGCAGTCGGTCCCCATTTGAGGAGGTCGTAGAGGGCGTGAAGCGTTTCATCGGGAATGGGTTCGGGAAGAAACCCGTTGTGGGAACGGGCTTCGGTAAAGAGTTGCGCTAATGCCGCGTCAGGTAATGTGGGTTTCATCGTGTGGCTCCTTTGGGCGCTTCGGTGCAGGATTGTGAAAAGGCTTGTCAGTTTTTGCCGGCAACCCATCGATCCCACGCTGCGCCATTGCGCAACACCGAACGCGCACGGGCAGCGCCTTCGGCCAGCGATCCGACTTTTCCGGTGTGCCAGAGCGCGATCGCCGCACCATAGACCAGCGCATCCGCGGTCGGGCCTGGCGCGCCTTGGAGCGCGGCGATTCCGGTTTGCGCCGCATAATGGGCGGCGTCGCGTTGCCAATCGGGCGAATCAGTGGGATCAGGCATGGCACGAGGCCATTCGGGGGCGCGGACTGCATGCTGGATTGCGAGCGCACCCGGATCGATCGATTCCGTGGTGTCCCCCTCGGTCGGCATGCGGACGACCACACTGGTCTTGTTCAACGGGGGAAGAAAGCCCCCTTCGACACCTTTCGTGATCGCGGCCGAGGTAAAACCGGCAGCGCGCGCCAGCAGGGCATAGAGGCGGGCATACGGGGAATGGACATATCCCGAGAGGTGATGGGTTTCGCGCTTGCCGAGCAACGGTTTGGCCAAGGTTTCGAGCGTGTTGAGCGCGGTGCGTTTGACGATTTCGTTGCGAAGCGGCACGAGCGCGGCGATTCGCGGTGCGTACTGGTGTTGATCGCAATAACTCCAGCCGCAATGCTCGACGGCTGCCGCGGCTTCCTGCGGTGTCCGCGCGACGGGGATCTCCGCGGCACTCAGAATCTGGGCGTGGGTCACTCCGTATTTGGGGCCCAAACGGGGCAGTCCAATCGCTAGAGTGGGAAGGCCGCAGGCTGCCAAGACCGCGGGGAGAAAGGGAGAAGCGGGCATCGAGCGCGCAAAGCCATCGAATGGGTCGGCCAAAATCGCCAACGATTCGACCGCAACCGTGATCGGGTTCGTTTCACTGATGAGCGCATCAAGTAGCCCGAGAAATTCGTCGTCGGTCTCCCGTTTCATCCGCAGCGCGATCAGGAAAACGCCGATCTGCGCGGGCGTGGCATGTCCCGATAGGATCGCCGCGAATGCTTCGCGGGCTTCGTCACGAGTCAGTGGTTTGGAAAGGTGCGGCCCCGTGGCGATCTTTTCGATGGCTGTGCGAATGGCGTGCTGGGGTGTGTCAGAGGTCACGCATCATTCTCCAATAAAGCCACTTCATGGTGAGCGCGCTACCCGCGACGATACTGACGAGGGACAAAAATGACCCGACGGCAAGCGTCGAAATGCCGGTGATCCCTTGTCCGAACGTGCAGCCCATCGCCAGAATGCCGCCCACACCCATCAAAAACGCTCCGACTAGGTGGTTGAGCAGGTCGCTGCGGTCCGCAAACCACTCGATTCGAAACGAGCGTGTGACCAAAGCGTGGAGGAACGAACCCAGCGTGACGCCGACGAGCACCAGGATTCCAACGTTCAAGCGGTTCCAAGCGCTGGGCGCTTGCAAGTAATAGGCGAGATCGCCCAACGGCGCGATGAAGGTCATCGACTGGGTATTGACTCGGCTCAATTGCTCATCGGCAAAATCGGCAAAGTCACGCCACGCACTGCCCGTCGTTTCGCTACCGGTGAGCCACCACAAGAAGGTGACCACCAGGCCAATCACGATGCCCGCTCGGACAAGCTGACGGCTGGCGCGAAACGCGGCGTCCCGGAAGGCAAAAAGGAGCAAAGCGACCGCAAGGAGGAGGCCAATCGCGTAGTGGGCCAATGGACTATCGCTGCCGGTCACGACACGCGCGAGTTCTTGCGGACCATCGAGGGAAATCGCTGTGGCAGCCAGCCACGGATAGAAAAGGGTGCCGTAGCCACCCAGCCAGTTGAGATAGTAGGCGGTTACCGCAATGATCGCCAAGACGAGCAACGATTTGAGGTTTCCACCGCCCAGTCGGATCACATTTTTGTTTGCGCATCCCCCCGCAAGCGTCATTCCGACGCCGAAGAGCAGGCCGCCCAATACGTGACGCAACCAGATCAGTTCGCTGCTCCGGTAGGGGGGGAAGGTGTCCGAGTCGAGATCGAGCCCTTGTGTGGCTTCCAGCGTCATCGTCCCCAAGATGGCTACTGCGATCGCCACGAACCACGAACGCAAACGCGAAAGATCCCCGATGTTGATCCAGTCGGAGATCGCACCCATCGTGCAGAAGTGGCTGCGCGCCGCAACGAAACCAACGATGCCGCCTGCGCCCAACGCGCTCAGCAAAATGGTGTGGTGGATCGTCCAGTCCAAGGCGTGCCCTCCGGGTGGGTTGCAGAAAAGCGATGCAACTGCGCCAATGGTAATCAAAGTAAAACGAGATTGTCACGATGAATCAATTCGGGCTCATCGATATAACCCAGCAGACTTTCGATCCGCTGGCTGGGTTGTCCTGCGATGCGGCGGGTTTCGTGCGCGGCGTAATTGACGAGCCCGCGCGCCACTTCGCGCCCGTCTGGCGCGCGGCACGAAACCACCGAGCCGCGCGGGAAATCTCCGTCACACCGCGTGACGCCAACCGGCAACAAGCTTCTGCCTGCTTTGAGCGCTGCCACCGCGCCTTCGTCGAGCCAGAGGATTCCAGCGGTTTTGAGGTGGTCGGCGAGCCACTGTTTACGGGCGGCAAGCGGCGTGGCGCGCGCTTTCAACCAGGTGCCGATCGGTTCGCCAGTGGCCAGGCGCACGATGACGTTCGGTTCGCGACCCGAGGCGATCACGGTGTGCGCGCCGCTGCGGCTCGCACGTTCTGCCGCACGGACCTTGGTGATCATGCCCCCTTTACTGATCCCGGTACCGGCGCCACCTGCCATCAACGCCAGCGCCGGATCGTCGGCGTTCGCTTCGGAGACCAACGTGGCTTTGGGATCTTTGCGCGGGTCGGCGGTAAAGAGCCCCGCCTGGTCGGTGAGGATGAAGAGTGCGTCGGCGTCGATCGCGTTCGCAACCAGAGCGCCCAGCGTGTCGTTGTCCCCAAATTTGATTTCGTCGGTGACGATCGTGTCGTTCTCATTGACGATCGGCACGATGCCAAGGGTGAGGAGCGTGGTGAGCGTGCTGCGGGCGTTGAGGTAACGGGTGCGGTCCGCCAGGTCTTCGTGGGTAAGGAGGATTTGCGCGGTGTGGCGGTGGTGCGGGCGAAACGCCTGTTCCCACGCTTCGACGAGCGCCGCTTGGCCGACAGCGGCGGCCGCTTGCAACAGGTTCAACGCCTTGGGCCGTTTGTGCCACCCCAGCCGGCGCATCCCGCACGCGATTGCGCCGGAGGAGACCACGCACACCTCTTTGCCTTGCGCAACGAGGTTGGCGATTTGTCCCGACCACTCCGAGAGTCGCTGTGTGTCCAATCCCGCGCCATCGTTGGTGACCAGGGCGCTCCCGACCTTGACGACCAGGCGGCGGGCTTGCGCGAGCGCAGCGCGTGGGGTCGTCAGACTGCCGGAGACGTCACGCGCGGGATGTACGGTCATCGATCGTATCCCCGTTCATCGATTCGCGCGCCATCGGATCCGAATCCGCGTCGTCTGCTTCGGGGGGTGTCTGGTGTGCTTTCGCGGCGTCCACCGCGTCTTGAATCGCATAGACGAGCGCTTGGCACCCTTCTCCCGTTGCCGCGCTGATCGCAAACCAACGGTCGACGGAGCCGAACCGGTCGAGGAACGCGCGATAGCGCTCGGCACGTTCTGCTTCCGGGATCAGGTCGATCTTGTTGAAGACGAGCCAGCGCGGTTTCCGATAGAGCGTTTCGTCGTAACGGCGCAGCTCTTCGACGATCGCTTGTGCGTCGCGAACCGGATCCGCTTCCGGGTCGATCGGGGCGAGGTCGACCAAGTGCAGTAACAGCGCGGTTCGCTGCAGGTGGCGCAAGAAGCGGTGTCCCAGCCCGGCGCCTTCGCTCGCTCCTTCGATCAATCCCGGAATGTCGGCGACGACGAAGCTGCGATCGACGTCGGTGCGGACCACGCCCAGATTGGGGTAGAGGGTGGTGAAGGGGTAGTCGGCCACTTTCGGACGGGCCGCGGAAATTTGTCGGATCAAGGTCGATTTGCCGGCGTTGGGTAACCCCAGCAGACCGACGTCGGCGATCACCCGCAATTCGAGTTCGAGCCGTTTGTGTTCCCCGGGTTCACCTCGGGTGAATTGGCGCGGAGCACGGTTGGTGCTCGATTTGAAGTGGAGGTTGCCCAAGCCTCCGCGGCCTCCGCGCGCGATCAGCGCACGTTGCCCTGGGCGCGCCAAATCGGCGATGATTTCGCCCGTGTCGGCGTCGCGCACCACGGTGCCCACAGGGACGCGGACGATGAGATCGTCACCGGCCGCACCGTACTGATCACGTCCTCGGCCCGGCTCTCCGTTTTGCGCGCGAAAGATGCGGGTGTAACGGAAATCGATGAGTGTGTTGAGGTTGGGGTCGGCTTCGAAATAGATGCTGCCGCCACGGCCGCCGTCGCCGCCGCTTGGCCCCCCTTTGGGAACGTACTTTTCACGCCGAAAGGCGGCACATCCGTCGCCGCCTTTCCCTGCGATCACTTCGATGCGCGCTTCGTCGAAAAACTTCATGGCTACCTCTTACGCGGGGCGACGAAGCGCACCCGATCCGTACCGATCAGGCGTTGTCTTGCACCGGCCGGATGTTGACGAAACGGCGCTGCTTCGGCCCTTTCACGACGAATTCGACAACCCCGTCGGTCAGCGCAAAGAGGGTGTAGTCTTTGCCGCAGCCGACGTTTTCACCGGGGTGAAACTGCGTTCCCCGCTGACGCACGATGATGTTGCCCGCACGGACGAACTGCCCGCCGTAGCGTTTTACGCCAAGGCGTTTCGACTCGGAATCGCGACCGTTACGGGAACTCCCACCAGCTTTTTTGTGTGCCATTGCTTACTCCTTGCAAGAACCGGAAATCCGATCAACCTTCGATCGCGTCGATGCGGATTTCGGTGTAATTCTGCCGATGCCCTTGCCGTTTCATGTAGTGCTTACGGCGACGCAATTTGAAAATCCGGACCTTGGGGTGGCGTCCGTGCGCGACCACAGTGGCTTTGACAACGGCGCCGTCCACCAACGGGGTTCCGACTTTGACCGTGTCACCGCTACCGACCATCAAAACGTCGGTCAGCGAGAGCTCTGTGCCCACTTCTGCCGGTATCTGTTCTACTTTGATCTTTTCGCCGACGGATACGCGATACTGCTTGCCGCCGGTTTTTATGACCGCATACATGGCGCTGCTCCAGTCTATTCAATCTAAGGAATGAAGAACGCGCAATTCTATTGCTTTGTCGTTGTTTCGTCAATGGTTTGGTCTCGTCCTGGCATCTGGACGCAACAATGCCCGCCATTCGGTCCCCCTTCTGGCCCCAGCTCGATCAGCCAGTCGGCGTGGCGCAAAAAATCGGGGTCGTGTTCGGCAGCGATCAACGTGTGTCCCGCGTCGCGCAACAGAAAGAGTGCGGTGAGCAGTTTTTCGATATCGGCGAAATGCAGCCCCGTGGTGGGTTCGTCCAGAAGGTAGAGCGTCGGTGAGGGGGCGGGTTTGGCGAGTTCGCGCGCCAATTTGAGCCGTTGCGCTTCGCCGCCGGAAAGGGTGGGTGCCGGCTGCCCCAACGGGAGGTAACCGAGCCCCAGCTGGACGAGCGTCGTCAAGACCCGGCGGATCTGAGGATGGTTGTCGAAAAGCTTCAGCGCGTCTTGTGCCGAAAGCGTGAGCGCCTCGCTGATCGTCACCCCCCGGTAGCGAATTTCCAAGGTTTCGCGGTTATAGCGAGCACCGTGGCATGCTGGGCAGGGTTCGATCACCGGTGGAAGGAACTGCATCTCGATTTTTCGCCACCCTTCGCCCTGACACACTTCGCACCGTCCACCCCGGACGTTGTAGGAAAATCGACTTGCGGTATACCCGCGGGCGCGTGCTTCTGGTGTCTGCGCAAAGCATTCGCGCAGCGCGGTCATGATGCCGGTGAATGTCGCGGGGGTGGAACGCGCGTTGTGCCCGATGGGCTGCTGGTCGACGGTGATGATGCGCTGCCAAGGCAGTGGTCCATCGCTCGTCGCGTCGGAACTGGGCGGTGCGGCACAGGTGCCGAACATGAGTCGGCCCCAAGCGGGGTCGCTGGGCTGTTTGGCGAGCGTCGCACGCACGTACGGTTCGAGCGCGTCGAAAAGCAGTGACGATTTTCCCGCGCCGGAAACTCCGCACACAGCGATCAGGGCGCCTACCGGGTAGGCGATGGGGTCGCCTTTGAGATTGTGCACGCGGGCGCCGAGATGCCACACGGCGGGGTGCTCTGGCGCGATCGGTTTGCGGTGCGCGGAGAGATCGATCGGTTTGCGCAGAAAGTGGCCCGTGGGGGTGTTCGCGGCGGTGAGACCGCGATAATCGCCTTGATAGACCACTTCTCCGCCGTGTGCTCCGGCACCCGGACCGATTTCGATCAGGTGGTCGGCAGCGTGCATCGTCGTTGCGTCGTGTTCGACGACGACAACGGTATTGCCCGCGTCGCGTAACTGCTCGAGCGCGGTGAGCACTTTCCGGATGTCCCGCGGATGGAGTCCGCTCGTGGGTTCGTCGAGGACGAAGAGCACGCCCGAAAGCGCGTTACTCAGTTGGGTGGCGAGTCGCACCCGCTGCCGTTCGCCCCCGGAAAGGGTGGGGGTGCGTCGGGCCAAAGTCAGGTAGCCCAACCCCAACGCAACCATCTGTCGGAGGCGCACCTCGATCAACTGAAGGATCGGTTGCGCAACCGGATGGGTGTGGTAGTGCGCTGACCATTCGCGAACGGCAGAATGCAACGCTTCGAGAGGCAGCGCTTCGAGTTCCGGTAAGGTTGCGCCCTCGAATCGGACCGCGCGAGCGGCGGGGTTGAGACGGGTACCAAGACAATCGGGGCACAGGTGGGTGTGGTCCGCTGGTGGGGGGTCGGCTGGTGCCGTTTGGGGTGGCTGGGCGCGCTCGATCATGCCTAGGCCATGACACGTGGGGCAGGCACCGGCGGGGTGATTGAACGACAAATGGTGTGGCTCGAGTTCGGCCGCAGTGAAACCGCACCGCGGACAGGTGGGGTGGGTATCGAAGCGTAGCGTTGCGCTCTGGTCGAGGTCACAAACCAGCGCGGTTCCGGAACCGAGCGTCAAAGCGTGTTCCAGGCTGTCAGTGAGCCGCGCGCTCTGCTCGGGGCGAACTTTCAGACGGTCGATCACCACCGCCGCGTTTTCGGGGATGGGGCCGAAGCACGATTCGAGCTCGACCGTTTGCTGGTCATGCCAGAGACGGGCGTAACCAGCAGCGCGCAATGCCTCAAAGGTGGTGAGGTGGTTGGGAAGCGCGCGTTTCGGAACCAGCAGCGCAATCCGCGCTCCTTCCCAGCGGTTCAGTACGGTATCCCGGATTTCGGCCAGCGAATGACGGGCCAGGGGTTCGTCGGGATGGTGGGGGCAGTGCGGCGTTCCCAGCCGCGCGAACAGCAAACGCAACGCGTCAAGCACCTCGCTCATCGTGCCGACCGTCGAACGGGGGGAAGCGTTGAGGGTCTGTTGCGTCAGGGCGATCGCTGGGCGTAATCCGCTGATCCAGTCGACGTCGGGCCGTGGCAGTTGGTCGAGCCACTGTCTGGCGGAAAGCGAAAGGGCATCGAGGTAACGCCGCTGCCCCTCGGCAAAGAGGGTATCGAACGCCAGGGATGATTTCCCGGAACCGGATACGCCGGTGATCACCGTTATCTGGTTGTCGGGAATCGTGAGGGAGATATTTTTGAGGTTGTGGGTGCGAGCACCGCGAATGGTGATCATGGAACGTGACTTTGCTGGTGGGTCGTGCAGGATTCGAACCTGCGACCAACGGATTAAAAGTCCGCTGCTCTACCAGCTGAGCTAACGACCCACTCTGGTTTGCCCGGCGTTGCACCGTGCGAAGAGCCGCTATGGTACGGATTTTTGTTTCGCGTGTCAACCCATTCCTGAAAGAGAGGCGCTGTGGAACAATAACACGTAACGAAAAGTTGAGGTATTCGCGATGCTCGATCGTGAGGGTTATCGCCCAAACGTGTGCATCGTCTTGGTCAATGCGCGTAATCAGGTTTTTTGGGGAAAACGGATCCGTGAGCATTCGTGGCAGTTTCCACAAGGGGGGATCAAGCAGGGGGAGACCCCTGTGGAAGCGATGTACCGCGAGCTCCATGAAGAGATCGGTCTCAGACCCGAACATGTGGAGATTCTCGGCCATACGCGCGATTGGCTCAAGTACGATGTGCCCCGCCGTTGGATCAAGCGCCAATGGCGAGACAGCTACCGTGGGCAGAAACAGTTGTGGTTTCTCCTGCGCTTCGTCGGACGGGATTTCCAGGTCAGCTTGCGCGCCACGCACCACCCCGAGTTCGACGCGTGGCGCTGGGCTTATTACTGGGTTCCATTGGGTGGGGTGATCGCGTTCAAACGCCCCGTTTACCAGCAGGCGTTGGTCGAGTTGGCCCGTTTCCTGCCCGTACCGCCCCCGCCGCAGCGTTCGGACTATGCCCAACTGTGGCGCAAGCAAGCGGGGGAGCGAGGGGCGCAACAGGAGGCGTTGCTGCCCATCTCTCAAGAGCCGGTTTATTGTTGATCACGTTTCGTCGATGATCTCCCACGTGTGCTCGATCTGCGCGGTCTTGCCGAGCATGATCGACGCGGAGCAATATTTTTCCGCGGAGAGTTCAACGGCACGCTTGACTTTGTTGGGGTCGAGGTTACGCCCCTTCACCAGGTAGTGGAATCGGATTCGGGTAAAGACTTTGGGGTCCTTCTCTGCGCGCTCCGCGGAGAGCGTGACCGTGCAGCCGGTCACCGGTTGCCGTCCTTTTTCCAGAATGGCGACGACGTCGAATGCCGTGCATCCCCCGGCACCAGCAAGCAGCAGCTCCATGGGCCGCGGGGCCAAGTTGCGCCCACCAGCCTCTGGCGCCCCGTCCATCACGACCGTGTGTCCCGAGCCGGTCTCTGCGAGAAACGTCTTTGCCGTTACCCAACGAACCGTACATTCCATGCTTTTCTCCTCTTTGATCCATGTTGCCGATTGTAACCAACGTGCTACCCGTCGCGTCTGCGATCGGGAATAAGCGATAGCTAATGATCAATAAAAATTATTATTGTGCAATGCACAAAAAAAGCTTGCATTCTGGCCCGCGGTTCAGTATAGTAACGCCTGAGCGCAACGGAAACGGTTTTTCCGGTGTGCATGGGTGTCTCCTCCACCTCCTCCTTTGGTGTGGATTGTGCGCCGCCACATTCAAGTGGCGGCGTTTTTTTTGCATAAAACGGGTGTGGGGCGCAATGTCGCGCACGGTGATCCATGCGCGTGGTCGAAAAAACCCGCTTACCCAGTGGGCAAGCGGGTCGAACGGGGGGGAGAAGTCCCTAGGAAGGGTGAAAAAGCTTACCGGTGCTTCGGTTTGCGGTGTTCGCCCCGTTTCGGCATGAACTCCTGGTCGAAAATGCGTTTTTGCGCATCTGTGAGCTGATCGTAGAACGATTCGACGATCTGGCGCTCTTTGCGCGCATCTTCGATCATCTCTTGGAGCATCGTTTCGCGCAGTTTCAAGCGCTCCAGTACCTTATCTGTCTCCTGGAACGCATCTTGTTTCGCACGATGCGCTTCGAACCGTTTTTCGTGCAGCGCTTGCCATTCTTTGCGAAACGCTTGCCAAGCCGGTTTCTGCGCCTCGGTGAGTTGCAGGAGAACCTCCAGGCGGTCGAGTTTTGCCGCTTGCCGTTCCGCCATCCGCTCTTTCCACGCTTCGGGGTCGGCAGGCATGCGAGGCCCCATCTCTTTGGGCGCCATCATGCCGGGACCATGAGGCATTTCGTCCATCGGGGAACGTGCCCAGCTGGTCATTGCGGTGGCGACAAGGCCAGAAACCAGAAGGGATGTCAGAGTCGTACGTGCGATTTGCTTGCGTGCCATTTTGCGTTCTCCTGAAAAAGGTTATGGGGTTCGATCGGTCGGGTCAGTCCCGACGGTTGTCATTAGACCATTGGGCGGCAACAGAACGATTGCGCCGTTACGTCAAAACGTAACAAAACGTAACAGCGGCGATGCGTCGCGGAATTCTTTGTACACTTCGGGAAGTTCACGGACGAAAAGGAGCACGGATGGGGTTGCCCTCGGTCTTGGTCGTGGATGACGACCCGGAGTTGCGAACGCTTCTCGTTGCCGATCTCAATCGGCGCGGTTTCGCAGCGCATGCGGTGCGAGACGGTGCAGCGCTCGACGGGGTGTTGGCGCAAGGGCTGCCCGATATCCTCGTGCTCGACTGGATGTTACCCGAAGAGGACGGTCCGACCATTTTGCGACGGCTCCGTGCCAATCCCGCCACTGCCCACTTGCCGGTTTTGATGCTGACGGCGCGCGCCGACGATTTCGATCGGATTGCCGGCTTGGAGATGGGGGCCGATGACTATTTGACCAAACCGTTTCTTCCGCGGGAACTGGAAGCGCGGTTACGAGCGATTCTGCGCCGTACCCGTGGGCTGGGTGGGGGAGCAGCTGCAACGCCGCACGGGTTGGCGCCAACTGCTTGGCGGATTGGGCCGTGGCGTTTCGATGTGGCGCGTCGCTGTCTGGTTGCCGTAGATGGGACGATCCAGCCGCTCACCGGGAGTGATTTCGCGTTGCTCTCTTTGTTCGTGCACCATCCGGGTGAGGTGCTCCATCGCGACTACCTCATGCGCGCAACCCGGGGGCGTGAATCGGACGTTTTCGATCGTGCGATCGACGTTGCGGTGAGTCGGTTGCGGGCGAAGCTCGGGCACGATCGTGACGGGATGCCCCTTTTGCGCGCCGTTCGCGGACAAGGGTACGTGTTGAGCGCATCCGTAGCGGCGGAGGATTCGTGAGCAACGACTGGCAGCAGGCGTGGCGACGACTGCAGATCCGTTTGGTCGCGACGTTGACCCTCCTCATC
Source organism: Hydrogenophilus hirschii (assembly GCF_054656675.1). Taxonomy (NCBI): domain Bacteria; kingdom Pseudomonadati; phylum Pseudomonadota; class Hydrogenophilia; order Hydrogenophilales; family Hydrogenophilaceae; genus Hydrogenophilus; species Hydrogenophilus hirschii. The sequence goes on from NZ_BAAHXQ010000001.1 coordinate 428,468, forward strand.
GTGGTCTTGGTCGCTACCTCGTGGGGATTTTGGGTGACGATGATCGCCCAAGAACGGCAGGCCCACGTTGCCGAGCAGGTCAAAAACGCATTGACCCAAGCGGCCGAGTTGCTGGCAAACGGTGGATGGCTGTACGAAGGGGCGACGCCGTTCCCGCCCTTGCTCGTCTGGCAAGGGCTGCCCCCGCCGGGAAGCCAGGTGCAGCCGCTTCGCGATCCGTGGCCGGAGACGTTACCGGGAATCGGTGCACCTGTCGCGTGGGTGAGCGCTGAGCAGGAGGGGGTGACCGTACTGCTTCCGGACGGTCGCCCCCTTTCGGCGACGCTCTTGCTGCCCCCGCCGCCGTCCCGAGAAGGGATGGGCTGGGCGCTTTTGGCCTTGCTGGTCGTTGCAGCCGGAAGTGGTGCATTGGCCTATTGGGGTTTGCGTCAGGTCATGCAGCCGCTACTGTCCGCAATTTCGGTGGTGGCGCAGGGAACTGTGGCAGCCAACGACGATGCTGCCGCGCACGGTGGCGTTCCCAGGCACCGCGGGGCAACCGCCGCCACCATCGCCTGGTTGGAAGCACAGATCGAACGCCTGGTACGCGAACGCACCTTGCTGATCTCTGGTATCGCACACGATTTGCGAACACCGCTTGCGCGGTTGCGCTTGCGCGCGGAATTGTTGCCTGAAGACGAGGTTCGGCAGGGAATCGTGCGCGACCTCGACGAGCTGACCTACCTTGCCGATCAAGCGAACGCCTACCTCCATTCGCTCGCACCGCCGCTTGCGGTGGAATGTCACGATCTGGTGCAGTGGCTGAAAACCCGCTATGGTGATTGGCCAGCGGTGACGCTTGTGGTACCACCATCCGCCCCGCTTGCCACTGACTTCGGTTTGTTGGCGCGCCTCATGGACAATCTGGTCGAAAATGGCCTTGCCCATGCGCAGCGGGTGTGGATTTCACTCGCTCCGGAATCCAACGAGTGGGTCGTGCAGGTCGACGATGATGGCCCCGGTATCCCGGAAGCCGAGCGCGAGCGGGTCTTTGCTCCGTTCGTCCGCCTTGACGCAGCGCGTAGCCGGGAAGCGGGGCGGGGTGTCGGGTTGGGGCTGGCGATCGTGCGCAATTTGGCCGAACGGTTAGGTGACGGGTTGGTGTTGTCGGAATCGCCTTATGGCGGTTTGCAGGTGCGTATTCGTTTGCGACAGTTGCGCGTACCGAACGATCCGGCATCGCTATCTCAGAGCGGAGGAAGCAGAGCGTGAGCAACAGAACGTGGCTGTTATGGTCGGTAGGTGCCGGTTTGCTGGGGGGGCTCGTTGCCCTCTTCGTTCGTCACCCTTTTCCCATCGATGAAACCCGCTACCTGGCCGTTGCCTGGGAGATGCACTGGCGTGATGTGTGGCTCATGCCTCTTCTCGAAGGGGAACCGTACGTGCAAAAGCCACCGCTTCTCTTCTGGTTGATCCGTCTGGGGTGGCTCGTTTTCGACGTCAATGCATGGTGGCCACGTTTGCTCATTGTGTTTTTTGCATTGGGGGTGCTGTGGGCGGTGGCGGCGCTGATGCGTCGTTTGACGGTGCGCTCGTCCGAAAAGCTTGAGCAGGGTGTGCCCAAAGTGCCTGCCGTGCCCTGGGGGGAACCGTTGCGTACCGCTCCTGCGCCGTGGTTGGCTGCTGCGGCACTGAGTGGTTTCATCGCGTGGCCGGCGTGGAGCAGTGCGCTCTATTTCGACGTGCCGCTGACCTTTTTTGTCGTGCTGGGCGCGTTGATGTTGCTGCGGCTGGCGGAAACGGGGCGTGGAGGGGGTTGGCTGGCGCTCGCGGCCGGATTAGGCGCACTGATGAAAGGGCCGCTCGTTGCCGTTCCCTTCGTCGGCCTCGTTCTGGGGCTGCCTTGGTGGGCCAGTCATTTGCCCTGGCGCGACCGGTGGCGCACCGTGGCGCGCGCCGTAGGGTGGGGTATGGTGGGCGCATTGTTGCCCCTGGCGTGGCTTGCGGCGGTCTACTGGCGCAATGGGGCAGAGACGTTTTGGGCGGTATTGGAAGCGCAAGGGATCGGACGGCTGGGCGCGGGTGCGGACCACGCAGCGCCGTGGTGGTGGTATCTGCCGGTGATCATCGCGATGGTCTGGCCTTTGGGATGGCGTGGCGTTCTTTGGAAGGGTGCCACGAGGGCATCGCGTCAGTGGGGGCTGCGGTTCGTGGTGGCGGCGGTGGCGCCCGGTGTGGTGCTGCTTAGTTTGATCGCGGGTAAGCGCGCGCAATATGTGCTGCCCTTTTTGCCGTTTCTTGCGGTAGCGTTCGCCTTTGCTGCGCATGCGGTCCAGCATGAAACGAACGAACGGGAAAAACGCGACGCTGCCTTCGCGGCTATTCGCCATTTCGTTTTGGTCTTGCCACTTGCCGCTGCCGCGCTCGTTTTGATGGTTGCTCCCTGGGTGCCCCGCTGGGAAGAGACGGTTGCGTGGCTGACCCCGCGTTGGGTCGTGGTCGGCGCGGGTCTGGGCGGGATCGCGCTGAGTTACTTCTGGTGGTTGCGACGCAGCGAAACGAAAGCAAACGTTTCTGCTGCCGTAATCGCCGCGCTGATGGTGGCGTGGTGCGTGGTGGTTTGGCTGAGCGCCACCGCATCCTGGGCCAGTCAAGGGGCGTTCGATCCTCAGCCGATTGCTACCCGGATCACAGCGCTGCGCGACGCGGGGCGTCCGGTGGTCTTCGTCGATGGAAGGCACCATGGCGCGTGGCATTTCGCTGCGCGGCTCGAGGAGCCGTTGCCACGCATTGGTACCGAGGAGGTGTCCGATTGGTTCGCTGCGCACCCCGATGGGGTGGCGCTTGTCGTGGTGGATCATAAACGGCTGCGCCACGGCGAATGCTTGCCATGGCGCAGCGATTGGGTCTGTTATCGAATGGCCCACCAGGCACCTAAGCCAGCTGCCAGCAGCAGCGGGAAAAGTCCCCAGCCGTAAGCGGCTGTGATCGCCTCATCGGGGGTGGCCAGTTTTTTGCCGGTGATCATCGCCTTGGGAAGCGATTCGCGATGCGCAATACTCCCGACCGCAACGCCTGCCAGATGGATCGCGATCACGGCAAGGAAAAGGTTGGCCACCGCTTCATGGAGTTGTTCGAAAAACTCCCTACCGATTTCGTTGAAGGTGAACCAACCTGTGAGCGGTGTGACGATTGCGAACGCCAGTAACGCGAGCACCGCATAACCGCCAGCCGGGTTGTGGCTGGTGTAGTGTGGGACATTCCCAGTGGTCCAACCGGTGCTGAGCGTCTTCAGGTACGCGATCGCTTCGCTGGGCGGGCGGACGAACGCGCTAAACCGGGCAGGCGGGGAACCGATGAACCCCCAGACGATTCGGAAGAGGGCAATTCCCAACGCGGTGCCGCCAATAGCCGCGTGCCACAGACGGAAGGTTTCGCTCTCACCCGTTATCCAAGCCAATGCGACCGAGCCGGCCAACAGCCAGTGGCCTACGCGAACAGGCAGATCCCAAATCGGTACGGTCAATCGTTCTCGCGCCATTTTTCAACTCCTGGTAGTTTGATCGTTTCGTCGTCAAAAATTCCTCGATCCGCTTGTTGGTGACAAGCGCCGCATTTGGCTGGCGAGCGCACGTCGCTGCGCGACCAGATGGCGCGCGGGATTTTTCGGTGCTCTTTTTGAAAATAGCGTGTCTGGGTGAGTCTGGGCGGGTTACCGGGGGGCGAGCCTACTTTGCGCTCCGGTCCGGCCCAACGGACGAGGTACGCAGTGATGGCCTGCGCGGTATCGGCAGGAATTTCGGCGTTGTCGCCGTAGTGACGATCGAGCTGGGCCATTACCGCTTTCCATGCGTCAGCCGACAAGAGTTGTGGCGGGAACGGGATATGACAGCTGCTGCACTCCTGCTGGTATTGCGTTGGCGCTTGGGCGATCCAATTGCCCCGAATATCTGCTCTCGCTGCCGTGGTCGTCACGGTGGCTGCAAGGGCGAGGGGGATCGCAAAAAAACGAGTAGTACGGCTCATGGTTTATGCTCCCAAAAGAAACGCGAGAAAATCGGCCTTTTCTGCCGCGGTGCATTCACGGCCAACAACCTCTTTGCAGTTGCGGCGAAACCATTTGACTACCTTGCGCGGGTTCGTGAACCGTTCCGGGTTGGCGCGCGGGGCAAGCGGCGCGATCGGTTTGCCCGTGATGACGTGCTTGCCGGCTTGTGCGGGATTTTCGGTATGGCAAGAACTGCACGATGGCATGCGGTCGTTCTGAGCAAATCGTTTGCGAAAGAAAGCCGCGCCCCTCCCGGGATCCGGACGGAATTGCGGGTCTTGGCGTGTTGCCTCGGTTGCGAACGCGGTGAGAAAATCGCTCGGCGTCTGTGGCTCTTGGGCATGAGCTCCGAAGCCGTTCGACAGAAGTGCGATCGTGACGACAACCTGTTTGAGTTTCATATGCTTCTCCCAGAAGACAGGTGCTCGAATTGTGGGGGGACAAACTGAATGCGGGCTGAACGCGTCGTTCAGGCATTGTTCACTCGTTGCGCGTACCTTCTCGACACGTGCGTAGAAAGAAAGGGGTAAACCATGCGCAGTCGTTATCTTTTGGGCGCAATCGCTGGGGCCGCGCTCACGGTTGGTGTGATCCAGGTAAACAGCGACGGGTTGGGAATCACGCTTGCGCATGCATCCAAAAAGGCCGAACGGGCACAAATGCTCGATGCGATCCAGCGCGGTGAGTTGGTGCCGTTCGAAACGATCCTGACCAAGGTGCGGGAAGCGCTCGACGGACATCTCGTCGAGGTGGAGCTTGAAGACAAAGATTGGTCCCCGTCTGGCTGGGTCTATGAGGTGAAATGGCTGACTACCGACGGGCAGCTCATCGAGCGCTACTACGACGCACAAAGTGGCGCATTGCTCCGTGAAAAAGGAAAAACCTGTCAGGAAGGAGTGGATGCGCGGTGTACGGAGTGAATGAGCTGGGTGGCGAAGATGCGCGTTTTGGTGATCGAGGACGAAGCGGGGCTACGGGCCAGACTGGTCCAAGAGTTACAAAGGGTAGGCTTTGCCGCCGACGGTGCTGCGACCGCAAACGAGGCGGATCTTTGGGTGCGGGAAGGGATACACGACCTGATCGTGCTCGACTTGGGCTTACCCGGCCGCGATGGACTCACGCTTCTCAAGGGGTGGCGCGCTGCGGGGGTGACGCTGCCAGTGCTGATTCTGACCGCGCGTGATGCCTGGTACGAAAAAGTGGATGGGATCGAAGCTGGTGCCGATGATTACCTTACCAAACCGTATCATCCCGCTGAACTGGTGGCGCGGGTGCGCGCCTTGTTGCGGCGCGCCACCGGCGAGGCCAGAGGGGTGATTCGGTGTGGCGATCTGGCGATCGATCTCATCGCCGGCCAAGTGACCCGAAACGGAACACCGATCGGCTTGACTGCGAAAGAGTGGTCGCTCCTTGAAGGGTTGGTGACTCGTGCTGGGCGTATCGTCAGCAAGGATTTTCTCCGGGAACGGCTTTACAGCGACGGCGAGGATCCCGAATCGAACACCGTCGAGGTCTTTGTCGCGCGGTTGCGACGAAAATTACCCGAACTGCCAATCGTCACCGAACGGGGAATGGGTTACCGGGTCACCTTGCCCAAGGGTGATCCGGAAAAGGGAGTGTGACCAACGTGACCATGTTGCGGTCGTTGCGCTGGCAGTGGTTTGTGGTGGCGATGGTCGTCACTGGGGTGACGATCGCCATGCTGGCCGAGTGGCTCCAGTATGAATTCCATGACCATTTGGAGGAACAGCAAGTCGCCGAATTGACCTTCCAGCTCGATGCCGTTACAGCCAATTTGCCCGAATTGGCGAAAAGCGCCCCGCTTGACCTTCCGGAACGGGTTGCCGAACGACTTGCCGACCCACGCTGGCGTCGCCCCTATTCGGGATGGTATTGGCAAGTCGAGCGGCTGGATCGAACGGACGCCGTGTGGTCGTCGCGGTCGCTGTGGGATTTCCGTCTGGCGTTTCCTGAGCGGGCTGACTGGGGGAAAGGGTCCCCGGTACTGTTGCGGGATCTCGCTGGCCCAGATGGACAAAGGCTTTTGGCACTGGTTCGTGTGGTTCGCTGGGAGGAGGAAGCGGGCCAGTTGTGGCGGGTGACCGTTGCTCGGGATCAGGCGCAGCTTCAAGCGATCGACGAGGAGTTTCGACAAGAGTTGTGGACGATTCTGGCTGGTGTCGTGGTGGTCTTGCTTGCCGGTGGCTTGGTGCAATGGGGGTTAGGGGTGCGACCATTGCGGCGGCTCGAACGCGCGCTCACTGCAGTAGAACGGGGCGAAGCGCACTTCGTTGCGGGGTCGTACCCCACGGAGCTCGCGTCCGTGGTCGCGACGTTCAACGCGTTGCTTCGAACCTTACGCGAGCAGAGTGAGACCGGGCGTCGCCAGACTGGGCAGTTGGCGCACGCGTTGAAGACGCCGTTGGCGGCGATCTTGCAGATTGCTCGGCAAGAGGCAAAACAGCCGTGGGCAGACGAAATCGTGGCGCAGGCAGAGTTGGCGCACGCCCACGTCCGCCATTATCTCGCGCTTGCCCGGGCGGAAGCGAGCCGCGGCGCATTGGGCAAGCGGTGCGATCTGGCCGAAGTACTCGAACGGATCGTAGCGGCGATGACGACGATTTTTGCGGAAAAAGCGCTGCAGTGGTCTTGCGATTGGCCTGCCCATTGCCAGGTAGTGGGCGATGCGCGTGACGTGACAGAGCTACTGGGAAATCTCTTGGAGAACGCGGCACGGCACGCCCGAGCCCGAGTCGGGGTTCGCGTCGTTCCAGAGGTCGTGCAGGGGCATTCGGGCTGGCGGATTGAGATCGAAGACGACGGCCCAGGCTTCGAGGGTGCGCACGAATCGTCAGGGTCGATGGGAGCCTGCGCGTCGGTGGAAGCAGCGAACGCGTCTGACGCGTCGTTGTTGCCGCAAGCCGGTCTGGGTTTGCACGTTGCGCAAACCATCGTCCGCGCCTTGGGAGGGTCGATCGCGTGGCTCGGCAGTGAGCGCTATGGGGGCGCACGGGTTTCGCTCTTCCTTCCCAGTCGATTCGTTGCCGAAAGCCATTGACAGCACAGCACCTTTTCCGTTATGATCTCGCTCTTTCTAGAAGAGGCTGCGCCCGCGGCCAAACAAGAGACAGTCAGAGGATGCACATGAAAACCTTTTCCGCCAAACCGCATGAAGTGAAGCGCGACTGGTACGTCGTGGATGCGTCCGGCAAGGTTTTGGGGCGTTTGGCCTCGGAAATCGCACGGCGCCTTCGCGGCAAGCACAAGTCGATCTATACCCCGCACGTCGATACCGGTGACTATATCGTCGTGGTGAACGTCGATAAGATCCGCGTCACGGGGAACAAGGCGAAAGACAAGAAGTACTATCGCCATTCGGGCTACCCCGGTGGGCTGTACGAAACCACGTTCGAAAAGCTTCTGGCCAAGCATCCGGAGCGGGTGCTGGAAAAAGCGGTCAAAGGGATGTTGCCAAAAGGGCCGCTTGGGTACCGGATGATCAAAAAGTTGAAGTGCTACGCAGGGCCGGAGCATCCGCACGCTGCGCAGCAACCGAAACCGCTCGATATCTGAGGAGCGCATGATGGCGGTCAATCAAAATTACGGAACCGGGCGTCGCAAAGAAGCAGTGGCGCGCGTCTTTTTGAAGCCGGGTAAAGGCAACATCGTCGTGAACGGTAAGCCGGTCGACAGCTATTTTTCGCGGGAAACCGCGCGCATGATCGTGCGTCAGCCGCTCGAGCTCTTGGGCGTTACCGAGCAGTTCGATTTCACCATCACCGTGAAAGGTGGCGGTGAGTCGGGGCAAGCCGGTGCGGTGCGTCATGGGATCACCCGCGCGTTGATCGACTACAATCCGGAGTGGAAAGCGCAATTGCGCGCAGCCGGGTTCGTGACCCGCGACGCTCGTGAGGTCGAACGCAAGAAAGTGGGTCTCAAGAAAGCCCGCCGCGCCGAGCAGTACTCGAAGCGGTAAGCAAAAGATCTTTTCCAGACAAAAAAGCCACCTTGCGGTGGCTTTTTTGTTATCCTGTCACCAGACAATCAATCAAGGAGTGACGATGATTCGCGTCGGTATCGTGGGGGGAACCGGTTACACGGGAGTCGAACTGCTGCGGCTGCTGGTCGGCCATCCGAACGTCGCGCTGCATGCGATCACATCGCGCGGCGAAGCGGGAACCCCGGTGGCGCAGCTCTTTCCGTCGCTGCGCGGACGGGTCGATCTGGCGTTTTCCCACCCGGACGAAGCACCGCTCGATGCCTGTGACGTCGTGTTTTTTGCGACCCCGAACGGAATCGCGATGCACGAGGCGCCAAAGCTCCTCGCGAAAGGGGTTCGGGTGATCGATCTCGCTGCGGACTTTCGCTTACGTGACGTCGCGGTTTGGGAACGCTGGTACGGGATGCGGCACGCTTCACCTGAATGGGTGGCGAAAGCGGTCTATGGGCTACCTGAGCTCTTCCGTGACGAAATTCGTACCGCACAGCTCGTGGCCAATCCTGGCTGTTATCCCACTGCGGTGCAGCTTGGCCTTGCCCCGCTCGTCAAAGCGCAGGTGGTGCGCTGCGAAGGGTTGATCGCCGATTGCAAATCGGGCGTTTCGGGCGCCGGACGTAAAGCGGAGGTGCATACCCTTTTTGCGGAAGCCAGTGACAATTTCAAAGCCTACGGTGTTGCCGGGCATCGCCACCAACCCGAAATCGTCCAGGGGTTGGCCCGTCTTGCGGGGGCAGACGTCGCGCTCACGTTCGTGCCCCATCTCACCCCGATGATTCGCGGCATCCATGCCACCCTCTACGCGGAACTCACAACGGAAGTCGACCTCCAGGTGCTGTACGAAACGTTCTATCGCGAAGAGCCGTTCGTCGACGTTCTGCCCAGTGGGTCGCATCCCGAAACCCGTTCCGTACGCGCGGCGAACCTCTGCCGCATCGCGGTCCATCGCCCCGGTAACGGTCGTCGCGTGGTGGTTCTCTCAGTGATCGACAATTTGATGAAAGGGGCCGCGGGGCAAGCGGTACAGAACATGAACCTGATGTTCGGGTTGCCGGAGACGACGGGGCTTATGCAGGTGCCGGTCAGCCCGTAAGGGGGTTGCAATTTTCCGACTAAAACGCTAAGTTATTGCTATCGGTACGAACAAGGAGTGACCCAATGAGCGAAGCAGTCGTCGACGATGTTCTGGTATTTACGGATGCCGCTGCCGCAAAAGTGCGCGAGCTGATCGAAGAGGAAGGTAACCCCAATCTGAAGTTACGCGTATTCATCACCGGTGGCGGGTGTTCCGGTTTTCAGTATGGATTCACCTTCGACGAGGAAGTGGCGGACGACGATACGGTGGTCGAAAAAGGCGGCGTGACGTTGCTGATCGACTCGATGAGCTACCAATATCTGGTGGGTGCCGAAATCGACTACGTCGAAGACATCAACGGTGCGCAATTCGTGATTCGCAACCCCAACGCGGTGACGACCTGCGGCTGTGGGTCGTCGTTTTCTGTCTGAATCGCGAGACCGCCGAACAGTGAACCGCCCCAAAGGGGCGGTTTTTTGTGGTACGATGTGACGTTGACGTTAACGTAACAAAGGAGGAGCCGATGTTGATTTCGGATCGCGTTTTCGTGATCACCGGTGCCGCGTCGGGGTTGGGCGCAGCGACGGCCCAAGCCGCGGTGGCGCAGGGCGCCAAAGTGGTGTTGCTCGATCGCGATGCGAAAAAAGGGGCGGCGGTTGCCGGGCAACTGGGTGCCGCTGCGCGCTTTTGCCCGTGTGACGTCACCGACGAAACCTCGGTGCGGGAGGCGCTCGAGGCGGGCGTGGCAGCGTTTGGACGCATCGATGTCTTGGTGAACTGCGCCGGGGTTGCACCGGCGGAAAAATTGGTGGGTCGCGAAGGACCACACGCGCTCGTTTCTTTCGAACGCACGATTGCGATCAACCTGACCGGTACCTTCAACACGATGCGGCTTGCGGCAGCGCGGATGATCGGCAACGAGCCCAACGAACACGGCGAGCGCGGGGTGATCGTCAATACGGCGTCGATCGCAGCGTTCGAAGGGCAGATCGGTCAAATTGCGTATGCCGCGTCGAAAGGAGGGATCGTTGCGATGACATTGCCGGCAGCGCGGGAGTTGGCGCGGCACGGGGTGCGGGTGATGACCATTGCGCCCGGGATCATGGAGACCCCAATGCTCCTGGGGATGCCGCAAGAGGTGCAGCAGTCGCTGCACGCGATGGTCCCTTTCCCGCAGCGCATGGGCAAACCGGCCGAATATGCCGCGCTGGTGTTGCACATCGTGAGCAATCCGTATCTCAACGGTGAGACCATTCGCCTCGACGGCGCAATCCGGATGAGCGCGAAGTAAGGTGTGACCGGGGCGCGCCGATCCTACCGGCTGCGGAGTGCCCGGTGCAGGTGCCCGCAGCAAGGACGGGTCATCGGGTACAATCGCCACTTACGCCCGCGCGTGTGGCGCAATCCCGTCCGTTCATGAACGAAACCGCTAAAACCCAAGAGACCTGTTACCACTGTGGTTTGCCGATTCCCCCGGAAAGTCATTACTGGGTGACGATCGACGGCACGCCCCGGCGGATGTGCTGCGCCGGGTGTGAAGCCGTTGCCAACGCGATCGTTGCGGCGGGATTGACCAACTACTATCGCCATCGGGACGCGATGCCGGAGCCGGTGCGCGAAGCGTTGCCGGATGTCCTGAAAACCTTGGAGACGTTCGACGCGCCGGAGCTGGTCGAACAGCTTTCCCGTCCCGCGTCCCCTCATGAGCGCGAAGTTTCACTGATTCTCGAAGGGATTACCTGCGCCGCGTGTGTCTGGCTCAACGAACAGCATCTGCGGCGGCAAAAAGGGGTGACCCACGTCGAGATCAACTACGCAACCCGACGCGCGCTCGTGCGCTGGAACCCGGATGAGACGTCGCTTTCGCGGATTCTGCAGGCGGTTGCAGAGATCGGTTACCGCGCCTATCCGTTCGATCCGCAAACGAGCGAAGCAGTGGCACAGCGCGAACGACGTGCGATGCTCTGGCGGGTTTTCGTGGCGGGCTTCGCGTCGATGCAGGTGATGATGTATCTGGTGCCCACCTACCTCGCAGGCGACGGCGAGATGGATCCCAGCTACCGTCAGCTCTTTTATTGGGCTTCGTTCCTGCTGACCCTTCCCGTAATGTTCTACTCGTGCGGCCCCTTTTATCGCAACGCGTGGCGTGATCTCAAGCAGCGTCGCATCGGAATGGACGTACCGGTCGCGCTCGGGCTGCTGATCGCGTTCGGCGCCAGTGTTTTCGGGATGCTCACGGGCTATGCCGACGTCTATTTCGATTCGGTGAGCATGTTCGCCTTTTTCTTGCTAACGGGCCGCTATTTCGAAATGGCGGCGCGCCAGCGTGCGGTCCGCGGGCTCGATGAACTGGCGCGCGCGCTGCCTGCGGTGGCCGAGCGGTGGAACGCCGAAACGCAAACGTTCGAGGTCGTGCCGGCGGTCCGCCTCACCGCTGGGGATCGTATCCGCGTCAAACCGGGCGAAGTCTTTCCCGCGGATGGCGTGATGGTCGAAGGAGAAAGTGACGCCATCGAGGCGATTCTGACCGGGGAGAGCCGTCCCGTGCCGAAACGGGTCGGGGACGAAGTAATCGGCGGCAGCGTCAATGGCAGCGGCGTGGTCGTGGTCGAAGTGACCCATGTCGGCGAAGCGTCCCGTCTGGCGAGTATTCGTCGGTTGGTCGAACGGGCGCAAAGCGAACGCCCCCGCATCGCGTCCGAAGCCGATCGACTTGCGGGACGTTTCGTGGGTACCGTGTTGGCGTTGGCCGTGGCCACTGCGCTCTTTTGGGCCTGGTGGGCGCCAGAAAAGATCGTACCCACGGTGGTTGCCGTGTTGATCGTGGCATGTCCCTGCGCGTTGGCGTTGGCGACACCGGCTGCAGTCACCGCTGCAACCGATGCGCTGTTGCGGCGCGGCGTTTTGGTCACGCGTGGTCATGTTTTGGAGACCGCAGCGCGTATGACCGACTGCATCTTCGACAAAACGGGGACGCTCACCGAAGGAGAGCCCGCGCTACGATCGGTGCGGTTGTTGGATCCTGCCCGCTGCGATGAAATGCAGGCACTTGCGTTGGCGGTCGCACTCGAAGCGGGAAGCAACCACCCGATCGCGCGTGCGTTGCGGCGCGCAGTTCCGGCTGACGTGGAAACAGAGCAACGGCACGCTGTGGTCGCGTTGCGGCACGAAACTGGCGGTGGGCTCTCCGCGTCGATCGGCGGGCGGCAGGTTGCGCTGGGTCGGCCGGCATGGGTCGAAGCGACGTTGGGGATCGCCCCGTTGTCGTCTTACGCTCAGGAATGGGCGGATGGGCAGACGTCAGAGACCGTCGTCGCGCTTGCCGACGAAGCCGGTTGGCTCGCCCTCTTTTTCCTCGAAGACCGGTTGCGACCGGAGGCGCCTCAGGTGATCTCCCGGTTCGTCCAGGCGGGGGTGACGCCCCACCTCTATTCGGGGGACCGTGCACCGGCGGTAGCTGCGGTCGCGCAAGCGGTCGGAATTGCCGATGCCGAGGGGGATCTTTTGCCGGAAACCAAACACGAACGCCTGCTTGCGCTGCGTGCGCAGGGGGCGGTCGTCGGGATGGTCGGGGATGGTGTCAATGACGCCCCTGTGCTTGCCGCAGCCGATGTCGGTATCGCGATGGGAAGCGGCGCCGATCTGACCCGCCATCATGCCGACGTGATCCTGGTGCGGGATTCGCTTTGGGGTGTGTGGCTGCTTTATCGGCAGGCGAAACGAACGCTTGCGATCATTCGGCAAAATTTGCGCTGGTCGTTCGGGTACAATCTCGTGGCGATACCGCTGGCAATGGCGGGCTGGGTGACCCCGTGGCTTGCGGGAATCGGCATGGCGGTCAGTTCGTTGCTCGTCGTGCTCAATGCACTGCGCCTACAGCGGCTTCCGGTCGATCCGGAACAAGGGGTGTGAGGTGGAACTCGAAATCTTGTACCTGTTGATCCCGCTTTCGCTGGTTTTGGTGGTGGTCATCGGAGGGGTCTTCTGGTGGGCGGTAAAACGTGGCCAGTTCGACGACCTCGAGGGGCCGGCCTACCAAATCCTTTTCGACGAGGAGCCCACCAAACCGGAAAGCCGTCCAGACGCAGCGGCGCGCGACGCGAAAAAATGAACCTCTGTTGACCTGCGTCAAAGAACCGCAAAGGCGTTACGGATATAATGTTTCTGCGGTTCGCGCAACGTGGCGGCCGTTGGGTTTCTTGTCTCTCTGTTGGGGTTGGGGGTGCGAACGATTCGCACCCTTTTTTTATCTGGAGTTTCAAATTCCCTGAAGCGGAACAAGTCAAGATAGTTGTCGCCTGATTCATGCAATCACCTGCCTTCTATTTCAGCTTGGGTAGAGTCCCGAACGACGCTGTCCCGTTCCGGGTTGAGCGTGACGGCCCCGATCGGTGTCCAGTCCCGTGTCTGCCCGGACCAGCGCGCCGGGTGACGTTCGCGGGCTTGAAGATAGGTCTGGTGCCGTGCCGCCAGGATCGCATGGTCTTCCCCGGCATGCCGTTGGGCGGGGGTGACGTAGCGCAGGCCGCTGTGGCGGTGCTCGACGTTGTACCAGTGCACGAAGTGCTGTCCCCACTGGCGGGCTTCGTCCAGGCTGGCAAAGCCGCGCGCCGGGAATTCGGGGCGGTACTTCGCCGTTTTGAAGAGCGATTCGACGAAGGCGTTGTCGTCGGACACCCTGGGGCGAGAGTATGAGGGCTTGATCCCCAGCCAGTGCAGCATCGCCAACACCGTGGTGGCCTTGAGCGTGCTGCCGTTGTCGCCGTGCAGCACGGGTTTTTCCGGCAGGGCGTGGAGGCCTTCGGCCAACGCGGTGCGCTTGAGCAGGCTCACCGCGTGTTCTGCCTCATCGGTGGCATGAATCTCCCAGCCGACGATCTTGCGGCTGTACAGATCCATGATCAGATACAGGTAGAACCACTGCCCCTTCACGTGGGTGGGCAGGTAGGTCATGTCCCAGCACCACACTTGTCCGGGGGCGCTGGCTACGTGCGTCGTCGGCGCTCGCGTGCGCTGCGGCGCACGGCTGCGCCCACGGTGACGGGTTTGTCCGTGGGCACGCAGCACGCGCTGAAAGCTCGATTCGCTGGCAAGATAGACGCCCTCGTCGGCCAGCGTGGGGACGATGCGCGCCGGGGGTTGGTCGGCGAAACGGGGCTCGTTGGCCAACGCCTGGATCCTCGCCCGTTCTTCGTCGCTGAGCGCATGCGCCGGCTGCGCACGCTTTGCCAGGGGCCTGCGGTCCCCCTGGCGCAGTCCTTCCTGCGCTTTCCAGCGCTGCAGGGTGCGCAGCGTCATGCCTGCGACCTCGCAGGCCGGGCGTAGGCGCGCGCCGGCTGCGTGTGCCTCATCGATGTGTCGGACCAGTGTTTGGCGATCTTCCAGGCCGATCATGCGTCCTCGTCCTTGGGGAAGATCGCTTCGAGCTTTTTTGATAGCACCAGCAACGCTGCCGCTTCGGCCAGCGCCTTTTCCTTGCGGCGCAGGTCGCGCTCGAGTTCCTTGATGCGACCCCGCTCGGCCTTCTTCTCCCGCAGAGCCTGCCGTGCGACTTCCTCGGGCTCATCGAGCGCCTGCAGGGCGGCGGTGCGCCATTGCTCGAGCGTCTGGGGATACACGCCATGCTCGCGGCACCAGGCCCCTTTGCTCGCCTCGTCCATCGCGGCGGTCGAGAGCACCGCTTCGAATCGGGCCCCCGCACTCCAGCCCCGCTCGCCAACGGGCTGGGAGAGCGCCTCGGCTCGCCAGCGCGCTAGCGTCGCAGCTGAAATGCTCAGCTCTCGCGCCAGCGTCTGCACCGCGACACTTTCTGGCGGCAACAGCCGTGCAACCGCCCTGTCCTTGAAGGACTGTCCGTATCTGGCCACTTCGTTCTTCCTTTGTCGCCCTCTGGTTTCAGGATCTATCGAGACGACAACTATTCTGACACAGAGGGGAAGGCAACACCCGAATCGCTTTGCTACAATCAGAACGCTTTGTTGATTTAGATCAAAACTTCTTTTTGCAATCGGTGTATCCTAATGGGTGGCGGCATTGACGCCGGTGTTTTGGGTATCTCTGGATAGGAGAGGTCTTATGGAAGCGCAAACGACTTATAACTACAAAGTCGTGCGCCAGTTCGCCATCATGGCGGTGATCTGGGGCATCGTCGGGATGTCTGTGGGGGTTCTCATTGCCTCCCAGCTCGTTTGGCCGCAGCTCAACTTTACCGAGCTCGGTGAGTGGTTCCACTTCGGTCGCTTGCGGCCGTTGCATACCAACGCCGTGATCTTCGCTTTCGGCGGGTGTGCGCTCTTTGCTACGTCGTACTACGTGGTGCAGCGTACCTGTCATACGTCGCTCTTTGCGCCCGCGTTGGCTTCCTTTACCTTCTGGGGTTGGCAAGCGGTGATCGTGCTTGCGGCGATTACGCTGCCGCTTGGAATCACCACTTCGAAAGAGTACGCCGAACTCGAATGGCCGATCGACGTCTTGATCACGCTGGTTTGGGTCGCGTACGCGATCGTCTTCTTTGGCACGATCGCGAAGCGTAAGACCAGCCACATCTATGTCGCGAACTGGTTCTACGGTGCGTTCATCATCGCGGTGGCGTTGCTTCATATCTTCAACAGCGCGGAAATTCCGGTGACGCTGTGGAAGTCCTATTCGCTCTATGCCGGTGCGGCAGACGCGATGGTGCAATGGTGGTATGGCCATAATGCCGTGGGCTTCTACCTCACCGCGGCGTTCCTTGGGATGATGTACTACTTCGTCCCGAAACAGGCGGGTCGCCCGGTCTATTCGTACCGCCTCTCGGTCGTCCACTTCTGGGCGCTCATCTTCACCTACATGTGGGCCGGGCCGCACCACCTCCACTACACGGCTTTGCCTGACTGGACCCAGTCGCTCGGGATGATCTTCTCGCTGATCCTCCTGGCACCGTCCTGGGGTGGAATGATCAACGGGATCATGACGCTTTCGGGTGTCTGGTACAAATTGCGTGACGACCCGATCCTCAAGTTCTTGATCGTCTCGCTCTCGTTCTACGGGATGAGCACGTTCGAAGGGCCGATGATGTCGGTGAAGACGGTGAACGCGCTCTCGCACTACACCGACTGGACCGTTGGCCACGTCCACTCCGGCGCGCTCGGCTGGGTGGGAATGGTCTCGATCGGCTCGCTCTACTACCTGATCCCGCGGCTCTACGGCAAGACCGAAATGTGGTCGAAAGAGCTCGTCACGCTCCACTTCTGGATCGCGACGATCGGGATCGTGCTCTACATCGCGTCGATGTGGATCTCCGGCGTGATGCAGGGGTTGATGTGGCGTGCGACCAACGCCGACGGTACGCTCACGTACGCGTTCATCGAATCGGTGAAAGCCTCTTATCCGTTCTGGGCGATTCGTGCGCTGGGTGGTCTGCTCTACGTTTCCGGTATGGTGATCATGCTCTACAACGTGGTGAAGACGATTTCGGGCGCTCAACCGGCGGAAGAGCGCATCCTGCCGGCGCCTGCAGCAGCGCACTGATCGGTTGAGGAGAAAAAAATGGCTCATTCGAAACACGACATCATCGAGCGCAGTCTGCCGCTTCTGATCATCTTTACGTTGATCACGGTGAGTATCGGCGGGTTGGTCGAGATCGTGCCGCTCTTCTTCCAGCACTCGACCACCAAGCCGATCGACCGGGACGGCAAACCGCTCGACGTCAAACCTTATGACGCGTTGCGGCTCACTGGGCGCGATATCTACATCCGCGAAGGCTGCAACAACTGCCATTCGCAGATGGTGCGTCCGTTCCGTTCCGAAACCGAACGGTATGGCCACTATTCGGTCGCAGGCGAATACATCTACGACCGCCCGTTCCTTTGGGGTTCGAAGCGGACGGGGCCCGACCTGCATCGTGTCGGCGGGCGCTATTCGGATGAATGGCACCGCGCCCACCTCAACAACCCGCGTGACGTCGTGCCCGAATCGAACATGCCGGCGTTTCCGTGGCTGAACCGCCCGATCAAGCAGAGCGACATCGACGCGATCCAAGCGAAGATGCGGGCGCTGCAAAAGCTCGGGCATCCTTACACGGAAGAGGAGATTGCCAACGCGCCGAAGATGCTCGAAGGCAAGACCGAAATGGACGCGGTGATCGCCTACCTCCAAGGGTTGGGTCGGGCGCTCTCCAACTTCCAATGACGGCAATGAGGCAAGGGAGCTGAGCCGATGGATCTCAATGATTGGCGCGCGTTGGTGACCGTATTGGCGTTCGTCTGCTTCTTGGCGATCGTCGCGTGGGCGTACAGTAGTCGCGCCAAAAAGGGGTTCGACGAAGCGGCTCAGATCCCTTTCCTCGACGAACCGGGTGAACGTCATAACGAGAGAGGATCGAATCATGGCTGATTTCATCAGTCCCTTCTGGGATATGTACGTGAAGGTGCTGGTGGCGCTGTCGCTGCTCTTCTGCGTCTTCGTGATCGCAACGAACATGCGCGCTACCGGCAAGGTTGGGGAATTGCAACCCCATAGCTGGGACGAAAACCTGCAAGAGTGGAACAATCCGCTCCCGCGCTGGTGGATGTATCTCTTCTGGTTGACGGTGATCTTCGCGATCGTCTATCTGGTGATCTACCCGGGTTTTGGGAGCTTCAAGGGGATCGCGGGGTGGAGTTCCGTCGGCCAGTGGGAAAAAGAGATGAAGGCAGCAGAAGAAAAGTATGGCCCGCTCTATGCCAAATATCGCAATATGGACGTTAAAGCGATTGCGGCTGACCCTGAAGCGATGGGGATGGGTAAGCGCCTGTTCCAGACCTACTGCATGCAGTGCCACGGGGCCGACGCTCGCGGCGCGAAAGGTTTCCCCAACCTCACCGACAACGACTGGTTGGGTGGTGACGGCTCTCCTGATTACATCAAGGCGACCATTACCAATGGCCGTATGGGGGTGATGCCGCCGTTCCCGCAGTTGGGTGAGGAGGGGGCGAAGAATGTCGCGCACTATGTCCGCTCCCTCTCGGGGCTTGCGCACGACGCGACCCGTGCGCAACTAGGGTCGAAAATTTTTGCCGAAAACTGCGCTGCGTGTCATGGTCCCGACGGGAAAGGTAACCCTGTGATCGGTGCGCCCAACTTGACCGACAATATCTGGCTCTACAGCTCGTCCGAAACGCAGATCATGAGCAACGTGATGAACGGTCTGAACAACCGGATGCCGGCTTTCGGCGAATTCCTCGGACAAGACAAAGTCCACCTCTTGACGGCGTACGTCTGGAGCCTCAGCCACAAGTGATCCTGCTGGGCGCTGCCTCCGGGCAGCGCCGGCAGGTGCATTGTTTCCAACCCCATGGATTTACTGCGATGCCGGTCGCAGTCAAAGAAAATAAGCAAATAAGGAAATAATGATGGTTACGGAAACGGAAAACCCGCAAACCGGGGAACCTCGCTCGACCTCAAGCAAAGCGCCTACCGCGCAAGCAGGTGGCTCTGCTTCATCTTACCCACAACCTGCGCGCAACGATCAACGCGCACAGACAGAAAACGAAGCGCAATCGCTCTACGCGAAACACAAAAAACTCTATGTCCGCTCGACGAGCGGCACATTCCAAAAGTGGCGGTGGTTCTTCGTTTTCCTCACGCAGGCGATCTTCTACGGCTTACCGTGGCTGGACTGGAATGGCCGTCAGGCGGTGCTTTTTCACCTGGTCGAACGGAAGTTTTACCTCTTCGGCTGGGTTTTTTGGCCGCAAGACGTCTTCTTCTTGGCCATTATCTTGATCCTTTCGGCGTATGCGCTTTTTTTCTTCACGACGATCGCCGGGCGGCTTTGGTGTGGTTACACCTGTCCGCAGACGGTCTACACCGAAATCTTCATGTGGTTCGAAGAGAGAATCGAAGGGGACCACATCAAACGGCGCAAACTCGACCAGGCTCCGTGGAACGCCGAAAAGGTCCTTCGGCGCGGTGCGAAATATCTGATTTGGATTCTCTTTTCGTTATGGACGGGCTTTACGCTCGTGATGTACTTCACACCGCGTCAAGAGCTGTTGGCAGAGCTGGCAACACTCAGTTTTGGTCCGTGGGAGTGGTTCTGGATCTTTTTCTACGCCGGGTTCACCTATTTGCTCGCGGGCGTGCTGCGGGAACAAGTCTGTAAATATATGTGTCCATACGCCCGTTTCCAGGGCGTGATGTTCGATCCCGATACGTTGATCATCACTTACGATGAAGAGCGGGGTGAGCCACGCGGCCCGCGGAAGAAGGGGGTCGATCCTCGATCGATCGGTAAGGGAGACTGTATCGACTGCGGGATTTGCGTCCAGGTTTGCCCAACGGGTATCGATATCCGCAATGGTCTGCAATATGAGTGCATCGGATGCGCCGCGTGCATCGACGCGTGCAACGAGGTGATGGACAAGATGGGGTATCCGCGCGGTTTGATTCGGTACAGTACCGAAAACGCCATGCTCCACCACTGGAGCCGGGAGCAGGCGTGGCGTCGGGTTTTGCGGCCTCGCGTGCTGGTTTACGGTGTTTTGCTCGCGCTCTTTACGGGTATCCTGTTCTATAAGATCGCGACCCGCCCGGATGTTCGGGTAGACGTGCTGCGTGACCGTGCGGCGCTTTCGCGCGAGTTGCCGGGAGGGTGGATCGAGAACGTCTACACGCTGCGGTTGATGAACATGGCCGAGCGGCCACGGCAGTACACCATTTCGGTGAGTGGAATTCCGGGAATGAAACTGGAAGGCCCCAAAACCGTTGCGATGCCCGCTGCGGCGACCGAATCGATCGTTGTTTCGGTGCAGGTGCCTGCGCAAGCGGTGAAACCGGGTCGTTACGATATCATGTTCGAAATCGGTGTTGCAGACGAACCCGAAAATGTCTCGCGTGAGCACGCAACCTTCTTGGTGACGGAGTGACACTCCAATGAGCCGACCTGACACCAAAGGAACGCCTTGGTACAAGCAACGGTGGCCGTGGTTGCTGATGGCGCCACCGCTCGTGGCTGTCATCGCAGGGTTTTACACCTTGAAATTGGCGATCCAGAGTTGGGACGGATTGGTGTCGGACGATTACTACAAAGAAGGGTTGGCGATTCAACAGCGGATCGATCGTACTGCAAAAGCGGCTGAACTGGGTCTTGCCGCGTGGGTGCAATGGAACGATGGGCGTTTGACCCTATGGTTCGACCCGGCGCGTCTCAAGATCGATCCGCCGCATCTCATTACCGTGCGTTTCGTTCATCCGACGCAGAGCGGGAAAGACCAGCAGCTCAACCTGGTGCTCGATCAGGGACGCTACTGGGCCCCGCTCGCGTTGCCGACGATGGGGCGTTGGCACGTGGTCATCGAAGACGAGTCCCGCCAGTGGCGACTGAGCGGAACCATTGTTGTCCCGACAGAGAGAGAGGAGCTCATCCAACCCATTGTTCCCAAAGAGTAAAGGAGGGTATCATGTCTGACGCACTGCGGGAGTTCTTCACCACCGATATCGGGTTGTTGAGCCTCTTTACGATAAGTTTTGTAATTGTGATGGCGAGCTTCATCTATCGTTTCGTCAAGCGGCATATGAACGACAAACCGGAAGCGTAACGAAAGACAAGCTGAGTCACGGACGCACGTACCGTGCACTACAAGGCCTTCCTTGTTCCGCAAGGAAGGCCTTGTTTTCGAGCGGATCCAGCGCGATCTGTTGCTGGTTAGCGATAGACCAGTACCGGCAGTTTGGTGTGCGAGAGGACCTTGTTCGTGACGCTCCCAAGAAGCAGTCGAGCGATGCCGCTGCGGCCATGGGACGCGATGAAAATGAGATCGCAACCGTGCCGTTCCGCTGCGTCGATGATCGCATCGGCAGGGGCGTCGCTCACCACGGTATCGGTGTCTGCTTCGACTCCGGCCTCACTGGCCTTTTCCTTCGCTGAGTTGAGGATGGTATTGGCCTCTTCCTGAGCGGCTTTGCGGAACTGTTCCGGTGTCGTGGGATCGATCAGCGCTCCCTCGCCATAGACTGGGAGGGGGAAATCGGGTTGCGCATAGAAAAAGGTGATGCGGGCGTTGAGGGCTTTTGCGAACGCAACTGCCCGTTCGACCGCAGCGAGCGCAAGTTCGGAACCATCGGTGGGGACGAGAAGATGGCGAAACATGGCAAGGCTCCTTCCATTTGTGTTAGACTGAGCCATTATAGCCGAATGGTGAAAAGGGAAAGGGGAGTGTCGTGAAAACGCTCCAGTCGACTCCGGAACGGATGGCCGAAGTGCTCCACCACATGGCGGAGGAGAGTTGGGATCCGATCGGAGTGAGCGCGCCGCTCCTTCATGCGCTGTTTTCTTGGGGTGTGCATCCGCTCGAGGCCAACGCGTTGTGGTGGCGCGCCGCCGAAGATAGCGCGCGGTGGCAGCAGTTCGTGTGGCAGCGTGTGCTTGGGGAAGCCGATGCGCCCCCACCGTTTCCGCCGGTTGCCGATGATACCCGCTGGGATCATCCCGCGTGGCAGACTCATCCATTCTGGGCTGGCTGGCAGCAGGCCTATTTGGGCGCAACGCGTCTCATGCAGGATGCCCTCTACGCGACACCGGGACTGAGCGAAAAGGAGCGCCGCCGAGCGGCGTTCTGGCATCGCACCTTTGCCAACGCGCTGGCGCCGACGAACTTTTTCTGGAGCAACCCAGAGGCGCAACGTCGCGCGTTGGCAACTAGCGGCGCATCGCTTTGGCAAGGCATGAAAAATTTCTGGGCCGATGTCGCTGCGGGACAGGTCCGGATGTCACGCACCGACGATTTTCGTGTCGGTGACAATCTGGCGACCACCCCGGGGCAGGTGGTGGCCCGGAACGCGTTGGCCGAGGTGATTCGCTACCATCCGGCAACGCCCAATCAATACGCGCGGCCGCTCGTGATCGTTCCGCCGTGGATCAACAAGTTCTACATACTCGATTTGACACCGCAAAAAAGCCTGGTGCGCTTTTTGCGCGATGCGGGTTTCGACCTCTTCATCATCAGTTGGCGAAACCCCACTGCCGAAATGGCGGCGACCACTTTCGAGGAGTATTTGCGCTTGGGGATCGACTGTGCGGTGGAGACGGCACGGACCTTGAGTGGCAGCGACAAGGTCCAGGCAGTCGGCTATTGTCTGGGAGGAACGGCGCTGGCCAGTTACGCGGCCGCCAAGGGGGCGGAGCAGGGAAGCGAAACGCCGCTTGCCAGCGCGACGTTCTTTACGACCCTGGTCGATTTTTCTGCACCAGGGGATATCGAGGTATTCGTCGATCCCGGAACGGTACGCTATCTGTGCCACAAGATGCGGCTGACGGGGTATCTCGACGGCGCGGAGATGGCAGCAGCGTTTCGGTTGTTGCGCGCCAATTCGCTGATTTGGCATTACGTCGTGCACGGGTGGCTCTATGGCGAGGAGCCGTCGCCGTTCGACGTTCTTTACTGGAACATGGATACCACACGGATGCCAGCGGCGATGCACTGCTGGTATCTGCGCGAACTCTACCTGAAAAACCGCTTGGTACGTCCCGGTGCGTTGCAGTTGATGGGGCAGCCGATCGACCTACGGGCGATCACCGTGCCGGTCTACGCCGTGGGTGCGGAAGACGATCACATCGTGCCGTGGCGACAGACCTATCAGTTGCTCAAACACGTGCGGGGCCCCAAACGGTACGTTTTGTCGAGTTCGGGGCATATCCTCGGTATCGTGAATCCGCCGAAGGATCCCCCCAAGCGCCACTACCGAGTGAGCGACTTTGCCATGCTCGTGCCGAAGGCCGAGGAGTGGTTTGCGGCGACCGACCCGCAGCCCAACAGTTGGTGGTCCGACTGGGTCCTTTGGTTACAACGGGAAGCTGGGGAGCGGAAAACGGCGGCGGATCCGGAAACCTGGCCGAATTTGGGCGCAGCGCCGGGGCGTTATGTCCATGAATGAACGCGCTCGTCAAAAGCAGGCCCATTGCCTCACGGCGTTGCAGCGGTGGCTGGATCCGTGCGCTCGGGATAGAGGAGTTGGCGTAGCCCTTCCCGGTCCAACAGCACGATTTCACGGCGATCGACGCGGAGATACCCTGCTTCTTGAAACGCGGAAAGCGTACGCGAGACGGTTTCCAGTTTGAGCCCGAGGTACGATCCGATCTCTTCGCGGGTCATCCGCAGGCGAAACTGGGTGGGCGAGAAACCGCGGGTAGCGAAGCGCTGGGAAAGGTTGAGCAGAAACGCGGCAAGGCGCTCTTCGGCGCGCATCGAGCCCAGAAGGGTCATTACCCCCTGTTCGCGCACGATCTCGCGCGACAGCACTTTGTGGAACTGGGTCATCAACGCGGGAATCTCTTGGGAGAGCGCTTCGAGCTGCGCGTATTCGATCACGCAGACTTCACTGTCTTCGAGCGCAATCGCGGTGACCGCGTGGCGTCCGCTGCCGATGCCGTCGAGCCCGAGGAGCTCCCCGGTCATCTGAAACCCGGTGACCTGTTCGCGGCCGTCCGTGAGGGTGAGGACGGTTTTGAACGAGCCAAGGCGCACGGCATAGAGCGCTTCGAACGGGGCTTGGCTTTCGAACAGGGCTTGGTGGCGTTTCACCCGTTTGCGTACCGAGACCAGGGTGTCGAGCTTTTTGAGGTCGTTTGCCGGTAGCCCGACGGGTAGACAGAGCTCGACGAGGTTACATTGCGCGCAGGCGATGCGCAATTGTTCGGGTAGCGCCGCGGGTCGCATCGCGTTCTCCAGGGGTTGGGGTTTGTGGCCGCTCATTGAGGTGTGTCAAAGACAGTCGCACTTTTTTGTGCCATAGTATCGGATTGTGATCGAGTCCGCAAGGAGCGTGACCGTGAGCCACTTTTCGCAAGCGGTGGTGTTCGACCCGGAGTTGATTCGCCGTTTCGACATCGCAGGGCCGCGTTACACCTCTTACCCAACGGCCGACCGTTTCGTCGAGGCGTTTGGCCCGGAGGCTTATGGGGAAGCATTGGCGAGTCGGGCCGTTGCCGGCGTACAGCGGCCGTTGTCGCTCTATGTTCATATTCCGTACTGCAACACCATCTGCTACTACTGTGCGTGCAACAAGATCATTACCAAAGACCATTCCCGCTCGTCGCGTTATCTCGATTACTTGGAACGGGAGATGGCGCTCGTTGCCGAAAAACTCACGGGAAGCCGTACGGTTGCTCAGTTGCACTTTGGCGGCGGCACGCCTACCTTTTTGCACGAATCGGAGATGCGTCGGTTGTGGGCAGCGATTCGGCGCACCTTCACTTTGATCGAGCACGGGGAGTATTCGATCGAGGTCGACCCCAGGAAGGTGGGCCGTGAGCAGGTATTTTTGCTGCGCGAACTCGGGTTCAACCGCATGAGTATCGGGGTGCAAGATTTCGATCCCGTGGTGCAACGTGCGGTGAACCGCGTGCAGTCGCTCGACGAGACGCAGGGGGTGCTCGAGGCCGCGCGTGCGGCGGGGTTTCATTCGGTGAGTTTCGACCTGATTTACGGGTTGCCGCATCAATCGGTCGAGCGCTTTGCGAAAACGCTGGACGCGGTGATCGCGCTCGCGCCGGATCGGCTATCGCTCTACAGTTACGCCCATCTGCCACGTCTCTTCATGCCGCAGCGCCGAATCGACGAAGCGACGTTACCCAGCGCAGCGGAAAAGTTGGCGATTCTCAAGATGGCGATCGAACGGCTGACCGACGCGGGGTATGTCTATATCGGGATGGATCACTTCGCGAAACCGGAAGACGAGTTGGCAGTGGCGCAGCGCGAAGGGCGGCTGCACCGCAATTTTCAGGGTTATTCGACGCACGCCGAATGCGATTTGGTCGCACTGGGAATTTCGGCGATCAGTAAGATCGGTCCGTACTACGCGCAAAACCACAAAACGGAAGAGCCTTATTACGACGCGCTCGACCGGGGTGAGTTGCCGACGTTGCGCGGGGTGGCGATGAGCCCGGACGATGTGTTGCGCCGTTCCATCATTCAAGCGTTGATGTGCCACTTCGAGCTTTCGATCGACGCGGTCGAAGAGGCGAATCTGATCGACTTCGCGCACTACTTTGCGCCGGAGTTGGCGGATTTGCGAGAAATGGAAGCAGCCGGCTTGGTGACGGTGAGCGACCGTTGGATTACCGTGTTGCCGAAAGGGCGCCTTTTGGTGCGGGCGATCGCAATGGTCTTCGACCGGTACCTGCGCGCCGACCGCGAGCGCACCCGTTATTCGAAAGTGATTTGAACGGGGGACGTGTTGGGTTCGGTCGGCGGTTATTTGGCGGTTTTTCTCATCGGCCTGTTGGGCGGTGTTCACTGCTTTGGTATGTGCGGTGGGATCGTCGGGGCGTTGTCGCTGCAGACGAACCCTACCGCGGGTAGTGGCCCTGCGCGCTGGCTTTTGCACCTGACCTACAATCTGGCGCGGATCACCACCTATACCGTGTTGGGCGCGGTGCTTGGCGGTTTGGGGGCGATCGCGACCGTGCTCGAATCGGTGTTGCCGGTTCAATTGGGGCTCTACGTCGTGGCTAACTTGTTGTTGGTGGCGATGGGGCTCTATCTGTTGGGGCAGACGCAGTGGTTGGCGCCGGTCGAACGGGTTGGGCAAGTTCTGTGGGTCCGGGTGCAACCGCTTGCCCACCGCCTTTTACCGGTCCGGTCGATTCCGCAAGCGGCGCTCCTTGGCGGACTCTGGGGGTTTCTCCCCTGTGGCTTGGTCTATAGCGTGCTCGCTACAGCGTTGATGAGCGGTAGTGCCGAGCGAGGCGCTTTGGTGATGTTGTCGTTTGGGCTTGGGACGTTGCCCAATTTGCTGCTGGCTGGCTTGATGTTTCACCGTTTTCGGGGTTGGGCACAGCATCCGCGGGCGCGGTGGGGCGCGGGGCTCGTTGTGATCGCGTTCGGGTTGTGGGGGCTGTGGCGGGCGCCGGAACTGGGCGGCGCGATCTGGCAAGGGGTGGTCTGCCATACGCCGTGATGAAACCGTTCGTGCGCTGCGCACGATCGGTGGCTGGGTTCGGACGGCTTTGCCCGTATAATTGCACACGGTTTTTTTAGCCACTAGGGAGTGATGTCATGGCGTTTGAACGCGTTTCCGCCGGCAAAGACGTGCCGAACGATGTCAATGTGATCATCGAAATCCCGGCGCAGGCCGACCCGATCAAGTTCGAAATCGACAAAGACAGCGATGCGATCTTCGTCGATCGCTTCATGGGGACGTCGATGCGTTACCCCCTCAACTATGGGTATATTCCCCATACCCTCTCCGACGATGGGGATCCGGTGGATGTGCTGGTGATGACGCCGTTTCCGGTTCCGCCGGGGGTGGTGATTCGCTGCCGCCCTGTCGGGATTCTGAAGATGGAGGATGAAAGCGGGGTCGATGCGAAGGTGATCGCGGTACCGGTAAGTAAATTGACGCCGCTCTACGACGCGATCCAGTCGCTCGATGATTTTCCCAAATTGATCCTTGAGCAGGTGAAGCACTTCTTCGAGCACTACAAGGATCTCGAACCGGGCAAGTGGGTGAAGGTCACGGGCTGGGGTGGCGTCGATGAGGCGAAAGCCGAGATCCTGAACGGCGTCAAAAACGCGGCGAAATAACGCGAATGAGCGGTCCCTTGCGGATTGCCGTCGCCCAATGCGATCCGGTCGTCGGCGATTTCGATGCGAACGTCGACCGGATCGTCGCCGCGGCTGAGGAGGCCGCGCAACAGGGCGCACACCTGCTGGTGACGCCGGAGTTGGCGCTGAGCGGTTACCCGCCGGAAGACCATCTGCTGCTGCCCGATTTCGCGCGGGCATGCGAACGGGCTTTCGCGACGCTCTGCGCGCGGCTACCGCGTTCCCTCGATGTGCTGGTCGGTTTGCCGCGCTGGCGCGAAAAGGGGTGCGAAAACGCAGCGGCGTGGATCCATGACGGTGCGTTGCTGGGATGGTACGCGAAACACCGCTTGCCCAATTCGTCGGTGTTCGACGAACACCGTTATTTCGTCCCGGGGGACGCGCCGCTTGTCGTCACCTGTCAAGGGGTGCGTGTGGCGGTGGTGATCTGCGAAGATCTCTGGCATCCCGCGCCGCTTGCCGCTGCGCAGCCGCTGGGAATCGATCTCGTGGTCGCGTTGAATGCCTCGCCGTTTCACCTCGGTAAAGAGAAAGAGCGAGAAGCGGTCGCACGTGCCCGTGCGCAAACGTGCGGCGCCAGCGTGCTTTACGTGAATCGTGTGGGGGGGCAGGACGAGCTCGTCTTCGACGGGGCGTCGTTCGCGCTCGCAGCCGATGGCGCCGTCGCATGGCGCGGCCCGCAGTTCGAAACGGTAACCGCGCTTTTGACCTGGGCGTCGGGCGGTTGGCAGACGGTCCCCGATTCGGCACCCCAGCTCGATGACGAGGACGTGCTCTTTCGAGCGCTCACCTGTGCGGTGCGCGATTATGTGCACAAAAATGGTTTTCGTGGCGTGGTGATCGGTCTTTCCGGCGGGATCGACTCCGCGCTCGTTGCCTGTCTGGCGGTTGCCGCGTTGGGTGCAGAACGGGTGCGGACGGTGATGATGCCGTCCCCCTATACGGCGGAGATGAGCATCAAGGATGCGGCGCAACTGGCGCAGAACTTGGGTGTGCGTCATGACGTGATCCCCATCGAACCCGCGATGGCAACGTTTGGTGCGTCGCTTGCGCCGCTCTTTGCCGGTTTGCCTGCGGATACCACTGAAGAGAACGTCCAGGCACGGATTCGCGGGTTGTTGTTGATGGCCATTTCCAACAAAACCGGTTCATTGGTGCTCACCACCGGAAACAAGAGCGAAATCGCAACGGGTTACTGCACGCTCTACGGCGATATGGCTGGGGGCTTTGCGGTACTCAAAGATGTCTACAAAACGTGGGTCTATCGTCTGGCGCGCTGGATCAACCGGGAACAGGAGGTGATCCCGTCGCGGATCATCGAGCGCCCACCATCCGCCGAACTGCGTCCGAACCAGGTGGACGAGGAGCGCTTGCCGCCTTACGCGGTACTGGACGCCATATTGACACGTTTCATCGAGGAGCGGCAGTCGGTAGCGGAGATCGTTGCTGCGGGTTTTGCGCCAGAGGTGGTCGATTCCGTGTTGCAGTTGCTGTTTACCAGCGAGTACAAACGGCAGCAGGCACCTTTGGGGCCGCGGGTGACTCGGTGTGCGTTCGGTCGCGACTGGCGGCACCCGGTTACGTCCCATTTTCGGCCCCGAGCGGCCCAACCGTGATAAGGAGCAAGCGATGAAGAAGGTAGAGGCGGTGATCAAGCCGTTCAAGCTCGACGAGGTGCGCGAGGCGCTCTCCGAGGTGGGGGTGAACGGTTTGACGGTGACCGAAGTCAAGGGATTCGGGCGGCAAAAGGGGCACACCGAGCTTTATCGGGGTGCCGAATATGTGGTCGATTTCTTGCCGAAGGTGAAAGTCGAGGTGGTGGTGCCCGATGAGATGGTGGAGGCGGTGGTCGACGCGATCGTCAAAGCCGCGCGGACTGGCAAAATCGGCGATGGCAAGGTCTTTGTTTCCCCGGTGGAGCAAGTGATTCGGATTCGCACCGGCGAACTCAACGAATCGGCGATTTGATCGCGCGAGGTGGTGCGGTGCTACTCGGTGGCAGTGGGCGCGAAGTGGGTTTACCCGTCACGAAGTAAGCTTACCGGTTGGCGCTGGGGGCACGCAGGAGCACCAGCAACGCGCCACTTCCGCCTTGTCGGGGAGCCGCTTCGCAAAAGGCAAGGATCTCTTCACGCCGGGTAAGCCACTGGCGCGAGAGGTGCTTCAAAACGCTCACGCCACCGGGTGAGCCGTACCCTTTGCCGTGGATGATGCGTACGCAGCGCTCCCCAGTGCGCAACGCCTCGGCAAGGAATGCGCTCATTGCAGTGCGCGCCTCTTCGCGGGTGAGGCCATGGAGGTCGAGCTGACGCCGAATGGTCCAACGGCCCCGCCGCATCTCCGTAATCATGCGCCGGGGAACCCCTGGCCGGAGGAAGAAGGTTTCGCTGTCGTGGTCGAGCCAGTCGTCGAGCGTCAGTGGCGCCAAGAGTTCGCTTTTGATCTGCGCCTCGTCGCGTTCGCGCTGCCGCGGCATGGGTGGAGGGAGCGGCCGCTCCAGCGTGACGCGGTCTTGCACCGGCAACGGGGCGACGCCGGTTTCGCGTAACCAACGCTGCCACAGCCGGGCTTCCGCAAGCGAAAGTGCCGTTGGTGCGGGTTCGTCGGGCGCAGCGGTCGCTGCCGGATCGGTGTGGGACGATTTGCTGCGATGCGCTGGGCTGTTGGGTGCGGCGCGCGCGATCGCCGCTTGGGCCTTTTGGCGCCAGTAGCGGCGACGATCGGCGGGGGGCAGCGCGCCCGCTTCGACGAGCTGCTTCAGTTGATCCCGCCAATCACGCTTCGGTGGGGTCGCTCTGTTCATTTCCCAGTGGCGAGTGCGTCCAGGTACCGTTCGGCGTCGAGTGCCGCCATGCAACCAGTCCCCGCGCTGGTGATCGCTTGCCGGTAGACGTGGTCTTGAACGTCCCCAGCGGCAAAAACCCCTTCGATGCTGGTTGCGGTGGCATTCCCGTCACGACCGCCGCGCGTGACGATATAGCCATTTTCCATTTCGAGCTGCCCTTCGAAGAGCTGCGTGTTGGGTTGGTGGCCGATCGCCACGAAGACACCGTGGACGGCGAGTTCTTGCGTAGCGCCGCTGTCGCGGTGTTTGACACGGATTCCTGTGACTCCGGTGTCGTCGCCCAAGATTTCGTCGACGACATGGTTGAGCACCAATTCCACTTTTCCTTCGTCGACCCGTTTCATCAAGCGGTCGACGAGGATCTTTTCCGCTCGGAACTGGTCGCGTCGGTGGATCAAATAGACTTTGTTCGCAATATTGGCGAGGTAGAGCGCTTCTTCCACTGCGGTGTTGCCGCCGCCGATCACGCAGACGTCTTGCCCTTTGTAGAAGAAGCCGTCACAGGTGGCGCACGCGGAGACCCCGCGGCCTTTGAACGCTTCTTCCGAAGGCAGCCCCAGGTATTTCGCCGAGGCACCGGTGGCGATGATCAGCGCGTCACAGGTGTATGCACCGGCGTCACCAACGAGCCGGAACGGGCGTTCGGTGAGCACGGCGGTGTGGATGTGGTCGAAGACGATTTCGGTACCGAAGCGCCGAGCGTGCGCTTCGAAACGGGCCATCAGTTCCGGCCCTTGCACCCCGTCTGGGTCTGCGGGCCAGTTTTCGACGTCCGTGGTGGTCATCAGTTGTCCGCCCTGTTCGAGACCGGTGATCAACATCGGTTCGAGATTGGCGCGCGCGGCATAGATCGCTGCGGTGTATCCAGCGGGTCCCGATCCAAGGATGATCAAACGGCGGTGTTGTGCAGACATGGCGTACTCCTATTCGGTTGTGGTGAAGGGGATTTCGCTCATCGGCGGAGTGGGTTCGACGGCACGCGGCCCGACGTTCGCTTCGGCAACGGTGAGCGCCGTCATATTGACGATGCGCCGCACCGTCGAGGTGGCAGTAAGGATATGGACCGGCTTGAGCACCCCGAGCAACATCGGTCCGATTGCGATGCCGTTCCCAGCAGCGGTCTT
The DNA here is from genome assembly GCF_054656675.1 of Hydrogenophilus hirschii. Classification (NCBI taxonomy): domain Bacteria; kingdom Pseudomonadati; phylum Pseudomonadota; class Hydrogenophilia; order Hydrogenophilales; family Hydrogenophilaceae; genus Hydrogenophilus; species Hydrogenophilus hirschii. The sequence continues at coordinate 459,100 of NZ_BAAHXQ010000001.1, forward strand.
GAGGAGATTGTACGCGATATTCGCGGCATCGATGTTGGGCAGGACCAACAGATTGGCTTCGCCGGTGAGTGTGGAGCGCGGCATGAGTTCCGCGCGCATCGTGGGGTCGAGTGCCAGGTCGCCGTGCATTTCCCCGTCCGCTTCCAGCCACGGCGCGATCTCGCGCAAGATTTTGAGGGCTTCGCGCATTTTCACGGCGCTTGCCGCGTCTGAAGAACCAAAGTTGGAGTGGGAGAGGAGCGCCGCTTTGGGGGTGATGCCGAAACGCATCATCTTGCGCGCGGCCATGCGGGTGATCGCGGCGATCTGTTCCGCGGTGGGGTCGTTGTTGATATGGGTATCGACCAAAAAGAGCTGGCGGTTCGGCAACAAAATGGCGTTCATCGCGGCGTAACAAGTGGCGCCGGGGCGTTTGCCGATCACTTGGTCGATGTAGTTGAGGTGCATCGTGGGCACGCCCCACGTACCGCAAATGAGTCCATGGACTTCCCAATGGCGCAGAAGCATCGCGCCGATCAGCGTATGCCGTCGCCGCATTTCGATCTTCGCCAATTGGGGTGTGACGCCGCGCCGCTCCATGATCTGGTGGTACTCTTGCCAGAGCGCGCGATAGCGCGGATCGTTTTCGACGTTCACCACTTCGTAGTCGACCCCTTCGCGCAGGCGCAGACCGAAGCGTTCGATGCGCTGCGCGATCACCGCGGGGCGGCCAATGAGCACCGGTCGCGCAATGCCTTCGTCGACCACCACTTGCGCGGCGCGCAACACGCGTTCTTCTTCGCCTTCGGCGTAGGCAATTTTCTTGAATTTCGCGCGTTTCGCGATCGCATAGACCGGTTTCATCAAGGTACCGGAGGCATAGACGAAGTTCTGGAGCCGTTCGCGATACGCGTCGAAATCCTCGATCGGGCGGGTCGCCACGCCGCTTGCGATCGCGGCTTGCGCGACCGCCGGGGCGATGGTGAGCATCAAACGGGGGTCGAACGGTTTGGGGATGAGGTAGTCGGGGCCGAAACGGAGTTTTTCCCCAGCGTAGGCCGCAGCGACCACTTCGTTCTCTTCGGCTTGCGCCAGTGCCGCGATCGCTTGGACCGCTGCGATCTCCATTTCGTCGGTGATCGTGGTTGCGCCGACGTCGAGCGCGCCGCGGAAGAGGTAGGGAAAGCAGAGGACATTATTGACCTGGTTGGGATAGTCGCTACGGCCGGTGGCGAGAATCGCGTCCGGTCGAACCGCTTTCGCGGCTTCCGGCAGGATTTCTGGGGTTGGGTTGGCCAGCGCGAAGATGATCGGTTTTTCCGCCATCTTCGCCACCATCTCGGGCTTGAGGACGCCACCTGCGGAAAGCCCCAGGAAAATGTCGGCCCCTTCGATGACTTCGGCAAGGGTGCGCGCCACGGTTTTTTGGGCGAACTGCGCTTTTTCGGGGTCCATCAGTTCGGTACGGCCTTCATAGACCACGCCTGCGATGTCGGTTACCCAGATGTTGGCTTTCGGAAGACCCAGTTTGACGAGCAGGTTGAGGCACGCAAGCGCCGCAGCGCCCGCCCCGGCAGTGACCAATTTGACCTGGTCGATCGACTTGCCCGTCAGGGTGAGTGCGTTCAACAGCGCCGCCGCGACGACGATCGCGGTACCGTGCTGGTCGTCGTGAAAGACAGGGATTTTCAGACGTTCGCGCAACCTACGTTCGACGAGGAAGCAGTCCGGAGCTTTGATGTCTTCGAGGTTGATTCCCCCGAAAGACGGTTCCAGCGCGGCGATGACTTCGACCAATTTTTCCGGGTCTTTTTCGTTGATTTCGAGATCGATCGCGTCGATGCCGGCAAATTTTTTGAACAGGACCGCTTTGCCCTCCATCACTGGTTTCGCGGCAAGCGGCCCGATCTCCCCGAGTCCCAGGACCGCGGTGCCGTTGGTGATGATCGCAACGAGGTTGCTGCGGTTGGTGTAGCGGGCGGCGGCGCTCGGGTCTTCGACGATCGCTTCGCACGGCGCGGCGACGCCGGGTGAATAGGCGAGCGCCAGATCGCGCTGGTTCGACAGCGCTTTGGTGGGAACGATCGCCCATTTACCCGGGGTGGGATGTTCGTGGTAGTCGAGCGCAGCGCGTTTCAATTCTTCGCGCGCTTCCTGTACGGCGTCGGGGCCTTTGGTCGATTGCGTCACAATGTTACTCCCTGAGTTCCCAAGGTGGCGAAATAAGCGATTTTAGTACGAGTGGTTTGGCTGCGCGCGGATGCGCCAGTTCGCACCTTATTGCTCGGTATAATAGCCCGCTGTTGTGCGATCGACGAAATGGCGCGGTTTTGACGAAGAGACGTTTCGCCCGCTTGCTCCATGAGGGGAGTTGGCTGCTCCTGGCAGCGGTGGGTGCCTATTTCGCGCTCGTTTTGCTGGGGTACCACCCGGAAGATCCGGGGTGGTCGAAAAGCGGGACGGCGCTCACGGTCCAGAATCCGGGTGGGCGGCTCGGAGCCTGGATTGCCGATCTGTGGTTTTTCACCTTCGGTTGGTCGGCGCTGTGGTGGATCGGACTCTTCGTCCGTGGCGTGGTGGGGTGGTGGCTCGCCTTTACCCATCGTGCGCTGGAAAAGGGCGACGCGCATCTGGACGGTTCTCTGACCGACTGGTGGCATTGGCGATGGTCGTGGGCAGGTACCACACTGGGTTTCCTGCTGTTGCAGGTGAGTTCCAGTGCGCTGGAATATTTGCGCTTTCATCGCTTTGGCGACAGCCTGCCGCAAGGGGCGGGGGGGGTGCTCGGGCATGCACTGGGTGAGTTCGTTGCGCTGCGGTTGGGGTTCGTGGGCGGAACGTTGCTCCTCCTGGCGCTTTTTCTCGTTGGGTTCAGCCTGACTTGGGGGGTGAGTTGGGGCGAAGTCACGGAGGCCATCGGGCGGTGGCTGGAGGCGCGTTGGCAACGCTGGCGGGAAGGCAAAGCGGGGCCGATAGTGGCCCCATCGACGGATGCGCGGACGGGCAACGCCGATTCTCAGGGCGTGTGGCGCCAAAAGGTTCATCACCTGTACCTGGCGGTTCTGGGGGCTTTTCGTGCGCTGCGCGCATTGGCGCTGCGCTGGACGCAACGCGCCAAACGATCGGAGCAACCGCCAACAGCGTTCGGACCGATCGAGGAGCCGCGCTGGGCGGCGGAGCCCTCGCTCGACCCCTCCGGTGCGGACGCGGTGCCGCACGACGTTGAACCGATACCGACGGGTGCCCATGAACCGGATCGTTCAGAACCCGAACCAGACGCGAAACCGGAAGTGCACGCTGCATCTGCTGCGCCCGAAACGTCCGTCGCCTCGGACAGGATGCCTGTCGAAACCCACGCAGTTCGCGTTCAGGGGGCTGTAGAAAAAGGGGCACGCCTGGCGCCGAAACCGGGAGATTCCCCGATTCCACCGCTGGCGTTGCTCGACCAGCCCAAACCCCAACCCAGCTCGGTCACGCCGGAACGGATCGCGGAGACCTCGCAGCTGATCGAGTCGAAATTGGCCGAGTTCGGCGTGCGCGTCACGGTGGTGGGCGCAATCCCTGGCCCTGTGGTCACCCGCTACGAGATCGAGCCGGCCACTGGCGTGAAAGGGGCGCAGATCGTCAATCTGGCGAAGGATTTGGCACGCGCGCTTTCGCTGGTTTCGATTCGCGTGGTCGAGATCGTTCCCGGTAAGAGCTGCATGGCGCTCGAGGTGCCGAACCCCACACGGCAGATCGTGCGGTTACGGGAAGTGCTCGATGCTTCGGTTTATCGCAATGCCAAATCGCCTCTGACCGTCTGTCTGGGCAAAGATATCGGCGGCGCGCCGGTGGTGGCCGATCTGGCGAAGATGCCCCACCTCCTCGTGGCGGGAACGACCGGATCGGGCAAATCGGTCGGCATCAACGCGATGATTTTGTCGCTGCTCTACAAATCGGGACCCGAAGCGGTGCGGTTGATCATGATCGACCCGAAGATGCTCGAATTGTCGATCTACGAAGGGATTCCGCACCTTCTGGCACCGGTCGTGACCGATATGCGGTTGGCGGCGCAGGCGCTCAACTGGTGCGTCGGCGAGATGGAGCGGCGCTATAAGCTGATGGCGGCGTTGGGCGTGCGCAACATCGCTGGGTTCAACGCACTGATTGCCGAAGCGGCTGCGAACGAGCAGTACGTCCCCAACCCCTTCTCGCTTTCGCCAGAGCATCCCGAACCGCTCGAGAAGCTGCCGTATATCGTGGTCATCGTCGATGAACTCGCCGACTTGATGATGGTGGCTGGAAAGAAGATCGAAGAGCTGATCGCCCGCTTGGCACAAAAGGCGCGCGCCGCGGGGATTCACCTCATTCTTGCGACACAGCGCCCGTCGGTCGATGTGATCACGGGCTTGATCAAAGCGAACATCCCCACCCGCATCGCGTTCCAAGTCTCGTCCAAAGTGGACTCGCGAACCATTCTCGACCAGATGGGCGCCGAAACGCTGTTGGGGATGGGCGATATGCTCTTTCTGGCACCTGGGATGGGAACGCCGCAGCGGGTGCATGGGGCATTCGTCGCAGACGACGAGGTGCATCGCGTGGTGAATTACCTCAAATCCTTCGGGCCTCCGGAGTATGTCGAAGCGATCACCGCCGATGACGACGAAGTGCTAGGGTCGGAGTGGGGCGATGGCGCGGGGGATGCCGAGCGTGATCCCCTTTATGATCAGGCGGTCGAGATCGTTTTGCGGACGCGACGCCCTTCGATCTCGTTGGTGCAGCGCCATTTGCGTATCGGGTATAACCGAGCGGCGCGCCTCATCGAAGCGATGGAGCAGGCAGGATTGGTTTCGCCGCCGGAAGCGAATGGCAACCGTAAGGTGTTGGTACCGGAGCAAAACGGATGAAGGCGTGTGGCGCAAAACGGTTTTTGAGGGGGTGGGTTGCGTTGCTTCTCTTTTCATTCGTGCTCATACCCCTAAGTGAGGCGCAATCGGCAGCGGACGAGCAGACGCAAAAGGCGTGGGCAACGCTCATCGCTTGGGGAGAAGGGGTTACCTCTGCAGAGGGGGTGTTTCGCCAGATCGAGCGCCGGAGTGACGGGCGGCGGCGGGAGTTGGAAGGGGTATTCGCATTCGTCAAACCGTTACGTTTTCGTTGGACGATCGAGCGCCCTTTCGTGCAGGTGACCGTGAGTGACGGCACGACCCTCACCGTATGGGATCCAGAACTTCGCCAAGCCACGGTGCAGCCACTCGATCCTGCTGCGTTACGCTCCGGGCCACTCGCTTTTTTTCTGGCACCCGAGACGCTGCCCGAGAGATTCACCTTGGAACGTTTTACCCAAGCAGGCGGGGTGCTTCGCTGGTCGTTACGGGCGCGAACCGATGACGCGGTGGTACGCCGCGTCGAGGTCACCATCGCAGACGAGCGTCTGCGTGCGCTCACGATCGAAGACGCGTTGGGTCAGACGAGCGAATTGCTGTTTACCCGCTTCGAACGCACAATGCCGCAACCGGAAGCGTTCCAACTCACGTTGCCTCCGGACGCCGTCGTGTTGCGCACCCCGCAGGGTGCTGCTGCTGCGGAGACGCCGCGGTGAGCCGTGCGACAACGCCCCCCATCCAACCCGTTCCGTTGGCGGAACGGATGCGGCCGCAGAGGCTCGAGGAGGTGGTGGGACAGTCCCATCTCGTGGGGCCTGGAAAACCGCTCACGCTTGCTGCCATGCGCCGACAGCTCTTTTCCATGCTCTTCTGGGGGCCGCCCGGCGTGGGCAAAACGACCCTTGCGCAGCTGGTGGCACGCAGTTGCGACGCGCAGTTCATTGCCCTTTCCGCGGTGACCGCAGGGGTGAAAGAGCTGCGTGAAGTGGTGTCTTGTGCCGAAGCGGCGCGGCAGAGCGGGCAAGCCACGGTGCTCTTTCTCGACGAGATCCACCGTTTCAACAAGGGGCAGCAAGACGCCCTGTTACCCCATGTCGAAAGTGGGGTGGTGACGCTGATCGGCGCAACGACAGAGAACCCCTCGTTCGAAGTCAATGCCGCGCTTCTGTCCCGCTTGACGGTTTTCCGGCTTGAACCCCTTTCGCCAGACGCATTGCGGCAGTTGCTCGACCGAGCGACGGCGCGCTTTCCAGACGAAGCGGTGGCGCTCGAAGATTCGGTGCGCGAGATGCTGGTTGCCCAGTCCGACGGCGACGCGCGGCGGCTTTTGAACGACTTGGCCTGGCTCTGGGCGGCCGCGAAAGCACACGGATACACCGTCATCGACAGCGAATTCGCGATCGCGACCCTGGGGGCGCGACTGCGTCGTTTCGACAAAGGTGGCGATGCGTTCTATGACCTGATTTCCGCGCTGCACAAAGCGGTGCGCGGTTCCGATCCCGATGCGTCGCTCTACTGGTTTTGTCGGATGCTCGATGGCGGTGCGGACCCCCGCTATCTGGCGCGGCGTCTGATCCGGATCGCGAGCGAGGATGTTGGTTTGGCCGATCCGCGCGCGCTTTCGCTGACTGTGGCCGCGGCAGAGGCGTATGAGCGTTTGGGTTCGCCGGAAGGGGAGTTGGCGCTTGCCGAAGCGGTTGTCTATCTGGCGTGCGCGCCGAAATCGAATGCGCTCTATCGGGCTTTCAACTCCGTGCGCGCGTTCGTTGCGCAGGATGGTTCGCGTCCGGTTCCGATGCATCTGCGCAACGCGCCGACGCGCTTGCTTAAAGCGATCGGGGCGGGAAAAGGGTATCGCTATCCCCATGATGAACCCGGCGCGTTTGCGCCGGGAGTCGATTATCTGCCCGAGGGGATGCCCAAAACCCATTGGTACGAACCCACGGATCGAGGGTTGGAGCAGAAAATCACAGAAAAATTGGCTCGGTTGCGCGCGCTCGATGCCGCGTGGCGCAACGAACACCATCAGTAACCGTAACGAAAATCAGGAAGGAAATCATGCTCGACATCCAATTGTTGCGACAAGACTGGGAAACCGTTCAGAAAGCGCTCGCTCGGCGCGGCGGGACGATCGACTGGTCCCGTTTCGAGACGCTCGAAGCGGAACGCAAAGCATTGCAAGCCGAAACGCAGACGTTGCAAGCGCAGCGCAACCGGTTGTCGAAAGCGGTGGGGCAGTGTAAAGCGAAAGGGGAGGATGCGTCGGAACTGCTGCGCGAGGTCGCCGAAGTGAAAGCGGCGCTCGAACGCAACGAAACGCGCTTGAATGCCTTGTTGGCAGAACTCGACGCGTTCTTGGCGCAATTGCCGAACGTGCCGCACCCCTTGGTGCCGGACGGCGCCAGCGACGCGGACAATCTCGAGGTTTCGCGCTGGGGGACGCCGCGTTCGTTCGACTTTCCGGTTCGCGACCATGTCGAGATCGCCGAAGGGCTGGGGGGATTGGAAAACGAGATCGCCGCGGCGCTTTCGGGGAGCCGTTTTGCGCTTTTGCGCGGGGACGTCGCGCGGCTTCACCGCGCGCTGGCGCAGTTCATGCTCGACGTCCACACCCGCGAACATGGCTACGAAGAGGTGGCGCCGCCGTTTCTCGTGCTGCCACGCGCCTTGTTCGGCACGGGGCAGTTGCCGAAATTTGCCGAAGACCTCTTTCAGGTGCCTCGGTCCGACGCCGAATCGCTTTACCTCATCCCCACCGCGGAAGTGCCGGTGACCAATATCGTTCGCGAACGAATTCTCGACGAAGCCGATCTTCCCCTCAAATTCGTTGCCTGGACGCCCTGTTTTCGCGCCGAGGCGGGTTCGCATGGCCGTGATGTACGCGGGCTGATCCGGCAGCACCAATTCGAAAAGGTCGAATTGGTTCGGATCGAACACCCGGACTGTTCGTACGACGCGTTGGAGGCGCTCACCGCGCATGCCGAAGCGATCTTGATTAAATTGGGCTTACCCTATCGTAAAGTGAAATTATGCGCTGGGGACTTGGGCTTCAGTGCCGCGATGACGTATGATTTGGAGGTCTGGTTGCCCGCTCAAAACACCTACCGGGAAATCTCCTCCTGCTCGAATACGGAAGCATTCCAGGCGCGGCGGATGCAGGCCCGCTTTCGGCCCGCAGGGGGCGGGAAACCGCAACCGGTGCATACGCTCAACGGTTCGGGGCTGGCGGTAGGGCGCACGTTGGTCGCGGTGCTGGAAAACTACCAGCAAGCCGACGGCAGTGTGGTGGTTCCCGAGGCGTTGCGCCCGTGGATGGGTGGGCAAGAGGTATTGGAGCCTCGCGCGCGCCGGTGACGCAAAAAGCGCGGCGCGGTCGGCGAGGTTTGGCTTCCCAGAAAGGAGTCATGCATGGTATGGACGCTGGGCATCGCCACCGCGCCCGTTCCCGAAGAACGGCGACTGGCGCTCACCCCGGAGCTGGTCGCGAAGTATGAGCAGTTGGGCGCCAGCATTGTGCTCGCGAAAGGGGCGGGGCTTCGCGCCCACTGGCCCGATGCGGCCTTTGAAGGTGTCACGTGGGTCGATTCTCCACAGGCGGTTTTCGCTCGCGCCGATGTCGTGGCGTGCGTGATGCCGCCGACACTCGACGAAATCGCAGCGATGCGTCCCGGTTCGGTGTTGGTGGGGGCGTTACGGCCTTGGGCGTCAGCGCAGCAGATCGACGCGCTATGTGCGCAGCGGGTCACCGCATTCGCGCTCGAATTGCTGCCGCGGATCACCCGTGCGCAGCCAATGGATATCCTGTCGTCGCAAGCCACCGTCGCGGGGTATGAAGCGGCGTTGATCGCTGCCGACCATGCGCCGAAATTCTTTCCGATGCTCACCTATGCCGCAGGGACGATCCGTCCCGCGAAGGTCTTCGTGATCGGTTGCGGTGTTGCGGGGTTGCAAGCGATCGCTACGGCCCGCCGCTTGGGGGCGATGGTCGAAGCGTACGATGTCCGTCCCGAAACGCGAGAACAGGTTGCGTCACTCGGCGCGAAATTCGTCGATACCGGAGTCGTCGCGGTGGGTGCAGGCGGTTATGCGCGCGAACTCACTGAAGCGGAGCAGGCGCAACAGACCGCGGTGCTCAGCAAAGCGGTTGCCGCTGCCGACGTGGTGATCACCACGGCTTCGGTTCCGGGGCGTCCCGCGCCCAAAATCGTCACGCAGGAGATGCTGGCAGCGATGCGACCGGGTGCGGTCGTCGTTGACCTCGCCGCTGAACAAGGCGGAAACGTCGAAGGGACGGTGTTGGGAGAAAAACGGTGGATCGGTGACGTGCTGGTGATTGGACCGGCCTTCATCCAGAGCCGCATGCCGGTGCACGCCTCCGAAATGTTCGCCAAAAACGTCTGGCATTTTCTTGCCCCGCACGTTCAGGATGGTGCGCTCGCGTGGCAGTGGGAAGACGAGATCGTGACTGCGACGTGTATCACCCGCGATGGCGCGCTCGTCAATGAGCGCGTCCGGGAATGGTTGGGGGGGTAGCAGCGAATGGATGGCATCTCTGCGCTCTTTATTTTCATGCTGGCAGCCGTCGCTGGGTACGAAATCATTGCCCGCGTGCCGGTGATCCTCCACACGCCGTTGATGTCCGGTTCGAACTTCGTCCACGGCATCGTCCTCGTCGGAGCGATGGTGGTGTTGGGCCACGCCGAAGGGGCGCTCGAGACCGCGATCGGCGTACTCGCGGTAGCGCTGGGTGCGGCGAACGCCGTCGGGGGGTATGTCGTGACCGATCGCATGCTTGCGATGTTCCAGAAAAAGGGGGACAAGCAGTGATCGAAATGATCTATTTCCTGGCGACGTTCGCGTTCATCATGGGGTTGCGGGCGATGAGCGCCCCCGCGACAGCGGTGCAGGGGATGCGCATCGCTGGGGTGGCGATGGTGGTCGCGGTGGGGGCAACCTTTTTCACCCCGGGGTTGCATAACCTGGGTTGGATGGTCGCAGCGATCGCTGTCGGGGGTGGTTTGGCTTGGATCTGGGCGCGTCGGGTGGCGATGACCGAAATGCCCCAGATGGTGGCGATCTATAATGGCCTGGGCGGGGGCGCTGCTGCGGCGATCGCGGCGGTGGAATTGCTCGGTGCTCAGACTGGTCTCCCGACTTCGGTGGGCGTTCTCGCTATTCTGGGCGCGGTGATCGGTGCGGTCGCGTTTTCCGGCAGCCTCGTTGCGTGGGCGAAACTCGACGGCCGCGTCCGCAAGGTTTGGCGCCTCAAGCGTGGCCACAACGACGTCGTGCTGCTCTTGGCGATCCTGACTCTGGGGATCGGATTGACTTTGGGGGTCAGTGGTGCGCCCAGCGCTGGCGGATTGCTGCTCTTCTTCGTGCTGGCGCTCGCGCTCGGTGTGCTCGTGACATTGCCGATCGGTGGTGCCGATATGCCAGTGGTGATCTCGTTGCTCAACGCCTTTACCGGGCTGGCGGTCGGCTTCGAAGGGTACGTGCTCGCGAACCCGATGTTGATCGTTGCCGGCATCGTCGTCGGGGCGTCGGGAACCCTCTTGACGCTCTTGATGGCCAAAGCGATGAATCGCCCGATCCGCAACGTCCTCTTTGCCCCGATCACCGGCGAAGCTGCGGAGCACGAGCCTGGTAGCGTCACGGGACGGTTGAAGACGTACGCCCCCACCGACGCCGCTGCGGCGCTCCGTTACGCGCAACAGGTGGTGATCGTGCCGGGTTACGGTATGGCGGTTGCCGGTGCGCAACACAAAGTCTGGGAGATGGCACAACTTCTCGAAGAAGCGGGGGTTACGGTGAAGTTTGCGATCCACCCGGTTGCCGGCCGCATGCCGGGCCATATGAATGTATTGCTTGCCGAAGCCGGGGTGCCCTACGAAAAGATTTTCGATTTGGACGAGATCAACGGGGAGTTTCCGCAAACCGACGTCGTGCTCGTGATCGGCGCCAACGACGTCGTGAATCCAGCCGCGCGCACCAACCCGTCGAGTCCGATCTACGGGATGCCGATCCTCGATGTCGATCGGGCACGCGAAGTGATCGTGATCAAACGCGGACAGGGACGGGGGTATTCCGGAATCGAAAACGAACTCTTCTACCGTGACCATTGCCATTTGGTCTATGGCAACGCGCACGAGGTGGTTGCCGATATCATCGCGGAGTTGAAAACGATGGGATGAGGGCTTGGGTGGGCAAGCTCTCCCGGTGGTTCGGGACGGCGCTTGCGGGGTTGCTGCTTGCTGCGTCGGTACACGCGCAAAGCGACCGAAGCAGTGAGAAGGCGCCGTTCATCGGCGGCGAACGGGCCCAGGCGATGCGTAACGCGCCGTTTCAGGGTGTCGCGCAAACGAGCGCGGCACTCCAACGGCTTGCGCTGGACATGCAGCTTTTCGATTATTGCCAGAATCCGTTGTTCAGTGACGACGCATTGGCCCCTCTTTTGGCGGAAGCAGCTCGGTTGACCGGGGATGAACCGACCTGTACGGCGGTGATGGTACGGCTGGGGTATCTTCAGCATCGGCGCACGCAGCGCTGATTGCTGTGCGCACAGAAGGCCCGTCGTGTCTTTGGGGTGTGGGTGGCTGAAGCTGATGGGGCCTACGGGCGATTATGGGATGCTTGCGGACTCGCGGTTTGCCTGAGGGTCAGCGGCTTCGTACTCTCTTGCCAGGGACCAAATATCGGGCCTTGTTGGAAACGGCAGCCGAGCGCGGCCAGAAAATCGCGTTGTGCCGCGGTTGCAACGCCTTCGGCGATGACCGTAAAGCCCATCGCGTTACCGAATTGCAGTAACCCGTCGAGCAATTTTTCTACCCGTTCGTCGCGACCGATCTGCGTGACCCACGTTCCCGCAAGCTTGAGCGCATGAACAGGCAGGTGGGCAAGGAGCCCAAAGGCGCAAGCCCCTTGTCCCACGTGATCGACGACGATCCGTACCCCTTTTTCCCCCATTTCGAGCAGGTGCGCGCACTGGCGCGTGTCGAGTGCAGCAAACGCGGTTTCGTCGATTTCCAACATGAGCAGCGACCAAGGGAGCGACGCGGTCCGCCATACGGTTTTGATCTGGGTGAGGGTTTCGGGCTGTTGCAATTGCCGCGCGTCGAGGTTGAGTGCCAATGGGGTCTGCCATTGCCGCACCCAGGAAATCGCGTGTGTGAGCCATGCGGTCAGCCAGGCACGGTTTGCGGCTGTATCAAGAAGGAGTGGAGTGACGGTTTCCGCGTCGAGCGTACCGCGATGCGGGACGTGCCATCGTAAGACCCCTTCGGCGCCATTGAGCATGCCGGTGGCGACGTCGACGCACGGGGAAAGCCACAGGGTGAAGTCCTCCGGTGTCGCAGCAGCCAATTGTTCCGTCAGCGAATGGGAATCTGGTGTGTTTTTTTCGAGTGCGGAAACGGTGTCGGTTGTACGGCGCCGTGAGGGGTTCCGATGTGTGGTAAACAGCAGCACGCGCCAACCTGGGGTGGGGCCGTGCAGGATACGTGCCCGCAACGGGTGGGGTTCGATGCCTTCGATCAGAGCCACTGGCGGTTCGTCCGCTTTCGGCCAATGCACCGTCGCCGCTTCGGTGATCGGTTGGTGCAACGGAAGCGGCGGTGTTGCCCAGCGTGTACGTGCCGCGGCATTGACCGCGACCAGCCGCTCAGTTTCGTCGAGGACCCAGATCGGTTCAGTGCTCGCAGCGGCGAGTTGGATCCAAAACGTTTCGGCAAGCGACGTACTGCGGTACTGATCGTGAAGCAAGTCCGGTGCGATGAGGATCGCGTGCATCCCCGGACGGATGCGTGCCGCTGCGGTGAAGCGAAATACCTTTTTGCGTCCGTGCGGCAACGCCAACGTGATGCTTCCTTTGGTTTCATTTTGAATGAACCAACGTGCCCGGGCGTGCAAAAAAGCTTGGGGGGAGGGAAACAGGGATTCCAGAGGCGCTTGAATCAATTCACGGTAATTGCGTTCGAGCCACCGGCACGCGGCGCTGTTGACTTCCAAGATACGCTCATCGCTGACGATCAACAAACCTTCGTCGATGAGTTCCAGGAGCGCCAAATAGACGCCGATTTCGACCCCTTCGGAAAAATCGGGGCGGAACGGTTCGTTCGTTTCGGGCAGCGACACCATCGGGGAAAGGTCCAGGAACGACACGGACAGCATACCCGACAGAGCCGGAAATCGAAACGAAGAAAAACGGGTCTTTCTCAGGCGATTTTTGCAGCGACTCAAGCTTCGGCCGACTCACGGCGACCAGAGCCCCCGAGCAAAACCGGGACGGGGTCGCGGCGGCGTCCCCCCCAGAGCGCTTCCATCGTCTGCCAGTCGAAAGGTTGCGTAGGGTCTCCTGCATCCGTTCGTTGTTGAGCCCCTCGCCACGTTGCTGGAATTTCGTCGCGGACCACCGTTGGCATCGCGTCGCTTTCCACCGCCATTTGGACCTTCGGGGAACGGCGGTCTCGCACCCGTTCCCGTTTTTCGGGACGTGCCGGGGCTGCAGGGGACTCCCATTTCTCTCCTGGGATTTTCTGTTTCAGAAGCTTTTCGATCGCTTCCAATCGCTCCTCTTCGCTGGGGTCGACCAGCGAGATCGCGATTCCCGTGTGACCAGCACGGCCGGTTCGGCCAACCCGGTGGATGTAATCTTCTGGATTGGGCGGAAGCGCAAAATTGACGACGAACGGCAGCCCTTCGATGTCGAGCCCGCGCGCGGCGACATCGGTCGCGACCAAGACGCGCAATTTGCCGTCACGAAACGCTTCGAGGGTTTCCAGACGTTGCTGCTGGCTCTTGTCGCCGTGGATCGCTTGGGCGTTGACTTTGTTGCGCTGTAAGAATGCCGTGAGTCTGCCGCACGCCACTTTGGTGTCGACGAAAACCAGTACTTGGCCCTCCCGGTCGTGCAACAGCTGCAGGAGCGCGTGGCGTTTTTGCTCTTGGGCGACCCAGAAGACCTTGTGTTCGATGGTTTCGCTCACCGTATTGCGGCGGGCGACCTCGACGGTAACGGGGTCGTGGAGCCACTGTTCCGCCAATTTGCGGATCGCGGGTGAAAAGGTGGCAGAAAAAAGGGCTGTTTGGCGGGTTGCGGGCAGATGCTCGACGATGCGGCGAATATCGGGGAGAAATCCCATGTCGAGCATGCGGTCTGCTTCGTCGAACACCAGGAACGCCACCTGATTGAGGCGAACCGTTTTCTGTTCCAGATGGTCGAGGAGTCGTCCCGGCGTGGCGATCACGATCTCCACTCCTTGGCGCAGCGCTTCGGCTTGCGCCTTGAAGTCGACGCCTCCGAAAATCGCGGTGCTTCTGAGCGGCAGGTATTTTCCGTACTGGGCAACCGCTTCGGCAACCTGAAGGACCAGCTCTCGCGTGGGCGCCAGTATGAGCGCGCGGGTCGGGTGGCGCGCCGGGCTGGGTGAGCGGTTGGCGAAGGGTGCAAGGCGCTCCAAAATGGGCAGTGTGAAGCTTGCTGTTTTGCCCGTTCCCGTTTGGGCGGCGCCCAGCAAGTCGCGCCCCGCGAGCAACACCGGGATCGCTTTCGCTTGGATTGGCGTGGGTTCTTCGTAGCCCAATTCTTCAACTGCGCGCAGCAGTTCGGGTCTCAGCCCCAAGTCAGCAAAACGCATGCAAGCAGCCGCTCCTTCGCAGCGAGCCAATGTCCAGTTGCCATTATACCGATAAGGTACAATCGTTCATGACAATACGGTAACGAAAAGAGGGATTCAAGATGGAATACCGCCAGTTGGGCAACAGCGACCTCACCGTTTCGGCCATTTGTCTCGGGACGATGACCTTTGGCGAGCAAAACGACGAAAAAGAAGCGCACGCGCAGCTCGATTGGGCGCTCGCGCACGGGATCAACTTCATCGATACCGCGGAGATGTACCCCGTGCCGCCGCGGGCTGAAACGTACGGAGAGACGGAGCGAATCATCGGCAACTGGTTGAAACGGCAAGATCGCAGCAAAGTGGTACTGGCGACCAAAGCCGCCGGGCCTGCGCGAAGCCTCAACTGGATTCGCGGAGGTCCCAAGGCGTTCGACGAAGCGAATCTCCCTCTGTGTCAGAATAGTTGTCGTCTCGATAGATCCTGAAACCAGAGGGCGACAAAGGAAGAACGAAGTGGCCAGATACGGACAGTCCTTCAAGGACAGGGCGGTTGCACGGCTGTTGCCGCCAGAAAGTGTCGCGGTGCAGACGCTGGCGCGAGAGCTGAGCATTTCAGCTGCGACGCTAGCGCGCTGGCGAGCCGAGGCGCTCTCCCAGCCCGTTGGCGAGCGGGGCTGGAGTGCGGGGGCCCGATTCGAAGCGGTGCTCTCGACCGCCGCGATGGACGAGGCGAGCAAAGGGGCCTGGTGCCGCGAGCATGGCGTGTATCCCCAGACGCTCGAGCAATGGCGCACCGCCGCCCTGCAGGCGCTCGATGAGCCCGAGGAAGTCGCACGGCAGGCTCTGCGGGAGAAGAAGGCCGAGCGGGGTCGCATCAAGGAACTCGAGCGCGACCTGCGCCGCAAGGAAAAGGCGCTGGCCGAAGCGGCAGCGTTGCTGGTGCTATCAAAAAAGCTCGAAGCGATCTTCCCCAAGGACGAGGACGCATGATCGGCCTGGAAGATCGCCAAACACTGGTCCGACACATCGATGAGGCACACGCAGCCGGCGCGCGCCTACGCCCGGCCTGCGAGGTCGCAGGCATGACGCTGCGCACCCTGCAGCGCTGGAAAGCGCAGGAAGGACTGCGCCAGGGGGACCGCAGGCCCCTGGCAAAGCGTGCGCAGCCGGCGCATGCGCTCAGCGACGAAGAACGGGCGAGGATCCAGGCGTTGGCCAACGAGCCCCGTTTCGCCGACCAACCCCCGGCGCGCATCGTCCCCACGCTGGCCGACGAGGGCGTCTATCTTGCCAGCGAATCGAGCTTTCAGCGCGTGCTGCGTGCCCACGGACAAACCCGTCACCGTGGGCGCAGCCGTGCGCCGCAGCGCACGCGAGCGCCGACGACGCACGTAGCCAGCGCCCCCGGACAAGTGTGGTGCTGGGACATGACCTACCTGCCCACCCACGTGAAGGGGCAGTGGTTCTACCTGTATCTGATCATGGATCTGTACAGCCGCAAGATCGTCGGCTGGGAGATTCATGCCACCGATGAGGCAGAACACGCGGTGAGCCTGCTCAAGCGCACCGCGTTGGCCGAAGGCCTCCACGCCCTGCCGGAAAAACCCGTGCTGCACGGCGACAACGGCAGCACGCTCAAGGCCACCACGGTGTTGGCGATGCTGCACTGGCTGGGGATCAAGCCCTCATACTCTCGCCCCAGGGTGTCCGACGACAACGCCTTCGTCGAATCGCTCTTCAAAACGGCGAAGTACCGCCCCGAATTCCCGGCGCGCGGCTTTGCCAGCCTGGACGAAGCCCGCCAGTGGGGACAGCACTTCGTGCACTGGTACAACGTCGAGCACCGCCACAGCGGCCTGCGCTACGTCACCCCCGCCCAACGGCATGCCGGGGAAGACCATGCGATCCTGGCGGCACGGCACCAGACCTATCTTCAAGCCCGCGAACGTCACCCGGCGCGCTGGTCCGGGCAGACACGGGACTGGACACCGATCGGGGCCGTCACGCTCAACCCGGAACGGGACAGCGTCGTTCGGGACTCTACCCAAGCTGAAATAGAAGGCAGGTGATTGCATGAATCAGGCGACAACTATCTTGACTTGTTCCGATCTTCAGGCGGCGATCGACGGTAGTCTCAAACGGTTGCAAACCGACTATATCGATCTCTACCAGTTGCATTGGCCCGAACGCAACCAACCGATGTTTGGCGAATGGCGGTTCGACCCGAAGAAGGAGCGGCCTTTCACGCCGCTCATGAAGCAACTGGAAGCGCTCGCCAAATTGGTCGAAGCCGGAAAGGTGCGCTATGTCGGCGTTTCGAACGAGCACCCGTGGGGGGTGATGACGTTCGTTCAGCTGGCACAACAGTTCGGGTTGCCGCGGATCGTCTCGATCCAAAATGCGTTTAGCCTGCTCAACCGCACCTTCGAAGGGGGCTTAGCGGAGGTGTGTTGGCGCGAATCGGTGTCGCTGCTTGCCTATTCGCCGCTCGCTTTTGGCCACCTCACTGGGAAGTACCTCAAAGATCCCAATGCGTCCGGGCGGCTGACCCGTTTCCCCAATTTTGGACAACGATATACCAAACCCAACGTCCGCCCGGCGGTGGAAGCGTACGCTGCGCTTGCCGAAGCGTGGGGGATGAGCCCGGCAACGCTTGCGCTCAGTTGGTGTTACCACCATCCGCTCGTCACCAGCACGATCATCGGCGCCACGTCGCTTGCGCAACTGGAAGCGAACGTCCGCGCTTGGGAGACCAAACTCACGGACGAACAGCTGAGCGCGATCGACGCGGTGCATTTGCGTTACACCAACCCCGCGCCGTAAGCGGACGTCGTCAATGCCCGCCGCCTGCAGCGGCAGGGGCGGGTGCAGACGCGTTCTGTCCGTTTGCAGGGCGCGCAAGCGATGGGATCAATGGCTCGTTGCGTTCCAAAGGCTTGGCGGTGACTTGCGGCTCGTTTGGGACGAGTTGTGCCGGAACGGTAGGGAGCTCTTTTTCCAGCATATATTCGTTCATCTCCCGCCATCCCTCGTAGATCGCGGCTTTCTCCAAGTCGGGGTGCAGGTAGTAGCAATCTTCGAGCGAACGTCCGGAATGACGGCATGCCGCGCCAATCGCTTTCGCTTCGGCTTTGACTTTGTTTGGGTTGGGAATTTCCAGCGCGTCGTAGAGCGCGTCGCAGCCGGTCAAGGCAAGCACGCTGGCAAGAACGAGAAGAAATTTCGGAGACATGGGCAACCTTCCGAACCGATTTGGCCAGAAGGTTATCATAATTGGTGGTGCCCAGGAGAGGACTCGAACCTCCACGCCTTGCGGCACTAGAACCTGAATCTAGCGCGTCTACCAATTCCGCCACCTGGGCAGGCAACGAAGTACGCTATTATACGAAGTGTAGGCCAGCTGTCAAGGCGCTGGCATGCAGTGACAAATTGTGGATACGAATGAGTAAACGATGACCGAGAAAAGAAAAAAAACTTCGCTTTCGCGACGTTCCCGTAACCGAAAAGCGCGTGACAACGGGGTGAAACCGTCCCGCACGCCTGAACGTACCCGTGATGGCCGTGATGCTCAGGCTCTTCATCGAACAAAACGGCTTGCGGCAACCCAAGAAGCGGCGCGCGCGGCACCGCTTGACGTCGACCGTTTGGCCGAGATTGCCGCAGCACTTCCCCCCAAACGGCGTGCAGACCCCTATTTGGCACGCGAAGTGTTGCGCTACGGCGACAATCCACTTCCCAGCCGTGAATACATCATCGAGACGTTGGAGCGCGCTGGACGGCCGCTCAAAATGGCTGAGTTAGCGAACGAACTCGAAATCCGTCCGTTTGAACTCGCGCTCTTCGAACGCCGTTTGACGGCGATGGAACGCGACGGCCAAATCCTGACCAACAGGCGAGGTGCCCTGATCCTGCCAGAGAAAGCTGCACTCATCCGCGGACGTGTCCAAGGCCATCCCGACGGCTTTGGCTTCGTGATCCCGGATGACGGTGGTCCCGACATCTTCTTGGGGCCCAAGGAGATGCGCGAAGTCCTGCACGGCGATCGCGTCATGGTGCGGGTCACCGGTCGTGATCCACGGGGCCGACCCGAAGGCAAAATCGTCGAGGTGCTCGAACGGCGAACCACGCGGGTCGTAGGGCGCGTGATCGTCGAGCACGGCGTGATGCTGGTAGCGCCAGAGGATAAGCGCATCGCGCAAGATATTTTGATCGCGCCCGAAGCCGGTCGGCGATCGCGAAAACCCAAAGCAGCACCGGGAGACGTCGTCGTTGTCGAGATTGTCGAACCTCCCAGCAAATACGCGCAACCAATCGGCAAGATCGTCGAGGTGTTGGGGCGATACGACGATCCGGGAATGGAGATCGAGATCGCACTGCGCAAATTCGATCTGCCTTTCGTCTGGAGTTCGGCGGCCAAGGCGCAGACGCGGCGATTGCCCGATGCGGTTCGTCCCCATGACCAGAAAGGCCGCGAGGATTTGCGCCATCTGCCGTTCGTCACGATCGACGGCGAAAACGCCAAAGACTTCGACGACGCGGTCTTCTGCGAACGGGTGGGGAGAGGGTTTCGGCTCCTGGTTGCGATCGCCGACGTCGCGCACTATGTGAAACCGGAAACGCCGCTTGACCAAGAGGCTTACGAGCGAGGGAATTCGGTCTATTTTCCTCGTCGCGTAATTCCGATGTTGCCAGAAAAGCTCAGCAATGGGCTCTGTTCGTTGGTGCCGCGCGAAGACCGATTGGCAATGGTCTGCGAGATGTTCGTGTCGCCACGTGGCAAAGTGGAGCGCTACCGCTTCTTCCCTGCGGTGATCCATTCGCATGCCCGCTTGACCTACACGATCGTTGCCAAAGCGCTTTACGAAGGGGACAAAACGGCGCGCGAAACGGTCGCCGATTTGCTGCCCCATTTGGAAACGCTCGACGCGGTCTTTCGGGTACTGCTTGCAGCGCGCAAGCGGCGCGGTGCGATCGAATTCGAAACCACCGAAGTGGAGTTTCTCTTCGACGACAACGGCAAGATTCGTGGCGTCAAACCGGTGGTGCGTAACGACGCGCACCGGCTCATCGAAGAGTGTATGCTCGCCGCGAACGTCTGTGCGTCACAATTCTTGGCCGAGCACGAACACCCCACGCTCTATCGCGTCCATGAACCACCTGACCCGGAAAAAATTGCCAAACTGCGTGAATTTCTGGCGGGATTTGGCATCGAGCTTCCGGGCGGGGACGAGCCGTCACCGAAAGACTTTACCCGGGTACTGGAAAAGATCGAAGGCCGGCCGGATGCGCCGCTCTTGCAGATGGTGATGCTGCGTTCGCTCAAACAGGCGCGTTATGCACCGGACAATGCCGGCCATTTCGGCTTGGCTTATCCCTGCTATACCCACTTCACTTCGCCGATTCGCCGCTACCCCGATCTGCTCGTGCACCGCGCGATCAAAGCAGTGCTTGCGGGCAGCCAATACACCCCAAGTCGACCGTGGGAAGAGATCGGTGCGCATTGCTCGATGACCGAACGGCGTGCGGACGAGGCAACGCGCGAGGTGATGAACTGGCTCAAGTGCTACTACATGCAGGAGCACATCGGGGAGGTTTATACCGGTACCGTTTCGGCTGTCGTTCCGTTCGGGCTCTTCGTCACACTGGACGAAGTCTTCGTCGAAGGGTTGGTCCATATTTCCGATCTTGGCGCCGACTACTTCCAGTACGACGAAGTGGGTCATGCGCTCGTTGGCGAACGGACGAAGGTTCGCTACCGTTTGGCCGATCGCGTCAAAGTGCAGGTGGCACGGGCCGATCTGGCGACGAGCAAAATCGATTTTCACCTCATCGAGCGACTGGAGGGCGACGCGTGAAGGCGCGCAGCGATCGGGAAACTGCGCTGGTGTACGGCTGGCACAGCGTGACGACGATGCTGCGTGTCGCGCCGCAACGCATCGTGCAACTCCATGTGGCAGTGGAGCGCAAAAGCGATGCGCGTGTGCAAGGCCTGATCCAGAAAGCCGAGGCGGCTTCTGTCCCGGTGGTGTGGGTCGAGCGGTCGTTTCTGACGAAGTGGATCGGACACGGCCGCCATCAAGGCGTGGTGGCAACCCTCAACCCAGATGCTCGGACGGTCACGCTCGAAGCGGTGCTGCCCAACAGCATGGAGTACCCCAATCCGGCGGCGCGCCAGCTGCTGACGCCGCCGCTCTACCTGGTGCTCGATGGTGTGACCGACCCGCACAACCTGGGGGCCTGCCTGCGCACCGCCGACGCGACGGGCGTGCGCGCGGTGATCGTTCCCAAAGATCGTTCGGTGGGGATCACACCTGTGGTGCGCAAAGTCGCGAGCGGCGCTGCCGAAACCGTGCCGGTCGTTTTCGTGACCAATCTGGCGCGAGCGCTCGAGCAGCTCAAAGCCTCGGGCGTTTGGGTCGTCGGATTGGCGGGCGAGGGTGACCGGTGGCTCGCAACCTGCGATCTTTCCGGTCCCTTGGCGCTCGTAATGGGTGCCGAAGGCGAGGGGCTGCGACCGCTCACACGCGCGCATTGCGATTTCTTAGCGCGGCTGCCGATGCTTGGTGTCGTCGAAAGTCTTAACGTTTCCGTTGCCGCAGGGGTTGCCCTCTACGAAGTCGTGCGCCGCCGCTTCGACAGGGTTTAAGGCGTCGCGTCCTCCTTTGCGCTGCGTCATTCCAAGGCCGTCGCGTGACGGCCTTCTTTTTTACTATTGACAATAATGATTCTCATTATCTATAATGTTCTTGAAACAAGCATGAGGGAATGAGCGCAGTGGCAAATCAAGCACGGACGGGTGCCGAACGGGTTTCGCAATGGCTCACCCTTATCTCAGCGGTGGTTGCGGTAACGCTGTCTGTTTTGGATTGGCTCTACTGGGGGCGCTAATGGCCGAGAGCGGGTGCGTGAAAAGAGCGATTACGGAGCGGATGGTGCAAACCGCAGCGTCGCTTGAACCCCATTTTGCACCTGAGGTTCTTTTTGCTGCGGTGATCGAAGGAGTACCTGCGGTCGAATATCAGCCCATTGTCCGTTTGGAAGATGGCGCAATCATTGGGTACGAAGCTTTGGCGCGTTTTTCGGCATGGGGTCGGGCAATTCCGCCAGATCAGCTTTTTGCGGCGCTACATTGCAATCCGATGCTGCTTCACTACGCCGAATGGAAGTGCAAGGCGATTCAGTTGGCTCTGGCACCTAAGAAAGGGCTTTTGTTTCTCAATTTGGAGCCCGACGCGTGGCATCAAGGTCAATGCGGCAACTGGGTGGATCCCTATCTCGAATTGTTTGCTGCGTCACGCGAGCGGTTGGTCGTCGAAATCGAGGAAAGTTGTCATCTTCATGCTGCAACCATATCCGGAACCCTTGCCGAACGGTTGGCTGAACGGGGCATTGCGGTTGCCATTGACGATTTGACCCCAACGCACGGCATCGCATTGCGATCGCTCTACCAATACGCGGCATTTCTCAAATTCGATCGCGCCTTTCTGAAGGAGGGGAGCAAACGCAACCCTTTTTTCGAACATCTTTTCGCTGCGGCAAAAGAGAGTGGGGCTACATTGGTATTGGAAGGTGTCGAGCGAGCGGAAGACCTTGCGTTTGCGGCGGCGCTCGGTTTCGATTGTGTCCAAGGGTTCTATTTCGCAGACCGTATCGTTCGAAAACAAGGAACGACACAGCTTTGGCGACGGTTGTGGCGTGAGCGCCGCGCGTGCACGGGCTGTCAGATGACGTGTGCGGTACGTGATGAGGAGGTGATAGGTGGATAGACCCACTGCGTCCCTGCCGATGAGCAGCGTCATGGTCGGGATACGAAAAGGGCGCAAGCGGCTCTGGGAGTTGGAGGAAAAGCTCCTTTGTCCCGTGATTGGTTCCTGCCTGACCGTGGCCGAGGTGGCAAAGCTGTTGAAGCGTTTTGACTACGTCAGTGGCAAAGCGCGTGCATTCGAAGTGCATGTGACGGCGGTTGGTCTTGCGAAGACGCGTAACGAGGTCAGTGAACGATTGCATCGGCGGCTGGACGAGAAGTGGCGTGTTGCGCTGACTCAGGTTGCGCAAATCAAAGATGACGAAGCATTGCGCACGTACTGGACCGAATCGTTTGCGCGCGGAGAAGTGGCGGGCGCCTTTTGGGCCGTCGTGACGCACCCATTGGTGACGTCAGAATTGGCTCATAGCTGTTACGAAGACCTTCATATGCTTTCTCATCAAATCGGCGCTGGCCTGGCTGCAGATGTGCGCAGACTCAAATGGCTCGAGGAGGAACGGACCCGTCTTGTGCAAGAAAACCAAAAACTGCAGGCGCGTGTCCATGATCTTTCCCAACAGCTGGGCGAGCGGACTCAAGCCATGCTGAATCTCAAGGCACAGGTCGACCGCGCAGAAGAAGCACGAGAACGGTTGGTGCAAAAGTGGCGTGCCGAATGTGAAATGCTTCGTGACGCGGCAGAAGAAGGTGGTAAGGCGCTGGCGCGAATCGAATCGCTCAAAGCTCGTGTCGAGACCCTGGAGTCCGAACTGGTAGCGGCATTGCGTGATCGAGATTTTTGGCGCGAAGAGTTGGAGGCGATACGCAGGGAACACGCGGCGCTTGAACAGCTGTGGGTGTCGCAACAAGTCGAATCGGTGTCGACGGCGTATTGCGCGAACGAGACGGAATGTGACGCATGCCAATATCGGTACCGATGCGTTTTG
The DNA here is from genome assembly GCF_054656675.1 of Hydrogenophilus hirschii. NCBI lineage: Bacteria > Pseudomonadati > Pseudomonadota > Hydrogenophilia > Hydrogenophilales > Hydrogenophilaceae > Hydrogenophilus > Hydrogenophilus hirschii. The sequence continues at coordinate 482,255 of NZ_BAAHXQ010000001.1, forward strand.
TGCGTTGGCGGACGTACGAATTTGGCGCCACATCTTCGCGATTTTGCGAAACGTTTCGGGCTGGAAGTGCGTTTTCACGACGGCGGATTGGAAGACGCGCTCCAGCGCTTACCAGAGCAGCTCAAGGGCGTCGATGCCGTCGTCGTTACGGTTGGAGCGGTATCTCACCAAGCTTACTACCGTGTCAAGCATTTCTGCAAACAATCGGGAAAGCCATGCTTGTTGATCCGAAATGCCAGTATGGGAGGGTTCGCCGTTGCGATCCAGTCCTTGATGCAGGGGGAAGTTGAGCTTGCATCCCAGGGGTTGCCTGCGGTCAAAAGACTGACGAACTGAGGAGATTGCGGTGTACGCTTGCATCTGTTTCGCAGTGAAAGAGCGTGAGGTACGCGAAGCGGTATCGAAGGGCGTGGTGCGCATGAGCGATTTGTGCACCAAGCTCGGTATTGGAACGAGGTGTGGGCGTTGCGTTTGTGCGCTCCGCGAAATTGTCCGTGAAGAAACTAAGGGAATAAAGGAGATTACGATTGGTGATCGCGAAAAAGCGATCGATGATCGATTCTTGCAGAAAGGATGTGGCCCTCTGTGTCAGAATAGTTGTCGTCTCGATAGATCCTGAAACCAGAGGGCGACAAAGGAAGAACGAAGTGGCCAGATACGGACAGTCCTTCAAGGACAGGGCGGTTGCACGGCTGTTGCCGCCAGAAAGTGTCGCGGTGCAGACGCTGGCGCGAGAGCTGAGCATTTCAGCTGCGACGCTAGCGCGCTGGCGAGCCGAGGCGCTCTCCCAGCCCGTTGGCGAGCGGGGCTGGAGTGCGGGGGCCCGATTCGAAGCGGTGCTCTCGACCGCCGCGATGGACGAGGCGAGCAAAGGGGCCTGGTGCCGCGAGCATGGCGTGTATCCCCAGACGCTCGAGCAATGGCGCACCGCCGCCCTGCAGGCGCTCGATGAGCCCGAGGAAGTCGCACGGCAGGCTCTGCGGGAGAAGAAGGCCGAGCGGGGTCGCATCAAGGAACTCGAGCGCGACCTGCGCCGCAAGGAAAAGGCGCTGGCCGAAGCGGCAGCGTTGCTGGTGCTATCAAAAAAGCTCGAAGCGATCTTCCCCAAGGACGAGGACGCATGATCGGCCTGGAAGATCGCCAAACACTGGTCCGACACATCGATGAGGCACACGCAGCCGGCGCGCGCCTACGCCCGGCCTGCGAGGTCGCAGGCATGACGCTGCGCACCCTGCAGCGCTGGAAAGCGCAGGAAGGACTGCGCCAGGGGGACCGCAGGCCCCTGGCAAAGCGTGCGCAGCCGGCGCATGCGCTCAGCGACGAAGAACGGGCGAGGATCCAGGCGTTGGCCAACGAGCCCCGTTTCGCCGACCAACCCCCGGCGCGCATCGTCCCCACGCTGGCCGACGAGGGCGTCTATCTTGCCAGCGAATCGAGCTTTCAGCGCGTGCTGCGTGCCCACGGACAAACCCGTCACCGTGGGCGCAGCCGTGCGCCGCAGCGCACGCGAGCGCCGACGACGCACGTAGCCAGCGCCCCCGGACAAGTGTGGTGCTGGGACATGACCTACCTGCCCACCCACGTGAAGGGGCAGTGGTTCTACCTGTATCTGATCATGGATCTGTACAGCCGCAAGATCGTCGGCTGGGAGATTCATGCCACCGATGAGGCAGAACACGCGGTGAGCCTGCTCAAGCGCACCGCGTTGGCCGAAGGCCTCCACGCCCTGCCGGAAAAACCCGTGCTGCACGGCGACAACGGCAGCACGCTCAAGGCCACCACGGTGTTGGCGATGCTGCACTGGCTGGGGATCAAGCCCTCATACTCTCGCCCCAGGGTGTCCGACGACAACGCCTTCGTCGAATCGCTCTTCAAAACGGCGAAGTACCGCCCCGAATTCCCGGCGCGCGGCTTTGCCAGCCTGGACGAAGCCCGCCAGTGGGGACAGCACTTCGTGCACTGGTACAACGTCGAGCACCGCCACAGCGGCCTGCGCTACGTCACCCCCGCCCAACGGCATGCCGGGGAAGACCATGCGATCCTGGCGGCACGGCACCAGACCTATCTTCAAGCCCGCGAACGTCACCCGGCGCGCTGGTCCGGGCAGACACGGGACTGGACACCGATCGGGGCCGTCACGCTCAACCCGGAACGGGACAGCGTCGTTCGGGACTCTACCCAAGCTGAAATAGAAGGCAGGTGATTGCATGAATCAGGCGACAACTATCTTGACTTGTTCCGGTGGTTGTGCTACACTAAATGAAGTGAAATCGCACAAGGAATGGATTTATGAAAGGTGATCCGAAAGTACTCCAGCTTCTCAATGACGCGTTGAAGAACGAATTGACGGCGGTCAATCAGTATTTTCTTCATGCGCGGATGTATCAGAACTGGGGCTATCATGCGCTCGCAGAGGTAGAGTATCGCGAGTCCATTGAAGAGATGAAACACGCGGATCGTTTGATTCAACGTATCCTCTTTTTGGAAGGGTTGCCCAATTTGCAAGATCTGGGGCGGCTGAGGATCGGGGAGAACGTGCCGGAGTGTCTCAAAGCAGATCGGGCGTTAGAAGAAGCTGCGATAGCACAATTGCGCGGTGCAATCGCTTACTGTGAGTCGGTGCGTGATTTCGTTTCGCGTGATCTGCTGAGTGATCTGCTCGATGATTCGGAAGAACATTATGATTGGGCGGATACCCAGTTGGAATTGATCGAATCGCTCGGGCTGCAGAACTACCTGCAAAGTGCGATGGGAAAGGTTGATTCCTAATTTTTTTATTTGCATAAATTATTGATTTTGACAATCGTTATCGTTATGTGTTAGATCTGTGATGTTAAAAAGGAGTTAACAATGAAAAACCGCGTTTTCGCTGCGGTACTTGGCGTGAGTTTGGCTTTGGGCAGTTTTGCGCTTACAGCGGCTGAGCCGCAAGGGCGCACGGCGCACCGTGAAGTGTCGATCCCGGCTACGGCCTCAGCAGCGTGGGAAATCTTGCGCCAAGACGGGGCTGAGCTGAAACGCTATCTTGAGAAGGAGACGTTGACCCCGATGGATCTCCATGAGATCCACATGCTTTCCTACTCATTGGAGGTTGCTGTTCATCGCTTGCGCTCCGAGTGGGAGCAGATCGCGAACGATCTGGAAGAGATGCACCTCAACAGTGAGTCGGGCAATGCCGAAAAAACACGGCAACACGGTCAGGTTTTCCTCGACGCGGTCTCACGCGTTCAGGGTTGTAAAGAATAAAGAATAAATTTTGACTGTAAGGAGTGTGAAATGTACGGTTCTCGTTGGCGGCAGGTTGTCGCAGCAGCCGGTTTGATGGCCACTGGATTGGCGTTTGCAGAAGCCCCGATGAGCGTTGACGATGCTGGCACGATGGATGCCGGTGGGAAAAAGGCCGAAGCGGGGTGGAGCAAAGCGGGCGACGTGCGCGCGTGGGAGGTTGCGGCGGGTTTTTCGCCAGCAGAACATTGGGAGATTGGTGTCGCGTGGGATCGAGAGAAGGACCACCAATCGCGCGAACGAGATCGCGGTGGCTCACTTTCCGTGAAATGGGTGCCTGTCCAAACCGACGCGGGCTGGTCGGTTGGCGCGCTCTTCGATCTGGGACATCGGCAGTGGCGGTCGCCCGCAACGGACGAAAAGGATACCTATCAAACGATGAGTGCCTTGGGGTTGGCAACGTACCGTGCCAACGCCCACGTCCTCCATCTTAACGCCGGTGTGGCGCGGGATACGCAAAGCGACGAGAATACCGCACTTTGGGGGCTGGGGTACGAATACGAGCTTTCTGACACCGTGGCGCTGCTCGCGCAATATTATGGTGAGGAAGGAAGCAGCCCGACGCGTGGCGTAGGAGTGCGCTGGACCGTTGCCGAAGGGATGAAGGTCGGTGTAATGGTCGATCGTACCACTGGGCGCGACCGCGAAACGGCGGTCGCGCTCAGCTGGGCATGGGAATTCTAAGCGCAGCCAAAAGCTGTCATCAAGAAGACGGCGCGGTGGGGGATGAGGGAATTCCCCGCAGCGCCGCAAGCGCTTCTGGAGCCACGGAACGTAAGTGAAGATCGCGTTGCGGGAACGGAATTTCGATTCCGTTTTCGCGAAACGCTTTGTCGATCGCCAGCGCCAGCTCGGTGTGCGTCTGCACCCGAACGCCGATATCCGCGACGAAACAGCGCAGTTCGAAGTCGATGCTGCTCGCGCCGTATTGGATGAACGCGACGCTGGGTTCCGGATCTTTGAGGATGTTCGGGTGCGCGTGCGCGACGTCGAGCAGGACGCGACGCACCTTGTCGAGATCGCTACCGTACGCAACCCCAACCGGAATGACGATGCGCGATTGCAGGTCAGAAAGCGTCCAGTTGGTGACGTTCCCGGTGATGATCGTCTTGTTGGGAATGAGCACTTCCTGTTTGTCCCACGTTTCGATCACGGTAGCACGGATCGTCATCCGTTTTATTTTGCCGCTGATCCCTTGGACCGTGACGATGTCCCCGACTCGGATGGGGCGTTCGAAAAGGATGATCAATCCAGAGACGAAATTGGCGACGATCTCTTGCAAACCGAACCCCAGACCGACCGACAACGCGGCAACCAGCCATTGAAGTTTTGACCAGGGCATGCCAAGCTGACTCAAAATCCAAACCACGCCCACCGTGATGAGCAGGTAGCGAAAGAGCGTGACGATTGCATATTTGGCGCCATCGTCGAGTCGACGGGTTTGCGCGAGCAACAACTCGAGCAAAGTGGGTGCGTTGCGGGTGAGTAGCGTCAAGACGAAGAGTGCCACCAAGGTAAAGAGCAAATCGGCAACCGTTACGGTGAGGGTCAACGTCTCGTTGCCACTCACTTCTTGATAACGCCACAACACCCACTCATCGAGCTGCGTCAATGCCGGTAACAGCGGCGCCCAGAACCAAAGGAGCAGCGCACCCAGTGTGAGCCAAGCGCTCCAGCGCACGATCCGTTGCAATTGACGACTACCGCTTTCGATTTCGCGGTTCGTCTCCGCCAGGCGTTTTTGCTGCTCTTGGTCCGAGAGCGCTTCCGTAGCGTCCGCCCGGGCTTCGCGCATTTTGCGCTGCGCAATGGTGCGCCACCGATCATCGAGGATCGCGCGCATGAGGTCGTAACCCAGCGCAACGCTCAAAAGTGCCCAGAGCGAACGCCAGTACGCGATGAGGACGGCCTCTGCGGTATAGAGATAACCGATCACCAGCAGTACGGTGCCCGCCAAGGGCGGCAGCAAAAGGACGAGCCACAGCATCCGTCGGCTGAGCGGGCGGAGCCGGGGAAAGAGGTCGGCGCGTTTCGTGGGGTGGAAAAACCAGGCGAAAAAGAGCGTCAACCACAGGGCTCCCATCAAAAGTGCCGTTCGTAACGGCGTGCCCGATTCCTCATGCGGGGGGAGCGCATACAGATAAGTGACGAGCGTTGCGATGAGCGCGGTAATCCAGACAAACAGAAGAAGGCTGCGCCGAATCCGTAATGCGCTGGTTTCTGGAACGAGATAGCGGTATTGCAGTAGCCCTCCGTGGTCGGTGAGCACGATGCGCCAAAAGTGCAAATTCCACCAGAGGAACGCGGTTTGGGCGAGCGCTTCGCCCAACGCGGGAAGGGCAGTCCCCGGAGCGTGGCGCACCAGTTGCGCTAGGAAGAGAAGAAAGAGCGGAAAGCCTGCCGCTTGGAGCGCGGAGAGCAGCAGCAACGCAACCGTGGCGCGGCTTCCGGAGGCGTTTCTGGGGAACGTTTTGGGTAGGATCTGGGTGCATTGTCGCTTCAACGAGCGCAGAGAAAACCACCAGACCAACCACAGGACGAAAGGGATCGCTGCGGCGAATAATCCGTCCTGCCACGAGGAGGCCAGCTTAGGGAGTTCTTTGAGAAGCGGCAGCGTGAGCGTGACGATCGCACCCAGTTCATTTTGGGCTACCGACCACCACGGAAGGGCCGATTTCGCCCACAAGAGAAACCCTTGAAGGGTGGCGAGTGCCTCTTGGCTGAAGCGATCTGCCGCGGCTGTGGTCGCTTCCAGGTCGGAAGCCGTTTGGGTGATGGTGTTGCGCAACGCCGCAATCCGTGCCAGCGTCGCCTGCCGTGCCTCAAGGAGACGCTGAAAAGCTTGTCGCGCAGCGTTTTGCTCTTCTGGCGGCAACTGCGCAATGCGCGCTTCGACCGCTTGCGCAAAAGTGGTATGGCGTTGCTGCGCCTGTACCAGTTCGATCTCGATCTGCTGCCATTCGTTGAGGGCGTCGTTCGCCGTGCGGGCCATCTGTGCCAATTCATTGCGCCACTCGGTGAGCGCATTGCGCAGTTCGATCAGTTGAAAACCCAGAAGCGGTGTCAAACCGTGTGTTTTGGCGCGGGTTTCCAATCGCTTCAGTTGCTGCTGGAATGCTTCCAGTTTTTTTTGCGTTTGCTCTTGAGACTGTTTGAGCGCGTCGATTTTTTGGTTGATCTGTGTCAGGATTGCTTTCAGAGCGTCGTTGCGCTCGGCAATCTGTTGCCAGAGGGGATCGTTTTGCCAGCGAGCTTGCGCTTCGCTCGATTTGGGCCGCAAACGTTCGATTTCGGCAAGCGCGGCTGTGGCGATTTCAAGCTGTTTCTCAACGATCTGAAGCCGCAGGGATCGGGCTTGGGTTTCCAACTTTTGAACCGTCTGCCACAACTGTTGCGCTTTTTCCCAACGCAATTGGAGCAGCTGGGCAATGGTTTGCACCGCTTGCGCGGTTCCCGGCGGCGGGTCGATTGGGCGGGTGAGTTCTGCGGGCGGATCGTTGGTCTGTCGCTCAAGCGCCGCTATCTCGTTTTCCCAACGCGATTTCTCGTTGAGCCACCTCTCTTCTGTGCGTTGTAACCACTCTGCGGCGGCTTCAGGTTGCTTTTGAACCACTTCGCGGTATTGTTGCGTCAGGTTAGGCGTGCTGGTGTGACGCAGCGTGGCCCATTGTTCGCGTGAAGCAGCAATACTTTGCTCGGCGATCTGTTGCCTCAGGTGTAGATCGGCTTCCAGTTTTTGCAGCGCGACGGCGCGGTCCCGCAGTTTCAGGAGAAGCTCTTTCGCTCGGCCGGAAGCTGCGTCGCTTTGCAAGGCGCGGTCGATGAGCGAGATGGGGTCGCTCTCTTCCCCTGTGGTCGATGGCGCTGGTTGCGGCGTGCCGTTTTCTGCGGCCAGTGACGGCGTCAAATTGCCCAGCACCAAGACCAAGGTAAACAGAAGCATTACGGGGTGATGCCAGTTGGCGCGCATACTATCTCGCTGGTGTTCCAATGATGTCTTAAAATAGGATAACACGAGCGCCACAATTTTGCCAGAGAGGTGGTTCGCTGAGGGGAATACCATGATCGAGCTTCCGATTCGTTACGTCGAACCCGTTTTCCGTCCGCCGTCAGAAGCGAATTCGTTGATCCTGCCCGTGACCGATGGCTGCTCGTGGAATCGGTGCACTTTTTGTGAGATGTACACGGCGCCACAGAAGAAGTTCCGGGCGCGCAGCGAGGATGAGGTATTGGAAACGATTCGCCGTTGTGGCGAGACGGTCGGGCCGTACGTTCGCCGCGTCTTCTTGGCCGATGGTGATGCGATGGTGCTGCCCACGCGGCGGTTGGTGGCGATCCTAGAAGCGCTGAACGCCGCGTTCCCTAATCTGCAGCGCGTCTCCAGCTATTGTCTGCCCCGCAATCTGCGCAAGAAATCGGTTGCCGAGCTCAAATTACTGGCGGAACGAAAATTGACGCTCGTCTATGTCGGGGCCGAATCGGGTGACGATACGGTGTTGAAACGGGTCCAGAAAGGAGAAACCTTCGCGACTACCGAAGATGCGCTGCTCAAGCTTGCCGAAGCCGGCATACGTCGCTCGGTGATGTTTCTTTTAGGGCTGGGTGGCAAGCAACTTTGGGCGCAGCATATCGCGGCAAGCGCGGCGCTAGCGAACCGGACGCAGCCGGAATATCTTGCGACGCTGGTCGTCTCGTTCCCGCTGGGTAAGGACCGGTTTTTGGCGGCATGGCCCGATTGGGAAGCGCAGGATCTGGTGGGTTTGCTCAAAGAGATGCGGGCGCTCTTACAGCAACTCGAGCTCAAGCAGACGATCTTTCGTTCCGACCACGCGTCGAATTGGCTCGTGCTCAAGGGAACACTCAACAAGGACAAAGCGAAATTGCTGCAACAGGTCGAAGCGGCGATCAGAGATCCCGCGCATGCGCCGCTGCGGCCAGCGTGGGCAAGAGGGCTGTGATCGAAAAGCGAAGCAGCGGCACCGGGCGACGGACCCGTATCCTCAGGTAACTTGCCAAAATCCGGTGACGGTGGGTGAAAAGAAAAATGCACGAGGAAATGGTGGTGAGGGAGGGAATCGAACCCTCGACCTACGGGTTATGAATCCGTCGCTCTAACCGCCTGAGCTACCTCACCACCGTAGGGGATGCGGCGCATCCGAGAGTCTGATAATATAGCGGGTTCTTGCAGTTGTTGTCAACCCTTGGAGCGTCACCACTCATGAAAAGCGTCTTTATCCGAACCTTCGGTTGCCAGATGAACGAATACGACACCGAAAAGATGCTCGAACTGATGCGAGCCCAGTTCGGTGCGGAGGTCACGGATGATCCCGCGCAAGCCGATCTGATTTTGTTCAATACGTGCTCGGTACGCGAGAAGGCGCAGGAGAAAGTTTTTCATGAGTTGGGGCGCGTCAAAGCCCTGAAAAAACAGAAGCCGGGGTTGCTCATCGGGGTAGGCGGTTGCGTCGCCAGCCAGGAGGGAGAGGCGATCATCGCCCGTGCCCCATTCGTCGATCTGGTCTTTGGCCCTCAGACGCTCCACCGCTTGCCTGAACTGATCGCGCGCCGCCAACAGGAAGGGAAGCCGCAGGTCGATGTTTCGTTTCCCGAACAGGAAAAGTTCGACGCGCTTCCCGAGGCCAAGCGGCACGGCCCAACGGCGTTCGTTTCGATCATGGAAGGGTGCTCGAAGTATTGCACCTATTGCATCGTGCCCTATACCCGGGGGGACGAGTTTTACCGACCGCTCGAGGAGATCCTGGCCGAAGTGGCGACCCTTGCCGAACAAGGGGTGAAAGAGGTGACGCTCTTGGGGCAAAACGTCAATGCCTGGCACGCGCCGATCGCAGCCGGAAGCCGCGAGATCGCCGATTTTGCGTTTCTGCTCGAGTGCGTTGCGGAGATTCCGGGTATCGAACGGATTCGCTATACCACGTCACACCCTCGGGAAATGTCTCCCCGTTTGATTGCAGCGTATGAACGGATTCCCAAACTGGTCAGCCACTTGCATTTGCCGCTTCAAGCCGGTTCGGACCGTGTGCTCGCGGCGATGAAGCGCGGCTATACCGTTCTCGAATACAAGTCGATCGTGCGCAAACTCCGTGCTGTGCGGCCCGACCTTTCCCTTTCGTCCGATTTCATCGTCGGTTTCCCTGGTGAAACCGAGGCGGAGTTTCGCAAGACGCTCGCGATCGTCGAGGAGTTGGCGTTCGACACTTCGTTCAGCTTCGTCTTCAGTCCTCGGCCCGGTACGCCAGCGGCGGAAATGCCCGATCCCGTTCCGCTCGAAGTCAAACAAGGGTGGTTGCGTGAATTGCAAGCGAAAATCGACGCACAGGCCCGCGCCTACAGTGAAGCGATGGTAGGAACCGTGCAGCGGGTGCTCGTCGAAGGGCCATCGAAGAAGGATCCGAACGAACTTTCTGGGCGGACCGACAACAACCGTGTGGTCAATTTCCCTGCGCCGGCTCGTCTCATCGGGCAGTTTGTCGATGTCCGGATCACGCAGGCGCTACCCCACAGCTTGCGGGGTGAAGTGTTGGTGCGGGAGTCGGTTGCGTGATGGTCGAGCTCCATTGGCAGGCGCAGCCAGAGGACAACGTCCGACTCTCGAATCTCTGTGGAACGCTCGATGCCAACCTCCGTCAATTGGAGACGGCGTTCGACGTGGTCATCCTGCGCCGCAGTCACGACTTTCGCGTTCAGGGCAATGCCGAGACGGTACGGCTCGTCCGTACGGCGCTCGAACGGCTGTGGCAACGTGCCGGAAAAGCATTGACTTTGGACGACGTGCAACTGGCTTACGTCGAGACGCTCAACTGGCCGGATGAAGCGGAACCCCAAAGTGCGCCAACGCGCCGGACGCAAGCGGCGCCACGCGCCGAATCGGTGGAGCCCCCAACGGATTTTCCTCCGGAACGGACGGGCGAAGCCCCCGTACTGCGTAGCCGCAAAGGGCGCGTCATCGCGCGCACGCCACGTCAAGCGGCATATATCGAGGCGATACGTACGCACGACATCACCTTTGGCATTGGGCCCGCGGGTACCGGCAAAACCTTCCTGGCGGTGGCATGCGCGGTGGATGCGTTCGAACGCGAACAGGTCGAACGGATCATTTTGACGCGGCCTGCAGTGGAGGCTGGGGAGCGGTTGGGTTTTTTGCCCGGTGATTTGACCCAAAAGGTGGATCCCTACCTGCGGCCGCTTTACGATGCGCTCTACGATCTCATGGGATCGGAACGCGTTGCGAAGCTCTTTGAACGGGGTGCGATCGAGATCGCGCCGCTGGCGTTCATGCGGGGGCGCACGCTCAATCATGCCTTTGTCATTCTGGACGAAGCGCAGAACACTACGCCGGAACAGATGAAGATGTTTCTGACTCGCATCGGTATCGGGTCGAAAGCGGTGGTGACTGGCGACCTCACGCAGGTCGATTTGCCGCGTGGGGCCAAAAGTGGGCTTGCTGAGGCAGTCGAAGTGTTGGCCAACGTGCGCGGTTTGGCGTTTCAGCGGTTCGTGCGCGAAGATGTGGTGCGCCATCCGCTGGTGGCGCGCATCGTCGATGCGTACGAAGCGTTCGACGCGGCACGGCAGAGCGAAGCGCTTGGGGTGACGCGGTGAGAAAGCGCCTTTATCTTTCCTACCAGCGCGCAACCGAATGGCCGGTGCCGCCCCGGGCTTCGGTGTTGCGCTGGGCGCGCGCAGCGCTCCTATCGGGTACGATGCGGGTCACGGTGCGGTTCGTCGACGAAGCAGAAGGGCGGGCGTTGAACGCTGCGTACCGTCACAAGGACTATGCGACCAACGTGTTGTCGTTTCCCTACGATCCCGTTCCTGACGAAGCGCTGGGGATGACCATCGCGCACGGTGATTTGGTGTTGTGCGCGCCGGTACTTCATCGCGAAGCAGTGTCCCAGGGAAAAACCGTGGACGCCCATTGTGCCCATCTGGTCGTTCATGGTATGCTGCACTTACAAGGATTCGACCACGAAACGGACGAGGAGGCCGAAGCGATGGAAGCGCTGGAGCGCCGCGTCCTTGCCCTTTTGGGGTTTCCCGATCCCTATCGCGACGTGAAATCATCGGTATGAGTGACCCGACTGAACCTTCGTCTACCAAGGGCCTTTGGGCCCGTCTCACGCACTTGTTTTCCTCCGAACCTGAAACCCGAGAAGAATTGCTGGAATTGTTGCGCTCCGCCTGCGAGCGCAATCTGCTCGACGCCGAAGCGCTTGCGATCATCGAGGGGGCGCTTGCGCTCTCCAACCTGACCGTGCGCGACGTGATGGTGCCGCGCAGCCAAATGGACGTGATCCGCGTCGACGCTTCGATCGAAGCGATCACGCGGTTGGTGGTAGAGACCAACCATTCCCGCTTCCCTGTGGTTGGGGAAGACAAAGACGACGTCTTGGGGATTTTCCTGGCCAAAGAGTTGTTGCGCTATTACGCGGGGGAGCCGTTCGACCTACGCGACAGCCTTCGGCCTGCGGTTTTCGTCCCGGAGTCGAAGCGGCTGGATATTTTGTTGCGCGAATTTCGCGTTCGTCGTAACCACATGGCGATCGTTGCCGACGAATATGGCGGCGTCGCAGGGTTGGTCACCATCGAAGACGTTTTGGAGCAGATCGTCGGCGAAATCGACGACGAATACGACTTCGAAGCAGAAGAGGATGCGATCGTCGCGGAACAGGACGGCTCGTTCCGAGTTCGTGCGGACTTGGAGTTGGCCGACTTCGATGAGGCGTTTGCCACGCGGTTCGACGAAACCGAAGAAGCCGATACCGTGGGAGGGTTGCTGATCCACCACTTGGGCCGTCTCCCCCACATCCATGAGACGATCACCTTGAACGGGTGGCGTTTCGAAGTGGTGCGCGCCGATGGTCGCCGCGTCTATTGGGTACGGGTGCACAAGCTTCAGGCACCGGAAGCCGAATCTGCTCAAGATGCGTAGCGTCTATCCCCTAACCCCTTGCGTGACTCCGTGAACCGTTCGTTCGCCATCCCCGCAGCGCTCTTGCACCGCCCATGGGTGCTTTGGCTGGTGTGCTGGAGTGTGGGGGGCGGCGTTGCGCTCTTTTCGTTTGCGCCGTTTGGCTGGTGGCCGTTGTTGATGGTGGGGCTCGCGTGGCTCTTCCGCACACTCGCACGCGCCGCGTACCTCCGGGACGCGGCTGCGGCAAGTGGGTTTTTCGCACACGGATATTTTACCGTCGGCCTTTCGTGGCTCGCTGTGGCGCTGGCGCGTTACGGCGGTTTGCCTTGGGGCGTTGCTGCGGTTGCGGTCGCGCTCCTAGCTGCCTATTTGGCGCTATGGTGGGCAATCGCAGGCGGTATTACCCATTGGTTGTGGCGTCGTCTGGGGACTGTGCGCGCGCTCGTTCCTGCCGCGTTGTGGACACTCGCCGAATGGGGGCGGGGCGGGTTGCTGACCGGATTCCCCTGGCTCATGCCGGGATTTGCCGCAGCGCACGACGCCGGACCGTTGGCGCTTTTCAACGGTTGGTTTCCGATCGTCGGTGCGCTCGGTGTGACCTTTCTGATGGTTGCGCTCGCCGCTGCTTGGGGAAACGCACCCCGGCGGCTGCAGACCTGGGGCATTACCTTTGGGGTTTGTGTAGCGGGGTGGGGTTTGGGGCAGATCGCATGGAGCGAACCGGCTGCGCCACCCGTCACCGTGAGTGTGATCCAGACGGTAGTGGCGCAAGACGAAAAGTGGGATACGCGGCGCTGGCAGACCCATTTCACGGAACTGACCCGCAAGGTTGCGCGGGCGAAGGGGGCGGTGGTCGTCACGCCGGAAACGGTGTTGCCCCTTTTCGAAAGCGACTTGCCGCAAACCTGGCGAGCGGCGCTTGCGGCTGCGTTCGCACAAGGCAACGACGCGCACGCACCGGATGCGTCGAACAGAACGTTGTTGCTCGGGCTCTTTCGCCGCGACGCTACGGGAATCCACAATGCGCTGACCACGCTCGACGGTCGGTGGCACTACGACAAGCGGCAGCTGGTACCCTTTGGCGAATTCGTCCCGCCAGGGTTTCACTGGTTTGTCCGCTGGCTGGCGATCCCGTTCGCCGACCAGGTGCCGGGTGTTGCGAATCCGTCGCTGGGGGCTTGGCAGCGGGCGCACTGGGCGGCGAACATTTGCTACGAAAGCGCGTTTGCCCGATGGGTGGTGCGTGATGTGCGCCGGGGGGCACAGATCTTAGTGAATGCCTCGAATTTTGCGTGGTACGGAAAAACCCACGGCCAATGGCAGCACGCACAGATTGGTCGCGCCCGTGCGCTCGAAACCGCACGCCCCTGGATTCAAGCGGTCAATGCGGGCGTGAGTGCCGTATTCGACGCACAGGGACGTACGGTGGCGATCGCGGCGCCGTGGCGCGACGCGGTGCTCGATGCGGTGATCGTCCCACAACAGGGTTTGACTCCGTTCGTGCGCTGGGGGGGAGAGGCGAGCGTGGTGTTTTTGGCGTTGGCGCTCTTGGGGGCTGTGCTGTCGCGTCGCGGGCGTAACCGGGTTCGGTGCTAAAATTGCCAGATTACGTACTGGATTGCACCGAGACCGTGATGAACGTCCCGACATTTCAAGAGATCATCCTGCGGCTGCAGACCTTCTGGGCCAAGGAAGGGTGTGTGTTGCTGCAACCCTACGATTTGGAAGTGGGCGCGGGAACGTCACACACCGCGACCTTCTTGCGCGCGATCGGGCCGGAGCCGTGGTACGCGGCGTACGTCCAGCCTTCGCGCCGTCCCAAGGATGGTCGCTATGGCGAAAACCCGAACCGGTTGCAGCACTATTACCAGTTTCAGGTCGTTCTCAAACCCAGCCCGCTCGATATCCAAGAGCGTTACTTGAGGAGCCTGGTAGCGCTTGGAATCGACCTGAAGCAGCACGATGTGCGCTTCGTCGAAGACGACTGGGAAAACCCGACCCTAGGGGCGTGGGGTTTGGGCTGGGAGGTCTGGCTCGACGGGATGGAGGTGACCCAATTCACCTACTTCCAGCAGGTCGGCGGACTGGACTGCAAGCCGGTCCTGGGCGAGATCACCTACGGTATCGAGCGTTTGGCGATGTACCTTCAGGGTGTGGAAAACGTCTACGATCTCCTCTGGTCGGTGACCCCGGATGGGCAGCGGATCACCTACGGCGACGTCTTTCACCAGAACGAGGTGGAGCAGTCCCGCTACAATTTCGAAGCGGCTAATGTGCCGCTGCTCTTCGAGTTTTTCAACCATTTCGAAGCAGAGGCGAAACGGCTGATGGAAGCGTCGCTTCCCTTGCCCGCATACGAAATGGTGCTCAAGGCCGCACATACGTTCAACTTGCTCGATGCCCGCGGGGCGATTTCCGTCACAGAACGGGCGGGGTATATCGGCCGGATTCGGGCGCTGGCGCGTGCCGTGGCACAAGCCTATTACCAGAGCCGCGAAGCGCTCGGATTCCCGTTGCTTGCGAAGGAGACGCCCCATGCAGCGTAACGCATTGCTCGTCGAACTGGTCACCGAGGAGTTGCCGCCGAAGGCGCTCGCCAAACTCGGCGAAATGTTCGCCCGTGGGGTCGTCGAACGGTTGCGCACCGCGGATCTGGTCACTGAAGATGCGGCATGGCGGTGGTTCGCCTCGCCGCGGCGGCTTGCGGTTTGGGTGGAAGCGGTTGCGGCAAAGGGTGCGGACCGCGAACAGCAAGTGCGCTTGATGCCCGTCACGGTCGCGTACGACAGCGACGGGCAACCCACCACTGCGCTCGTCAAACGGCTTGCCGCAAAAGGTCTGACCCCGGGTGAGGCACCGCTCTTTCGTGCCCATGACGGCAAACAAGAACAACTCTTTTTGCGGGAGACGGTGCCGGGAGCAGACCTGTTTGCGCAACTGGCCGAATGGGTGCATGCTGCGCTCGATGCCCTCCCGATCCCGAAACGGATGCGCTGGGGTTCGGGAGACGAGACATTCGTTCGTCCCGTACACCGTCTGGTGATGTTGTGGGGCGATCAAGTGGTTCCGGGAACCGTACTGGGGCTGGAGAGCGGTCGCGAAACGCTGGGCCACCGCTTCCTCAGTCGCGGCGCGATCCCCCTCGCGCACGCCGATGCGTACGAACCCACCTTGTTGGCCGAAGGAAAGGTGATCCCCGATTTTGCCGCACGGCGCGAGGCGATCGCGAAGATGTTGGCAGAAGCAGCACAGAAGGCGGGGGCGCATCTGCGCGACGACCCGGATCTTTTGGACGAAGTGACCGCACTCGTCGAATACCCCGCGGTTTATCTCGGCACATTCCCTGAAGTGTTTCTGGCCGTGCCGCCCGAATGCCTGATCCTCACGATGCGGGCCAATCAGAAATATTTCCCGCTCTTCGATGCGGCAGATCGATTGACGAACCGTTTCCTGATCGTCTCGAACATGCGGATCGCGGACCCGAGCGCGATCATCCACGGTAACGAACGGGTGGTGCGCCCCCGTTTGGCCGATGCGCAGTTCTTCTTCGAACAAGACCGCAAAACGACGTTGGAGCGTCGCCTGCCTCGGCTTGCGGAGATCGTCTATCACAACCGCATCGGGACACTGGCGGAGCGGGTGGCACGTATCGAATCCCTGGCGGGCGAAATCGCCCATCGTTTGGGCGTCGATCCCGTTTTGCCGCAACGCGCGGCGCGGCTCGCCAAGTGCGACCTCGTCACCGAAATGGTGGGCGAATTCCCCGAATTGCAAGGGGTGATGGGGCGGTACTACGCATTGGCCGACGGCGAACCCCAGGAAGTAGCCGAAGCGATCGAAGA
This sequence comes from Hydrogenophilus hirschii, assembly GCF_054656675.1. Classification (NCBI taxonomy): domain Bacteria; kingdom Pseudomonadati; phylum Pseudomonadota; class Hydrogenophilia; order Hydrogenophilales; family Hydrogenophilaceae; genus Hydrogenophilus; species Hydrogenophilus hirschii. The sequence continues at coordinate 498,314 of NZ_BAAHXQ010000001.1, forward strand.
TCACTACAAACCGCGTTTCGCTGGCGATGCGCTGCCGCGCCATCTGACCGGTACGATCGTCGCGCTCGCGGACAAACTCGACGCCCTTGCCGGCCTCTTTGCGTTGGGTGAAACCCCTACGGGCGAAAAAGATCCCTTTGCGTTGCGGCGCGCAGCACTTGGGATCTTGCGCATGGTGATCGAGCACCCCGTACCTTTGCCGTTCGATCCGCTTCTCGACGCGGCGTTCCAGCTGCAGCCGGAGGCAGTGCGCCGTGCGGCTGGGCAGCGCGACGTGGTCGCGGAAATGCGCGCATTCTGCGACGAGCGCTTGCGCCATTGGTTGCGGGAAAGGGGCCACGCACCGCTCATGGTCGACGCGGTGCTTGCGGTCACCCCACAACGTATCGATACGGTACCCGCGCGGTTGTCCGCTTTGACAGCATTTGCCGAGCGCCCAGAGGCGCAGCGGTTGGCGGCGGCGCGCAAGCGCGTGGTCAATCTGCTGAAGAAAGCGGAGCTTGCCCACGTCGACGTCGATGTCGCGCTCTTTGCCGAACCGGCCGAAAAAGCGCTCTTCGAAGCGCTCGTGCGGGTTGAACCCTACTTGGCGTCACACATCGACAACGAAGCGTTCGACGCGGCACTCACCACGCTGGTCGCATTGGCTGAACCGATCGATGCGTTCTTCGATTCCGTGATGGTGCTTACCGACGAACCGTTGCTGCGGATGAATCGGCTGGCGCTCTTGGCCCGTTTGCGTCGGGCGCTCGATCAGGTAGCAGATCTTTCGGTGCTTGCGGCATGAAGGTGATCGTGCTCGACCGGGATGGGGTGATCAACGAGCCGCGCAAACCCTTCTTGCGCGGCCCAGAGGACTGGGTGCCGCTTCCTGGGGCGATCGAGGCGATTTCGCTTTTGACCCAGTGGGGCTGGCGAGTGGTGCTCGCGATCAATCAATCGGTGATTGGCCGCGGCCTCATCACGGTCGACACGATGAACGCGATCCATGAACGGTTGATCAAACAGGCGGCGACCGAAGGGGGGCGGATTCACGCCATCTTCTTCTGTCCGCACGCAGCAGACGCCGACTGTGCCTGTCGGAAGCCCAAACCGGGGATGTTGCGCACGATCGCGCAACGTTTTGGTGTCGATATGGCGAAGGTGCCGGTGGTGGGGGACCGTCTGCGTGACCTCCGAGCGGCTGCGGCGATCGGGGCACAACCCTGGCTGGTGCGCACCGGCTTTGGCGCGGAAACGGAACGGGAAGCTGCGTCCGAACTGCCGCCCGGCACCCAGGTCGTCGATGATCTGCTCGCTGTCGCCAAAATGCTGATTGCCCAAGCATCGTCGCGGTAAAGGAAAGTCATGCGGTTCTCCTCCGTACCACGCCGCTTTCACTATCGTGCTCAGCCTGCGCCGCCGCCGCCCGATTTTCGCCCGGGGCGGCGCTCCTGCCCCAAATGGTGGGCAGCAGTGCGCTCCGCTTTTTTTCTCCTCTATCTTGCTGCGGTGACCGCGCCCTATTCGCTTTTTGCGCTGCTGGTTCGGCCGCTTTCGCCACAATGGCGCTACTACCTGATTTCCCGTTGGGCGGTGGTCATCAGCTGGGGCATTCGGTGGATACTGGGCATTCGCTGGCATTACGAAGGGCTTGCGCACTTCCCGCAGCAGCCCGCGGTGATCCTGACCAAACACCAGTCGGCGCTCGAAACGATCGTCCTGCCCGCAAAGCTCGCGCCGATGGTCTTCGTCTTCAAAAAAGAGTTGTTGCGCATCCCATTTTTTGGTTGGGGAATCGGCAGTTGCCCGATGATCCCAATCGACCGCAGCGCCGGGCGCGACGCCATCAAGCAGGTCGTTTCGATTGGTAAAGAACGGCTACGTCAGGGGTTCTACGTGACACTCTTTCCCGAAGGCACGCGGGTGGCGGTGGGGGCGACGCGACGCTACAAAGCGGGGGGGGCGAAACTCGCGGTCGAAGCGGGGGTGCCCGTGGTTCCGATCGCGCACAATGCTGGTGAGATGTGGGCACGCAACGCGTTCGTGCGCTACCCAGGTGACGTGCTTTTCGTGATCGGGCCAACCATCGAAACGGCCGGGAAAGACCCCGATACGGTCATCGCTGAGACCGAATCGTGGATCGAAAGCGAGATGCACCGCCGATTCCCTTGGCACTACTCCTCCTGATCGTGCTCGCTTGGCAAAGCGCACGAATTGTGCGATGATTGGAACGTTTGTTTGAAACGGACCATGCCGATGGCCAAAAACACCCGTGGATCGCAGCGTGCTCATGCGGTATCGGGAGAGGTCGATACGCGTGAACGCATTCTCAACGTCGCGGAAACCCTTTTTGCCGAACACGGTTTCGACGGGGCGTCGATGCGGATGATCACCGCTGCGGCGGGCGTCAATTTGGCTGCGGTCAATTACCATTTCGGCAGCAAAGAGAAATTGATCGAGGAGATTTTTCGCCGTCGTCTGGTTTGGCTCAACGAGTTGCGTCGGCAGCGCCTCGACCAGCTGCAGCTAGAGGCGGAAAAGCTTGGCAAGAGCGTTCGCCCCAGCCGCATCCTCGAAGCCTTTTTCGGTTCCCTTTTCGATTTGGCGCGTGAGCCGGGCGGCGAAGCGTTCCTTCGCCTATTGGGGCGCACGCTCACCGACCCGTCGTCGTTCGTGCGCCGCGTGCTTGCTGCCGAATATGGTGACGTTGACGTACTTGAGCGGTATCTCCAAGCGCTCTACGCAAGCGTTCCGGATGTGCCGCACGAAGAGATCCTCTGGCGCTTTCACTTCATGCTGGGGGCGGTATCGTACGCGATCGCGGGTGTCGATGCGCTGCAACTCTTTGCTGGCGAACATTTTGACGACCGCAACCTCGATCACCTACGCGAACGGTTGATCAGCTTCCTGATCGGTGGGCTGCGCGCGCCGCTGCCGCAATTTTCCGATTGAAATTCAGTCATTCAAGGGGTGGCCGCTCTGCGATCGTGACGGCCACCGTAAGCGGCTTGCCGTTGCGTTCCAACGTGAGCGTCACCTGTTCTCCGGGCGGAAGCGTCGCTACGGCGTCCAGCGCTTCGGCAATCGCATGGACCGGCCGGTTGCCCACGGCGCGTAGGATGTCCCCTTTCGTGATCCCCGCTCGTTGTGCGGGCGAATCGGGTAGGACCTCAGTGATCAAAACCCCACCTCGCGCAGCTTCTTGGTCAGTCGCATCGATCCCTTCGGATAACGGTTCCAATTGAACCCCCAGCCAACCGCGGCGCACGCGGCCGTCGCGCACGAGCGCCGCAACAACCGGGCGCACCACGCGGCCGGGGATTGCGAATCCAATGCCGATGTTGCCGCCGGATTGCGAAAAGATCGCCGTATTGATCCCAACGAGTCGCCCCGCGGTATCGACCAAGGCACCGCCCGAATTGCCGGGGTTGATCGCCGCATCGGTTTGGATGAAATGTTCGAACGTCGAAATCCCCAATTCGGTCCGATCCAGCGCCGAGATGATCCCCATCGTTACGCTTTGGCCGACGCCGAACGGGTGGCCGATCGCCAGCACGATGTCGCCCACCGCATAACTGTCGTCGGGAGCGAATGGGAGGGGATGGAGCGGGATCGCGGAAAGCGCACGCAACCGCAATACGGCAAGGTCGGTTTCCGGGTCTTTCCCGATCACTCGAGCCGAAGCAGCCGTTCCGTCAGCGAAACGGACGCGCACGCGTTCTGCTTTCCCCACGACGTGGGCGTTGGTGACGATCAAACCGTCCGCACTGATCACCACACCCGAACCGATCTCACTGGGGAGCGGTTGGGGCAACGGGATCTGCGGGTGGTTGGGAGGGAGGGGTTTTGCGGTGGCGGACTGGGTTTGATCGGGCAAGACCGCAACGACCGCTGCCATCCCGGCGCGCGCCGCGGCCCGGAAATCTTTTTCGGTTTGCGGCGTTGCGGTGGCTGACGGCGCGGTACGTTCGACGACCACCACCGATTCGCGTGCCAACCACCACTCAGGTTTGAGGTGGGCGAGGACGAACCCCACGATCGCGACAGCAAGCACGGTGTACGCGATAATGTCCAACAAGCGACGACCGTTCATCTGAAAGGAATCCGGAATGCATTTGTGGGAACTCAAGGCGACGCTCGACGAGTGGCTCGCGCCGCACCTTTTTCGCGATTATTGCCCAAATGGCCTGCAGGTGGAAGGGCGAAGCGAAGTGCGCCGCATCATGACCGCGGTGACGGCAAACCGCACCACGATCGAAGCGGCAGTCGCGGCCGAGGTGGATCTGCTGCTCGTGCATCACGGACTCTTTTGGAAAGGGGACGATCCGTGTGTCGTGGGTTTGAAACGCCGCCGCTTGCGCCCGCTTCTTACCGCAGAGATTTCGCTCGTTGCCTACCATTTGCCGCTCGACGCCCATCCCGAAGTCGGGAACAACGCGGTCTGGGCGCAGGCGATGGGGTGGGTGACGCTCGAGCGTTTTGGGGATCAGTCCCTCGGCTGTCTGGGAGAGTGGGGCAACGAAACGGATCGTGACTGTCCGCCCACCGTTGCGGTACTTACGAATCGGCTGCAGGCAACCCTTGGCCACACCCCGCTCGTGGTGGGCGACCCGGATCGACCGGTGCGCCGTTTGGCGTGGTGCAGCGGTGCCGCGCAAAGTTTTTTTCTCGACGCAGTGGCCAAAGGGGTAGATGCGTTCGTCACCGGGGAAATCTCCGAACCGTATGTCCATCTGGCGCGTGAAAGTGGCGTTGCTTTTCTTGCCGCAGGCCACCATGCAACCGAGCGCTTCGGTGTTCAGGCGCTCGGGGCGCGTCTTGCGCAACGTTACGGCATCACGGTCACTTTCTTCGACGACCCCAGTCCGGTTTGAACGCCGTCACCAACTTGCCTATAATGGCGGCATCGCAACCATACGGTACCGTATGTCCTATGAGCGAACAGACGAATCTGCCCAAGCAATCCGTAACCCGGCGGCGCATTCACCGCCGCACGATTACCATCGACGGCTTCGAGCGCAGCGACGGTCTGTGGGAGCTCGAAGCGACGCTCACCGACGTCAAAGACGTCGACTATCCCATCTCGTCGGGTATGCGTCCAGCAGGAACTCCAGTACATGAGATGACGGTGCGCATCGCGTACGACAACACGTTCACGATTCGCGAAGCGCACGCGGAAAGCCGCTGGGTGCCCTTTTTCGGGGTGTGCGAAACCATTACCTATGCGTATAAGCAACTTGTCGGCCTGAATCTGCTCAAAGGGTTTCGTTTGGCGGTCAATGACCGTTTTCGTGGGGTTCGCGGGTGCACGCATATCACAGAGCTGCTCTATGCCCTGCCCACCGCGGCGGTGCAAACCTTTGCGACCTTTCGCCGCGACAACGAGGAGAGCGACGAAAAGCCGTTTCATCTCGATCAGTGCCACGCGCTCGACACCGACTCCTCACCGGTGGTCGCACAGTATTACCCGAAATGGTTCCGGAACAAAGCGGTATAATTATCGCGGCGGCCGCGCGTGCGTGCTGTCAGAGACCAGGGAGCGGAGGGCGTGCCGTCAGGACGTCCCCGTAGCGATGCGTTTGGAACAGTGTCAAAAGGGCAACCATGAAGATTCACGAATATCAAGCCAAAGAGATCCTGCGCCAATTTGGAATCCGGACGCCGCGGGGCGAACCGGCATTTTCGGTAGCAGAGGCAGTCGAGGTCGCCAAGCGGTTGGGTGGCCCGGTTTGGGTGGTCAAAGCGCAGATTCATGCCGGTGGGCGCGGAAAAGGGGGCGGGGTGAAACTGGCCCGCTCGCTCGAAGCCGTCGAAACCCTTGCCGGACAGATTCTCGGGATGCGTCTGGTTACCCACCAAACGGGGCCAGAAGGGCAGATCGTGCGGCGGCTCCTGATCGAAGAAGGGGCGGATATCCGCCACGAATACTATGTTTCGGTGCTCACCGACCGCAAGACGCAGCTGGTTGCGATGCTTGCTTCCAGCGAAGGCGGGATGGACATCGAAGAGGTGGCGGCCAAGACACCCGAGAAAATCATCAAAGTGTTCATCAACCCGCTCGATGGGATCTCTGACGAGCAAGCGCTGACCCTGGCCAAAGGGATCGGCATTCCCGAAGGGTCGATCCCCGCTGCGGTCGATACCTTCAAAAAGCTCTACCACTGCTACATGGCGACCGATGCGTCCCTGGCAGAGATCAACCCGCTCATCCTCGAAGGGGACGGTGGCATCAAAGCGCTCGACGCCAAATTCAATTTCGACGACAACGCGCTCTTTCGTCATCCCGAAATCGTCGCCTACCGCGACCTCGACGAAGAAGATCCCGACGAAGTCGAAGCGTCGAAGTATGACCTTTCGTACATCTCGCTCGACGGCAATATCGGTTGCCTGGTCAATGGGGCGGGGCTCGCGATGGCGACGATGGATACCATCAAACTGTTCGGGGGCGAACCGGCCAACTTCCTCGACGTTGGCGGTGGCGCAACCACGGAAAAGGTGACCGCTGCGTTCAAAATCATGCTGAAAAACCCGCGCGTGCAAGCGATCCTGGTCAATATCTTCGGAGGGATCATGCGCTGTGACACCATCGCGGAAGGGATCGTCACCGCCGCGCGCGAGGTGAGTCTGAACGTTCCGCTGGTCGTCCGGATGAAAGGCACCAACGAAGATATCGGTAAGAAAATTTTGGCCGAATCGGGGTTGCCGATCATCTCCGCCGAAACGATGGCCGAAGCCGCGGAAAAAGTGGTTGCCGCAGCGAAAGGCGCAGCCGCCTGACGAAACTCGAGCAGCAGAGGATAACCGCTATGTCGATTCTGATCAACAAAGAGACGAAAGTCATCACTCAGGGGATCACCGGGAAAACCGGTCAATTCCACACGCAAAAATGTATCGAATACGCGTTTGGACGCGACTGCTTCGTTGCGGGCGTGAACCCGCGCAAAGCGGGGGAAAAGATTTTCGATATCCCCATCTATGCCACGGTGAAAGAGGCGAAAGAAGCCACGGGAGCGACCGTTTCGGTGATCTACGTCCCGCCGGCTGGGGCAGCCGATGCGATCTGGGAAGCGGTCGAAGCCGATCTCGACCTCGTGATCTGTATCACCGAAGGGATTCCGGTGCGCGACATGCTGATGGTGCGCAACAAAATGAAGCGCAAAGTCGAGCAAGGCGGCAAAGAGACCCTATTGCTCGGCCCGAACTGCCCAGGCATCATCACGCCGGACGAACTCAAGATCGGGATCATGCCTGGCCACATCCATAAAAAAGGGCGCGTTGGCGTGGTCTCCCGCTCGGGAACTCTGACCTACGAAGCGGTGGCGCAATTGACCGAATTGGGGTTGGGGCAGTCGACTGCGGTGGGGATCGGCGGCGACCCGATCAACGGCCTCAAGCACCTGGATGTGATGAAGATGTTCAACGACGACCCCGACACCGACGCCGTGATCCTGATCGGTGAAATCGGCGGTTCGGACGAAGTGGATGCCGCGCTCTGGTGCAAAGCGCATTTCAAGAAACCGGTCGTGGGCTTCGTTGCCGGCGTCACTGCCCCTCCGGGGAAACGGATGGGACACGCTGGTGCCCTCATCTCCTCAGGCGCGGACACCGCAGAGGCAAAACTCGCAATTATGGAAGAGTGTGGTTTCAAGGTGACGCGCAACCCCTCTGAGATGGGTAAATTGATGAAACAGTTGCTCGGCTAAGCGTCGATCAACTCGTTCGAAACAGCACGTTTCAAAGCCAGTGAACCTCGGTTCACTGGCTTTTCATTTACAGTCACGGTGCGTTACGATACGATTGGCGCAACTCGGAGGATCTGGAATGACACGTTTTCTCACCGAAGCGGAAGTCCAGCAGTGTCTGACGATGCCGGAGGCGATCGAAGCCGTCGAATGGGTGATGGGGCAGCACGCGGAAGGGGCAGTCGTCGATCTGCCCCGGCAACGGGTACGACTGCCAGGATCGATCACCCATCTGCTGCAAGGCGCGGTACCGGCGCTTGATCTCACGGGGTTCAAGGTCTATACCTCCACACGTGAAGGCACGCGCTTTTGGGTACACCTCTATCGGATCTCGACCGGTGAACCGGTTGCCGTGCTTGCTGCCGATTGGTTGGGGATGATGCGCACCGGGGCGACGGGCGGCGTCGCGATTCGCCATTTGGCGCGTTCGGACGCCCAAGTGCTCACGCTTTTCGGTTCCGGTTGGCAAGCCGAAGGGCAGGTTCGGGCAGCTGCGGCGGTCCGCGCATGGCAAGCCATTCGTGTCGTCTCACGGCGGTTCGAAAACGCGCAACAGTTTTGTGCCCGGCTCGAAAAAGAGCTGAGCGTCCCAATGGTTCCTTTCGCTCCTGAGTCTGCTGCGGAAGCGCTTGCCGGAGCGGACGTCGTGGTCACTGCCACCACCTCCGTTACACCCGTCTTCGATGCCGCGTGGATCCGCCCGGGGATGCACATCAACGCGATCGGTTCTAACAGCCTGGCGCGGCAGGAGATTCCGGAAAAAACGGTCGTTGCCGCCGATCGTATCGTCGTCGACAGTCGCGCGGTGGCGCTCAAAGAGGCGGGTGATCTGTTACCCGCACGCGAAAAGGGGCGTACCCGGCCTGAACTGTGGGTGGAGCTGGGTGAGGTGCTCGCCGGGATCCGTCCGGGACGGCCGGGGCCTGACGCGATCACCCTGTTCGAATCGCAAGGGATGGCGATTCAGGATATCGCGGTCGCCGCGCGCGTTCTCGAGCGTGCAACGGCTCTGGGGCTGGGTTCGGAACTCCCGTACTGAGGGCGTCTCGATTCGTGGGTACGACATCACGCTTGGCCGATCTCCTCCGCTCTGCTCCATCCGGCGGGTTGCTGCTCTCCTATCGGGAAACGTTTCTCTGGCAATTCCCGCTGGTTTTGCCGCTCTATCGGGTGGGACGTGAAGAACGAAACGACATTCGTTTGGATGACGCGACGGTGAGTGCGCGCCACGCCCTTCTTACCCCTTTCTTTCAAGAACTTTTGGTCGAAGATCTGGGGAGCAAAAACGGCGTCTGGTACCAAAACCAGCGCGTGACGCGGGCGCGCATCAAACCCGGTGAAACCGTCCGGATCGGCCATTTCTGCTTGCGTTTCGTCTCTTCACCGCCCAACACCTTGCCGTGGGAAGCGCCGGAGCAGTCGCCTACGAGCCCGCCAGCACCGATTGCCCAACCACGTCTGGTGGTGCAGCCGGGTGGCCAAGCGCTTCTGCTTTCGCGGCGCGTGACGCGGTTGGGAAATGACCCCAATCGCGATCCGATGCTCATTCGTGACGGCTACCGCGTTTTACTCTTCGTTCCGGAAACGACGGAGGTCCGGCTGAACGGAGCGGTCACGTCTGGGCTGCAACTGCTGCGTCTTGGCGATCACTTCGAATGGCGTGATCGCATCTTCTCCTTGGACGCCGATTCGGTTTCTCATTAGTTCTCGAGGATGTGACGTGATGCAACGCTCCTACTTGCTCGCTCCCAGTATCCTATCTGCCGATTTCGCTCGCTTGGGCGACGAAGTGCGGAGGGTCTCCGCTGCCGGGGCCGATTGGATCCATTTCGACGTGATGGACAACCACTACGTTCCGAACCTCACCGTCGGGCCGCTCGTCTGTCAAGCGATTCGGCCGTACACCGAGAAACCGATCGATGTCCATTTGATGGTCAAACCGGTTGATGCTTTGATACCCGAATTCGCAAAAGCGGGCGCAGACATCATTTCGTTTCATCCCGAAGCATCGGAGCACATCGACCGTACGCTTTCGCTCATCCGCGACTGCGGTTGCCAAGCTGGTCTCGTTTTCAACCCCGCAACACCGCTGGTTTGGCTCGAACATGTGCTCGACAAAGTCGACCTGGTGCTCTTGATGAGCGTGAACCCAGGGTTTGGCGGTCAGAAATTCATTCCCTCGACCTTGCCGAAATTGCGCCAAGCGCGTGCGCTGCTCGATCGCTACGAAGCGGAGACGGGGCGCCACATCTGGTTGGAGGTCGATGGTGGCGTGAAGGTCGACAATATCGCTGCGGTGGCCGAGGCGGGCGCTGACGTCTTCGTTGCCGGTTCGGCCGTCTTTGGTGCGGCGAACGCGCACGACCCGAACCGGTACGACTCCGTGATCGCGCAGTTTCGCGCCGAGCTTGCGCGTATCGACCGGGAGGGTGCCTGATGCCAGAACGGTACGCGGCCGAAGTAGTCCTGTTCGACCTCGATGGCACGCTCGTGGATACCCTGCCCGATTTGACCGAGGCAGCGAACCGAACGCTCGTCGAACTGGGGTTGCCGCCCCGGACCCAGGGAGAGATCGCCACCTTCGTCGGGCAGGGGATCGGCGAAATCGTGCGGCGCGCGTTGGGCGCTGCGGTTGCGGCCGATCCGGCACGGCTCGAAACGGCGTTGCAGGTTTTTCGTCGCCACTATGCCCAGGTCAATGGCAACGATAGCCGCCTCTATCCCGGCGCGTTGGAAACGCTCGAAACGCTGCGTGACGCGGGGCGTAAGCTTGCCGTGGTGACCAACAAAGCGAGCCAATTCACGTTGCCCTTGTTGGAGCGGATGGGCATCCTGTCCTATTTTGCCGCTGTGGTAAGTGGCGACACGCTGCCGGTGAAAAAACCGGATCCCGCGATGCTGCGTTACGCGCTCACCCAACTGGGCGCCAGTAGCCCTATCGCCGCTGTGATGGTAGGCGATTCGCGCAACGACGCGTTGGCGGCGCGCGCGCTCGAAATGCCGGTGTTCTTGGTCACGTACGGCTACAGTGAAGGACAGCCCATTCACGAAGTTCCTTGTACCGCCTACCTCGAGTCGCTGCCGGAAGTGCTAAACTTCCTTGCTTAGCAACAGCGCAAGGGTAGGTACGGTGACTTTGAGCGAACAGGAATTCGACGCACTCGCAGAAGCTGGGTACAACCGGATCCCAGTAACGCGTACCACGTTTTGTGATCTCGACACACCGCTTTCCATCTACCTGAAACTCGCCAACGAACCCTGGACCTACCTGCTGGAATCGGTTCAGGGGGGCGAGCGATTCGGCCGTTATTCGTTCATTGGGTTGGCGTCCCCCAGCCGCATCGAGGTCTATGGGCGCTCGGTGTTGTTGCTCACTGGGAACCGCTTGGTCGAGCGGCGCGACTACGGGGATCCGCTCAATTTCATCGCCGAGTATCTCAACCGGATCAAAATTCCGCCGCGCGAAGGGCTACCGCGTTTCATCGGGGGGCTGGTCGGCTATTTCGGGTTCGACACCATCCGCTTTATCGAACCGCGGCTGGCGCGCAGCCCCCATGCCAAACCGGATCCGCTTCAGACCCCCGACATTCTGCTCCTCGTTTCCGAGGAGCTTGCGATCGTCGATAACCTCACCGGAAAACTGACGTTGGTCGTCTATGCCGACCCGGGGGTGCCCGGCGCCTACCGTCGGGCCGTCAAGCGGCTCGACGAACTGCAACGTAAATTGCGGCAACCGATCAGTTGGCCGGAAAGTCTGGAACGGACCGGTGCTGCTGCCGCGCAAGCAGGCTCAGCACCGACCGAAGACGAAGCGCTCGCGTTCGGTTTTCCGGAGGAGGCGTTCAAAGCTGCGGTGGCAAAAGCGCAACGGTACATCGTCGACGGCGACATCATGCAGGTGGTGCTCTCACAGCGGATGAGTCAGCCGTTTGCGGGTGCGCCACTGGCGCTCTATCGTGCGATCCGCTCGCTCAATCCGTCGCCCTACCTCTTCTATTTCGACTTCGAGTCGTTCCAGGTGGTTGGCGCCTCTCCGGAGATCCTCACGCGTGTCGAGGACGACGGCGAAGCCAAAAAAGTGATCGTGCGTCCCATTGCGGGGACGCGCCCAAGGGGGGCAACCCCGGCAGAAGATGCCGCGTTGGAAAAAGAGCTTCTGGCAGACGAAAAAGAGCGCAGTGAACATCTGCAATTGCTCGACTTGGGGCGTAATGACGTCGGGCGCGTGGCGCGGACCGGCAGCGTGAAGGTCACCGAGGCGTTTGCAATCGAACGCTACTCCCATGTGATGCACATCGTTTCGAACGTCGAAGGGGTGTTGAAAGAAGGCGAGTCGATGCTCTCGGTGCTCCGCGCTACCTTTCCTGCAGGAACCGTTTCCGGCGCGCCGAAGGTGCGGGCGCTCGAAATCATCGACGAATTGGAACCGCACGGCCGCGGCATTTATGCCGGTGCAGTCGGTTATCTGGGTTTCCACCAAGAGATGGACTTGGCGATTGCGATTCGCACTGCGGTGATCAAAGACGGCCAAGTCCATGTGCAGGCGGGGGCGGGAATCGTAGCCTATTCCCAACCCGACGCCGAGTGGCAAGAGACGCGTAACAAAGCGCTGGCGATGCTCAAAGCGGCACAATCGGTGAAAAGCGGCGCGTTCGACGAGTAACCCGCTGAAGTTGTCAGCCGGATTACCCGCCGGTCCGTTTACCAGCCGCTATTCCCCCAACCGGAATCGCCGCCGGTGGTGGCACCGCCACCACTCGTGCCGCTGCCTGCATCGCCCCAACCGCCTGCTTCACCGCCTTCGAACGGAATCTGAATGGTGTCGAGATCCACTTTTTTCTGCACGTCGAGGTTCGCGGTGATGATCCCTGGCCAGATGATGACCGCGGCGACCATCAGTATCTGCAGTACGATGAAGGGAATCACCCCTTTGTAGATGTCGAACGTCGTCACCGGCGCGATCTGTTGCTTCGTGACCGGGTCTTCGTAATGTTTCACCGGTGCGACGCTGCGCAGATAGAAGAGCGCGAAACCAAACGGTGGCGTCAAGAACGACGTCTGCATGTTGATCGCGATCATAACCCCAAACCAGACGAGATCGATCCCAAAATGTTCCGCAACCGGTGCCAGTAACGGGAGCACGATGAACGAAATTTCGAAGAAATCGAGGAACATCCCCAGGATGAAAATGAGGGTGTTCACGAAGATCAAGAAGCCGAGTTCTTCACCTGGGAGTTTGGCGAAGAGTTCTTTCACCCACTCTTGCCCGTTCGCGGAGATGAAGACGAAGCTGAAGACCGTCGAACCCAGAAGGATCGCTAGGACGAAGATCGACAGTTTCGTTGCTCCCTCCAGCGCCTCGCGCAACATCGCCATCGAGAATCGTTTGCGCAGTGCAGCCACCGCGATCGCACCGATCGCCCCCATCGCGCCCCCTTCGGTGGGCGTCGCGACGCCGATGAAGATCGTACCCAGGACCAGAAAGATGAGCACGAGCGGCGGGATCATCACGAAGATGACGCGATGTGTCATCTGGGAAAGGAAACGGCGGCCCAGCGCGGAGTCGATCGCCGCGAGCACCAGTGCGACGAACGCACCAAACGTGGTGGCCATCACCACTTTCTCGTCGGTTGGCGCGGTGACCGCTTCGCCTTTCCATTGCGTCAAAAGCGCGTCATAGTTCGCGGCGAAGAGGGTAGCGGCGGCCAGCACCCCCAAAAAGGTGAAGAGGAGCGAGCGGTAGCCACTACCCCCGTTGGGCTCATGAAACGTGCGCGCTGATTCCGGTAGTGCAGGGACCCATTTGGGGCGGATGAGCGCAATCGCGATCACGTAAAGGAAATAGACCGCAATCAACCCCAACGCCGGGATCAGCGCGCCTTTGTACATGTCACCGACGCTGCGGCCCAATTGGTCTGCGATTACGATCAGCACCAACGACGGCGGAACGATCTGCGCGAGCGTACCGGACGCCGTGATCACGCCGGAAATGAGCCCACGATGGTACCCATAGCGCAACATCACGGGGAGCGAGATCAACCCCATCGAAATCACCGATGCGGCAACGACCCCGGTCGTTGCGGCAAGCAGCGCCCCGACGACGATCACCGAAATCGCGAGCCCACCGCGGATCGGGCCGAAGACTTGGCCTGCCGTTTCCAGAAGGTCTTCCGCCATTCCGGACCGCTGCAAGATGAGTCCCATCAGGGTGAAGAAGGGGATCGCCAACAGGGTCTCGTTCTGCATGATCCCGAAAACCCGCAGCGGCAACGCGTGAAAGAGGGTTTCCGGAAAAATACCGAAATGAATCCCCAAAAAACCAAAAAGCAACCCCGCTGACGCGAGCGAAAATGCAACGGGAAAGCCGGACAGCAGAAAGATGACCAACCCCAGGAACATCAGCGGCGGGAAGTTGGCAGCAAGGAATTCGGCCATGAAGCGCTCCTCAGCCTCGCAAAATGGGTGAATTAGTGGGGGTTCGCTTGCTTCAGCGGGTCGGGGCCGTGACCCAGCAAGAATGCGATGCGCTTGATCAATTCAGAGAAGGCCTGAATGGCCAACAAGCCGTATCCGGCAGGCACCAGCGCATAGAGTGGCCAGCGGATCAAACCGCCCGCGTTCGACGACATTTCCCCCGTGGTATAGGCTTGGACGACGATCGGCCACGCGAAATTCGCCATGAAGTAGCACAGGGGAAAGACGAAGACGACGATGCCGATGGCGTCGATCAAATTGCGCGTCCGGGCACTCAGGCGGTTGGCGACGACGTCGATGCGGACATGGGCGTTTTCCAAAAAGCCGTAACCCAGCCCCAGCATGAAGACTGCAGCGAAGAGGTACCACTGGATCTCCAAAAAGGCGTTGGAGCTGGTATCGAAGAGTTTGCGCACCAATGCGTTCGCGGCGCTGATTGCGGTGGCAGCGAGCGTGAACCAGAAAAAGAGCCGCCCGAGTGAGCGGTTGAGCGTATCGATTACTGCACAGATTCTTAGGAGCGGTTGCATCGTCGTGACGCCTCATCAATAGGGTTGCAATCGGGGGTGAAGAGAATAACCCCCGCATGTTTCGGGGGTTTTCGATTTTAGAGTTTGACGGAAGCCATGTACTGGTCGTAGCTCAGGTCCGCCAGGCGGAACCACGCGTACTGGTCACGCAGGAATTTTTCGAACTCGGTGTAGATTTTCTTCCAATCGGGGTTGGTGTCGTTGAGTTCGGCGTAGACTTCGTTGCGCGCTTTGAACGCTGCGTCCATGACGTCTTTCGGGAAGCGGTGCACCTGCGCCCCGTTTGCGATGAGTTGCTTCAACGCCTGCGGGTTGCGCGCGTCGTACTTCGCTTGCATGGTCACATGGGCGTGCGACGCCGCGGTACGGATCATCTCTTGGTACTCTTTCGGGAGCGCCGCGAACTTCTCTTTGTTGATGTACAGCGTCAGCTGCGCACCACCTTCCCACCAGCCCGGATGGTAGTAGTGAGGCGCCACTTTGTAGAAACCGAGCTTGAGATCGTCGTACGGGCCAACCCATTCGGTGGCGTCGATCGTTCCCTTTTCGAGCGCTTGGTAGATTTCACCGCCCGGAATGTTCTGCGGCACGCCGCCAACTTTGGCCAGCACGCGTCCACCGAAGCCCCCGATGCGCATCTTCAAGCCTTTGATGTCGTCAACCGACTTGATCTCTTTGCGGTACCAACCCCCCATCTGCGCGCCGGTATTCCCCATCGGCAGGCTGACGATGTTGTATTTCGCATAGAATTCGTTCATCAGCTGGTTGCCGCCGCCGTCGTACATCCATGCGGTGAGCATCCGCGAGTTGAGGCCAAACGGTACCGCGCAGTCGAACGCGAACGCTTCGTTCTTGCCGAAGAAGTAGTAGGGCGCAGTATGGGCCAATTCGATGGTGCCTTGCTGAACGGCGTCCAACACCCCGAAAGCGGGCACCAGTTCGCCGCCAGCGAAGACCTGGACTTCGAATTTACCGCCGGACATCTGGTTGATGGCGTTCGCGAAGTCTTCCGCCGCGCCGTAGATGGTGTCGAGCGCTTTCGGGAAGCTCGACGCCAACCGCCAACGGATTACTTCTTGTGCATGGATGATCGCAGGCGCCGTGCCGGCAGCCAGAATGCCGGCAAGGCCGGCGCCTTTGAGGAAACGACGACGTTCCATAATCACCTCCTTGGATACGGGTTTGTTATGCGAACTGAACGGTTCAGTTGGCGGCGTTTATGATAACGCAAAAATTATTGACCCGCTATTTGCACTGCAGCAATCGCGGTGCTGCCCAACCGAAAGCGGCGGTCGGGGCGTGCGTCGTCGGCAACGCCGATCAAGCCGGCAAAAAGTTCCGGTAGCATGCCTGATACCGTTATCTCATGCACCGGGAACGCGATCGTGCCGTTTTCGAACCAGAATCCGGCCGCGCCGCGCGAATATTCGCCAGTCACCGTATTGACCCCATGGCCCAGAAGTTCGGTGATCAAGAGCCCGCGATCGACCGAAGCGAGGAGCGCTGCGAGCGAATCGTGGGTGGTGGTGGGCAACAGGTTGTGCGCGCCGCCTGCATTGCCGGTGCTGGTCAGCCCGAGTTTGCGCGCGGTGTAGCTGGACAGGAAGCGTCCAACCCACCGGCCCTGGTCGATCACAAGGCGCGGCGCCACGCGCACCCCTTCGGCGTCGAACGGGCAGGAGCCAAAACCTTGGGGCAGCCACGGATCCTCTTGGATCGAAAACCATTCGGGAAAGAGCTGCGTTTCGAACCGTTCCAGCAAAAACGTAGCACGGCGGTAGAGCGCACCGCCACTTGCTGCGGCGACGAAGTGACTCAATAGCGACGGCGCCACCTCGGGGCTGAAGACGACGTCATAGCGTCCCGTGGGGAGTCTGCGCGCGTTGCGCCGCTGAAGCGCACGGGTAGCGGCTTCAGCGCCAAGCGCTTCGGGGTCGGGCAGTTGGTCGACGGCGCGGCGGCTCGCCCAGGCACCGTCGCGCACCAGCGATCCGTCGTCGCTTTGTGCCAACAACACGCAAGAATAGGAATGGACCGTTTCGGCGGTGACCCCTGAAAAACCGAGGGTATTCGCGATCGCACTCAGTTCCACTTCGGTGGTGCAGGTGGCTCCTTCGGAATTGACGATCCCCGTTTGCGCCGTTCCGGCCGCTTCGAGGCGCTGGGTAAGCGCGATCAACGTCTCAGGAGTCACCGACCAAGGGTGGTAGCAGCCGAGGTCAGGCGCGGCACTGGGGTCGGCAAGCCATGAAGGATCGGGAAGCCCGGCGGCAGGATCGGGTTCGGTGTGGCGCGCGATCGCCACTGCGGCTTGCACGGTTGCTTCGATTGCGCGCGGAGAAAGGTCACTCGTGGCGGCGTGCCCGGTACGCCCGTCGAGGTAAACGGTCACCGAGAGGGCGCGTTCGCGGTGGTGCTCGATGGTTTCGACTTCGCCGTGGCGTACCGTGATGGAGCGTCCCACTCGTTCCGAAACCCCTGTTTGTGCTGTTGCGCCAAGATGGCGTGCCCGTTCGGCGGCATGTTCCGCAACGCGTTGCAGTTGCTGTTGCCAGTGCGGCAATGAAGGCAAGCCAGGGTTCATGCGTGATCCTCAGGGAAAATTTGCGATAATTCTATAATGGAACCGCAAGAACTCTCGAAAACCAAGCGCAAAGCGCGCATGCACCAACTGCAAGCGGTAGGGGAAGCGCTGTTGGCGCTGCCGGTGGAGCGGTTGCGCTGGTTGGCGCTCCCGCGCGATCTCGCGCAGGCGCTCGCGGAAGCGAGACGGCTATCTGGTCACTTCGAGGCCTACCGGCGCCAGATGCAGTATGTGGGGCGTCTTCTGCAACCGTACGAACTGGAACCGCTGCAGGTGCTGGTTGCTTCCCTGTGTCCCGGTGGGGCGGTCGATGCGCAGTGTCAACGGGAAGCGGAACGCCTTGCCGCCGAATTTCTTGCCGATGAGTCGGTGGTGGGGGAACTGTTGTCCCGCTTTCCGGAGTTCGACGTGCCCTATTGGCGGCAAATGCGACGCGCGGCGTTGAAAGGTCTTTCGGCAGAACCGCAAGACCTCTTGCCGCGCCGTCGCTTGGTGGCAGCGCTTAGGCACGCGATCGAGGCGACATTGGTACTGACGCTCCCGGAACGGAGCGCAGTGGAGACGGATTACGACGAGGAGACCGACGATGAGTGAACCCGAGGTGGTCATTGGGTTGGTGTCGATCAGCGACCGCGCATCGAGCGGCGCCTACGAAGACAAAGGAATTCCTGCGTTGGAGTCGTGGCTCAACCGCGCGCTCGTTACCCCTTGGCGGGCGGAAAAACGGTTGATCGCCGATGAGCAGCCGGTGATCGAGGAGACGCTCAGAACGCTAGCCGACACGTGCGGTTGCTGCCTCATTCTGACCACTGGGGGAACGGGGCCAGCGCCGCGCGATGTCACACCCGAGGCGACGCTCGCGGTGGCCGATCGCGTCCTGCCCGGTTTTGGCGAAGAGATGCGGCGCATCAGCCTCAATTTCGTACCTACCGCGATCCTTTCACGCCAAGTGGCGGTCGTGCGCGGGAAAACCTTGATCGTCAATCTGCCCGGGCAACCGAAATCGATCGTCGAAACGCTCGAAGGGCTTCGTCACGAAGACGGCAGTTGGCAGCACAAAGGGATTTTCGCCGCGATTCCCTACTGTATCGACTTGATCGGCGGCCCCTATCTCGAAACGGATCCCGACGTGATCCCCGCGTTTCGGCCGAAAAGCGCGCAACGTCCCACAACCAAGAAGGTCTTATAGCCATGAACCCTAGAAGTTCCGTTCGGTTTCATATCGACGACACTCGGATTCGCGACATCCAAGAGTTGGTTCCGCCCATCCATGTGCTGCGGGAATTCCCGGCGACACCGGCTTCGGCGCAAACTACGTTCGAAGCCCGACAGGCGATCCACCGTATTCTCCACGGTGCGGATGAGCGCTTGGTCGTCGTAGTGGGACCCTGTTCGATTCACGATCCGGACGCGGCGATCGAATACGCCACGCGCCTCAAAAAAGAGGCTGAGCGTCTTGCGAACGAGCTGTTGATCGTCATGCGGGTCTATTTCGAAAAACCCCGAACCACTGTGGGCTGGAAGGGGTTGATCAACGATCCGTACTTGGACGGTACCTATCGCATCAATGATGGCATTCGCATCGCGCGCAAACTCCTCTGCGAGATCACGGAGATGGGGCTCCCGGCTGGAACCGAATTCCTCGACATGATCACGCCGCAATACATCGCCGACTTGATCGCGTGGGGGGCAATCGGTGCCCGCACCACGGAAAGCCAAGTCCATCGCGAATTGGCCTCTGGGCTCTCCTGCCCAGTGGGTTTCAAGAATGGTACCGACGGCAACGTCAAGATCGCAATCGACGCGATCAAAGCGGCGCAGGCACCGCACCACTTCCTTTCGGTGACCAAGGCGGGCCACTCGGCGATCGTGAGCACCGCGGGGAACGAAGATTGTCATATTATTTTACGCGGCGGCAAAGCGCCCAACTACGACGCGGCAAGCGTGCAAGCGGCGTGCCAGGAGATGGCGAACGCCGGTTTGCCGGCGCGTATCATGGTCGATTGTTCCCATGGGAACAGCCGGAAAGATCACCGTCGTCAAGCAGAAGTGGCGCAAGCGGTAATGGATCAACTGGCGCAAGGGGAGGAGCGCATCATCGGCGTGATGATCGAATCCCACCTCAAAGAGGGGCGCCAGGATCTGATTCCGGGGCAACCGCTCGAATACGGCAAAAGCATCACGGATGCCTGCATCGGTTGGGAAGATACCGTCCATATCCTGGACGGTTTGGCGCATGCCGTGCAGTTGCGACGGGCGGTGCTGGCGCAACGCGGCGACTGACCGGTAGCCGCCCCGTCAGCGGGATTTCGGGGCGTCGAGCCGCTTCTGCCACAAGACATCCGGGGTACCGCTTCGCGCGTTGAGGGTGCGCGCCAGCACGAACAAGAGGTCTGAGAGGCGGTTGAGATAGCGCGCAACAACCGGACGCAGCCGCTCTTGGGGCTCCACACGTGCCAAGCGTACCACTTCCCGTTCCGCGCGGCGGCAGACGGTGCGCGCCAAATGCGCAAGCGCGGCGGCGCGCGTGCCACCTGGCAAAATGAAATCCTTGAGCGGCGGCAGCGTTTCGTTGAGCCGATCGAGCGCTTGCTCCAATTCATCGACCCGGCTTTCGGCAAAGAGCGCCATACCCGGTAGGCACAATTCTCCCCCCAGATCGAACAGTTCGTGTTGGAGGCGGACGATCAGCGCAGCAAGATCCTCCGGAAGGGGTTCGCAAGCCAGTAGCCCCAGAATGGCGTTGAGTTCGTCTACGGTGCCGATGGCTTCGATGCGCGGATCGTCCTTGCCGGTGCGTTCGCCCGAACCCAAGCCGGTGGTGCCGTTGTCGCCGGTTCGTGTGTAGATTTTGCTGAGGCGATGTCCCATCGCGCTTCCTTCCCGAGTGGTCTGTACGCGGCGATTGTACCGGAAAGCCGATCGTGCAGCTTGGTGAAAACGACTGGCGTTGTGCTACAATCTCCCGCTCACGCGGAGAGGTGGGTGAGTGGTTTAAACCGCACGCCTGGAGAGCGTGTTCAGGGTGATACCCTGACGCGGGTTCGAATCCCGCCCTCTCCGCCAGCGCGAACGCAAAAAGGGGTTTACAACGGACGGTCGCGCCAGTATAATTCGCTTTCTCTGCTGTGGGGGTATAGCTCAGTTGGTAGAGCACTTGCATGGCATGCAAGGGGTCAGCGGTTCGAATCCGCTTACCTCCACCAGGAAGGTTGAGGTTAAAAGCAGCGTCCCTATCGTCTAGAGGCCTAGGACACCGCCCTTTCACGGCGGTAACGGGGGTTCGAATCCCCCTAGGGACGCCAAAGGTTGAACGCGGAGCGGTAGTTCAGTCGGTTAGAATACCGGCCTGTCACGCCGGGGGTCGCGGGTTCGAGTCCCGTCCGCTCCGCCAGTTTTGGGCAGCGTCCCTATCGTCTAGAGGCCTAGGACACCGCCCTTTCACGGCGGTAACGGGGGTTCGAATCCCCCTAGGGACGCCAAAAAGGTTGAACGCGGAGCGGTAGTTCAGTCGGTTAGAATACCGGCCTGTCACGCCGGGGGTCGCGGGTTCGAGTCCCGTCCGCTCCGCCAACCACTCAGTGTCATGCAAAGAAAAAAGCCACCGCTCGGTGGCTCTTTTCTTTTGCGAAGCGTCGCATTGACGGTCACAGCCGATCGCCGCGTGCGAAAAAGGGGCCATTGCCGCTACGCTTGCTGCATGAAGCAACGCCGCGGCTGCACTGGCCACGCCTGCAAAAGCGCCGCGGCATACTATGGCTATGCCCGCTGAAGCGCTACGGCCGCTACGCCCGCCGCATCGATTCGAAAAACTCGGCGTTGTTCTTCGTGGCTTTGATCTTGTCGAGCAAAAACTCGGTGGCCTCGAGATCGTCCATGCCGTACAGGAGTTTGCGCAGCACCCATATTTTCGGCAGGACCGAGGGGTCCAGAAGCAGCTCTTCGCGGCGGGTGCCTGAGCGGTTCACGTTGATCGCCGGATAGACCCGTTTTTCCGCCATGCGGCGATCCAGGTGCAGTTCCATGTTGCCGGTGCCTTTGAACTCTTCGTAGATCACGTCGTCCATTCGGCTGCCGGTGTCGATCAGCGCCGTGGCGATGATCGTCAGACTTCCCCCTTCTTCGATATTGCGCGCGGCACCAAAGAAGCGTTTGGGCTTTTGCAGCGCGTTGGCGTCGACCCCACCCGTGAGCACTTTTCCGGACGCCGGCACGACCGTGTTATACGCCCGCGCCAAGCGCGTCAGCGAATCGAGCAGAATTACCACGTCCTTTTTGTGTTCGGTGAGGCGTTTTGCTTTTTCGATCACCATTTCGGCTACCTGCACGTGGCGCGTCGCGGGTTCGTCGAACGTCGATGCGATCACTTCTCCGCGCACGGAACGCTGCATTTCGGTGACCTCTTCCGGGCGCTCGTCGATCAAAAGCACCATGAGCACCGCTTCGGGATGGTTCGACGCGATCGCGTGCGCGATGTGTTGCAGCATCACGGTCTTGCCGCTTTTGGGGGGCGCAACGATGAGACCGCGCTGTCCTTTGCCGATGGGGGCAATGATGTCGATCACTCGGCCGGTGAGGTTCTCTTCGCTGCGGATATCGCGTTCCAGGCGAAAGGGTTCGTTGGGGTGCAGCGGCGTGAGGTTCTCGAAGAGGATCTTGCGCTTGCAGACTTCGGGCGGATCGCCGTTGATGTGGTCGATCTTGGTTAGCGCAAAGTAGCGTTCGCTATCTTTAGGGGTGCGAATCTCCCCTTCGATCGTGTCGCCGGTATGGAGGTTATAGCGGCGGATTTGCGAAGGGGAGACATAGATGTCGTCGGGGCTTGCGAGGTACGAAGTGTCCGGCGAGCGAAGAAAACCGAAACCATCCGGGAGAATCTCTAGGACACCACCACCGTAGATCGGTTCTCCCCGTTTGGCGCGTTGTTTGAGAATCGCAAACACCAATTCGTGCTTGCGCAAACGGTTCGCGTTTTCGATCCCGGTTTCGCTGGCCAAGGTCAACAGTTCACTGACGTGAAGCGTTTTGAGTTCGGAGAGATGCATGATGGTTCGCTATCGGATACTGAAACTGAACAGTGAGGAACCCGAACAGCACGGGTCCTGAACGATCAAAAAGTGAGCGGTTGGGGGAAAGCGAAGGCTGCCCGAACGGGGGTCGAGCAGCGCGTGTAAAATTTTAGAGGTGGCTATCGATGAACGCGGTCAGTTGCGACTTGGAAAGCGCGCCCACGCGGGTTGCTTCCACGTTGCCGTTTTTGAAGAGCATGAGCGTGGGGATGCCGCGCACGCCGAACTTACTGGGCGTTTCCGGATTGTCGTCGATGTTGAGTTTGCAGACTTTGAGTTTGCCTGCATACGCTTCAGCGATTTCGTCCAGGATCGGCGCGATCATTTTACAGGGACCACACCATTCTGCCCAGAAATCGAGCAGCACCGGCATTTCGGATTTGACCACTTCCTGTTCGAACGTGGCGTCGCTCACGTGATGGATGTGTTCGCTCATGAGACACTCGAATCCAATGGGGTTGAGGAGGAATAAAAAGACGTGCCCGAACGATACGTCAGCGTGCGCGCTTTGTCAATGGTTGTATGCCCTCAGAAGCATAGAACGAAGGGGTGGGATGTGGCATCATGTGCACACCGTGTTCAAACAAGGAGCGTGCCATGACCTATGTCGTCACTGAAGCCTGCATCAAATGCAAATATACCGATTGCGTCGATGTCTGCCCGGTGGATTGTTTCCGTGAAGGGCCCAATTTTTTGGTGATCGACCCGGACGAGTGCATCGACTGTTCGTTGTGTGTCCCCGAGTGCCCGGTTGAGGCGATCTACGCCGAAGACGATGTGCCCGAGGATCAGCGCGAGTTCATTGCGCTCAATGCGGAATTGGCCAAACAGTGGCCGCCGATCGTCGAGCGCCATGAGCCGCTTCCTGACGCCGACCAGTGGGCGGGTGTGAAGGAGAAAAAACATCTGTTGCAGCGATAATCGGTTTCGATTATAATGAGTTCGAACGTTTGTTTGAACCTTCTTATTTAGGAGAAGGTGATGAAAGTTCGCGAAATTTTGGCGGTCAAAGGCAACGCATTGTTTACGGTCTCCCCGGCGGCGACGCTCAAAGAGGCGGTGGCAACCATGGTGCAAGAGGATATCGGTTCCTTGGTCGTTTTCGATGGGGGGCGCCTGGTCGGTTTATTGACCTTCCGGGAAGCGCTCAAAGCGATTGCCCAAGCCGGTGCGGCCTGGGAGCAGCGCCCCGTGCGGGAGACGATGCTTGCGGCGCCGATGACCGTTTCGCCGGACACCGAAGTCGAGCCGTTGCGTGAACAGATGGTGCGCGTGCACCAGCGCTATTTCCCCGTGATGGATAGGGAGACGTTGCTGGGTGTGGTGTCGTTTCACGACGTCGCGAAAGCGGTTCTCGAAGAGCAAAGTTTCGAAAATCGAGCGCTCAAGGCGTTCATCAAAGGGATTCAAGACGAAGAAGCCTCCCGCTGACGGGGACGTTGCTTGCGATACGGACGGCAGGGCGGCTTCGGTGTGCGTCTGAAACGAGTCGTTGTACCGGAGGAGAAACCCATGGAGAAAATCTGGCTCAAAAGCTATCCGGAAGGCGTGCCTGCCGAAATCGGACCACTTCCTTATTCATCGCTGGGTGACCTGTTTGCGCAATCGGTAGCCCGCTACGCCGATCGCCCTGCCGCGGCGTGTATGGGGCGGGTGCTGACCTATCGTGAGCTGGACGAGCAGTCGCGCGCTTTTGCCGCGTACCTGCAGCAAGTGATTCAATTGCCGAAAGGGGCGCGGGTCGCCCTCATGATGCCCAACGTCCTGCAATACATGGTTGCGCTCTTTGGCGTGCTGCGCGCGGGCTATGTGGTGGTGAACGTCAACCCGCTCTATACCCCGCGGGAGCTCGAGCACCAGTTGAAAGACTCCGGCGCAGAGGCGATCGTCATCCTAGAGAACTTTGCCCATACCTTGGAAGCGGCAATTGCGCATGGTGTTCGAGTGCCCCACATCATCGTCACGTCGTTGGGGGATCTTTTCCCAGGGTTGAAAGGGGCGATCACCAACTTTGTCGTCCGGTATGTGAAAAAGATGGTCCCAGCTTGGCGCCTGCCTCAGGTAACCCGCTGGCAGGAAGCGCTGGCGGCGGGTGCCAAAACCACGTTGCAGCCGGTTGCGGTTGGCCCCGAGGACATTGCGTTTCTACAATACACCGGTGGCACCACCGGGGTTGCGAAGGGGGCGGTGCTACTACATCGCAATATCCTTTCGAACGTCGCGCAGGCCACCGCATGGATTCGCGAGGCGGTCAAGGAAGGGGAAGAGATCGTCATCACGGCGCTGCCGCTCTACCATATCTTTGCGCTGACCGCAAACTGCATGACCTTTACTGCGCTGGGTGGCCTCAATGTGCTGATTCCCAATCCTCGGGACATTCCGGGGTTCGTCAAAGAGCTCGGCAAGTGGCGCTTCACGGCAATGACCGGGGTCAATACGCTCTTCAACGCGCTCTTGAACCACCCCGAGTTTGCCAAACTCGATTTTTCGGCGCTCAAGGTCACGCTCGGCGGCGGCATGGCAGTACAGGAAGCCGTCGCGAAACGGTGGAAACAGGTAACCGGCAAGCCCCTTTTGGAAGCCTATGGCTTGACGGAAACGTCGCCGGCGGTGACGATCAATCCGATGACGCTTCACGAGTACAACCACTCGATTGGCCTGCCGTTGCCCTCGACAGAGATCTCCATACGCTCGGACGCTGGTGCCGAATTGCCCGTTGGTGCCGAAGGGGAACTCTGTGTGCGTGGTCCGCAGGTGATGAAAGAATATTGGAATCGTCCCGACGAAACGGCGAAAGTGTTTACCGAAGATGGGTTCTTGCGGACGGGTGACGTGGCCAAAATCGATGAAAACGGCTTTGTCTATCTGGTCGACCGCAAAAAGGACATGATTCTGGTCTCCGGTTTCAACGTCTATCCCAACGAAGTCGAGGACGTGATTGCGCTCCATCCGGGCGTGCTCGAGGTGGCGGTGATCGGGGTGCCGGACGAAAAAAGTGGCGAAGTGGTGAAGGCGTTCGTGGTGAAGAGAGACCCGGCGCTTACCGAAGAAGCGATCATCGCATGGTGCCGCGAGCGGCTCACGGGGTACAAAGTTCCGAAACGTGTCGAATTCCGCGACGAACTGCCGAAGACCAACGTCGGCAAGATCCTGCGCCGCGCGCTTCGGGAGAAACGGGCGGAAAAGGTCGCCAAGGGGCAATAACGGGAAGGGGACCTGCCCCTAACTCAGCACTTGCGGTTCAGCAAAGGGCGAGACGCCGTACCAGTGGGGTTTTCCCTACTATCGCGTTCGCCCTTTTTTCTTTATCCTTTGATTACCCAACAGTTGTTGGGATGGAAACCTGGAGGATAGGTGATGAAGCAAAAAAACCTTTTGGCAGCGGTTGGCGCTGCACTGACCGTTGCGGCGGTGGCACCCGCACAAGCCGGCGAAACCATGGACGCGATCAAAGCGCGCGGCGAGATCCGTTGCGGCGTGAGCGACGGGCTCCCTGGCTTTTCGTACACCGATGAAAAAGGGGTGGTCCGTGGGATCGACGCCGACTTCTGCCGTGCGCTCGCAGCCGCGGTCTTCGGTGATGCGAACAAAGTGAAATTTACGCCGCTCACCGCCAAAGAGCGGTTCACGGCGCTGCAGTCCGGTGAAATCGATGTGCTCAGCCGCAATACCACCTGGACGATGTCGCGCGACACCGGCATGGGGATGGTCTTCCCGGCTGCGGTCGTTTACTACGATGGTCAAGGCTTCTTGGTGAACAAGAAGCTTGGCGTGAAGAGCGCGAAAGAGCTCGACGGCGCTACGGTCTGCATCCAGGCAGGGACGACCACCGAACTCAACCTGGCCGACTACTTCCGCACCCACAAGATGAAATATACGCCGATCACCTACGACAAATCGGACGAATCGGCGAAAGGGCTTGAAGCTGGCCGCTGCGACGTGCTGACCTCGGACCAGTCGCAGCTCTACGCGCAGCGGATCAAGATGGCGAATCCGGACCAATACGTCGTCCTGCCGGAAGTGATCTCGAAAGAGCCGTTGGGCCCCGTGGTGCGCCCGGGTGATCACGAATGGTTCAGCACCGTGCGCTGGACCCACTACGCGATGCTCATCGCCGAAGAGTTCGGCGTGACCTCGAAGAACGTCGATGAGATGAAGAAATCGAACAACCCAGAAATTCGCCGCCTCCTTGGCGTCGACGCCGATTTCGGCAAAGCGATCGGATTGCCGCAAGACTGGGCATACCAAGTGATCAAACAAGTGGGTAACTACGGCGAATCGTTCGAGCGTAACGTCGGCAAAGGAAGCCCGCTCAAGATCGAGCGTGGCCTCAACGCGTTGTGGACGCAGGGTGGCCTGCAGTATGCGCCGCCGATTCGCTGATCGCCATCGTTTGACTCTCTTCTGACTGAGTGCGGACCCCCTGTCGGAATGGGCAGGGGCTTCCTTTTCGTTCCAGCCGCGAGAATGGTCATGAAACCTTCACGGAGTGCGTTTCTTTCCTGGATCTACGATCCCAAAATCCGAGGAATCATCGCGCAGGTCGTCACCCTCATCGTTTTAGGGCTTTTGGTTGGTTGGCTTGCGCACAACGCGATCGTGAACCTCGCTGCGCGCGGGATCGCATCGGGTTTCGATTTCCTGAACGACCCGGCCGGATTCGGCATTCTGCAAACCCTGATCCCGTACACGGAATCGGACACCTACGCGCGGGTTTTCGTCATCGGACTGTTGAACACCTTACTGGTTTCTGCGCTGGGGATCGTCGCCGCGACGATTCTGGGCTTCATCATGGGGGTGGCGCGCCTTTCGAAAAACGCGTTGGTTTCGGCGCTGGCAACCGTCTATATCGAAACCTTTCGCAACATCCCTCCGCTTTTGCAGATTTTCTTCTGGTATTTCGCAGTGTTGCAAGCGATGCCGTCTCCACGGCAGAGCTTGGGATGGTTCGATGCCGTTTTCCTCAATATTCGCGGTCTCTATCTGCCGCGCCCCATACCTACAGAAGCGGTCACCGCATTTGTCGTTGCGGTGGTGCTGGCGTTCGTCCTCTGGTGGGTGATCGCACGTTGGGCCAAACGCCGTCAGGACGAGACGGGACAACCGTTCCCGGTTTTTTGGACCGGACTGGGGTTGGTGGTGCTCCTGCCGTACCTGGCTAGCCTCATCTTCGGTTCGCCGTTTACCTGGGAAGTCCCGCGCCTGCGTGGCTTCAACTTCGTGGGCGGCTGGGTAATGATCCCTGAGCTCGTGGCGTTGTGGGTGGCGTTGTCGATCTATACCTCCGCATTCATCGCGGAGATCGTGCGCGCAGGGATCTTGGCGGTGCCGCACGGGCAAACGGAAGCGGCGATGGCGCTGGGGCTGACGTCGCAGCAGCGGTTGCGGTTGGTAATCCTGCCGCAAGCGATGCGGGTGATCATTCCGCCGCTTACCAGCCAATACCTCAATTTGACGAAAAACTCGTCGCTGGCAGCAGCGATCGGCTACCCGGACATCGTCGGGCTATTTGCCGGTACGGTACTCAACCAGACCGGGCAGGCGATCGAAACCATCGCGATGGCGATGGCGGTCTATTTGACGATCAGCATCATGATTTCGCTGTTCATGAACTGGTACAACAAGCGCATGGCGCTGGTGGAGCGATAAGGAGCGACTGGGCTTATGACACACGAAACCGCACCCTCGCTGCAACCACCCAAAGTGATCTTTTCTCCCATCGGGTGGATGCGCGAACACCTCTTTTCCAGCGTCTGGAACTCCATCCTCACCCTGATCACACTCTATATCCTATGGTTGCTGGTGCCGCCGGTGATCGAATGGGCGTTCCTCAAAGCCTCCTGGGTGGGGACATCCCGCGACGATTGCACACCTGGCGGCGCGTGCTGGGTCTTCATCGCGCAGCGCTGGTCGCAGTTCATGTACGGGTTCTACCCAGAGGCGTTGCGTTGGCGCGTCGACCTTGCCGGGATCTTGGCTGTGCTCTGGGGTGGGCCGCTCCTTTTCCAGCGCTTTCCTTGGAAAAAGCTGTTTGGCTTCTCATTCCTGATTGGGTACCCGCTGATTGCCTGGTGGCTGCTCTACGGCGGTGACCTTTTCGGCATGACTACGGTTCCCACCGATCAGTGGGGCGGCTTGATGCTGACCCTGGTGATCGCCGCCGTGGGGATCGCAGGCGCGATGCCGTTTGGCATTCTCTTTGCGTTGGGGCGGCGCTCCGAGCTGCCCGTGATCAAAGCGGTGTCGATCGCGTTCATCGAGTTTTGGCGCGGGGTACCGCTCATTTCGGTGCTCTTCATGTCCTCGGTGATGCTGCCGCTCTTCCTGCCGGAGGGGATGAACTTCGACAAACTGGTGCGTGCGCTCATCGCGGTGGTGCTCTTTCAGGCTGCCTACATCGCCGAAGTGGTGCGCGGCGGTTTGCAGGCCATTCCGAAAGGGCAGTATGAAGCGGCGCAGGCGCTGGGACTCAACTACTGGCAGATGATGGGGTTGATCATCCTGCCCCAGGCGCTCAAATTGGTGATCCCAGGAATCGTAAACACCTTCATCGCGCTCTTCAAAGATACCAGTCTGGTGATCATCATCGGCCTTTCCGACTTCTTCATGATCATTCACCGCGCCACTGTCGATCCGGCCTGGCTTGGCTTCGCCACGGAAGGGTACGTCTTCGCCGCAGCGGTCTACTGGATTTTTTGCTTCGGCATGTCGCGCTATTCGATTGCGCTGGAAAAACGGCTCAATACCGACCATCGTCGGTAATGGACGCAAGAGGAGAGTTCCAGATGAACGAAACGGCAACCGCCACTACGACGCCCAACCGGATCGCTTCGCACAAAACCGCGGAGGCGATGATCGTCATGGAGCACGTGAACAAGTGGTACGGTGACTTCCACGTGCTCAAAGACATCAACCTCACCGTTGCCCGCGGGGAACGGATCGTGCTCTGCGGCCCTTCCGGTTCGGGAAAATCGACCACCATTCGCTGCATCAACCGGCTGGAAGCGCACCAAAGCGGACGCATCGTCGTCGATGGCATCGAGCTTTCGGACGACGTGCGCCAAATCGAAGCCATCCGCAAAGAGGTGGGGATGGTGTTCCAGCACTTCAACCTTTTTCCCCACCTCACCGTGTTGGAAAACTGCACCCTGGCCCCCATTTGGGTGAAAAAGATGCCCAAAAAAGAGGCGGAAGTCATCGCGATGCACTTCTTGGAACGGGTGCGCATTCCCGATCAAGCGAACAAATATCCCGGTCAACTCTCAGGGGGGCAACAGCAGCGGGTTGCGATTGCCCGGGCGCTGTGCATGAAGCCGAAGGTGATGCTCTTCGACGAGCCCACCTCCGCGCTCGACCCTGAGATGGTGAAAGAGGTGCTCGACACCATGATCGAACTCGCGGAAGAGGGAATGACGATGCTGTGCGTCACCCACGAAATGGGCTTTGCGCGCACGGTGGCTGACCGGGTGATCTTCATGGACAAAGGCGAAATCGTCGAAGAAGCGCCGCCCGAAGTCTTCTTCACCAATCCGCAAAACGAACGGACCAAGCAGTTCCTGGGCCAGATCCTCAACCACTGATCCCCTCGAGCGCCACAAGCTTGTGGCGCTTGCCTTCTGTGAAGACGCGCCTACACTGTCCGCTATGGACAAAGGGCGCGATCGTTACTTGGTTGCCTACGACATTTGCGACCCTCGCCGGTTGGCCCGTGTCCACCGTTACCTCAATGGCTACAAGGTGGGCGGGCAAAAATCGGTCTATGAGGTGTGGGCAACGCCTGCAGAAATTGCCACGATCATTACCACCTTGCGCAAACTGATCGACGCAGAGGTCGATCGCGTGCATCTTTTTCGCCTTGACCCCCGGATGTCGATGCATGCCTACGGCATCCCAGTCGAGAGTTTTCCCAGCTACTTCGTGGTGGCATAAGGAGCAGAAGCATGAGTAGCCTCATCGTCGATCGCCGCGGCGTGCATTTGGCATTGGACGGCAATGCCATCGTCATCCGTGAAGACGAAGAACGAGTGGCAACCATCCCCATACAGCCGCTTTCCCGCGTTTTTCTCAAAGGGGATGTATCCGTCTCCGCAAACCTTCTGGGCAAATTGGGCGAGGCAGGCGTGGGGGTGATCATCCTAGCGGGAAGAAGGGGGAAACCCGCGTTGATGTTGGCGCGACCCCACAATGACGCGCGAAGACGCGTCGCGCAAATCCTCAAAGCGTTCGACGAACCCTTTGCGCTCGAATTTTCCCGAGCGCTTGTCCACCGAAAGTGTGAGGGGCAGCGCTTCTTTTTGTTGGAACTGCGTCAGCGGTACCCAGGCGTGCGCCTGGAACTCACCCATGCCATCCGGCAAATCGAAAAAGCGGCAGTGGATGCACAAAGTGCCCAATCTATTGCCGCATTACGGGGCATCGAAGGGCACGCTGCGCGGTACTACTTTTCCGGGCTCAAAGCGGTTGTGCCGGATAGCTGGGGGTTTCATGGGCGGAACCGAAGACCACCGCGGGATCCGTTCAATGCGCTGCTCTCCCTCACCTATACCCTGATGCATGCCGAAATTGCTCTGTCTCTATTTGGTGCGGGGTTCGACCCATTCGTTGGGTTTTACCATGCGCTGTCGTTTGGCCGCGAATCGCTCGCTTCGGATCTACTGGAGCCCTTGCGCGTGGTTTGTGACCGCTTCTGTCTCGAGTTGATCCGGAACGAAACCGTTCGCAAAGAACATTTCAGCCAGACCGAAAGCGGGTGCCTTCTGGGGAGCTATAGTCAAATCTGGTGTATGACCTGATCAGGCGGCGTTCCTGCTTTCGTCGGTTTCGCGTTTGTCATTGACTTCCACTCCGTCCCTGAACTTTACTCCTTCGACAACCTTGGCAAGGTAGTTGAACCCTCGTATCCGCCGCCAGCGTTTCTGTGCGCTCATTCCCAGTTTGTACAACGTTGCCAGCAGGGTGTTTCGGCTCACGCAGCCTTTGGCCTGGTCACTCCGGTGGCGAATCGTGGCAAAGGCCGACTCAATGGGATTGGTCGTGCGAATATGCACCCAGTGTTCGGCCGGAAAGTCGTAGAAGGCCAGAAGGGCCTCCCGGTCCTTTTCCAGGCAGGTCACCGCCTTCGCGTATTTGGCTTGGTATGTCGCAACGAAATGGTCGAAGGCCTTGTGGGCTGATGCCCGGTCTTCGGCCATCCAGATCTCCTGCAAGGCTTTCTTGACCTTGGGCTGAACGGCTTTGGGCAGGTAGTTCAGTACGTTGGCCGTCTTGTGCACCCAGCAGCGCTGGTGACGGGTTTCGGGATACACTTCCTCGAGCGCCGCCCAGAAGCCCAAGGCGCCGTCGCCTACTGCCAGTTTCGGCGGCACATCAAGGCCGCGCTGCTTCAGCCCCAGCAGCACCTCCCGCCAGCTCTGGGTCGATTCCCGAATGCCATCCTCGATGGTCAGAAAATGTTTCTCGCCCCATTCGTTGACGCCGATGATCACCAGGGCGCACAGCTTCTGGCCCTCGGCCCTCAGGCCGCTGTAGATGGCGTCTGCCCACCAATAAACCCAGCGCACCCCTCTCATGTCCCGCTGGCACCATTCGGTATATTCCGCTTCCCACTCCCGTTTCAGGCGGCCAATCACCGAAGCAGACAGCCCTTTTGCCTCGGGGCCGACGAGCACCTCCAGGGCCTCTTTCATCTGGCCGGTCGAGATGCCCTTCAGGTAGAGCCACGGCAGAGCGGCCTCCACCCGACGGGCCTTGCGCACATACGGCGGCACCAGTGAGGAGCGAAATACCACCGATTCCTTCCCACGGCTGCGCACCTTCGGCACCTTCACCGTTACCGGTCCTACGCCGGTCAGAATTTCCCGCTCCGGCAGATAACCATTGCGAACCACCGCACGGCGCCCCTGTTCGTCTGTCTGCCCCTCATACTTTGCCAGCATCTCGGCCAGCTCCGCCTCGATCGCTTGCTGAATCAGTCGCCTGGCGCCATTGCGCAGCAACTCCGTCAACGAGTCCTCGATACCCCCTGGCATCAACAAAGAAACGATGTTATCTTTACTCATGGTGGCGTGCTCCTTTGCTGTTCATCAGTTCGGTAAAACCGATTTCAGCAGAGTACGCCGCCCTTTTCAATCACTCCGTACACCAGTTTCGAGCATAGCTCCTTCTGGGTAAGGCGGGGCGGCAACATTTTTACGGTGCGTATGAACACGCTGGCAACGACTTGCGTTCAGCTATTGAGCAAGAGGTAGAATGGCTTTCCGATTGGCTCAAAGCCGCCGAAGAACCTTTGGCTGCAGCAGAGGAAGCTTGGGAGGCATTTGCTTCAGCAAGCGACAGTTTGGCAGCTTCAGACCCGCTCGAGTGAGTGGTTCACGATGGCAACTTTTCTGATCTGCTACGATATCACGGACCCCAAGCGGCTGGCACGGACGCACCGCTATTTCACACGCGTGGCTACCCCCATCCAGTACTCCGTCTTTATTTACCAAGGCGATGAACGGAGTTTGCGTAGAATCATGGAACGCGCCGTTTGCCTGATCAACCCCAAAAAAGATGATCTGCGGTGCTACCCATTACCCGCGGGAGGATGGCGTAAGCGAATCGGTCGGGCCGTGTTGCCGGAAGGGATCCATCTCAGTGTACTGCCACCAGATCTATGAAGTACAATTAATTTTGTTTGCTCCTTGACAATTTGGTTTATCCAATGTCGCACAACCAACTGTACAAAACACACGTAGTCAAAGTGGTTAATTTTTTGGGAACAGTGGTTGTAACCCACCTGAATCCGTGGGAAACCTGTCCCCGATCAATTGCAACCATATGATTTATTGATAGAATACGGCATCTTCCTTCTTCACCCAACTGATCATGCCCCGCTTTGAAGTCCGTCAATCCGCGAAGCTGAATCTGACCTCTTACTCCGGCCTGGCGCTGATTGGGCAATGCTGCGAGGCGGCGCAGGTGGAAGCCGTGATCGATCCGCGCTTGCCGGTATCGCAAGGCATGAAGACCTCCGACTTGGTCAAGGCGATGACTGGCTTGCTCAGTCTGGGCAAGAGCGACTTCGAAGCCATCGAGCCGTTTCGGCAGGATCGCTTCTTCAAGGAAGCGCTGGGGCTGTCGAAGGTGCCGAGCAGTGCCTGGATGCGCCAGCGACTCGACGCCAAGGCCGGCGAGTTGCGGGAGCGGACGGACGAGCTGTCGGTGCGCCTGCTGGAGAGGACAAAAGCGCCGATCACGCCGCACAAAGGATTCGTGCGCTTCGAGATCGACACCTTCGTCATGGACAACAGCGATACCAAGAAGGAGGACGTCGGCCACACCTACCAAGGCGTTGATGGCTATTGCCCGATTGCGGGCTACCTGGGCAACGAAGGCTGGAACATGGGACTGGAACTGCGTGCCGGGAACTGGCATTCGGCGCTCGAGACCGAGTACTTCTACGAACGGGCGTTTCCTCGGGTCAAGCGTTTGGTCAGGGCGGATCAACCCGTCCTGATGGTCGAAGACAGCGGCTTTGACAGCGCGCGACTGCTGTTCGCCAAAGCGGAAGAACGCGACGCCTGGGCGCGTGATGGGCGCGTATTGGAATTCGTCACGAAGTGGAACCCAAGAAAGCAGGACAGAACGGCCTGGGTCAAGCGGGCCGAGGAAGCGAACGCCTTTGAAGTGACCCGACCAGGCAAGCGGGTGGGACTTCTCGACCTCCAGGTCGAGCGCGCCTGGCAGAAACAAAAGCGCACCTTCCGGCTGATCGTGCGGGTGACCGAGCGCACCATCGACAAGAAGGGACAACACCTGCTGGTGCCGGACATTGAGATCGAAGGCTGGTGGACGAGCCTCACCCTGCCGGCTGTGGAGGTGATCGAGCACTACCGGTATCACGGCACACACGAACAGTTCCATGCCGAGATCAAATCTGACCTTGATCTGGAACGGTTGCCGTCGGGCAAGTTCGACACCAACGACGTGATCCTGCATCTGGGGGCATTCGCCTACAACTGCCTGCGCCTCCTTGGCCAATTGGGCCTGACCGGCGAGATTGCGCCCATTCGCCACCCGGCCAAGCGCAGAAGGCTCAAGACGGTGTTGCAGGAGATCATGTACCGGGCGGCGAAGTTTGTGGCACATGCCAGAAAACTCATTCTCGACTTTGGCCGCGGATTTGCCGGCCATGTGCAGGTGTTCGTCGCGCTTCAGCAGCGATTGTTGCGAGCGGCATCGCCATGACGATGGTCGGGCTGAAACCCACCCCAAGGACGGATTCCGCTGCGGTGGAAGGTAGCCCTTCGCCTGAAAGCTGCAATATGACGTAACGCCGTCCCGACAAGGCCGACTTTTGCGGGCAAATACGGGTCCATCACCCCCGAAAAGATGGTCGGCATGACAATGAATCGGTCTGTCCGGCAAAAATTTCATGCCGGACAGCTCACAGGAAAGGTTTCGACTTTGGTGACCACGGATTCAGGGGAATGGGATGGGGTGATAGGGGGTTGACAAGCTTGTGGATTGCTGGGTGTGCGATGATCCACAACTGCGATCTGATCGGCTTCCAACGGGAGCGCATTCATGCTTCCGGGAGGGATTTGATACCGCTTTGCCGCGTGACTGCCCAACGCTTCTGCGATGGCACTGTTGATCCGTGATTTGTGGGGTTGGAAGTATTCGGCAAGGAGTTTCCCGTCGTTGCGGTATCGGAACGCCTCTTCAATCCGTTGGTACTCGGTGCTCATCGGATGAAAGAGCGTTTTCGCGATATTGAGGTATTCGTCGCGCGCCTCTGTCGTCTTCCAGTCGATTGGCGGGTCGCCATGGCGCGCACGCTGTGCGAGCCAATAGAGGACGGCAAATTCGGTAGGCGTCAAATCGAGCGCGAGATCGTCCGCCCATGCGGTCCGTTTTTCAGGATCCAAGACCAACCGAGGCGGTTGTTGCGCCCGCTCTGCCGCGGCAACCACTTCGCTCATCGCGGCTTCGCCGGTGAGTAGGCGGGGCGGCAGGCCGTCACGCAGCCGCACGAACGGAATTTCGGCAAGGGTGACGGTTGCGTCCCGGCAGTCGACCAGTTTGCCGTCCCGCGTCTGGATGATCCGTTCGTACGGGGTGGGGTAGAAGAAGTCCCACGTCGATTCGAAGGGTTCTGAGACCAGGACGTGGGAAAGGCGATCTTGCGGGCGGCCGTAGAGCGAAAGGGCGTACCCCAGGTAGTAGCCCATGGTTTTGCGACCACCGGCAATCGAGACGTGAAGGGCGCTTTCCGGGTCGGCAGTGAGGGTGCGGACCCAGGCAAGGATCTGATCCGCCGCAAGCCGGTTGTCCTCCGGTGTTCGGATATCTTCCAGCGGTTGTCCGGATGGGTGGGAGAGCACGTGGAGGCTGCGTTCGTCGAAATCGACGGGCCGCAGCGCATGGTCTTGGCAGAAGCGACGGAACCAACCGGGTTCTTGGGAAAACAGGGCAAGCCTGGCCCGTTTGGCGCCCTCGACGGTAGTGATGAGGTGGATTTCGGTTGGGATAAAGGGCTGCGGCTGATGGATCAGCGCGTAAAGGGTTTCGGTGACGATCTGAGGCGTGAGACCGCTTACCGCCAGCAAGATGCGTCGCGAAAAGGCTTGGGGTGCTTGGCTCGGCACCGGAATCCCCCCTGTTGTGATGGCGTATTGTTTGTGATGGCGTATTGTTATTTTCGCTATCGGATCACAGTGGGGAGATTACCACAAGCTTGTGGGGAGAAGGTCTGGGATGTATCGACCTGAGATTGGCATGGTGCCGGGGAGGGGACTCGAACCCCCAAGGCTTTTGATCGCCGGCGGATTTTAAGTCCGCTGTGTTTACCGATTTCACCACCCCGGCATCGCGCACCGCAATTATACGCAAAGGTAAAACGGCTCGAACGGGTGGGCTTTGGGCAGAGTACTTGTGATTTTATCAGCTTTATGGTGAAATTATGACCAATTGGTCATTATCTGGTTGTGCACATGAAAAAGCTAGAAAACGTTGCAGCGGCAGCGTCGCCCTACAAGCGGCGTCGGCGGCGGAAAGAGGCGCGGCCTCAGGAGCTGTTGGAAGCGGCGATGGCGCTTTTCATCGAGCGAGGGTACGCGGCGACGCGCCTGGAGGATGTCGCTGCCCGCGCGGGGGTGGTGAAGGGAACGATCTATCTTTACTATGCCGACAAATTGGCGCTTTTCACGGCTGTGGTGGAACAAGTGATTGCGCCGCTCTTGGGGGAAGACGAACAGTGGCTCACCGAAGGGGTGCCGTCTGATGCGGCGCCGTTCGATCGGTTGTGGTTGCTGCTCGAACGCTGGGGGGAGCGCCTGTTTCATACGCCGCTGGGTGGGCTGGCGAAGCTGGTGATGGCGGAAGCAAGCAATTTTCCGGAAATGGCCACCGTTTACCACGACCGGGTGATCCATCCCGCGATGGCGTTGGTGGAGCGGGTGATCATCGACGGTCAGAAGCGGGGCGATTTTCCGGTGACGTTGCAGCCGAAAGCCACTGCGCGGTTGGTGGTGGCGCCGCTTTTGCAGCGTTCGTTGTGGCTTTCTTCATTTGCGGTGGTCTGTTCCGAAGCCTCCGAAGCGCTGGATGAGGCGGTCTTCTGGGCCAATTATCGGTTGCTGCTCAGAGACGGTTTGTTGCGGCGTGTGGAGTGATCGGGATTTTTGGAGCGCGCGACGATGACGACGAAATGGGTGATGGTGGGACCCCGATGGTTGCTGGCGGTGGTGCTGATCATGAGCGCTGCCGTGGCTAGGGGGGCAGAAGCGGGTGTGCGATCGGAGCCGCTTGCTCTTCCCATCGCGACGGTGCGGGCGGTTGCGGCGCCAGCACGCACGTTTGCGGCAACAGTACGCGCGCGGTATGAGGTGGGCGTGGCGTTCCAGACAAGCGGCCGCTTGCTTGCCCGCACGGTGGAAGCGGGGGCTTCGGTCAAGAAAGGGGCGGTACTGGCGCAGCTCGATACGCGCGATCTC
This sequence comes from Hydrogenophilus hirschii, assembly GCF_054656675.1. NCBI lineage: Bacteria > Pseudomonadati > Pseudomonadota > Hydrogenophilia > Hydrogenophilales > Hydrogenophilaceae > Hydrogenophilus > Hydrogenophilus hirschii. Next base: position 535,673 of record NZ_BAAHXQ010000001.1, read on the forward strand.
GAAGCGGCGTTGGACGCCGCGAAAGCACAGGCGCAACAGGCAAAGGCGCAGTGGTGGTTGGCGCAGAATGAGCGCAAGCGCGTTGCGGCGCTCTTTGCAAAGGGGTTTGTGGGTGAGCAGCAGTGGGATCGCGCCAAAGCCAGTGAACAGGCCGCGTTGGAAGCAGTGCGCGCCGCAGAAGCGCAGGTGCGCAGCGCCCGTTTGATGGTGGCGCACGCCGAGCTCAAGGCGCCGCAAGATGGGGTGGTGTTGACGTGGTTGGCCGAACCGGGGCAAGTGGTGGCCCCGGGGCAGCCGGTGGTACATATGGCGCTGGGAGCGGAGCGGGAACTGGAGGTAGCACTGCCGGAATCGCTTGCACACGATGCCCCCAAGGAAGGGGTGGCGGAATCGCCTTCCGGTGCGCGGTATGTCGTGGTTTGGCGTGAGCAGGATGGGGCGCTCGATCCCCTGTCGCGGACGGTGCGCGCGCGCTATCGTTTCGCGGCTTTCCCCCCTAAAGACACCGCTTTGGTCCTGGGCGCCGTATGGCGGCTAGCCTTGCCGTTCGCGGAAGCGGACGCGCAACGGGTGTGGCAGGTACCGGCAGCGGCGCTCGATGAACGGGGCAGTGGTGCGCGAGTCTGGCGCGTGGCACCGGATGGGCAAGTGACGCCTGTGCCGGTGACAGTGGTCCATTATGGGCGCCACGATGCGGTGGTAGCGGGCCCGCTCGACGAAGGGGCGCGGATCGTTGCCGGAGGGACCCACCGCCTGGTCCCGGGGGTTTCGGTGGTGGAGGCGCGGTAGATGGCTTTCCCCAATCTTTCCTCATTGGCGGTGCGGGAACGCGCCGTGACCCTTTTTTTCTTGATTTTGGCGTTGGCAGGCGGTGCGTTCGCGTTTTTGCAATTGGGGCGCGCCGAAGACCCGGCTTTCACGGTACGGGTGTTGATGGTTTCCGCGGTGTGGCCGGGGGCGAGTGCGGAGGCGGTTGAAGCGCAGATCACGAAACGGTTGGAAAAGCGCCTGCAAGAGGTGCCCAACCTCTACCGGCTGGATGCGACGGTTCGTCCCGGGCGAACCGATATCAAAGTGGAGTTCCACGATTACGTGCCGGAACGCGAACTGCCGCAGCTCTTTTACGAGGTGCGTAAGCGCATGTGGGATGAGACGCGGTCGATGCCCGCGGGGGCGATCGGGCCGATCGTGAACGACGACTTTTCCGACGTCTATTTCGCGCTCCTTGCGCTTACGGGGCCTACCAAGACCTACCGGGAACTGGTCGAAATCGGCGAGGAGATTCGTGACCGGTTGCAGCGCTTGCCCGGTGTGCATAAGGCGCAATTGCTGGGTGAGCGGCCGCAGACGGTCTATCTGGAATTCGATTGGCCGCGGTTGCAGCGCTTGGGTGTTTCGCCGTTGCAGGTGATGCAGGCGATTCAGGCCTACAACGAAATGGCCCCTGCCGGGTTCGTCGAAACCGACGCGGCGCGGCTCTATGTGCGGTTGCCTGCTGCGGATCTGGCTGAGCTCGATCGTCTGGAAGCGTTGCCGTTGCGGATCGGTTCGCGGGTGGTGCCTTTGGGGGAAGTGGCGCGCGTCCATCTGCAGGAGGAGGATCCGCCCAGCTATCTGGTTCGTTCTCGTGGCGACGATGCGTTGTTGCTCGGGGTGGTGATGCAGCGCGGGGAAAACGGTCTGGCGTTGGGCAAGCGGCTCGAGTCGTTCTTGGCCGATGCGCAAAAGCGGCTTCCTGCGGGGGTGCATCTGGAGGTGCTCACCAACCAGGCCGAGGCGATTTCGGCTGCGGTCGACCGTTTCCAGGTGAAGTTTTTCATGGCGGTGGCGGTGGTGACGGTCGTGACCCTGTTGGCGCTGGGGTGGCGCGCGGGGGTGGTGACCGCGATCGCGATTCCGCTGACACTGGGTATCGTCTTCCTGATCATGCTCGCGCGTGGGATCAGTCTGGACCGCGTTTCGCTGGGTGCGTTGATCCTGGCGTTGGGGCTGTTGGTGGATGATGCGATCATCGTGATCGAGATGATGGTGGTCAAGCTTGAGGAAGGGTGGGATCGGGCCCACGCGGCAACCCACGCGTGGCACGCCACCGCAGCGCCGATGCTCTTCGGTACGTTGGTGACGGCGGCGGGTTTTTTGCCGATCGGCTTTGCCAAATCGGGCGTGGGGGAGTACGCAGGCAACATCTTCTGGGTGCTGGCGTACGCGTTGGTGACCTCGTGGTTCGTCGCGGTGCTTTTCACGCCTTATTTGGGGTTCAAGCTGCTGCCCCATTACCACAAGGTCGAGGGGGGTATCGATGCGATTTATGGCACGCCCGCCTATCAGCGGTTGCGGTGGCTCATCAGCGCCTGCGTGCGCTACCGTAAGAGCGTGGTGGCGGTGACGGTGGCGTTGCTGGTCGCTGCGGGAGTCGGCATGGCGAAAGCGGTGCCGAAGCAGTTTTTCCCCAGTTCCGACCGGCCCGAAGTGCTGATCGACATTCAGATGCCGGCAGGGACCAGCATCGCGACAACCGACGCACTCACCCGGCGCATCGAGGCGATGCTGGCACCGATGCCCGAGGTGAAGTCGATGATGGCGCATGTGGGGCGGGGTGCGCCGCGCTTTTTCATCTCGGCAAGTCCCGAACCACCCGATACGGCGTTTGCGAAAATCGTGGCGGTCACGCACGACGTTGCGGCTCGGGAACGGGTGATCGCCGCGGTGCAGCAGGCGGTGGATCGGGGCGAGTTTGCCGAGGGGCGGGTGCGCGTGCATCGGTTGCTCTACGGGCCGCCCGTGGCGTGGCCGATCGAGTTCCGGGTGATGGGACCCGATCTCAATGAGGTGCGTCGCATTGCGCATGAGGTGCGTGCGGTGATGGCGCAACACACGAACGTGGTCGATCCGCACCTCAATTATGACGAACGAACCCCGGTGTTGCAGCTGACGTTTCTGCCCGAGCGGTTGGCCAGTTACGGGTTGACACCGCTCGAGGTCAAGCAGCAGTTGCAACTCGCGCTCACGGGCGTTCCGGTGACCGAATTGCGGCGCGGCGATCGTACCGTTGCGCTGATTGCGCGCGGGGCAGACGCCTGGTTGCGCGATCCGGCTGCGTTGGCCACAGTTGAAGTACGCAATGCCGCGGGCTCTCGGATTCCGTTGCAAGCGGTGGCGAAAATCGCGGTTGCCTACGAGGATCAGGTGATCAAACGGTATAACCGCGAGCGCTACATCGCTGTGCAGAGCGAAGTCGAAGGGGCACAGCCGCCCGATGTCACCAAAGCGCTCTGGCAAGCGCTCGAACCACTTCGTGCGACGTTGCCGCCGGAGTACCATCTGGAGATTGGTGGGACGGTGGAGGCCTCTGGTAAGGCCGATGCGTCGATCCAGAAATTGCAACCGATCATGGTGGCGGTGACCCTCATTTTCATCATGTTGCAGATGCGGGAGTTTGCCGGAACTTTCATGACCGTGGCCACGGCGCCGTTGGGGTTGATCGGCGCTACGGTGGCGCTGCTCCTTACGCAACGACCGTTCGGTTTCGTCGCGCTCTTGGGGCTCATCGGTTTGGGCGGGATTCTGATGCGCAACACGCTGATCCTGACCCAGCAGGTTCGTGACTTTCAAGAGCAAGGGTGGTCACCCGCAGAGGCGGTGATCGAAGCGGCGGTGCGGCGGGCGCGGCCGGTGGTACTCACCGCGTTGGCAGCCGCTTTGGCGTTTCTGCCGCTGGCTACCGACACCTTCTGGGGGCCGTTGGCGATCGTGCTGATCGGCGGCGTGGTGGTGGGAACGGCGATCACGCTCCTTTTCGTGCCGGCGCTCTACGCGATCTGGTATCGGTTGCCGAAAACGGTCGGGGTATAATCTTCATCAAGATTTGCTAATAATCAGGAGGATCCGATGGATTGGGAAAAGGCGCGGTTCAACATGGTCGAGCAGCAGGTGCGTACCTGGGAGGTGTTCGATTTGCGGGTGCTCGACACTTTGATGACGGTGAAGCGTGAGCGGTTCGTTCCGCCCCAATATCGCGCGTTGGCGTTTGCCGATGTCGAGATTCCGTTGCCGGAAGGGGAGCGGATGCTGCGTCCGGTGGTCGAGGCGAAGGCGCTTCAGGCGTTGATGATTCAGCCAAACGAGCGCATCCTGGAAGTGGGGACCGGTTCTGGGTTCTTTGCCGCCTGTTTGGCCCATTTGGGCGGTTCCGTGGTGACCGTTGAGCGCAAAGGGGTGTTGGCGGAGTACGCGGTTCGGTGTCTTCAAGACCAAGGCGTGCGCAATGTCGAGGTGATGGTTGGGGACGGTTTGGTCGCGGACGATCGTGCGAAATGGTGGCAAGCAGGCCCCTACGATGTCATCGTGCTTACGGGTGGTCTTCGGCAGCGTCCTGACCATTTGCTGCGGTACCTGAAGGTAGGGGGTCGGCTGTTGGCATTCGTCGGAACGGAGCCGGTGATGGAGGCGGTCCGTTTCGTCTGCACGGCGCCGGGCGCGTATCGTGAAGAGGGGGTTTTCGAAACTGTGGTGCCGATGTTGGTGGAACCTTCGCCAGCGCTGGCGCAGGCTGCGTGAGGAACGGGCGATGTGGCAGACCATCAAAGAATGGACGGTAGCCGAGTTGCAGACGGCACTGGCGGAAGAAACGGAGACGTTGCGCCCCGAGGTAATCGATGTTCGTGAGGCGTGGGAGGTGGCGCAGATGCCGTTTCCGGGGGCGCGCCATCTTCCGATGCATCTGATTCCGTTGTCTCTGGAGACGTTGCCGCGCGACCGGCCGATCGTTGTCGTCTGCCACAGTGGGGCGCGCAGCGCGCAAGTGGTCTATTTTTTGCAGCAGAAAGGTTTCGAGGCGGTCTATAACTTGCAAGGCGGGATGGTGGCGTGGGTGCGTGAAGCCGGTGCCGCGCAACCCGAAGCGCAGGGGGAATCACGATGAAGGCGAAGCGGTGGTTGCCGTTGCTATTGAGCAGCGTGTGTGCAGGGTGGTTCGCATCTGTCCATGCCGAACCGTTGGAAACGGTGTTGCGCTGGGCGGAGCAGAACGATCCGGTGATTGCGGCAGCCCGCGCAGCGCGTGCAGCAGGCAAAGAGAAGGAGGTGCAAGGGCGGGCGCTTTTGTTGCCTTCTTTGGGTGCTTCTGCGGATACCTTTTGGAACCGCGTCGAAATCAGGGGGTTCGAAAAACATTACAACACCAATCAGTGGGGTGTGAAGTTCACGCAGCCGCTTTACCGTCCGCAGAACTGGGCACAGGCTAAGCAGGCGGAACTCCAGTCCGAGTTGGCCGAATTGCAGTGGCGGGACGCTGAGCAGCAGTTGGTGTTGCGGGTGGCAAAAGCGTGGTTCGACGTCTTGACCGCGCGGGCGCAATTGCAAGCGGCCGAAGAGTTGCGCGCTGCGGCAGAGGGGCAACTGAAACTGGCGAAGGCCAGTTTCGAGGTCGGCACCGTCACGGTGGTGGACGTCTATGAGGCGCAATCGCGGTATGACCTTGCCGAAGCCCAGGTGGTTGCGGCGAAGAACGGGGTGGCGGTGGCTGAAGCCGCGCTGGTCTCGATCACGGGCCAGGCTCCGCAGCGTTATCCGCGCTTGAAAATGGACGTGAAGCTGCTTCCTCCGGAGCCCGCAGAGTTGTCCGCTTGGGAAGCAGCGGCGCGCGCCGACAATCTGGCGGTGTTGCAAGCGCAGGTGGCAGAGCGAATTACGAAAGAGGAGTTGGCGCGGCGGCGCGCTGGCCACCAACCGACGGTTGATCTGGAAGCGATGGTGGGCAATCAGCGCCTGTTTTTGCAATCGAGCTTTTCTTCCGCCGACGTCGATGCCGCACAGATCGGGGTGCGGGTGACGATTCCGCTCTATGCAGGCGGCGCGATCACGTCGCAGGTGCGCGAGGGGGCGGCGCTCTTGACGCAAGCGCAACGCAATCGCGACGCGGCTGAGCGGCAGGCGGTGCTGGCCACCAAGCAGGCCTATCTGAACGTGACCAACGGGCTCACCCGGGTGAAAGCGCTTGAGGCTGCGCTTGCTTCGTCGCTCAAAAATTTGGAAGCGACGAAAACGGGGTTCGAGGTGGGGGTGCGCATCAATCTGGACGTGTTGAACGCGCAGGCGCAAGTGGCCGATGCGCGGACACAACTGGCGCAAGCGCGCTTCGATACGCTGCTGGCGCTGTTGCAGCTCAAGGCCGCGGCGGGGCAGCTGGCGGCGTCCGATTTGGCGCAGGTGGATGCGTTGTTCGAGGAAGAGTGAATGGGGTGACTCCGTCCGCCGCTGAGTCGCGCTCTGCGGCGGAGGGGGTGAGGAGCGGCGCCACGGTGGCCATCGTTCGCTCGGTGGCGCCGCGGTGCGCCGCAAGGAAAAGTGCCCCTTGGGCGACGTGTTCTGCGTGGAGTTCTGCGCTGTGCAGTAGCCGCAATGCGTAACGAAGCCCCGCTTCCGGATCGGGGCATTGGACGATCGCGCGGGAACGGCGGCCAGTGGTGACCAGTTCGGCGAAGTGGAAGACGTGGGGGCCGACCACGGGCGGACATCCGGCAGCAATCGCTTCCAGGGGGTTTTGCCCGCCGAAGGGTTTCCAACTGCCGCCGATGAGTGCGGCGCGTGCCAACGTATAGTAAGCGGTCATTTCGCCCAGGCTATCCCCCAACCAGACGTCCAGCCCCGGGTTCGGGAGCGTTTCGCTCCGCCTGGCCCACTGATAGCGGCGTTGGGTCAGAAGCGCCCCAACCGCGTCACACCGTTCGGGATGACGGGGGACGATCACCAAGAGCGGCGCGCGCCATTGCGGGGGAAAGGTTTCGAGGAGCCGTTCCCACGCGTCGAGCAGCAGTTTCTCTTCGCCATCACGGGTGCTTGCCCAGACCAACGCCGCCCGGTTGCCCAAGTGGCGTTGCCAGCTTTTGCCCAGCGCGACCAGTTCGGGGTTCGGCGTTTGGTCGAATTTGAGGTTGCCGGTGACCACCACGTGCTTTGCCCCCAGTTCGCGGAAACGTTCTGCGTCATCCGCGGTTTGCGCGGCAATCAGGGTGAGCGCTTCCCACGCAATCGGTAGCCAACGCTGCCAGCGGCGGTAGCGGCGGAACGACCGTTCGGAGAGGCGAGCGTTGATGAGCGCAACCGGCATCGCCGTTTCCTGCGCGACGCGCAACCAGTTGGGCCACAGTTCCGTTTCCATCAAGAGGAGCGCGCGCGGGCGGGTGGCGGCAACGAACGCGGCGACCCATGCTGAGTGGTCATAGGGTGCCCAGGCTTGGCGCACCAGTGGGTCGCTGCTCCACGCGTTTGCGCCCGTTTCGCGACCCGTTGGGGTCATATGGGTGAGGAGCACCGGCAGCGAGGGGTACTGGCGGCGAATCGCCGCGATGAGCGGCTGCGCCGCACGCGTTTCGCCAACGGAAACCGCGTGCACCCAAACGGGACGCGCCAGGTTCTCGGGCCACGTGACGACGCCGAATCGTTCCGCTATCCCTTCGGCGTAACCAGGGTGGAGCGACTCGGCAAGCCGTTTGAGCCGCTTTTCCAGCAGCGGGCGCGCCCAGTGCCACAGGCGATCGTAGATATGGTAGGTTCGCACAGTCATCAGTATAGCGCGAAGGGAGGTTGCGTGCGATGGCCACCTGGGTGGTGGGCGATGTCCAAGGGTGTTGCGCCGCGTTGGAGCGGTTGCTGGCGTTGTGCCGTTTCGACCCGCAGCGGGACCGCTTGTGGTTGGTCGGGGATTTGGTGAATCGTGGGCCGCAATCGCTCGAGGTGCTGCGGTTGCTCGCGTCGTTGCCCGAAAGGGCGGTGACCGCTGTGTTGGGCAACCACGATCTCTATGCGTTGATGCGCGCGGCGGGGCTCAAAAAAAGCGCGAAAGACGACACGCTCGATTCCCTTTTTTCCGCTCCGGACCGGGACCGCTTGCTCGATTGGCTGCGGGCGCGGCAGCTGTTGGTCTGGGACGAGGCATTGGGGTGGGCGATGGCGCACGCAGGCATACCGCCGGTGTGGGATTGGGAAACCGCGGTAGCGGCGAACGCCGAAGTGGTTGCGAAATTACAGCACGATTTGGGCTGGTTGCGCCAACTCAAAGGGGGGGAATCGGTTTGGCATCCCGAATTGGAGGGGATGGCACGGATTCGCTACATCGTGAACGGTTTGACGCGTATGCGCTTCGTCGATGCAAAGAGCGGGGCCCTGGAGCTCAAAGCGAAAGGGCCGCCGACGAACGCGCCCAAGGGAACCGTTCCCTGGTTTCGGTACGCCAAACGGGTTGCGTTGCCGTATCGGGTGGTTTTCGGTCACTGGTCGCTGCTGGGGTTTTATGCCGACGCGGCGGTGATGGCGGTCGATACGAGTTGTGTCTATGGTGGGCGGTTGACCGCGGTGCGGCTGGAGGATCAGGCGGTGGTTTCGGTGGCGTGTACCGATTGTGGCGGCACGAAGGGGTGAGCGCTGGCACGCTCGGTGCACGGGCTACGCGGCTTCTTCCTGCGCGTGCGCCAAAGCCGCGCGGATCGCCTGTTCGGCGTTGCGGGTGAGCGTTTTGCGGTCGTTTCCGGTAAGGGGGGAAAGGAGTTGCACGCGGGCGGTGAGCGGTCGGGCCGCAAGGAGGTTTTCGAGGGTATCCCAGAAGGTCATTGCGCCGACGAACGCGGCCGCGGTGGTTGGGGTACCGTCTGCGCGGTGGTAACTGAGCGCGACCGGTTGCACGGGTGCGTTGGCGTGCACGGCGCTACTCAGTAACGCGCTGTGAAACGGCCGCAGGGTGGTGCCGTCGGTTGTCGTTCCTTCGGGAAACAAGGCGACGGTTTCGCCGTTTTGGAGCGCCGCGGTGAGGGTTTTGCCGATGGTCGCAGCGTGGTGCTTGGAGCCGCGCGCAAGGAAAATCGTGCCGTGCTGAGCGGCGAGCCAACCCAACACGGGCCAGCGCCGTACCTCACTTTTGGCGACGAACCGCATGGGGGCCACGGCCATGAGGACTGGGATGTCGAGCCAGGAGATGTGGTTTGCGACGACGAGCGCACCTGGGTGGACGGCGCCGGTGACGACGAGCTCGACGTCGAGCGCGGCCAGAATCCGCCGTGCCCAGAAGGATCGGAGGCGCGCACGTTGGCTTGGGCGAAGCCACGGAAAGAGGGTGATCGTGGCGAGTAGCCCAAAGAGGAGCCAGCCAAAGAGCCGCAGTTTGCACCACCACGCGGTGCGGTAGCGTCGGGTGGTAGTAGCGTTTTCGAAGGTCAAAGGCGGCAGCGCTTTACCCAGGCAAGGTTCAAAGCGATCAAGCGTAGCAGATGTGGGGGCAGACGCCAAGCGGTATCTGGTTGGGGTGGGCGTCGAGCGGTGCGGTGCAATCATCGTGTGCTTCACAGGTCACGCGTGACTCAACGATTCGCTACGAAGCGCATTTCGGGAGAAGTGTCGGCGGTAGCGCGGGGCGAGCCGTTCTCCGTCGAGTAGAACGGGAAAGTCGACGCAGTGGAAATCGGGGTCGATCGTCGGGTCGCCTGCAATCCAAGCACCTGCGGCCAAGTAGGCCAAGATGAGCGAGGGACAAGGCGCGGGTTCGACGCCGTCGAGCGGCATCGGTTCGATGCGGCGCCACGGGGTGACATGAAATTCGATCGGCGCTTCGTACTTTTGCCGCAGGGTCCGGTATTGCGCGAGCACGGCGTCGAGGCCGCAATGGTAGGGGAATGACGCCAAGCCGAAGAGGTAGCGAACGCGAAAGCGAGCCAGGTAGGCGGCAAGGCCGCGAAAAAGCAGTCCGATCACCGCGCCAGTGCGGTGTTCGGGGGCGATACAGGCGCGCGACAGTTCGACGAAATCGAGCCGTTTGATGCGGGTGAGATCGTATTCGGCTTCGGCGCACCGTTCGCCGACGACCCGTGCGCTGCGGGACGGCAGCAGACGGTAGCAACCGACCACCGAATCGTCACTCTTGTCGAGCACGAGCAGATGGTGGCAGAAGGGGTCGAAAAGGTCGTGATCGAGGCCCGGCTTGCGGGTTTTGAGGCGAGCGCCCCACTCGCCGGCAAAGACGCGGTAGCGCAGCCGCTGTGCGGCGAGCAGTTGCGCGTCGTCGTGGGCGAGGATGAGGCGATAGCGCGGGGTTTCGGCAAAACAGAGGGTGGGGTCGGTCGCGGTCATGGCTTGCTCCCTGTGTGACGGGGTTTCCCAGCTGCCCGCAGCCACTCAGGGGTGCGGGCAGGGGGTTGTGGCGTTGGCGTTCAGGCAGCGCCGAAGATCGGAGCGCCATCTTCCCGTTCGATCACGAGCGTGGCGCTGCGGGGCCGGCCACCGGTGATTTCCGGGAATTGGCTGTGTGGCCAGTCGGAAAAGAGCGTGGGTTGTTGGTTGAGCACTGTGTTAAGCATTTCAGCCGGAAAACCGGGGGCGCGCGGATGCCCCTCCGCTTCACCTGGGTGTTGGATGTTGATGAACATCGTGCGACCGTCTGGGCTGAAGGTGATGCCGGTGATTTCGCAACCCGACGGCCCGACGAGAAAGCGGCGGATTTCGCCGGTATTCGGGTCGGCAACCAACATCTGGTTGTTGCCTTGCCCCGCGAATTCGCCACGATTGCTGTAATTGCCGTCGGTCTGGATCCAGAGCCGCCCCATGCGGTCGAACGCCAGCCCATCGGGGGAGTTGAACATGTTTTCGGGCGTGACGTTGATCGAGCCGGCGCGGGGATCCGTTTCCGGGTAGACTTCCGGGTTGCCGGCTATGACGAAGAAATCCCACGCGAACTCGGTTGCAGCGGCGTCGTTTCCTGCCTCTTGCCAGCGGACGATCTGCCCCCAGAAGTTGGGCGCGCGCGGGTTCGCGGCGTCGACGGCATCGGCTTGACGTTTGCTGTTGTTGGTGAGGGTGACGAAGACTTCGCCGCTCGTTGGGTGGATCGCGATCCATTCGGGCCGATCCATTTTGGTCGCGCCTGCAACGTCTGCCGCGGCACGGGTGAAAATGAGGACCTCGGCGTCCGTGGGGAACCGGGGGTCTGATGCGATTTTCGGATTGGCGCGAGAAAGGAGATGCCAACGCCCGAGCAGGCGGCCGTTGCCCGTGTCGTTGCTCGTGAATTCCGCAACGAAGAGGTCACCGTCGTCCAAAAGATCACGGTTCGCCTCCGGATTGGTCGGGTCGAACGGTTTTCGGCTGACGAATTTGTAGAGGTATTCGAACCGTTCGTCGTCGCCCATATAGACGACCACCCGTCCATCTTTTGCGAGCGTCACCGCGGCGTTTTCGTGTTTGAAACGCCCAAGCGCGGTGCGTTTTTTCGGTGTGCTTTCCGGATCGAACGGGTCGATTTCGACCACCCAACCGAAACGGTTGGGTTCGTTCGGGGTGCGCGCGACGTCGAAACGGGGGATCGCTTCATGCCAGCGGTAACCGAAACCATTTGCGATGCCGTAGCGTTTGTGCATCGGATCGTTGGGGTTGCCATTACCGAAGTAGCCGTTGAAGTTTTCTTCGCAGGTGAGGTAGGTACCCCACGGGGTGACGCCGTGTGCACAGTTGTTGAGCGTTCCCAGGACGAGTCGGCCGCTGGGGTCGTCTTGCGTTTGCAGGAGCGGGTGACCTGCAGCGGGGCCGGTGAGCGCGCACGGGGTGGCGCCAGTGATGCGGCGGTGGTAGCGACTTTCCGGCACTTTGTCCCAGCCGTTTGGCCCGCGTCGCAGATGGATGATCGAGACACCGTGCGCCGCGATCGCTTTGTTCGCTTTTTCCTCACTCAGCGTCGCTTGGGGTAGGAAATCGGCGGGATAGAGGTATTCCAGATTGGTGTATTCGTGGTTGAGCGCAAGGAGTCCTTCGTCGCTTTTTCCGGGAAATGGAAAGAGGTGCATCCCGTCGTGGTTGTCACCGATCTGCTGCGCTTGCTCGGCGGCGGTGTTGCTGCCATCCGGTTTGAAATGGGCGTTGGGATGGGTCAGCGGGTCGCCCCAGGGGAGGATCGCGCGGATCTTGAAACCCGGCATCACGGTGACACGATCTTCGGAGTGTGTCGGGATGCTGGGGCCAAAAGGGGCAAGCAGCGTGCTGGTATTCGACACGCGTTGCGGTGCACCGGGCAGTGCTGCGGCGGTACCACGGGCGGTGGCGGCGTTCGTCCAGGGCGCAAAGAGGGCCAAAAGCGCACTACCAACCGCTCCTTTGAGGAGTGCTCGCCGCTTTTCCATCACGCACGCGGCAATTTCGTGGAACGTTGGATTGGTGCTGTCGTTGCTCAGCGGTTCGTCGTATGCTTTCATCGTTGCGCTCCTGTCGTGCAGACACGGGTAGCTTAGCGAATCGGTGTGACAACTTGATGACAGGATCTGATTGACCGGGGGGTGCCTTACCGCTAGAATGGCCCGGATTTTGGGCTTTGCTAAGGGGGAACCGTGTCTTTTCCGATTGCGGTGTGTGGGTCGATGGCCTACGATACGATCATGGTCTTTCCCGATCGTTTCCGCAACCACATCTTGCCGGAACAGATCCATATCTTGAACGTGGCGTTCCACGTTCCCGAATTGCGGCGAGAATTCGGTGGGTGCGCCGGAAACATCGCGTATGGGTTGCGGTTGCTGGGGATGGATCCGATCATTGTCGCGACGATGGGGCAGGATGCCGGGCCCTATTTGGAACGGTTGCGCCAGTTGGGGATCCGCGACGAGGGGATCCGTCTCTTCGCGGAAGAGATGACGGCGCAGGCTTATATCATCACCGACCTCGACGACAACCAGATCACGGCGTTTCATCCGGGTGCGATGCTGCGTTCGCACGCCGCATCGATCGAGCCGGGGTGGGGCGCTGTATGGGGGATCGTCGCGCCCGACGGGCGCGAAGGGATGTTGGTCCACTGCGAAACCTTTCACGAACTGGCGGTGCCGTTCGTTTTCGATCCGGGGCAGGGGTTGCCGCTCTTGACCGGCGCGGAGTTGGTGCGCTGCCTGGAATTGGCTCAGGTCGCGGTGGTCAACGACTACGAAGCGAAGCTGTTGGAGGAGCGCACGGGGTTGCGGCTGCCGCAGTTGGCGGAGAGGGTCGAGGCGCTGATCGTGACCCGAGGCGGAGAAGGCGCGGATCTTTTCTGTGATGGGCGGTGCGAACGGATCGAGGCTGTGCCGCCGCGAGCGGTGGTCGATCCGACGGGGTGCGGCGACGCGTTTCGCGCCGGACTCTTGTGTGCGAAAGCGCTCGGGGCCGATTGGGGCGATGCGGTACGGCTCGGGTCGGTGATGGGTTCGGAAAAGATCGCGGTGAGCGGCGCGCAGAACTATGCCCTTACCTTTTCTGAAGCGGTGGCGCGGTTGCGCACCCACTACAGGGTCGGGGCAGCATGGGCTAAAATGCCGTAGTCGGTACGTCGTGACAATGGTGGATCGGAAACGCGCAGCAGCAGGAGGTTTCGATGAACAAACGGTTTTTGACGGTGATCGTCGGGGTGGCTGGTAGCGCGCTGCTGGTGACCGGGTGTGCGCCCAGTTTGGGGAGCAGCGCCTACGCCCGTACTGAGGCGCGGCGGGTGATGGAGGTCAAATACGGGGTGATCGAAGCGATCCGTCCGGTGCAGCTCGAAGGGACGGAATCGGGCGCTGGAACGCTCACGGGTGCGCTTTTGGGGGGGCTTGCGGGGAACACCTTGGGTGGCGGACGTGGCCGAATTGCCACCACCGCGGTGGGGGCGGTTGCGGGTGCCGTGGCCGGTCAAGCCGTGGAGGGTGCCGTGACCGCTCGCCCAGGGGTAGAGATCACGGTGCGCCTCGACAATGGCCGCGTCTTGGCGGTGACCCAAGAGGATGAAGGTGAAGGGTTCCGCGTTGGCGAACGGGTTCGGCTTTTGACCGACCGTTACGGCAACGCGCGCGTTGCCCGTTGATGGCGCGGGTTACGGGCGGTTACGGGTAAAACGGGACGACTTCGAAACCGACGATCCCGCTTTCGACGATTTGTAGCGAAAGCGTGACCGCGATGCGGCGGTGGGGGGCAAACGGCGTCGTCTGCGGTGCCCCCCAATCGGCAGGCAGAAGGTTTTTGCGCACGAGTGCTCGGCCGAGTCCGTCGGTCAGGGTGAGGGCCAGGTGGGGCCACGGCATCGGGTAGTCGGCGCGGTTCGTCATGGTCAATTCGAGGGTATAACGCGCAGGGTCGGCTTCTTTGATGAGGCGGGCGTCATCGATCTGTATCCGTTCGGAGTCCGCTGGCGGTGTGAGCGTGCAGCCCAGCGCTTGGCAGATCGTTTCCCCGATGGGGTAGAGTTCGGGGAAGATGCGGATCAGTGTGGGGTGCGCAACCCATGCTGCTTGCCCAAGCGCGGTAAGGAAAAGGAGGAGCGCCAAAAGCAACGCGATCGCGTGCGCAAGCGGGTTGCGGGCTGCTGGCGGGGTGGGGGGGTCGCGATCCAGTGCGGCAGGGTTGCGATAGGCGGCCGTTACCGCGCTCGGGCTGAGCGATTCCGCGTCTGCGTGTTCGAACGGGGAGGGGCTGGGTTCGACGCGGTTTTCGGTTTCGTTTGGGGCTGCGGGCGGGGGTGCCGGTTCGTCCGAAGGCTTCGGGGCACGTTCTTCCGGGGGGAGTTCGGAAACGGTAGCACGGAGCGCGTTGAACGGTTCGAAACATTCGCCGCACAGTGCCCATCCCTGGGCTTTTGCCAGAACCCGGTCACTGGTGGCGAAGGTGGCACCGCAATGGGGACAACGGACGATGCGTTTGCCGCTGAAGGGTTCATCACGCAGGCACCGATCGTCGGCTGTGGTCATGATCGGGTTCCCTCTAGCCGTACCCAGCCCTCCCGTTCGGCAGCGATTTCGAGCCGAATCCATGGGGCGTACGCAGCGATGACGGCATCGGCCTGTTCGGCAAGAATCCCTGCAAGCGCGATTTTGCCTTGCGATGCGACGCGTGTTGCCAAGGTCGGTGCCAGGACGATGAGCGGTCTGGTGAGGATGTTCGCAACCACCAAGTCGAACGTTTGGTTAAGGGGCGCATCGGCGGGCAGCACAGTGAGATCGACGCTGTTTGCTTCGGCGTTGGCGCAGGTGGCAGTGCGTGCGTCGGCGTCGATGTCGACCGCAGTGACTGCACTGGCGCCCAGCTTGGCTGCGGCGATCGCCAGAATACCCGATCCACACCCGTAGTCGAGTACCGAAGCGCCAGCGGTGACTTCGCGTACAAGCCATTCCAGGCAGAGGTGGGTGGTGGGGTGGCTACCGGTGCCAAAAGCCAATCCCGGGTCAAGACGGATTACGGGTGCCGTAGTGGCGGGGGGTTCGTGCCAGCTGGGTACGATCCAGAGCGCGCCGTCGGCAACCGCGATCGGCGGGAATTGGTTTTGGGTTTGCCGCACCCAATCGGTTTCGGCGATCGGCACGAGTTCGGGTTCGTCGGGGAGTGTGACCTGCGCGGCGCGGGCCATTTCGGCCAGACGTTGCGACCACGGGGCGTCGCTGTCGAAGAGGAGCGCGACGACGGATCGCCGCCACAAGGTGGCCGGGGCTTCGCCGGGTTCGCCGAATTGGGGGGTTTCGTCCGGGGTTCCGGCGTCGGCGTCTTCCAGGGTTGCCGAAAGGGCGCCGTGGTCGAGTGCGACTTCAGCGAGCCGTTCCGCGTCCTCGGCCGGTAGGACGATCCGGACTTCGAGCCAGCGTGCGGCGCTATTTTTTGCCGCGGGCATCGAGCCACTGCTCCAGGTAGTGGATCGAGACGCCCCCTTCGCCGAACGCAGCGTCGTTCATGAGTTGCAGGTGCAGCGGGGCGTTGGTCTGAATCCCCGTGACGACGAGCTCTTGCAACGCGCCGCGCATCTTGGCGATGGCTTGGCGACGGGTAGGGGCATGAACGATGAGTTTACCGATCATCGAGTCGTAGTGGGGGGGCACGGTGTAGCCGGAATAGACGTGGGAGTCGACCCGTACTCCCGGACCGCCAGGGGCGTGCCACTGTTCGACGCGTCCCGGTGAAGGGGTGAAGCGGTAAGGGTCTTCGGCGTTGATGCGGCATTCGATCGCATGACCGCGAAGGGAAACCGCTTGTTGGGGGAACCACAGCGGTTCGCCTGCCGCGATGCGGATTTGCGCCTGCACGAGGTCGATTCCGGTGATGAGTTCGGTCACTGGGTGTTCGACCTGGATGCGGGTGTTCATTTCGATGAAGTAGAAGCGCCCGTTTTCGTAGAGAAACTCGAAGGTACCTGCACCGCGGTAGCCGATACGACGGCAGGCTTCGGCGCACGCTTCGCCGATTTCGGCAATCGCCGCGCGGTCGATGCCGGGCGCCGGGGCCTCTTCGATGATTTTTTGGTGGCGGCGCTGCATCGAGCAGTCCCGTTCGCCGAGCCAGACGGCGTTGCCGTGGGCGTCGGCGAGTACCTGGATTTCGATGTGCCGCGGTTGTTGTAAGAATTTTTCGAGGTAGACCGCGGCGTTGCCAAACGCGGCGCGCGCTTCGTTGCGTGTGGTTTCGACTGCGGAAAGGAGCGCGGCTTCGGTGTGCACGACCCGCATGCCGCGACCACCCCCGCCGCCAGCGGCTTTGATGATCACGGGAAAACCGATCTCGTGCGCGATGCGCACGATTTCGTCGGGGTCGTCCGGTAGCGCGCCGTCGGAGCCGGGGACGCAAGGTACGCCGGCATCGAGCATGGCGCGTTTCGCAGCGACCTTGTCCCCCATCATCGCGATCGTCTCTGGGCGCGGACCGATGAAGGTGAATCCGCACGCTTCGACGCGTTGCGCAAATTCGGCGTTTTCGGAGAGGAAGCCGTAGCCGGGGTGGATCGCTTCGGCGTCGGTCACTTCGGCGGCAGCGATGATCGCGGGGATGTTGAGGTAGCTTTTCCCCGCTGGGGCAGGGCCGATGCACACCGCTTCGTCGGCAAGACGAACGGGTTTGCTATCACGGTCGGCTTCGGAATAGACCATCACCGTGGCGATGTCGAGTTCGCGGCACGCGCGTAGGATCCGGAGCGCGATTTCACCCCGGTTGGCGATCAGGATTTTGTTGAACGGGGGTCGTTCGGGCGCTGCGTCCAGCGTGGGTTGGATCGTGTGACTCATGGCCGGATCATCCGATCACGAAGAGGGGTTGGCCATATTCGACCGGCTGGCCGTTTTCGACGAGGATTGCTTTGACGACACCTGCGACGTCGGCTTCGATTTCGTTCATCAGTTTCATCGCTTCGATGATACAGAGCCGGTCGCCCACTGTGACATGGCTGCCCACTTCGACGAAGGGGGGCGCGGTGGGCGAAGGGGCGCGGTAGAAGGTGCCCACCATCGGCGATTTCACGACGTGGCCCGGGGGCAATCCCGGGTCGGCTGGGGCAGCGGTTTCGTTGGTGGGGGTGCTCACTGCGGGTGTGGCTTGTGGGGCGGTGGGTACCGGTGTGGCGTGGACGGTTGCGCCCGCGGGGTATGGGGCAGTGACCGACGGGAGGGTGACCGGCGGTTGCTTGGCGATACGAACTTTCTCTTCGCCTTCGGTGATCTCGATTTCGGCAATCCCGGACGCTTCGACGAGTTCGATCAATTTCTTGAGTTTGCGTAGGTCCATCGATCGGATTCCTTAAGAGGTTGCACGGTTAGGGTTCGTTTCACGCTCGAGCCAGTCCATCGCCGCTTCGAGCGCCGCCTCATAGCCAAAAGCGCCCAATCCTGCAATGACGCCCACGGCTTTGTCGGAAAGGTAGGAATGGCGCCGAAACGGCTCGCGCGCGTGGATGTTGGAGAGGTGAATTTCGATGAAGGGAATTTGCACTGCGGCGAGCGCATCGCGAATCGCGACGCTGGTGTGGGTGTAGGCGCCGGGGTTGATGAGGATGAAATCGACGCCCTCTTCCATTGCCGCTTGAATCCGGTCTACGAGCGCCCCTTCGTGGTTGCTCTGATAGCTCTCGACGATCGCTCTTGCGCCGGCGCGGGCCGTCAACGCGGTGTGGATGTCGGAGAGCGTGACGCGACCGTAGATTTCCGGTTCGCGCACGCCCAAGAGGTTGAGGTTCGGGCCGTGGAGCACCAAAATGCGCCACGGTTCGTTAGGAGCAGCAGCCATCGGGTCGTTCCTTTGCAGCGTTTCGCGGTGCAAAGCTGCAAGTTTGCCGCATTTCGCCGCTTTTGGCTAGAGGGCGTTCGCCCGGGGGTCATCGTTCGAGCGCTTGGGCGATGAGTGTTTCAAGACGCTCCCGCGAGATCAAGCCGACATGGTGCGCGACGGGTTGCCCGTTTGCATCGAGAACCAGCGTAAAGGGCATGCCGCGGTTGGGGTTGCCGAGTTTCGTCGTCTGCCCCAGGGCAAAGCCGCCTGCGACCAGGGTAGGGTAGGGCAGGTCGAATTCGCGCGCGAACGCAAGGAGTTTGTCGCGTTCGTCCAGTCCTAGGCCTACGAAATGGACGCGCCCGGCGTAGTGGCGGGCAGCCGCGGCGAAATCGGGGAGCTCTTTTTTGCACGGTGGGCACCAGGTGGCCCAGAAGTTGATGATCAGCGGTTTGCCGCGCCACTCGTTCAGGGTTCGTGGGCTACCCGATTCGATTTCCGGCATTTGAGCGGTCAGGAGTTGCTGGAGCGCGCGGGCATCGTAACCCGAAAAGGAGGGGTCGGCTGGTTTCTGGGTGGCGACTGTTTGACTGAAAAAGAGCCACAAGACGCCTGCGGCAAGAAGCCCTGCAATGAGCCAATGGACAAGGGCTTGGCGCGACGACGTACGAGTAGACTTCGGGTTCGGCTCTTGGGGGGGGGAGTTGAGCGGGTCGTTCATCACGCCTCCTGCAAGAGTTGTTCGAGCATCGCAAGGGTGAGGCCGCGCTCTGTTTTTTTTCGCCGCCGTTCGTCGACCGCGGGCCAGACGCGCAGCCGAACGGGGTAGCGTGTGTCTTCGAGGATCAATTCGGTTTCTGGGCGGCGCGCGGCACTGGCTTTCGGCGTATGGACCCGGAAATGGCGATGTTCGTTGAGGAGAAAAATTTCCACATCTTTCCCCGATTCGGCGAAGAGGTCGATTTCGATTTCACTCATCGGCCCAGCGGTCCCGTGCGCAACCGCGCCGACCAGGTACGCCGGCCACGGAAGCCACGCAAGCGTGTGCGCAGCTTCGCGACGCATCGCGGTGAGTCGTTCTGGAAGGTTTTCGATCTCGCCATATTCGGCGACGAATTCTGCCAGTGCCGCTTCGACCGCTTCGTTGCTGGGCAGCATCGTGCGCGGCGGCAGGCCAAGCTGTTTGGCCGCTTTGCGCTTGGCAAACGCAAGGTCACGAATGCCTTCGTCGAAGATGAGCCGCGCTGCGACGTGGGCGATCTCGTCGCGGTAGTCGATCGCCTCGTAAGTTTTGCGTTTCATGGGGAATGGGGTATGCGAGAATTCGCCCTATTGTACCAATCAGACGGTGCTGCACGATGCATCTGCACATTTTGGGTATGGGCGGGGTGTTCATGGCTGGGGTGGCGATTCTGGCGAAAGCGCTCGGCTACCGGGTGACGGGGTGTGATGGGCCCCTCTATCCTCCGATGAGCGACGTGTTGGCAGCGCATGGGTTGACGCCGATCGAAGGGTATGACGCCGATCAGATTCGTTTGGGTGCCGATTGTTACGTGGTCGGGAATGCGATTTCGCGCGGCAACCCGTTGCTGGAGGCGATCCTGGACGCCGGTTTGCCTTTCGTCTCGGGCCCACAGTGGTTGGCCGAGACGGTGCTGCGCGGGCGGTGGGTGATCGCGGTGAGCGGTACCCACGGCAAGACGACCACTACGGCGATGACGGCGCATATTTTGCGCACGGCGGGGTTCAACCCTGGGTATCTCATCGGCGGCGCGGTGCCGGGGTTCGAAGCGCCGGCGGCGTTGGGGGATTCTCCATTTTTCGTGATCGAAGCCGACGAGTACGACACCGCTTTTTCGGACAAGCGGGCGAAATTCCTCCATTACCGCCCGCGGACGTTGGTGATCAACCATTTGGAGTACGACCACGCCGATATCTACCCCGATCTGGCTGCGATCGAGACGCAATTCCACCATTTGATCCGAACGATGCCGCGAAGCGGGGCGATTTTCGCGCGTGCGGGAATCCCGGCGATCGATCGGGTATTGGCGCGGGGGGTATGGTCGGAAGTGGCCCGTTTTGGGTTGGCAGAATCGTATCTAGGTGGACATAATGCCCAAGCAGACGACCGGGTGGAAGTGCCGCGCTGGCAGGTGCAGGTGGCAGGGGATCGGGCGCACTACGCGTTCGATGGGCGAGCGATCGGAAGTGTGACCCTTCCGTTGCCGGGAGTCCATAATGCGCTCAACGGACTTGCTGCGGTGGCTGCGGCAAGCCACGCCGGGGTGCTTCCCGAGCAGGCGGTCGCGGCGCTGGCCAGTTTTCCCGGGGTGAAGCGGCGGCTCGAAAAGGTGGGGGAGGCGGCTGGGGTGACGGTCTTCGACGACTTTGCCCACCATCCGACGGCGATTGCCGCGACGCTCGATGCGCTGCGACCCCGGGTGACGGGGCGATTGATCGCGCTTTTCGAACCGCGGTCGAACACGATGAAGCGCGGGGTGATGCAGGCGGAGTTGCCCGCAGCCTTTGCACGCGCGGATCGTGTCTTCGGGTACGCGAAAGGACTTTCTTGGGACTTGGCGGCAGCGCTGGCGCCGCTCGGTGCAAAGGCCAAGGTGGTAACCGAGATCGAAGCGTTGGTGGCGGAGATCGTTGTGTGCGTAGAACCGGGTGATGCGGTGGTGGTGATGAGTAATGGGGCATTCGAAGGGGTGCAGCGCACCTTGCTGGCGGCACTGAGGGCAAAGGAGCGACGCGTTGGTGTGTGATCCGGATGCCGAATCGTGGGTTCGTCCACCCTATTGGGAAACGGCGTGTGCCGAGCTCAGGGCGCGAGACCCCAAAATGGCCGAACTGATCGCGCAGTATGATGGGGAGCTGCTGGGGTCACACGGCGATCCCTTCGTGACACTTGCGCGCGCGATCGTGGGGCAGCAGGTATCGGTGGCGGCAGCCGATCGGTTGTGGGAACGGCTTACCGCTGCGGTGGATGGCGTGGTGTCACCCGAACGGGTTTGGGCGGTTGAACCTGAAGCGTTGCGCGGCGCGGGCCTTTCGGCGCGAAAAGTGGAATACCTGCGTGATTTGGCGCGACACGCGCAGGAGGGTTCGCTCGACCCGGAACGCTGGGCGGGGATGTCTGACGAGGTGATCATCGGCGCACTCACTGCGGTGCGGGGCATCGGGCGGTGGACGGCTGAGATGTTTCTGATTTTTCATCTGCTGCGCCCCGACGTCTGGCCAGCGGACGACTTGGGGTTGCGTAAAGCGTTGGTTGCGCGTTATGGGCTGCCGGCAAAGCAGCCCCTTGCGGCATGGCGCAGCGCTGGGGAGCGTTTCCGCCCGTGGCGCACCGTTGCCACCTGGTATCTGTGGCGTAGCCTCGACCCGGTGGCGGTGGCTTATTGAACGGCGCGCGCTTCTAAGGTGATTTTCCGGATTTCTGGCAGGCATGAGCCGCACACGGTGCCGCATCCGAGTTCCGCTTGTAGCCGTTCGAGGTCGGCGCCAGCCGCAACGGCACTGCGTATGGCCGTTTCACTGACCATACGACAGTTGCAGACGATGCGGCTGGATGTGAGGTCGGCAAGCGGCGGTTCCGCCAACGGAGCGAAGAGCCAGCGGTGGAATGTATCGGTTTGGGTCCCGTTCTTGATCGCTTCGCAGAGCCAATGTGCCGCCGCGGTTTCTCCGCTCAGCAGGATACCGGTCAGTTGCCGCTCAGCGATGCGCGCCCGTTTGAGGATGTGGTTGCTGCGGTCTTCGTATTGCAGAAGCTCCGGCCCGCTGAGTGCGAGGAGCGATGCCAACCGTTCCAGAAGCTCGTCTTCGGGAGGAGTGCTATGGGCGAGGGTGACGCGCAGGATCGGCCAGCGTCCTTCGTCGAGGGTCAGGGCCGCGTAAGGGAAGTTGGCCACCAGAGGGCGTAACGCTGCTTGCCATTGAAGCAGGGGTTCGATCGGGTTATCTGGGTGATCGCTTCGGCGCAGGATGACGGTTCGCCACGGCAGGTTGCATTTTTCGACGCGCACCGCTGCGTGTTTCAGGTGAGGCTGTTTGGAGAGAGGATCGGTGGCGGCCAAAGTGAGCGCATTGCTCCCTTCGCCCGAAAGAGAACGCCTGCCCCAGTGCATAGCAAGGAACAGGTGGCCGCTGCGGACTTCGTCTGCGGCGGCTACCGGCAGGATGAGTTCGCCGCGTCGGCTGCGCAGGCGCAGCAGATCCCCTTCATGCCAACCGCGCCGTTCGAGGTCGGTGCGGTTCATGCACACGACCGGTTCAGGGTCGTGGCGGAAGAGTTGCGGAATGCGTCCTGTGCGGCTCATCCCGTGCCACTGGTCGCGCAACCGTCCGGTGATGAGCAGAAAAGGGTGGCGCGCGTCGATTTGCTCGGGGAGACGGCTGCGATCGAGCGTTTGGAATCTAGCTTTGCCGTCGGGATAGGAAAAACGGTGATCGGAGAAGGGGCGCGCTTGACTTTGACCGGAGGTAAAGGGCCACTGTTGCGGTCCAAGCTGGTCGAGCGTGGCGTAGGTGAGCGTTTCGATAGCGATCTCGGTGCCCGCAGTGGTTCGGGCATAATCGAGAAAGATCGCCTCTTCGGTGGGGAAGGAAAAGAGGCGCTCGGCCCGCTCCGGTATGCCGAGGGCTTTGCCCAGATGCCGGGCGAAAGCCTGGACGATCCACCAGTCGGGTTTGGCCTCACCAGGAGGGGGTACGGCGGCGCGCACGCGGCTGATTCGCCGTTCCGAGTTGGTCATCGTTCCCTCTTTTTCACCCCAGGTGGCAGCGGGAAGAAGAAGATCGGCAAACGGGGCAGTTTCGGTATCCTGCCACGCGTCTTGGAGGACGACCCATTCGGCGCGGCGCAAGGCTTCGACAGCATGTTCCAGGTGGGGGAGCGAATGGGCCGGATTGGTGCACGCGATCCAGATGGCCTTGATCGTGCCCTCGGCAAGAGCGTCGAAGATTTCGACCGCGGTTTTTCCTGGACGCTCGGGCAGGGAGGGAATGCCCCAGAGGTGAGCGAGTTCGCTTCGGTCTTTCTCCGAGTTGGGGTTGCGGTGGCCGGGGAGGAGGGTGGCCATGGTGCCAGTCTCGCGGCCGCCCATCGCGTTGGGCTGACCGGTGAGCGAGAAGGGCCCCATGCCCGGTCGCCCGATCTTACCGGTGGCCAAGTGAAGGTGGATGAGCGCCACACCGTTGCTGGTCCCATGGATCGACTGGTTCAGTCCCTGGCACCACAAGGAGAGGGGGGACTGTGCGCTTCCGAAGCGTCGCGCTGCGTCGACGATGGTTTCTGGGCTGAGGCCGCAGATCGGCGAGACAGCGCCGGGGGTGAGCTCGGCGAGTTCACGGCGCAGAGCTTCGAACCCTTCGGTGTGCGTGGCGATGAACGCCTCGTCGATCATCCGTTCCCAGACGAGCACGTGGAGCATTGCCGCGAAGAGAAACGTGTCGGTCCCCGGTTGGATGGCCAGGTGCAGGTCTGCGTATGCGGCGGTTTCACTGCGGCGCGGGTCGATGACGAGGATCTGGCGTTCAGGATGGCGGTTTTTGGCCGCCTCGATCCGGCGGAACAGGATGGGATGGGTGATTGCAGCGTTGCTGCCTGCCAGGAGGTATAGGTCAGCGAGATCAATGTCTTCGTAGCAGCAGGGCACAGTGTCACTGCCCAAGGTGGACTTATAGGCGGTAACGGCCGAGGACATGCAGAGACGCGAGTTGGAGTCGATGTTGTTGGTGCCCACCAGTCCCCGCGCCAGTTTGTTGAAGAGATAGTAGTCTTCGGTGAGGAGTTGCCCGGAAACGTAGAAAGCAACCGCATCCGGGCCGTGGGTGGCGATGATCTGCGCGAAGCGTTCCGCGTTGAGGCGCAGCGCCGTGTCCCAGTCGGTGGGCTGGAACGCAGCGCCCCGCTTTGGGCGTATCAGAGGCCGCGTGGCCCTGCCGGTGCGTACGTGCGCTGCTGCAAGGGTTTGCCCTTTGATGCAAAGTTGTCCGCGGTTCACGGGATGGTCGGGATCGCCGCGGACGTTGAGAAGGTTGACACCGTCGGTTTCGATGGCCACCCCGCAGCCGGTGCCGCAGTAGCAGCAGACGCTCTTCACCTCGGCGATTTTGCGCCGATTCGTTACAGCGCGATCCATACCCACTCCTCTTCGACTTTGGTGGGGTAGCGTGTTACGCATCCCTTGTCAGGAGAAACCGCTTCACCGGTGGTGAGGTCGATCCGCCAACCGTGCAACGGACAGGTGACTTCATGGCCGGCGACGATTCCCTGCGAGAGCGGACCACCCTTGTGGGGACAGCGGTCGGTGACCGCGAAGAGCTGGTCGTCCCGTGTGCGAAAGAGGGCGATTGCGCCTTTGGGGGTCTCGATCCGCATTGCCCCGAGGCGTGGGATCTGCTCGAGCGGACAAACTTTTTTCCAAAGGTTCATTCGGTCATCTCCATGATGGCGTATTCTCGGTCTTGGGTTGCAACGGCTTTCTGCCAGGGATCTTCCACGCCCTGGAGCGAGTAGAGGAGCCGTTCGTAAAGTGCCTGCCTTTTCTCAGGGTTGTCGACGATCTGCGCTTTGACGTAGTCGAGGCCGACGCGGGCCAAGTAGTGGCAGGTGCGTTCGAGGTAGAAACCCTCTTCACGATAGAGTTGTAAAAAGGCCCCCACGTATTCGATGACCTCTTCTTCACTATTGACCTTGCAGAGGAATTGAGCTACTTCGGTTTTGATCCCGCCGTTGCCGCCGATGTAGATTTCGAAACCGGAGTCGACACCGATGATGCCCACATCCTTGATTCCCGATTCGGCGCAGTTGCGCGGACATCCCGAGACGGCCAGTTTGACCTTGTGTGGCGACCACATGCCGAAGAGCGCTTTTTCCAGACGAATGCCGAGTCCCATCGATTTCTGCGTGCCAAAACGGCAATGTTCGGCTCCAACGCATGTCTTTACGGTGCGCAACGATTTGCCATAGGCGTGGCCGGAAACGAGTCCAGCCTTACCCAGTTCAGCCCAGATCTTCGGCAGGTCGCTCTTCTTGACGCCAAGCAAGTCGATGCGCTGCCCGCCGGTGAGTTTGATCGTTGGGACTCGGAATTTTTCTGCCACATCGGCAATCGCTCGCAGCTCCGTCGGGTTGGTCAGACCGCCCCACATCCGGGGAACCACGCTGAAGGTGCCATCTTTCTGGATGTTGGCATGGGCCCGTTCGTTGATGAAGCGGGACTGGGGGTCGTCCTGCGCTTCGTGGGGCCAGGTGGAGATCAGATAGTAGTTGAGGGCGGGGCGACAAGTGGCGCAACCGTCTGGGGTGCGCCAACCGAGCGTCTCCATCACCTGCGGAATCGAGAGGAGCTTCTGCTCACGGATTGCTTGCCGAACTTCGGCATGGGTGAGCTCAGTGCAGTCGCAGATCGGTTTTTCGCGGGTATTGCTCGGCTGGTAAACGCTGCCGAGTACATTGGCCAGGATCTGTTCTACCAAGCCGGTGCAAGAACCGCAACTTGAGGAGGCTTTGGTGTGTTTGCGCACATCTTCCAAGGTGAAGAGGCCGTGTGCCTTGATTGCCGCGACGATTGCCCCTTTGGTGACGCCGTTACAGCCGCAGACCTCGGCGTCGTCGGGCATGGCTGCGGCGCGGTTTTCACCGCTGTGACCTGTATTTCCGAGGTGGTGGGGGCCGAACATCAGTTGGTGGCGAATTTCGGTGATGTTCTGCCGGTCTTTGATGAGCTGGAAGTACCAAGCGCCATCGACGGTGTCACCATAGAGAACGGCGCCGACCAGGTGGTCGCCTTCGATCACCAGTTTCTTGTAAACGCCAGCTGACGGGTCGGTGAAGGTGATGAAATCGCTCTGTGGCGAGCCCATGAAGTTGCCCGCCGAGAAGAGGTCGATGCCGGTGACCTTGAGTTTGGTCGAGGTGACAGAGCCGGTGTATCGGGCGATGCCGAACTCTGCGAGATGGTTGGCGCAGACCTTGGCTTGTTCGAAGAGGGGGGCTACCAGCCCGTAGGTGACGCCACGGTGTTCGACACACTCGCCAACTGCGTAGATCTTCGGGTCGTAGGTCTGGAGGGTGTCATTGACGACGATGCCGCGACGGCAGTAGAGACCGGCGCGCTGCGCCAGTTCGATGTTCGGCCGGATGCCTACGGCCATGACGACGAGGTCAGCTTCCACTCGGGAGCCGTCGGCGAACTCGACGCTATGCACCCGCCCATCGGGACCTGGGTGAAGCGCTCGAGTTTCGGTCTGAAGCATGAAACGCAACCCTTTTGCTTCCAGCGATTTTTGCAGCAGTTCCCCGGCATAGCGGTCAAGTTGGCGCTCGAGCAACCATGCTCCGATATGGACCACCGTTACCGTCATTCCGCGCAGCGCCAGTCCGTTGGCTGCTTCCAGGCCGAGAAGCCCCCCACCGATGACGACCGCATGGCGGTAGTTTCGGCTGGCTTCGATCATCGCTTCGGTGTCGGCGATGTCACGCCAGCAGATCACGCCGGGAAGGTCGTTTCCAGGAACCGGCAGGATGACCGGTGAAGATCCGGTGGCAAGGAGTAGGCGGTCGTATTCGGCGCTCGTGCCGTCTTCGGCGACGACCCGTTGGGCAATGCGGTCGATTTCGACGACTCGCTTCCCGAGGTGCAGTCGGATGCCATGGGTTTCGTACCAGTTGGGGTCGTTGAGGATCGTCTCGTCGAACAATGTCTCTCCAGCAAGAACCGACGAGAGGAGGATGCGGTTGTAGTTGGGGTGGGGTTCGGCGCCGAACACGGTAATGTCGTAGCGGTCCGGCGCCAATTTCAGCAACTCTTCCAGGGTTCGGCAGCCGGCCATGCCGTTGCCGACCACGACAAGACGTGGTTTTTTCATGCGAGGACTCCTTCTTCGAAACGGCGAGCCTGTTTGGCGTAGAGAAAGTCGAGGACCTGCGCGCGCAGGGCGGCGTAGGTGGGATCTTTGGAAAGTGTCAGACGGTTGCGCGGCCGCGGTAAGTTGATGGGGAGAATTTCGCCGATGGTCGCCTCAGGTCCATTGGTCATCATGACGATGCGGTCGGAGAGCAGAACCGCCTCGTCTACGTCGTGTGTGATCATAATCACAGTGTTTTTGAGCGTTTCCTGAATTTCCATCAGCGAATCCTGGAGGTGGGCGCGGGTAAGGGCGTCGAGTGCGCCGAACGGTTCGTCCATCAGCAAGACCTCCGGTTGCATGGCTAGTGCACGGGCGATACCCACCCGTTGCTTCATCCCTCCCGAGATCTCGGCCGGATACTTGTGGCGGGCGTGGTCCATATGGACGAGTTTCAAGTTGTGCTCGATCCACTCCTTTTTCCATGATGAGGGTTTGTCACGAAACACTTGGTCGACGGCCAGTTTGACGTTTTCATAGACGTTCAACCAGGGCAGGAGGGAGTGGTTCTGAAAGACCACAGCGCGTTCGGGACCGGGTTCGCGCACCTCCTTGTTGTTGAGCAGGACCACCCCTTCGGTGGGCTGATAGAGACCGGCGATGATGTTGAGCACGGTCGATTTGCCACAGCCCGAGTGGCCGATGAGCGAGAGGAACTCGCCCTTGGCGATCTTGAGGTTGATGTCGCGCAACGCCCGGAATGGGCCTTTCGACGTGGGAAATTCGATGCTGACTTGACAGAGTTCGAGGTGGGGGCGAGGGGAATTCATGCGTGCCGCTCCTTTTCAGCGCAGTGTGGCCGTTTTGTCCCAGGAGACCCACCGTTGGGCGAGCAGCATCAACCGGTCGAGGAGGAAACCGATGATGCCGATGGTGACCACAGCCACCATGATCCGAGCCAGAGATTGGGAACTTCCGTTCTGGAATTCGTCCCAGACGAATTTGCCGAGCCCCGGGTTCTGGGCGAGCATCTCCGCAGCGATGAGCACCATCCAGGCGATTCCGAGCGAGATGCGCAGCCCTGTGAACATGCTGGGGATGGTGCAAGGCAGGACGATCTTGCGCAGATGGGTCAGGGGGCTCAGACGCAACACGCGGCTGACGTTGAGCATGTCACGGGTGACGCTGCCGACACCGGCCGCGGTGTTGATGATGGTGGGCCAGAGGCTGCAGAGCATTACGACGAACATCGAGGTGAGGTACGCTTTGTCGAACAAGGGCGATTCGCTCTTATAGACGGCCGAGATCACGATGGTCACCAATGGCAGCCAGGCGAGCGGTGAGATCGGTTTCAACACCTGGATGATCGGGTTGATCGCCGAATAAGCGGTTTTGTTGATTCCGATGAGCAACCCGACCGGTATGGCGATCAGCGAACCCAGCAGGAAGCCGGGAGCTATGCTCGAAACTGGTGTACGGAGTGATTGAAAAGGGCGGCGTACTCTGCTGAAATCGGTTTTACCGAACTGATGAACAGCAAAGGAGCACGCCACCATGAGTAAAGATAACATCGTTTCTTTGTTGATGCCAGGGGGTATCGAGGACTCGTTGACGGAGTTGCTGCGCAATGGCGCCAGGCGACTGATTCAGCAAGCGATCGAGGCGGAGCTGGCCGAGATGCTGGCAAAGTATGAGGGGCAGACAGACGAACAGGGGCGCCGTGCGGTGGTTCGCAATGGTTATCTGCCGGAGCGGGAAATTCTGACCGGCGTAGGACCGGTAACGGTGAAGGTGCCGAAGGTGCGCAGCCGTGGGAAGGAATCGGTGGTATTTCGCTCCTCACTGGTGCCGCCGTATGTGCGCAAAGCCCGTCGGGTGGAGGCCGCTCTGCCGTGGCTCTACCTGAAGGGCATCTCGACCGGCCAGATGAAAGAGGCCCTGGAGGTGCTCGTCGGCCCCGAGGCAAAAGGGCTGTCTGCTTCGGTGATTGGCCGCCTGAAACGGGAGTGGGAAGCGGAATATACCGAATGGTGCCAGCGGGACATGAGAGGGGTGCGCTGGGTTTATTGGTGGGCAGACGCCATCTACAGCGGCCTGAGGGCCGAGGGCCAGAAGCTGTGCGCCCTGGTGATCATCGGCGTCAACGAATGGGGCGAGAAACATTTTCTGACCATCGAGGATGGCATTCGGGAATCGACCCAGAGCTGGCGGGAGGTGCTGCTGGGGCTGAAGCAGCGCGGCCTTGATGTGCCGCCGAAACTGGCAGTAGGCGACGGCGCCTTGGGCTTCTGGGCGGCGCTCGAGGAAGTGTATCCCGAAACCCGTCACCAGCGCTGCTGGGTGCACAAGACGGCCAACGTACTGAACTACCTGCCCAAAGCCGTTCAGCCCAAGGTCAAGAAAGCCTTGCAGGAGATCTGGATGGCCGAAGACCGGGCATCAGCCCACAAGGCCTTCGACCATTTCGTTGCGACATACCAAGCCAAATACGCGAAGGCGGTGACCTGCCTGGAAAAGGACCGGGAGGCCCTTCTGGCCTTCTACGACTTTCCGGCCGAACACTGGGTGCATATTCGCACGACCAATCCCATTGAGTCGGCCTTTGCCACGATTCGCCACCGGAGTGACCAGGCCAAAGGCTGCGTGAGCCGAAACACCCTGCTGGCAACGTTGTACAAACTGGGAATGAGCGCACAGAAACGCTGGCGGCGGATACGAGGGTTCAACTACCTTGCCAAGGTTGTCGAAGGAGTAAAGTTCAGGGACGGAGTGGAAGTCAATGACAAACGCGAAACCGACGAAAGCAGGAACGCCGCCTGATCAGGTCATACACCAGATTTGACTATAGCTCGGAAGCCGGAGGCGACGGTGATGAGGCTGCGCTGAATTTTGTCGAGATAGGTCGGCATTCCTCTGTATTCGCGCCAGACGATTTTGGCATTCGGGTTTTCCTGCAGCTTTTTCTCGTTGAGAATGCGCTGCCGCTCGTAAAACTTTTGTTCACGAACCTTTTCCTGCTGGTACTCTTCGATCAGGTTGGTGAACTGTTGCCAAGTTTCGATCGGGCCAGGAAATTTCCCTAGCGAGGTATCGATTTGGCTGGCAACGCCTTGCCAAACGGCCAGAAATAGAGTGAGGCCGATTAGCGGAGCGAGCAGGGAACGCAGGGGGGGCAAGCGAAATGGGACCATATCGTTCCTCATGCGTCTTTTCTCTTTTCAGGCGTTACGCCTTTTCGTTTCCTTTGAGCCCAATCGGCAACGAATCGATGTAGCGGTTGGGAAACCTTCCGTCGTACGGGATTCCATCGATGAATCCCCGCTGGACAGGGCGAAAACCGTCGCTTTTCCAGACTTCTTCCGGAAAATCGGATTCATTCATGATCCCTTCTGCAATCAGGGATTCGACTGCGGCTTTGTATAGGTCTGGGCGATAGACCTTTTTCGCCGTCTCGAAATACCAGTCGTCCGGCCGTTGTTCCGGTATCTGGCCCCATCGCCGCATTTGAGTCAAATACCAGATGGCGTCGGAGTAGTATGGGTATGGAGCGTTGTAACGGAAGAAGACGTTGAAGTCGGGGGCCGCTCTTCTGTCTCCCCGCTCGTATTCGAAGAATCCGGTCATCGAGTTGGCGATCACGTCGTAATCGGCACCAACATAGTAGGGGCGGGAGAGGATCTTGACCGCTTCCGGTCGGTTCTTGTTGTTTTCCTGATCGAGCCAGTATTGGGCACGGATCAGTGCACGTACGATGCGAATGGTGGTGTTCGGGAATTTTTCGGCAAATTCGCGGCGAATACCGAAGACCTTTTCTGGGTTGTTCTTCCAGATCTCATCGTCGGAGATGACGGCTACGCCGATGCCGCGCATCACCGCTTGCTGGTTCCACGGTTCTCCGACACAGTAGCCGTCGATCGTTCCCGCCTCCAGAGTGGCCGGCATTTGGGGCGGTGGGGTGACCGAGAGGTGGACTTGCGCTTGAATGGTACCGGCGGTGTCTCCCCGTTGTGGGGCATAGTAGCCAGGATGGAGTCCTCCGGCCGCCAACCAGTAACGCAATTCGTAGTTGTGGGTGGAGACGGGAAAGACCATCCCCATCTTGAACAGCTTTCCTTCTTTCCGGTATTGCTCGACCACCGGCTTGAGGTATTCGGCGCCTATCGGGTGCTTCGGCTTGCCGTTTTCTTGGGGGATCGATGGTTTCATCATCTCCCACACCGCGTTGGAGACGGTAATCGCGTTGCCGTTGAGATCCAGCGAGATCGGCGTGATGATGTCTGCCTGGGTGCTATAGCCGATGGTTGCGGCAATGGGCTGACCAGCCAGCATGTGGGCGCCATCGAGTTGACCATCGATCACCCGGTCGAGCAAAACTTTCCAGTTGGCCTGTGCCTCGAGCTCGACGTAGAGCCCTTCTTCTTCGAAATAGCCGAGCTCTTTGGCGATGGCGAACGGCGCCATATCGGTAAGTTTGATGAAACCGAATTTCAGATCCGCTTTTTCGGGTTCTCCCAGCTTTGCCGAGGCCTGTGCCGGTGTGCGCACGAGTCCAGCGGAAAGGCCAAAGACCGTTGCAGCCACGGCGGCCCCTTTTTTCATGAAGGTTCTCCGACCGATCAGAGTGGTCAATTTCCCGTCTTGCTTGCTGCTCATTTTTCGCTTCCCCTCTTTATTTGATTCGGCTGGTTTCACAATCATCTTTCCAGCAAGTAACGTGCCATCAATTACGGGCGTTGAAAAACCGATTTTTTTTGAGGTTCGGTCGAATGTTGCACCGCAGCAGTGCGCGATTGCGATGATTTCGTGCGCTGTGTCACCATTTCGGTGCAGGGCGATTGCTCGTTGCTTACTGGAGCAACATGGGGTGGGTTAGAATCAGTACCAGCAGACAAAAAAAGAGGATGAATGAGACGGTTTTCCAGAAGAGGAGCGGGTCGCGGTCGTGGAACGATCGGTTATGCATGGGGACGAAGTCGGGATTGGGGTGGCGCAAATCGTGGATAAATTCGGAGAGGCTCTCGTACCGTTTTTCCGCTCGGGGGTGGACGGCTTTTCGAATCGCTGCGTCGACCCAGAAGGGGACGGCAACGCCCCGCTCGCGCAGTGAACGGTAGCGCAGTCGGTAAAGCTCCTCTTTGCTCACGATCTTGGCGGCATCGGTGCCATAGGGAAGGCGGCCGCCGCTCAACATTTGGTAAGCGATGACGCCGAGCGAGTAGAGGTCGGATCGTTTCGAACCCCGTTCCCCGAGGAAATACTCCGGGGCCAGGTAGGGAACGGCGCCGGGTGGGACCGGTTCGTCCTTGGGGATCTCTTCAACCCAACCTGCGATCTGCGCCGAGCCGAAGTCGATCACTTTGACGTTACCGTTGGGTTCGATGAGGATGTTCTGAGGACGAAGGTCGCGGTGAATGATCTCTTGCCGGTGGAGCGCCCGAAGCCCTTTGGCGATCTGTTCGACGATCACACGGACCGTTTCGAGATCGGGTGTGGGGTTGTCTTTCATCCACTGGTCGAGTGTCTGTCCTTCGATGTAGGTAAAAACCGAATAGAGTGCGGTGGGTAGGGTGGTGCGTTCGGCGGTCTTGACCAGGTGGGGGCTGTCGATACGGCGGGCGATCCACTCTTCCATCAGGAAGCGTTCGAGGTAGTCGGGGTTGTGGGCGAATTCGGTTGCTGGCGCCTTGATGATGACTCGAGCGTCACTCCCGTCCTGCTGTGCGAGGTATAGGTGGCTGCGGGGGCCACGGTATAGCTCGCGGATGATGCGGTAACCATCGAGCTCGCTCTGCGGGCGAAGCTCTCCTGGCAGTGGCAGACGAGCCGCCTCCTCGCTCAGCTCATCCTGCTCTGGGGACGGAAGTTGCTCGATGCGCACGATTTGGATGGTGAGGTTGTCGTCGCTGCCGCGATCGAGCGCTGCTGCAACGATCCGTTTTGCAGCCAGGTCGAGGTCGTTTGGGTTTTCCCGGATGAGCTGGGCGATTTTGGCGTCGGGAAGGTGCTCGTAGACGCCGTCAGTCATCAGGATCAGGATGGCACCCACCTCGACGGTGTAGTGCTGATAGTCCATCTCCAGTTGTTCGCGCATCCCGAGGGCACGAGTGAGGTAGCTCTTCTCTCCTTCCCAGACGCGATGTGCTTCGCTAAGGTGGACCAACTGGTCGCCGACGAGGTGGCAGATCCGCGTGTCGCCGATGTGAAACAGGTGCGCGGAGCGCGATTTGAGTACGATCGCGCTGAAGGTGCAGACGTATCCCTGGTCGAGGTCGAAGCGGCCTGGCCGATGGCGTGACTGGGCGTACAGCCAGGAATTGGTGGCCGCCATGACCCGACGCACGGCGTTTTTCACTGACCAAGCTTCCGAAGTGTCGTAATAGTCGGTGAGAAGACTTTTTACCGCCGTTTCTGCCGCGATATGGCTCACCGCACTACTGCTGATGCCATCGGCGATGGCTACGGCGATCCCTTTCGTCCGGAGAAGATGGCGAGGGGGGCAAAGGTAACCGTGGAAATCTTGGTTGACCGCTTTGCGCCCCTTGTCCGAATACTGCCCGACACTGACCTGCAACATGTTCGCGTTCCGCCAAGGGGCCTCGTTCCCAGGTAGGGGGGCGAGGCGTGAGGAACTCAGAGGCTTGCCTTCAGCGTCTCTGCGTGCCGATGGAGGGAGCTGCTGGGTTCGCGATCGCTTTTGCCAGCGTTCCGGCCATTCTTGAGCAGTCGCTCTGGGCTGGTCCGAACGTGGGTGTAGTAGAGCGGAAGTCCGACGAGGAGAAATCCGCCCACGAGGTTGCCCAGCGCGGTTGGGATTTCGTTCCAGATGAAATAGTCGGCAAGGGTGAAGTCGCCCCCCATGATCATAGAGAAGGGGAAGAGGAACATGTTGACGATCGAATGTTCGAATCCCATGTAGAAGAAGAGCATGATCGGCATCCACATCGCGGCCATCTTGCCGGTGGCGGAGGTCGAGATCATCGCGCCGACTACGCCCATGGAGACCATCCAGTTACATAGCATGCCCCGGATGAAGATGGTGAACCATCCTTCGATGCCATGTGCCTTGTAACCGAGCGTCCGCCCTTCGCCGATATGCCCCACTTTCTCGGCAATCACCCCACCATCGGTGGAGTAACCATAGGTGAGGATGAAGGACATCAGGAAGGCAACGAAGAGCGCACCGGCGAAATTGCCGATGAAGACCAGTCCCCAGTTGCGGAGTACTTCAGAAACGGTGACTCCAGGACGCTTGTCGAGCAGCGCAAGCGGCACCAGCGTGAACACCCCTGTGAGGAGGTCGAACTTCATCAGGTAGAGCATGATGAAGCCGACCGGAAAGAGGATCGCACCGAGTAACGGCGATCCCGTGTTGACAGTGACGGTGATCGCAAATATTGCGGCCAGCCCGAGGATGGCGCCCGCCATGAAGGCGCGGATGAGCGTATCCTTGGTGGACATGTACACCTTGGATTCGCCCTGATCGACCATCTTGGTGACGAATTCGCTGGGTTCGAGATACGACATGGTGAAACCTCCTTCAATCCTTGTGAAACTGTGTCATTTCGGTGCGTACCCGTGGGCGGTTGGCCGACCTTAGGCCAAGTCTGCCCGAGTGTTTTTCAGCAAAATTGATGCCTAAGATGTATGTTATTGAAATAAAACAACAAAAAAATCGCGAGGTTGCGCTTTATAGGGGGGCGTTGTTGAAGTTTGGTGCACTGCACCAAAATCGTGCATGAAAGAAGCGCGGACGCGCACCTGAAAGTGGCCTGCTGGAGTCCGTTTATGGCTCCGGCAGGTCGCTTCGGTTAGCAACGATGAAACAAAAATATTCGAAGGGTGTTGTCCCTAAAGCGCATCCCCCTTTTGTGCGCGGGGGAGAGCGGTAGGGCTATTCCGGTTGGTGAGGAAGGGTAGCGGTTGCCGTCAGCGTCCGTTCTGCGACTGCTTCGCTGCGTGATCGAGCCGTTTCGCCTCTGCCTCGCTGATGAATTCGAAGACGCGCACCACCCGCTTCACCCCCGAGGTGGTGCGAGCGACATAGGTGGCGGCGTCGCCTTCCCGACGCGTCACGAGCCCCATCAGGTAGACGACTCCCCCTTCGGTAACCACCTTGACGAGGTGGGCGGGGACATCACGATTGCCGACCAACCGCGCTTTGACTTGCGTGGTGAGCGATGCGTCGTTGGCGCGTGACGCCAGAGACGACGGCGCAGCGATGATCAGTTCATTGACGACGGCGCGGACGTTTTCGGTTTGTTTGGCGAGCGTTTCCGCGCGTTGTTTGGCCGCTTCGTCGGGGACTTCGCCCGTCAGCAGCACGATGCGGTTGTAGGAGGTGACATTGACATGGGCGCGATCGCCGAGCGCTTTTTGGATTGCGCTACTGATCTTCCATTCCAGTTGTTCGTCTTCGACGATCGCGCCGGCAGTTCGCCGGTCCGCGGCAACCGCTGCGGTCGCGGCGACAACGGTAGCGACCGCGGGGAAGCAGCCCGACAACGTGGGGGTGAGCACCGCTAACCCCAGGGTGAGCAACAGGGTCGTTTTTTTCATACCAGTTCTCCAAACAAGAGTTGTTCCCAGGTTTCGGTCAGGGCGTTGAGCAGGAAAAGGAGCAGTTCGTCCTGCTGTGCGGGGGGAAGTTCCGGCAGCGCCACAGGAACGTCGCCACCGCGCAGTTGCGACCAGATGTGTTCGTCCGGGTCATGGCCGATCACGATCAAGGGAGATCCCGCTTCGAGTGCGGTGCGCATCGCGGCGCGTATGGTTTCGCTGGGTTCATGACCGAGCAGGATCATGACGCAGTCGCCAGGCTGAGCCAAAACGTCCAGCGGCTGTCCGTGCGGCGGCGGCGTTGTAGCGGCGGGCAGGTGAACCGCGGCAAAAGGGGGGCGCTCGCGTTCGAGTCCGTACCAAAGCCGTTCGATGAAATGGGCAGCAAGGTAGTGGGTCCCTGGGCCGCTCACGATCCACAGTCGGTGGCCGCTCAAGACCGTTTGCGCCAGAATTTCCGCTGCGGCAGCAAGCGGGGGCGCCAAGGCGTCGACGGTCTCCCGGTAGAGGCTTTGCTGAAACGCAAAGCGGTCGCTTAGGGCTTCGATCAGATCCATACGGCGCAGTTTACCAGGGGGAAGGGGCAAATGCGTTGGGGATCCACTCAGGCGTCTCAAGGGTCCCGGTAAATGCCAAAAGGTCGCAACGCATCGCGCGATGGGCATGCTGACGCCCTTCACGGCCGTTTAGCCAGTAGCGAATCGCGGCGGTCAGGCGTTGCTGCTTGGTAGGGGTGACGCTCTCTACTGCCGAGCCATAACGGGCGGAGCGGCGATGGCGGACTTCGATGAAAACCAGTGTTGCCCCATCCAGGGCAATGATGTCGATCTCGCCGCGTCGGCACCGGACGTTGCGGGCAATGACCGTCCAGCCGCGTTCATAGCACCATTGCGCCGCTCGGTTTTCGAAATGGGCGCCGGTGGTGCGGGAATCCGAAGAGAGGCGGGTGGCAGATGTGCGAGAATCGGACAATGGCATATGGGGAGGTGAAGATGCAAGCGGATTGGCGTGCGTTGGCGGAGGAGGCCTCATGGCGGTTGCCGACGGCTGCATTGTACGTAGTCGCAACCCCGCTTGGCAACCGGTTCGACCTCTCTGTGCGCGCATTGGCGGTGCTTTCGGGGGTGGCCGGGATTGCGGCAGAAGATACGCGCGTCACGGCGCGGTTGTTGGAAAGTTGGGGGATTCGCACGCCGCTTGTCGCGCTCCACGCCCACAACGAGCGCAGCGCCGCAGAGGTGTTGTGTGCGCGTCTCGCAGCTGGCGAGCACTGGGCGTTGGTGAGTGACGCGGGTACCCCTGCCGTTTCCGATCCCGGTGTCAAAGTGGTCGCCATGGTGCGCGAGCAGGGGTTCCCGGTGGTGGCGATCCCTGGGCCGAGCGCAGTGACCGCGGCGATTTCGATTTCGGGATGGGGAGAGTCGGGTTTTGCTTTTCGGGGTTTTTTGCCGGCAAAAGCGGCGCAACGCCGTGCAGCGATCCGCGAAGCAGCCGCAGGGGATTTGCCTACGGTCTGGTTCGAAACGCCACACCGGATCGACGAAGCGCTGGCCGATTTCGCTGCCACGCTGGGGACGAATCATCCCGTGTTCGTCGCGCGGGAGATGACGAAGCGTTTCGAAGAGAGTTTTCGCGGAACCGTAACCGAGGCCCAAGCGTGGCTGGCGGCACGGCGTGAGCGCAAGCATGGTGAATTCGTTTTGGTCGTTCCACCGGCGAACGACGACTCCGAACGTACGGCAAGGGCAAAGGCCTGGTGCGAACGGTTCATCGCAGCGGGGGTGGCTCGTTCGGAAGCGGTTCGCTGGGCTGCGGAGCTTTTCCAGATTTCCAAGAACCGGTTGTATGATTGGGTGGTTGCGCACGAAAGGATTCGCGATGACAGTTGAGCGGTTTGCTTTGCCCCGGCCTGACGATTGGCATTTGCATGTTCGCGACGGCGCAGCGCTTGCCGCGGTGGTGCCCCATACCGCGGCGGTTTTTGGTCGCGCGCTGATCATGCCCAATTTGAAACCTCCCGTGACCACGGTTGCCGCTGCGCTTGCCTATCGTGAGCGGATCCTTTCCGTGGTTCGTACCCTACCCGGAGCGGCAGCGCGCTTCGAGCCGATCATGACGCTCTATTTGACCGAAACGACGACAGTGACCGAAATCGACCGCGCAGCAGCAACGGAGGGGCGCGTTCGCGCCGTGAAGCTCTATCCGGCTGGGGCAACGACCAATGCCGAGAGCGGCGTTCGGTGCATCGAGCGGGTCTATCCCGTTCTGGAACGGATGGAGGCGCGCGGGATCGTGCTCTGCGTGCATGGTGAAGTCACCGATCCGGAAATCGACCTGTTCGATCGTGAAGCAGTTTTCATCGAACGGGTGCTGGATCCGATCGTGCGCCGTTTCCCGGGGCTCAAAGTGGTGCTCGAGCACATCACCACGGCCGATGCGGTGGCGTTCGTCGAAGCGGCACCAGAAAACGTTGCCGCGACGATCACTGCGCACCACCTGCTTTATAACCGCAATGCGATTTTCCAAGGCGGGATACGTCCCCACTACTACTGCTTGCCGGTGCTCAAGCGGGAGCAGCATCGGCAGGCGCTCGTTCGAGCGGCTACGAGTGGCAACCCCAAATTCTTTTTGGGTACCGATTCGGCACCCCATGCGCGCAGTACGAAAGAGGCCGTCTGTGGGTGCGCAGGCTGTTACACGGCGTACGCCGCGTTGCCGCTGTACGCACAAGCGTTTGCGTCCGTCGGGGCGCTCGATCGGTTACCCGATTTCGCGGCACGCTTCGGCGCCGCATTCTACGGTTTCCCGCAGGCAACCGAGCAGGTGACGTTGGTGCGATGCCCCTGGACGGTACCGCAAACGTTTCCCTATCTTCCCGACGATCCTTTGGTGCCGCTCTGTGCAGGCGAAGCGTTCGAATGGCAGGTGGAGGTGAGTGATGGTGAGGAAAGCGAATGATCTGCGCGTGCGGTTGCTGACCCCTTTCCTTCTGGGGGCAGCGGCGCTCGTTCTGACCGGTTGCGAGAATTCGGCGACGGCGTACCAGATCGAAGGGCGCGAGCACGCGTTGATCTTGGTGCGCGAGCAGCGGCTGCCGTTCGCGGCGATCGAACAGTTCGTTGTGGTGAGTCGTTTGCCGGTCTGTCAGCGCCGTTGGCGCATCCAAGAGGATGGCACGCCGATGACGCCGATGCGGGTCTATCACGCCGGTGATCTCCTTTGGGCGCTCGAGCAAAAGGGCCGTTGGTATTTGGCGACGACAGAAGATTGCAAGGTACAGCGTTGGCCGAACCCCAATCCGCAATCGTTGGGGCCGTTGGTGGGAACGTTTCAAGAAAAAGACGGTCAAGTGGTCTTTGTCGCGGCACAGTAAGCCCTTATAATACTTTCGGAAGTCCGCCAAGGCAGTCGCCGCCGTCGCAACGACGGGGGAGGAAAGTCCGGGCTCCGCAGAGCAGGATGCCGGCTAACGGCCGGGCGCCGTGAGGCGACGGAAAGTGCCACAGAGAACAGACCGCCGATGGCCCGTTTCTACGGGATCAGGCAAGGGTGAAACGGTGGGGTAAGAGCCCACCGCGGTCCGGGTAACCGGACCGGCACGGTAAACCCCATCCGGAGCAAGGCCGAATAGGGAAGCAACGGCGTGGCTCGCGCCGCTTCCGGGTTGGCCGCTCGAGCCTGGCGGTGACGTCAGGCCTAGAGGAATGACTGCCCCAGGCGGTGTTGCCGCCTGCGACAGAACCCGGCTTACTGGCGGGCTTCCACTCTCGCTTCTTTGTCTCTCCTTCCTCTTCAGTTGTACGCATGTGATTCCGCCCCGATTCGGCTAACCGGGGCGCGCACATGGTTCGTCGAATCTTTTTCGCTGGTGTGGATAGCGCCCCGCTGTTTCGTGCAGCGGGGTTTTTCGTTTGGTTGGTGGGATTTGTAAATTTGTTCAGTAGTTTTATGTGGGAACAAGTGGTAAAAAGTGGGGTAAAAGGGGTTTGGGTGGAGCAAGATGTTTCAAGGCGCGGTGGCGCTCACGCTGGATGCGAAAGGGCGGATGACGGTCCCGCAGCGGCACCGCGAACTGCTCTGTCCAGACGGGGCACCACTGGTGCTGACCGCGCATCCCCACCGCTGTGTCGTGCTCTATCCGCAATCCGTTTGGCAGCCGATTCGCGACGAGATCGTTCGCATGCCTGGGCTCGATCCGCGTGCCGCAGCGTTGAAGCGGCTCTTGGTCGGGTTTGCCGAAGAGCAGACGCTCGATGGCGCGGGTCGGGTGTTGTTGGCGCCATCGTTGCGGCAATGGGCCGAGTTGGAAAAGAACGTGTGGTTGGTGGGGCAAGGGAGTCATCTTGAGCTCTGGTCTGAAACCGGCTGGGCGAAACAGCAAGAGGCGATGCGGTCGATCTCCTTTGCCGACCTGCCCGAACCGTTCCAAGGGTTGGCTTTATGAACGTGCAGGGAGCGCACCAACCCGTAATGCTCGGCGAAGCCCTGGAAGCGCTGGCGGTGCGTCCGGACGGGTGTTATCTCGACGCCACCTTTGGCCGAGGGGGGCACAGCCGCGCCATCTTGGCGCGCTTGGGGGCGAATGGACGCGTGGTGGCGCTGGATCGCGATCCTGAAGCAGTGGCCGCAGGCATCGCATTGGCGAAAGTGGACCCTCGGTTTTCGATTGCCCACCGCCCCTTTTCGGAGCTGGGGCAGGCGCTGGATGCGTGGGGCCTTGCCGCGGTCGATGGGGTGCTGTTCGATTTTGGCGTTTCGTCGCCACAACTCGATACCCCGGAGCGGGGAATGAGTTTTCGTTTGGACGCTCCGCTCGACATGCGCATGGATCCGACGCGGGGTGAGCCGGTTCGGGTGTGGTTGGCGACAGCGGAACGCGACGCGATCAAGGAGGTGATCAAACAGTATGGCGAAGAGCGGTTTGCTCATGCGATTGCAAAGGCGATTGTCGCCGCGCGCACCAGAGCACCCATTGTTTCCACGCGGCAGTTGGCCGAGATCGTGGCAAAAGCGGTCCCGCGCCGTGAGCCGGGGCAACACCCAGCGACGCGCACCTTCCAAGCGCTTCGGATTTTTGTGAACCGCGAACTGGAAGAGATCGAACGCGCACTGCCGCAGGCAGTCGCACGGCTGGCGCGGGGCGGACGGCTCGTAGCGATCAGCTTTCACTCGCTCGAGGATCGAATCGTCAAGCGGTTTTTGAGGGCGCAGTGCGAACCGCCGCCGCTTCCGCCAGGTGTGGCGATTCGTGAGGACGAACGGCCCGAGCCCGCGATGCGCTGGGTGGTCAAACGCCTTTTGCCGACCGGCGCGGAATGTGCGCAAAACCCGCGCGCACGGTCCGCGGTGTTGCGCGCTGCGGAGAAGCGATGAGCGCAGGCTGGTGGGACGGCGTGTTGCTGGGGGCGGCGATCGGCTCGGCGATCGCGGTGGTCACCATGCACCACGAAGTACGGGGTTTGGTCCGGGCGGTCGAAGCAGAAAAAGCGACGACGGCACGGATCGAAAGTGAGTGGCGGCGTTTGGAGGTGGCGCGTGCAGCCGCAGAACGGCCGGAGCGGCTGAAAGCGGTCGCGGCGCAAATGGGGTTGGCGCCCCCTGCCGTGGCACGTATCCGGCGCTGGGAGGAGCAGAAACCATGACACACGATTTGGCGGTTGGAACGTT
Organism: Hydrogenophilus hirschii; assembly: GCF_054656675.1. Taxonomy (NCBI): domain Bacteria; kingdom Pseudomonadati; phylum Pseudomonadota; class Hydrogenophilia; order Hydrogenophilales; family Hydrogenophilaceae; genus Hydrogenophilus; species Hydrogenophilus hirschii. The sequence goes on from NZ_BAAHXQ010000001.1 coordinate 576,743, forward strand.
TCGTTTGGCGGTACCGTTGCCCCGCTTGGTTTTCGTTCTGAGCCTTTTCGGGTTGTGCGTCGCATTGGTGGTCGGGCGCGCCGGGTGGTTGGTCGCGGCCGAAAGTCAGTTTCTGCAAGCGCAAGCAGAGCAACGCTATGAGCGGGTGGTCACGGTACCAGCAGCGCGCGGCCGCTTGCTCGATCGCAATGGGACGATCCTGGCGCAATCGGTCGAAACCCATTCGATCTGGGTCGATCCCCAGTTGTGGCAAGCCGCTTCGTCCGAGCAGGTCGAAGCGCTTGCTCGACTGTTGGGAACGACACCCGATGCGATCGAAGCGCAGATCGCCCGGGGCGGAAGCCGTTTCGCCTATTTGAAACGGCATCTCGATCGTCGAACTGCTGAGGCCGTATTGGCGCTCAAAATCCCCGGTGTTTCGGCGCTTCAGGAGCCAAAGCGCGTCTACCCTTACCGCGAGCTCGTCGCGACCGTCGTTGGTATCACCGATATCGACGGAAACGGACTGGAAGGGTTGGAACGCGGTTTTGACAACCGGTTGCAGGGGCATCCTGGCAAGAAGGTGTTGGTGCAGGATCGCCAAGGGCGACCGGTTCGCGAGGGGGAATGGCTGGTGCCGGTTCAGTCCGGGGAAGATCTCATTCTCTCCCTCGACCTCCGCATTCAGGCAGCGGCGTTGAACGCGGTGAAAGACACCGTGACGCAATTTCAAGCAAAGGGCGGCGCGGCAGTGGTGCTCGACGCCAAGAGCGGTGAAGTGTTGGCGATGGCCAACTGGCCCACGTTCGATCCGGAAGCTAGGACGGAACTCGATTGGAACTTGGTGCGGAACCGCGCGATCACCGACAGTTACGAGCCGGGATCGGTGGTCAAGCCGATTCTCGTCGCGCTCGGGTTGGAGCAGAACGTGGTTCGTCCGGAGACACCGATCGACGTGCGTGGTGGGGTGATCAAAGTCTCCGGTTTTTCGATTCGCGACGCCCACGCAAGCGACAGGGTGTTGACCGTCTCGGAAGTGATCCAAAAATCGTCGAACGTCGGCGTGGTCAAAATCGCGCAGAAACTGGACCCCCAAGCGCTGTGGCAACACTATCGGCGCTTTGGTTTCGGCGAACGGCCTAAAATTCCCTTGAAGGGGGCAACGGCAGGTCACTTGTTCCCACCGCAGCACTTGAAACCGATCGAAGTGGCGACGATGGCCTTCGGTCATGGGATGTCGGCGTCGCTCCTGCAGGTGGCAGGCGCCTACCAGGCATTGGCGAACGATGGGTGTCGCTTGCCGATCACCTTCGTTCGGTTAGAAACACTCCCTTCGTGTTCGCAACACCAGCGCGTCGTCTCGTCACGTACGGCACGCACCGTGCGTGCGATGCTGGAGAAGGTGACGGACGTGGGGGGAACGGGAACGCGCGCGCAGGTTGCCGGCTATACGACTGCGGGGAAAACGGGGACGGCGCGTAAAGTGGAAAATGGGCAGTATGTGCAGAAGTATGTCGCGTCGTTCGTCGGTTATGCGCCAGCGACCGACCCGCGAATCGTCGTCGCGGTGATGGTCGATGAGCCAAACGTGCAGAAAGGGTATTACGGAGGCACCGTTGCCGCACCCGCTTTTGCTGAGATCGTTCGCCAAGCGCTCCCCGCATTGGGCGTTTTGCCCGACCAACCCGTACAGGTGGTGGCCGAGTCGCGTGCTCCACGTGGGTGATTCTGGTCGATGAATGTTTCGACGATCTATCCGTGGCCCGATTGGCTCGAAGCGGTTTTTCGCGCGTGCCGTGACCGTTTTCCCAACGCATCGCTTGCGAGCGACTCGCGTCGGATCCAACCCGGTGACCTCTTTTTGGCGTTTCGACACGACGGTCGAAACGGCTGGGACTATGTGACCGATGCCATTCGGCGGGGCGCTGCGGCCGTGATCGCCGATTGCGATCCGGCGGCGTGTGGCGAAGCGGGAACGAAGCCAGAGGGGGCGTCGGCGGACGAACCCGAAATCCTTACCAGTGACACCGGAAAAGAGGTGTTGTTGTGGCGCGTCCCGGGGCTACAGCGCTGGGCGGGGGAGTTGGCCCACCGCTGGTACGAAGCACCCTCTGAACACCTCGCGGTTTGGGGGGTTACCGGTACCAACGGGAAAACGACGGTCAGCCAATGGTTGGCGCAGACGTTGGAGCGGCTCGGATGCGCCACCGGGGTTGTCGGGACTCTGGGGGCAGGGCGGTTGGGGGCGCTCGCTGCGACGGGGTTCACCACCCCCTCCGCTGTGCTGCTCCACACCCTGCTCGCGCGGTTTCGTGAGAGCGGGTGTCGCGCGGCCAGCCTCGAGGTTTCGTCGATCGGTGTCTGTGAGCGGCGCATCGACGGCGTGCGGTTCCAAGGGGCGATTTTTACCAACCTTTCGCGCGACCATCTGGATTACCACGGGTCGCTTGCGGCGTACGCCGAAGCGAAACGCCGTTTCCTTTTTCGCCCGGAGCTTGCCCATCAAATTTTCTGGGTCGATGATCCCTACGGAGCGCTGTGGGGCAGCGCTGCGGCACTAGAAGCCGAACGCACGGGGAGCGAACGCCAGCGTACGGTTTGGTGGGTCGGAACCGAAGCGACCATTCGCCACCTGCAGAGAAGTGGCGCTGCTGCGCACGGTTGCGGTGTTGCTACGGTTGCTTTGACGGCGAAACCGCAATGGATAGACGGGCGCTGGACCGTTCCGGTCTCCGTTCGTTCTGCCGGAGCCAGCCATTTGGCTGGGCACGCGCCCGTTGTGCAGACGGGAACGCTTGAGGTTCCGGCAGCGGGTGCGTTTCAAATCGCGAACGGCGCGCTTGTCTTGGCTGCTTTGTTGGCTGAGGGAATCCCTTTGTCCGATGCGCTCGCTGCGTTGGCGCACGTGGTGCCGCCGCCCGGGCGAATGGAGGTGGTGGCCGAACGCCCGATGGTGGTCGTCGATTACGCGCATACGCCGGACGCGCTGGCACAAGCGCTCGAGAGCCTCCGCCCGATTGCCGCTGCGCGTGGCGGTGCGCTCTGGGTGGTCTTTGGGGCGGGCGGCAATCGCGATGCCGGGAAACGCCCGGAGATGGGACGGGCGGCGGCTGCGTACGCCGATCGGCTGGTGGTGACGAGCGACAATCCCCGCTGGGAGTCGCCGGATGCGATCGCTGCCGCGATTCTGCGTGGGGTTCCTGCGGATCGTTCGGTCATGGTGCAGTTGGATCGCGGCGAAGCGATCCGGTACGCGGTCGTTTCTGCCGCGGCTGACGATGTGATTTTGCTCGCTGGCAAGGGGCACGAGGGGTATCAGGAGATTGCCGGCGAGAAAATCCCCTTTTCCGATCACGAATGCGCGCGCGCTGCGTTGATGGCGCGTGATGCCAAGACGCCGTGCGCCGCGTCTTTTTCGCTTCAGGATCAACGATGAACACATCTTTGGCTGAAATCGCCGCGGCAATCGGGGTGCCGATGCCGCCAGAGGCTCAGGATCGGCGAATCGATGGTGTCACCACCGATTCGCGCGCAGCGTGTTCTGGGAAACTCTTCGTGGCCTTGACGGGGACGCGTTTTGACGGCCACGATTTCGTTGCGGCGGCGCTCACGCAAGGCGCCGTCGCGGCGATGGTTTCGGCAGCGCAATGGGCGCACCACCGAGACCGCACGTCGGTGCCTGCCGATCGCGTTTTACCGGTACCCGACACCTTGGCGGCATTGGGCGCAATCGGACAATGGTGGCGGCGGCAGTGGGGCGGCGCGGTGACCGCGGTGACTGGCAGCGCGGGCAAGACGACGACCAAAACCTTGCTCGCGTCCGCATTGGCTGCGATCTGGGGCGAAAGCCAAGTCTGGGCGACGCCCGGGAACTGGAACAACGCGATTGGCGTGCCACTCACGCTCTGTGGGATCGAAAGAAAGCATCGGGGTGTGGTCGTAGAAGTGGCGATGAATCAACCCGGGGAGATCGTTGCGTTGGGGCGGTTGGCCGAACCCAACGTCGCGGTGGTGTTGAACGCGCTGCGCGCCCACTTGGCCGGGCTGGGTAGCGTCGATGCGGTGGCGGCAGAGAAAGGGTCGCTCGTCACCACGCTCGCATCAGACGGGGTCGCCGTGCTGCCTGCCGATTCCCCTTTTTTCGCCGAATGGCGGGAGCGGGCGCAACCGCGCCAGATCGTGACGTTCGGGCGCGCGCCAGCGGCTATGGTGCGGTTGTGTCATGAGGTTGCCGATGCCGAAGGCATCCGCTGCGAGGTGGTCAGCGACCGGCAAGAAGCCACCGTGCGCCTGCCGTGGGTCGGGCGCCACTTCGCCGAATTGGCCTGTGCCGCGTTGGCGGTGCTCGATGCGCTGCAATTGCCGTGGGAGCCAGCGGTCGCTGCCTGGCAGGCTCTACCCCCCGTGGCGGGTCGGCTGCGGCGGCTGCAGACGCCCACCGGAACGGTCGTTCTCGACGACACGTATAATGCCAACCCCGACGCGATGCGCGCCGCGATCGACGCCCTGATGACATTGCCGCAGCCGCGCAAAGTGGTCGTGATGGGTGAGATGGCGGAACTGGGGGCGCATGGCAGCGAGCTGCACGAGGAGGTTGGCCGCTATGCCAAAGCGGCAGGTGTGACCCATTTTTTGACTTTGGGAACGAACGCCGAAGCGGCGGCTTCAGGGTTCGGCGACGGCGCAATGGCGTTCTCGGCTTTGCCGCGATTGTTGGACGCGCTGTTGCCGCTTCTCGATGCGCAGACAGCCGTTTTGGTGAAAGGTTCGCGCTCGAGTCGCATGGAGCGGGTCGTTACAGCGATCGCCCCATCGGCTGAGTGAGCGCGCAAGGAGAAGGGCATGTTGCTGGAATTGGCGCAATGGTTGGCGCACGAGGTGCGGGCATTCAACGTCTTTACCTACATCACGCTGCGCACGATGCTTGCGGCGCTCACCGCGCTCGTGGTCTCTTTCCTTCTGGGACCTGGTGTGATCCGCTGGTTGGCGGCAAAAAAGTTTGGGCAAGCGGTGCGCCAAGACGGACCGCAGAGCCATTTGATCAAGAGTGGGACGCCGACGATGGGCGGGGTGTTGATCCTGCTCTCCATGACGCTTGCAGTTCTACTCTGGGGGGATTTGCGCAACGCGTACGTTTGGGTGGTGCTTTGGGTCACGCTGGGTTTCGGTCTGGTGGGTTGGGTCGATGACTGGCGCAAAGTGGTGCACCGGGATCCGAAGGGGTTGCCGGCGCGGTGGAAGTACCTTTGGACTTCGGTGATCGCTTTAGCGGCTACCGGTTATCTGGCGTGGCAGGCAACGCTTCCGGTACATACCACGCTGATCGTTCCCTTCTTCAAAGAGGTATCGATTCCGTTGGGCACCGTTGGGTTGGTGGTGCTTGGCTATTTCGTGATCAACGGGGCAAGCCATGCCGTCAATCTCACCGACGGGTTGGACGGTCTGGCGGTGATGCCGGTGGTACTCGTCACCGGGGCGTTGGCGATTTTTGCCTATGTCGCCGGGCACGCGGTTTTTGCACGTTACCTGGGCGTCCCCTATGTGCCGGGAGCAGGCGAATTGGCGGTGGTTTGTGGCGCAATCTGTGGCGCTGGGCTTGGGTTCCTTTGGTTCAACGCGCATCCGGCGCAGGTGTTCATGGGCGATGTCGGTGCGCTGGCGCTGGGCGCAGCGATGGGGGCGATCGCGTTGATCGTCCGGCAAGAGATCGTCTTTTTCATCATGAGTGGGCTTTTCGTCGTCGAAGCGCTGTCGGTGATGCTCCAAGTGGGGTTTTTCAAATACAGCGGGGGAAAGCGGATTTTGCGGATGGCCCCGTTGCACCACCATTTCGAATTGGGTGGCTGGAAAGAGACGCAGGTGGTGGTGCGCTTTTGGATCATCACGATTATTCTGGTGCTGATCGGGTTGTCGACATTGAAACTGCGGTAGGTGGCGATGGATTTGGTCTTGGGCCTTGGGTTGAGCGGTGCGGCGATGGTGCGCTGGTTGGTGGCGCACGGTCTTTCTGTACGCGCTGCCGATACCCGCGCAGCGCCCCCAGAGAAGGAAGCGCTCATCGCCGAATGCCCAGGGGTCGAGTGGCGCTTCGGATGTGTGATGGACGCAGCGCTCCTCGATGGGGTCGATCGGGTCTGGGTGTCGCCGGGGCTGCCCACAGACCTCCCGTGCTTGGTCGCCGCCCGCGCGTGCGGTCTCTCGACTGGCGGGGAACTCGCGCTCTTTGCCGAAGTGCGGCGTGCCCGTGGCGATCGCGCGCCGATTCTGGCGATCACCGGCACCAACGGAAAAAGTACGACGACTGCGCTCGTTTCTCATCTGTTGACCGCGTTGGGGTGGGACGCGCCGCCGCTCGGCAATATCGGCAAACCGCTCCTAGCGGAGGCGTTGGAGCGGGAGCGAACGGGTCGTCCCTGGCCACAGGTATGGGTGGTCGAGCTCTCCAGCTTTCAGCTCGAGGCAGCTGGCACCTTTGCTGCGGATGCGGCGACGATTCTGAATGTGACCGAGGATCACCTCGATCGGCACGGCTCGATGGCCGCGTATGTGCGTGCCAAGGCGCGGATTCTCGAAGGGGCGGCGTGCGCCGTGTTACCGCGCGACGACGCAACGCTCTGGCAATGGCTCGGCGATGCCGCGCAACGCGTGCGAACCGTTACGTTCGGTCTCGACCAGCCGCCAACTGACGAAGACTGGGGCGTTGTTGAATCTGAGGGGCGTTCCTGGTTGGCGTGGGGGGATCGGCTGCTCGTGCCAACCGACCGTTTGGCGCTTCTGGGGCGTCACAACCAGCGCAATGTGTTGGCGGCGCTCGCGCTGGTGGTTCATCTTACGGGGTGGGACGATCGGTTGGCGGCAGCGGTGACCTCTTTCCGCGGGTTACCCCACCGCATGGTGTTGGTCGCGACGCGCAGCGACGGCGTTCGTTTCGTCGAAGATTCGAAAGGAACCAACGTAGGCGCGACGGTTGCGGCGATCACGTCGCTGGATGCGCCGATTCGCTTGCTGGCAGGTGGCGATGGCAAAGGGCAATCGTTCGTGCCCCTTGCTGAAGCGGCGCGGGGACGCGTCCGCTGTGCGTACCTGTACGGCCGCGATCGCACTGCGTTGGCCGAGGCGTTCACGGCAGCGGGTGTCGCGGTCCATTGTTGTGAAAGTCTTGAGGAGGCGACGGCACGGGCCGCCCGCGACGCAGAGCCCGGCGATATCGTGCTGCTGTCTCCTGCGTGTGCCAGTTGGGATCAGTTTCGGGATTACCGCGCACGCGCTGCGTGTTTCGTTGCTGCCGTCGAGCGCCATTTGACCACGGAGCAGATACCGTGATGAAGGTCTGGACCGCGTTGTGGCCTCGAGAACGCCAAGCGGTGGAAACGAAGCTGCCCACTCACGTTTGGCTCCCGGCGCAGTTGCGCCCCTACTTCGACCGGCCTGGCGCACCTGACCCGTTGCTGCTCTGGCCAACGCTTTTGCTTGTCAGTTGGGGCCTGGTGATGGTCTATTCGGCAAGCATCGCGGTGGCTGCGGAACAGTACGGGACCCCCTATTTCTTCTTGATTCGGCAGCTAGTCTTCGTTGCGATCGGTTTGGGCGTGGCGTGGTGGACCTATCGCTTGCCGTTGCGCTGGTGGGAAAGGAATAGTCGCTGGCTTTTTGCGGCGTCGCTCGTCTTGCTTGTCCTGGTGCTGATCCCTGGGATCGGGAAAACGGTCAATGGGGCGCAGCGATGGATTGCGCTGGGGCCGCTCAATCTCCAACCTGCAGAGATCGTCAAATTCACGATCGCGCTTTTTGCCGCCAACTACACCGTGCACCATTTCCATGCGATGGAGCGCTTCTTTGCCGGGTTTTTCCCGTTTTTGCTCATGGTCGCGGCGGTCGGTTCGTTGCTGCTTTGGCAACCCGATTTCGGCTCGCTCGTGGTGGTGAGCGCAGTGGCGTTTAGCATCCTTTTCATGGGCGGGCTCAGTTGGCGAATCGTCGGGTTACTCATAGCCGCGGCGCTTTTGTTGTTTGCCGCGTTGGTCGTCGTCTCCCCCTACCGGATGCAGCGATTCGTGGCGTTTCTTGATCCGTGGTCGGACCCGTTGGGGAAAGGGTATCAATTGACCCATGCCCTGATCGCCTTCGGTCGTGGGGAATGGTTGGGGGTTGGCTTGGGCGGCAGCATCGAAAAACTCTTCTATTTGCCCGAAGCGCACACCGATTTCATTCTGGCCGTGATCGGTGAGGAGTTGGGCTGGTTGGGGGTTGTGACCGTGGTGCTCCTGTTTGCGGTCTTGGTTTGGCGTATGGTGGACGTGGGGCGACGGCTGGTGCAGGTGGAGGCCTATTTCGCCGGTTTGTCCGTGATCGGCGTGGCGCTTGGCGTCGGCGTGCAGGCAGCGATCAACATGGGGGTCAATGTCGGATTGTTGCCGACGAAAGGGCTCGCGCTGCCGTTCATGAGTTACGGCGGTTCGGCACTGGTGATGAACCTGCTCGCGGTGGCGTTCGTGATGCGGGCAGAATGGGAGTTGCGATCGTTATGTCGTCGGAACCCCGTGTAGCTGCGCTTGCCGCCGGCGGGACAGGCGGACACATCTTTCCGGCACTTGCGGTCGCGCACGCGCTCGAACGCCGCGGCTGGACCGTGGTTTGGCTGGGGAATTCGGCTGGGCTGGAAGCGAAAATTGCGGCGGAAAACGGGATTGCGTTTTATGACGTGGCGTTCGGTCAGGTGCGGGGTAAAGGGTGGCGCCGTTGGTTGTCGTTGCCGGTTGCGCTAGCCCAGGCAACGGGTCGGGCGGTTCGGGGTTTGCGCGCCCATCGGGTTTCTGTGGTCGCGACGTTCGGAGGATACGTCTCGGTTCCCGCTGCGCTCGCGGCCAAACGGTTGCGGTTGCCACTGGTGATCCATGAGCAGAACGCGCGCGCGGGGCTGGCCAACCGGGTGCTCGCGCCACTTGCCAGCCGCGTGTTGACCGCGTTTTCCAATGGGTTGCGCCGCGCAGAAGTGGTGGGAAACCCGGTCCGCGATGCGATCGTCGCGCAACCGGAGCCATCGCTGCGCTATCGTGACCGGGAAGGGCCGTTGCGCCTTTTGGTGTTGGGCGGTAGCCTGGGGGCGCAGCGGCTCAACCGACTGGTTCCGGTTGCGCTTCGGTTGCTGGCGCCCTCGGAACGCCCGTTGGTGCGCCACCAAACGGGGGAACGCGATTACGAGGCAACGCTGGCTGCCTACCGCGATGCGGGTGTGACCGCACAGTGCGAACCGTTCATCGTCGAGATGGGGGCGGCGTTGGCGGGAAGCGACTGGGTTGTGTGTCGTGCGGGTGCGATGACGGTCTCTGAAGTGGCGGCGGTTGGGGTTGCGGCCCATTTTGTTCCCTATCCGTACGCCGTCGATGATCATCAATACGCGAACGCCCAATGGCTGGTGGCGCAGGATGCGGCGCTGGTAACGCGCGAGGCCGATTTGACGCCGGAGCGGTTGGCCGATTGGTTGCGTCACGCTTCGCGAGCCGACGCGGCCCGCATCGCGCAGCGAGCCTACGCGTTGGGTATCCGTGACGCCCAAGTGCGTATCGCTCAAGTGATCGAGGAGATAACCAACCGATGAAACATCGGGTACGAAAAGTTCATTTCGTAGGCATCGGCGGTGTTGGCATGAGCGGCATCGCGGAGGTTTTGGTCCAGATGGGGTTTGCGGTGAGCGGCTCCGATCTGACGCTCAGTCCAACGGTCGAACGGTTGCGCCAAATGGGGGTGACCGTGTTCCTCGGACACGACGCAGCGCACCTTCAGGATGCCGACGCGGTGGTCGTCTCTTCCGCAATCACGCCCGACAACCCCGAGTGGGGCGAGGCGCGAAAGCGGCGGATTCCGGTCGTGCCGCGTGCCGAAATGTTGGCCGAGCTGATGCGCTTTCGCCAAGGTATTGCGATTGCCGGCACGCACGGCAAGACGACCACGACCTCGCTCGTCGCTACCTTGTTGGCCGAAGCCGGACTCGATCCTACTTTCGTGATCGGTGGGCGGCTGTTGGCTGCGGGCAGTAACGCCAAATTGGGTTCAGGTGCTTATCTCGTCGCGGAAGCGGACGAATCGGACGCCTCTTTCTTGCACCTTTCCCCCGTGATCGCGGTGGTGACCAACATCGACGCCGATCATATGGCCACCTACGGCCACGATTTCGAGCGGTTGAAGGCGCACTTTCTGGAGTTTCTCCACCGCCTGCCGTTTTGGGGGGTCGCGGTCCTGTGTTGGGACGAAGCGCCGGTGCGCGAAATTGCCCAGCGGTGTAGCCGCGTGGTACTCTCGTATGGGTTCCATCCGGAGGCGATGGTCCAGGCAGAAGACGTGGTGGTGCGTGACGGCAAAACCCATTTCACGCTGGTGCGCCGCAACGGTCAGGCGCGGCGCACCGCAGTGACGATGTCGCTTCTGGGAACGCACAACGTGCGCAACGCGCTCGCGGCGGCTGCGGTGGCGAGTGAATTGGGGGTCGATGACGAAACCATCGCGCGGGGGCTTGCGACGTTTCAGGGAGTTGCCCGCCGGTTCGAACGCCATGGGTGGTTCGTGCTGACGAATCCAACTGGTGCGCGTGTGCGGTTCGAACTGGTCGACGACTACGGCCACCATCCGCGGGAGCTCGCCGCAACGATCGAGGCTGCTCGTTTGGCCTATCCAAACCGGCGTCTGATCCTTGTCTTTCAACCCCATCGCTATACCCGCACGCGCGACTGTTTCGACGACTTCGCCCAGGTGCTTTCCGAGGTAGATGGTTTGGTCTTGACCGAAGTCTATCCGGCGGGCGAAGAGCCGATCCCGGCAGCCGACGGCCGAGCGCTCGCTCGTGCCGTTCGGTTGCGCGGACGGGTCGAACCGGTTTTCGTCGATGCGATCGACGGGATTCCTGAGGCGCTTGCCGCGGTGGTCCAAGACCACGATCTCGTGCTCAGTATGGGGGCGGGGTCGATCGGGACGTTGCCCCGCTTGCTGGCACCTTACGCGGAGCAGGCATGATGCGCGAACGGATAGCCGTTTTGATGGGCGGGGCGTCCGCGGAACGGACGATTTCGCTCCGCTCCGGAAATGCCGTGTGTGCGGCGCTTACCCGAGCGGGGTTTGACGTGGTCCCGTTCGATCCCAAACTGCGCGACTGGCCGGAGTTGACGCAGGAAGGGGTTACCAAGGCGTTCGTCGTCCTGCACGGACGGGGGGGCGAAGATGGGACCGCGCAAGCGATACTCGAGTGGTTGCGCATTCCCTATACGGGAAGTGGTGTGTTAGCAAGCGCGCTGGCCATGGACAAATGGCGGACCAAGCTCGTTTGGCAGGCGGTGGGATTGCCGGTGATTCCTGGGATTCGCGTGACACGGGATGCGTGGCAGCGAGATGCCGACGCCGTGCTCGACACGGTGCGGGAAGCGGTTCCGGCACCGTGGTTCGTCAAGCCGGTCCATGAGGGTTCGAGCGTTGGGGCGGGGGCTGCTGCGAATCGGGACGCACTGGTTACGCGCATCGAAGCGGCGTTGGCGTACGACGACGACGTGCTCGTCGAGCAGCAGGTGCGGGGGCGGGAATTGACCGTGGCGTTCCTCGGCGATGAGGTCTTGCCTGTGATCGAGATCGAAGCGCCCGAAGGCAATTACGATTTTCACCACAAATATGAGAGTAGCGATACGCGCTACCATTGCCCGGCACCCCTTCCGGAGTCGATCTTGCGGGGATTGGAAACGCTCGTTGTGCAGGCGCGCGACGCATTGGGTTGTGAAGGATGGGGCCGTGTCGATCTTCTCTGGGACGGGAGCGAGGCGAAATTGCTCGAAATGAATACGGCGCCCGGTATGACCGACCATTCGTTGGTCCCGATGGCGGCGCGTGCCGTGTGTCTGGATTTCGACCAACTCTGTGTGCGCATTCTCGAAACAGCGCGGCTCAAAGGGGGCTTTTCGTGCGCGCACGGTTGAGTGGCGTGCAACGGTGGCGGTTGGGCGCGAAAGTTGCGTTCGCAGGGGCGTTGCTCGTCTGGGGGCTTGGCTTGTTGGCTTTGGTGCGGGAGCGGCTCTTCGTGCCGGTTCGAGAGGTTGCGCTGATGGTGGCCGAAGGGTCGGTTGCCCAGATCGATCCGGAACAGGTGGTCGAGACGGTGACGCAGCAGGTGCGCGGGCAGGCGCTCTGGGAAGTCGATCTGATCCGCATCGAGCGGCAATTGAAGGCGTTTTCCGTCGTCGATCGGGTTCGGGTGGAGCGCGTTTGGCCGGACCGACTGGTGATCGAGTTGGCGTTGCGCAAACCGGTATTGCGCTGGCGCAATTTGGATGACGGCACATGGCGCTGGATCGACGCGCAAGGGCGCCCATTCCAAGATCGGCTTTCCCCCGAAAATGGCGAAGAGATTTGGCTTGCCGCACACGAGGCGCAATTGGTCGACGCGTTTCGCAACCTTCGAGTGGTTGCACCAGTCTTGCCCGATACGTTACACCTCAGCGGAATCACGCTGTCCCCATTGGGTGCGATCACGGTGACCTTCGTCGAACCCGTCGAATGGTTCCTGGGAACCGTCGCCTCACCTGCAGCAGCGAAACAGCGGGTGGCGTGGCTGAGCCAGCGTTGGCCGCAGTTGGTCAGCCGTTTGGGGGCGATGCCATCGCGCGTCGATTTGCGCCACGACCAGGCTTTCGCGGTCTCGTTACCTCCTGCGCCTGCAACCGAACAGGACCGAAACGGATGAGCGAACGGACAGCCCCTTTTCTTGCCCTCGATATCGGTACCGCGAAAACCGTAGCGGTCGTAGCACGCCGACGCCCCGAGGGGGGCGTCGACGTCTTGCACCTGGTCGAAGTGCCCACAGGGATGGGGTTGCGGCACGGCATGGTCGTCAATATCGACGCCACGTTGGCCGTGGTTGCTCGCGTTGCCGAAACGTTGCAAGAGAAAATCGAAACGAACTTTTCGGAGGTCCGCGCGACGATCAGCGGCGCACACCTCGCTTGCTTGGACAACGAAGGGATCGTGCCCGTGCACGGTGCGGAAGTCTCCGAACAGGATGTCGCGCGCGTCTTGGAGGCCGCCAAACAGCTGCCGCTTGCCGAAGATCGCCAATTGTTGCACGCGCTGGTGCAGGAGTTCGTACTCGACGATCTGGGCGGAATCGCGAACCCGGTGGGGATGAGCGGACGAAAACTGGCGGTACGGGTGCATGTCGTCACCGGATTGAAGAGCGCAACGCACAATTTGGTGAAATGTATTCGTCGCGCGGGGTTGAATTTGACCACGTTGATGGTGCAAGGGCTGGCTGCGGCGCAAGCGGTGCTTACCGAAGACGAAAAAGCGCTGGGCGTGTTGCTCCTCGATATCGGCGCCGGGACGACCGATATGGTGGTCTATGCGCAAGGAGCGGTTCGGTATTGCACCGCGTTGCCGCTGGGTGGGGATCGCATCACCCATGACATCGCGATGGCGCTGCGCACCCCCGCTGCCGACGCGGAACGGCTCAAATGTGCGTACGGCGCGGCATCCTACGACTGGGTGGCGATGGATGAGTTCGTCGATGCCCCGGCGATTGGCGACCGCCCCCCGCGGCGTTTGGCGCGGCAGCGGCTCGTCGACGTGATCCACCCGCGCGTCGAGGAGATTTTCGAAATGGCGTTGGAAACGCTGCGCGAGCAGGGGCTCGAAGAGCAGATCAGCGCCGGCGTAGTCCTGACCGGGGGAAGCGCGAAATTGAGCGGCATTTCGGATCTGGCGGAAGCCGTTTTCGGAGCACCGGCGCGGGTGGGAATTCCCTATTTGAGCAATGAAGCCGAAAAGTGGGAGGATCCTGCGTATGCTGCGGTCAGTGGTCTGCTGCACGCACAATGGGGGGATGCTGCGGTTTGGACCAAACGGCGGTCCGGGTGGTTCGCGCAGTTGCTGCGTTGGTTTTTTGGCACAGAAAATCGTTGATTGGCGACAAATCGGTTAGAATCGAACAAAGTCAGGGAGAAGGGTCATGGCACTGCACGCATTGGAAGAGGTGGTCGAATCGGCAGAGGCGAAAACAGTCATTCGTGTTTTGGGCGTCGGCGGGGCCGGGTGTAACGCGGTCGATCACATGATCCGTGAGGGGGTAGCTGGCGTCGAGTTCGTCGCGATCAACACCGACGCGCAAGCGCTCTCCCGTGCGCTCGCGCCAACCAAAGTCCAATTGGGACGCAGTGGTCTCGGTGCCGGGTCGAAACCGGAAGCGGGGCGGGAAGCGGCGTTCGAAAGTCGAGACCAAATCGCCGAAGCGCTCGACGGTGCGCACATGATTTTCATCACCGCCGGGATGGGTGGGGGAACAGGAACCGGTGCGGCACCTGTGATCGCTGAGATCGCGAAAGAGATGGGGATCCTCACCGTTGCGGTGGTCACCAAACCGTTCGAATTCGAAAATCGCGACCGCGTTGCCGAAAGCGGGATCGAAGAGCTCACGCGCCACGTCGATTCGTTGATTGTGGTCTTGAACGATCGGCTGCTGGAAGTGTTCGGCGACGATGCCCCGTTCGAAGCGTGCTTCAAAGCCGCCGACGATGTCCTCAAAAACGCAGTTGCCGGGATCGCCGAAATCATCAATGTTCCCGGTATGGTGAACGTCGACTTCCAAGACGTGCGCACCGCGATGGCGGAGATGGGACGGGCGATGATGGGTTCGGCAGAGGCAAGCGGAGTCGATCGGGCCCGCGTCGCCGCCGAACAGGCAGCGGTGAGCCCGCTCCTTGAGGGGACCGAACTCTCTGGCGCTCGGTGTGTCTTGATCAACATCACCGCAAGCCGCAGCTCGCTCAAGATGAGCGAAGTGCGCGACGCCGTGCGCGCCATTCAGGGGTACGCTGCGCCGGAGGCGTTCGTCAAATACGGCACCGTTTTCGACGACGCGATGGAAGACCGAATTCGGGTCACAGTCGTCGCGACAGGACTGGGGGCGGGGCGTCGTCAGACTACGTCCGACCTTTGGGAAGAGGCCCGTGCGACGGGTACCTATGGTGCTGCGGCTACGCATGCCGTAGCGCCGAATGGTCGTTCCGCGAGCGCAGCGGCAGCGGAAGCGAGCAAAGTGATCCGCTCGTCACGTGCCACCGGGCGCAAACCGGTCCGCTCGTTCGCCGAGCAGTTGGCGAGCAAGGGCATGGACAAACTCGACATCCCTGCGTTCCTGCGCAAACAAAACGACTGAACGGGGCGCGTCCGTGATCCCGCAACGAACGCTCGCTCGTCCCGTCCAGACCGTTGGCGTGGGATTGCACAGTGGAGCCAAGGTCGCGTTGCGTCTGCTCCCTGCTCCCCCAGATGCCGGAATTCGATTCGTACGGATCGACCATTCCCCCGCGGTGGAGATCCCCATTTCCGCCGACGCGGTGGCGGAGACCCGTCTCTGCACCGGAATTCGTCGCGGGGATGTCGGGGTGGGAACGATCGAGCACCTCCTCTCGGCGCTTGCAGGGGTGGGTGTCGACAATGTTACGATCGAACTCGATGGCCCCGAAGTGCCGATCATGGATGGCAGCGCGGCGCCGTTCGTCTTGTTGCTTCTGGAGGCAGGGACGGTCGCACAATCGGTACCACGCCGTTTTGTCCGCGTGAAACGTCCGGTCGTGGTCGAAGAGGGCGACAAATGGGCGCGGTTGGAGCCGTTCGACGGGTTCCGGCTCTCTTTTCAGATCGAGTTCGACCATCCGGCGATCGCTGCCTCGAAGACGGAAGCGGTCGTCGATTTTGCCGAAGAGAGTTACTTGTGCGCGGTGGCGCGTGCCCGTACCTTTGGTTTCGTTCATGAGGTCGAGCAGTTGCGCCAGATGGGGCTTGCGCGCGGTGGCAGCCTGGAGAACGCCGTGGTGCTCGACGAATTTCGGGTGCTCAATCCCGGCGGCCTACGGAGACCCGATGAGTTCGTCCGCCACAAGATCCTCGACGCGATTGGGGATCTCTACGTGCTGGGGCACCCGCTGCTTGCCCATTACCGCGCGTACAAATCGGGGCATGCGCTCAACAACCGGCTTTTGCGCGCGCTTCTGGCCGACCAAACTGCGTGGGAGTGGGTGACCTTTACCGATTCCAGCTCCGCGGGTCATCGCGTTGGCTGGCCCCATCGCCGCCCCTCCCTCCTGCCGATACCTGACGCCGTTCCGGTTTCTTGACGGTGATTGCGTTTCGTATCGTCCTCGTCCTCACCATTTTGGCTGTGCTCGTGGCGCTTGCTGCCTATTTCGTGACCGGTGAGCGGCGGTGGGTGCGCTGGGCGCTGCGCGGCGCGAGCGTAGGCGGCGCGATTCTGCTTCTCTACTTACTGCTGTTTTTGCTCGAACGACTCGTTGCCCTGTGACTGGGGGCCTGCGGCGGGTGTTTTTTCCGTTACGCGGCGAAGCCACGCGGTGAGCGATTGTGCCAAGGGGTCGTCTGCGGGAAGTTGCGCGCGCAGCTCGGTGAGCGCCGCGATCGCAGCTTGGCTCAACCCGCGTGGCGCATGCGTCGGCGCTTTCGGGCGTTGCGCGAGCGTCTGCACGAGCTCTGGCCGCACCCGCCAGCGGATCGCCGTGACGGCAAAGCCGCGGCGACTGAGTTCCGCGATGAGCGTTGGGGTCATCTGTTTCAATTTCGCGACGACCAGTGCCGACGGACTCATCACCGTCAATTGTCCCCCCTCAAAACGGCCGACGCTCAATTGCGCGCACCACTCGGGCGGCAGGATTTCGCTCAGCGCCTGCTGCACTTGCCACAACCATAACCCTTGACGCTGCAATTCGCGCAGACGCGATTCGCCCGCGAACGCCTCCGGAAGACGCTGAAAGGACATGATACACTTCACCTTTGACGCGTAATCGCCTTGGAATGTAGCATGATCGCGAAGCTTTTGAAAAAGATCTTTGGCAGCCGCAACGACCGGTTGATCAAACAGTACCGCGGAATCGTCGCGCGGATCAACGCCCTCGAAGAAGCAACCGCCCGTCTCTCCGATACCGAATTGCAAAACAAAACCACGGAATTCAAACAGCGCTTCGCCAACGGCGAATCGCTCGACACGCTGCTGCCTGAAGCGTTTGCAGTGGTCCGTGAAGCGGGCAAGCGCGTGCTGGGGATGCGCCATTTCGACGTCCAGTTGATCGGCGGCATTGCGCTGCACCAACGGAAAATCGCCGAAATGCGCACCGGTGAGGGGAAGACTTTGGTCGCGACCCTTCCCGCCTATCTCAATGCGCTTACCGGCAAAGGGGTGCACGTCGTTACGGTGAACGACTACTTGGCCAAACGGGACGCCGAATGGATGGGGCAATTGCACCGTTTCCTGGGGCTGACCGTGGGTGTCAATCTGCCAGGGATCGACCACGCGGCGAAGCAGGCGGCCTATGCGTGCGACATCACCTACGGGACCAACAACGAATTCGGGTTCGATTTCTTGCGCGACAACATGGTCTATCGCCCCGAGGATCGAGTGCAGCGGGGGCTCCATTACGCGATCGTCGACGAAGTCGATTCGATCTTGATCGACGAAGCGCGAACCCCGCTCATCATTTCGGGACAGGCCGACGACAATACCGAACTCTACGTCAAAGTGAACGCCATCATCCCGCTGCTCACCGAGCAAAAGATGGAAGGGGATGAGGTGGTGACGCCGGGCGACTACACCGTCGACCTCAAAGCGCGCCAGGTGCTCCTCACCGAACAAGGGTATGAAAAGGTCGAGCGCATCCTCACCGAACAGGGGCTGTTGCCCGAAGGGTCGAGCCTGTACGACCCGCGCAACATCACCTTGGTGCATCACGTCTTTGCCGCGCTGCGCGCACATGCGCTCTTTCATCGTGACCAACACTACGTCGTTCAGGATGGTGAGATCATCATCGTCGATGAATTCACCGGTCGCTTGATGCCCGGTCGCCGCTGGTCGGAAGGGTTGCATCAGGCGGTCGAAGCCAAGGAAGGGGTCCCGATTCGCGCCGAGAACCAGACGCTCGCGTCGATCACCTTCCAAAACTACTTCCGGATGTACGAAAAATTGGCGGGAATGACGGGGACCGCCGACACCGAAGCCTACGAGTTCCAGCAAATCTACGGCCTTGAAACGGTGATCATCCCAACCAACCGGCCGATGATCCGCAAGGACGAAAACGACCGGATCTACCGCACCGCAAAAGAGAAGTGGCAAGCGGTGATCGAAGACATCGAAGAGTGCCGCAAACGCGGTCAGCCGGTGCTGGTCGGGACGACCTCGATCGAAGTGAACGAATTCCTCTCTGGGCTCCTCAAAAAAAGGGGGATCCCACATCAGGTGCTCAACGCGAAGCAGCATGCGCGAGAAGCGGAGATCATCGCTCAGGCGGGGCGCCCGGGGATGGTGACGATCGCGACCAACATGGCAGGTCGGGGTACCGACATCATCTTGGGCGGGAATATCAAACCTCAGGTCGAAGCGATCCGCAACGACCCCAACCTTTCCGAAAGCGAAAAAGCAGCGAAGATCGAAGCGCTCGAGAAGGAGTGGGAAGAGAACCATCGCTGGGTGATCGAAGCCGGGGGGCTACGCATCATCGGGACCGAGCGGCACGAGTCGCGCCGTATCGACAACCAATTGCGCGGTCGCGCCGGTCGTCAGGGCGACCCCGGCTCGTCGCGTTTCTACCTCTCGCTCGAAGACCCGCTCCTCAAGATCTTTGCGGGCGACCGACTCAATGCGTTGATGGTGCGGCTCAAAATGCCCGAGGGGGAGGCGATCGAACATCCGATGGTGACGCGGGCATTGGAGACCGCGCAGCGGCGGGTCGAGCAGCACAACTTCGATATCCGCAAGCAACTGTTGGAGTACGACGACGTCGCGAACGAACAGCGCAAGGTGCTCTATGCGCTGCGTAACGAAGTGGTCGACGCCGCGAGCGTCGCGGAGATGATCGACGAGATGCGCGCGGGGGTTTTGCGCGACACGTTCCGTACCTTCGTACCGCAAGACAGTATCGTCGAGCAGTGGGATCTTACCGGACTCGAGCAGACGCTTGCCAGCGAATTCGCATTGCCGCTCCCGGTCAAAGCGTGGCTCGAAGCGGAACCGGAGCTGAGTGACGAAGCGATGCTGGCGCGAATCCTGGAAGCGGCGGATCGGGCCTACGCCGAGAAGAAAGCGCTCGTCGAGCCAGACGCATGGGCACAGTTCGAACGTTCGCTGCTCCTTCAGAGCATCGACCAGCACTGGCGCGAACACCTTGCAGCGCTCGACCACCTGCGCCAAGGCATCCACCTGCGCGGATACGCGCAGAAGAACCCGAAACAGGAGTACAAGCGGGAGGCGTTCGAGCTTTTCGAAACGATGCTTGAGGCGATTCGCCGCGACGTCACACAAATCCTGATGACGGTTCGGATTCAAGCGCCGGAAGCGGTCGAGGCGGTGGCCCAACAGGAACCGGAACTCAAAGCGCTCCATTTCGAACATCCCGACGCGGGTGTTGCGACCGCAGCAGAATCGGAAAGCGACGGGCAACGCGCTGGCCAAGCGGAAACCAAGGGCGAACCGTTCCGCCATGCGCTTCCCAAGGTGGGGCGGAACGACCCGTGCCCGTGCGGATCGGGGAAGAAATACAAACACTGTCACGGCCGTTTGGTGTGAACCGCTCTGGGCAAGCGGTTGGATAGGAAAGGGTAAAGAGTGGCTGTTGGTCTGACGTTTCAACCAGAAATTTTGCAGGCGGTCCCGGGGGTTCGATTGGGGGTGACCGAAGCGGGGATTCGCAAAGCAAACCGCCGCGACCTCACGGTGATCGCGCTCGATCCGGGCAGTATCGCTGCCGGGGTGTTTACGCAAAACCGTTTCTGCGCCGCGCCGGTCCAGGTGTGCCGCGAACATCTTGCGGCAACGGGTGGAAAAGTGCGTGCGCTTGTGATCAACACCGGGGTGGCCAACGCGGGCACCGGAGCGCAGGGGCTTGCCGACGCGCGGACCACCTGTGCCGCGGTCGCAGAAGCGCTGGGCGTTACCGCAACCGAAGTCTTGCCGTTCTCCACCGGCGTGATTCTGGAACCGCTGCCGATCGCGAAAGTGCTCGCCGGGATCCCCGACGCGGTCGCAACCCTCAGCCCCACCGGCTGGGCGCACGCAGCGGAAGCGATCATGACCACCGACACCGTGCCGAAAGCGGCCAGCCGAACCGTGACACTCTCCGACGGCAGCACGGTGACGCTTACCGGCATCAGCAAAGGGGCCGGGATGATCCGGCCCAACATGGCGACGATGCTCGGGTTCATCGCCACCGACGCCCGGGTCGATCCCCACTGGCTCGAGGCATTGGTTCGCGAAGTCGCCGACGAGTCGTTCAACGCGATCACGGTCGATGGCGATACCTCGACCAACGATTCATTCGTCGTGATCGCGACGCAGCGCACCGGGCCACTCCTTCGGGGGAATGCGACCTGCACCGATTCGCGCCGCTTTCGCGAAGCGCTCCTGGCGCTGGCCCAATGGCTCGCGCAAGCGATCGTGCGTGACGGTGAAGGCGCGACCAAATTCGTCGCGGTCTCGGTAACTGGCGGCAAGGATCGTGGCGAGTGCCGTCAGGTGGGCTATGCGGTGGCCCAGTCGCCACTCGTCAAAACGGCACTCTTCGCTTCCGACCCCAACCTGGGCCGGATCCTCGCGGCGATCGGCTACGCTGGGATTGCCGATCTCGACGTCACTGGCGTACGGGTTTGGTTGGCGAATGCCGAAGAAGAGACGCTCGTCGCCGAACAGGGTGGTCGGGCTGCCTCGTACCAAGAGGCCGACGGCGTGCGGATCATGAAAGCCGACGCGCTCACGATTCGAATCGACCTGGGGCGCGGCGACGCCGCAGCAACCGTCTGGACCTGCGACTTTTCCTACGACTACGTGAAGATCAACGCCGAGTATCGCTCCTGAGGACTACGACGATGACCGAAACGACGTGCCCAACCGTTTCTCTTTTTCCCAACCCTGAGGTGCAGGAATCGCTGTCGCCGCACGCTGCGCTCTTCGCGCTTTCACCGCTCGACGGTCGTTACGCTGAAAAACTCGACGCGCTGCGGCCGATCTTCTCTGAATTCGGTTTGATGCACGCGCGCGTCTGCGTCGAGGTGGCTTGGCTCCTCCATTTGGCAGCGACGCCCGAGATCGCCGAAGTGCCACCGCTCGACGCGGCGACACGCGCCGAGGTCGAGCGGCTCGCGCGTGAATTTTCGGCCGCAGACGCCGCCCGCATCAAAGCGATCGAGCGCGAGACCAACCACGACGTCAAAGCGGTGGAATATTGGCTCAAAGAACGTTTGGCCGCGTTGCCCGCGCTTGCCAAGGCCAAGGAGTTCGTCCATTTTGCGTGCACCAGTGAAGACATCAACAACGTCGCGCATGCGTTGATGCTGGCGTCTGGCCGCAACGTCGTATTGGCGCGCCTTGATGCCGTGATCGAAGCGCTGCGCGCGATGGCACACACGCACGCCGATCTGGCGATGCTGTCGCGCACCCATGGCCAACCCGCTAGCCCGACGACGCTCGGAAAAGAGTTTGCGAATATCGTCGCGCGGCTCGAAAAAGGGCGCGCTGCGATCGCCGCGGTGACGCTTACCGCAAAATTCAACGGCGCGGTGGGGAACTACAACGCCCATACCGCCGCGTACCCGGAGCTCGATTGGGAAGCGATCAACCGCCGCTTCATCGAATCGTTGGGGCTCACGTTCAACCCCTACACCATCCAAATCGAACCGCATGACGCGATCGCCGAATTCTCCGACGCGGTCGCTCGCGTCAATACGGTCGTGATCGACGCTGCGCGCGACCTCTGGACCTACATTTCGCTCGGCTATTTCCGCCAGCGGCTCAAAGCGGGGGAGGTGGGGTCGTCGACGATGCCCCACAAGGTCAATCCGATCGATTTCGAAAACGCCGAAGGAAACCTAGGGGTTGCGAACGCGCTCTTGCGCCACTTTGCGGAAAAACTGCCGATTTCGCGTCTGCAGCGCGACCTGACCGACTCCACCGTACTGCGCAACCTCGGCGTGGCGTTTGGCCACACCCTCTTGGCGCTCGACAGTTTCGCGCGTGGCCTTGGAAAACTCGACGTCGATGCGAACGTGATCGTTGCCGATCTTGACGACGCCTGGGAACTTTTGGGCGAAGCGGTGCAAACCGTGATGCGGCGCTATGGCTTGCCCAATCCGTACGAACAGCTCAAAGCGCTCACCCGGGGACAGAAAATTACCGCGGAACGGCTGCGTGCGTTCATCGCGGACTTGCCGTTGCCGGAGCCGGTCAAAAACCGTCTGCTGGCGATGACCCCGCACGACTACACCGGTAAAGCGAGCGAACTCGCGCGGCGGATCTGAGCAGGACGCGTGCTTGCGGTCATGATGCTTCGATTTCCGCCCGCAGGTGGGGCGGCATCTGCGCTGCAAGTTCGAGCGCACTTTTTACCCCCAATTTTTCGAAAAAATGCCCGCGGTGCACCTCGACGGTACGAACCGCGATCCCCAAGCGATCGGCGATCGTTTTGGTGGGAAGTCCCTGTAGCGTCAGCCGCAATACCTCGCGTTCGCGTTCGGTCAGTTTCGCCAACCCATCTGTCCACTGCGCTTCACGCTGCCGTTCGGACCAGAGCTTTGCTTCGAACGCCAGCGCTTCCTGGATTCGGGCAACCAGGGCCTGGCCTTCGACCGGCTTTTCCAAAAAGTCGAACGCACCCTGTTTGAGTGCGACCACTGCACTGGGGACATCGCCATGGGCAGTGAGAAAAAGGATCGGGAGTTGAAAGCCCCGTTGCCGCAACAAGGCCTGGCCGTCCAGCCCGTCGATCTCGGGCATGCGCAGATCCATCACGATCACCCCGCGCGCTTGCGGCGTGACCGCGGCCAAAAAGTCGGCGACCGAAGCAAAGGTGGCGACGCAAAAGCGATGGGCGCGCAACAGCCACGAGAGGGCTTGGCGCACATCGGGGTCGTCGTCGATGAGGAATACGGTGATTTCAGACGTCATCACGGCTCCCTAATGCGCGGCAGCGGGTTGAGGAGAGGCGCTACGAGCGGCGTGGGTGGCTTGGCGCGGAAAGCGCAACATGACCTCGGTACCGCCGTCTGGGTGGCGGCGGATCGTCAGTCGTCCGCGATGGGCTTCGACCACCGAGCGGGTCACCCATAACCCCAAACCGAGCCCGTCGGGTTTGTGGGTGATGAACGCTTCGTCGAGGCGTTGCCATGCCGTTTCCGCAATCCCCGGCCCCCAGTCGCGGAGCACGATTGCGAATTGATCCCCATCCACTTGCCAGGTGAGCGCGACTCGCCGCGCCCGTGCTTCGGGCTCCGCGGCGGCTTCGACGCCGTTGATCAAGACGTTCGCAACCGCTTGTTGGAGCAAAATCGCATCGACCTCGACCGTGATCTCCGGTCCAGGGGTCACCTGAATGTGGACGCCGGATCGCTTCGCGAGCGGCTCGACCAGTTGAACGACTTCGGTCATCAGTTTCCCGATCGCATGGGGCGCGTAGAGGGGTTCGCGGTGGCGGCTGAATTGACGAATCCGCTGCACGACTTCGCCCGCGCGTAACGCTTGGCGTTCGATCGCCGTGAGCGCGTCGCTGAGCGCAGCGCCCGTTGGGTTGTCCCCAGCAGTGCCTCTGTTTGCGTCCTGCTGCAGCAGATGGCGCGCGCCACTGGCGTAGCTCGCGATCGCCAACAGCGGCTGGTTGAGTTCGTGCGCGATCGCTGCCGCCATCTCACCGAGAGTAACGAGTCGTGCTTGGGCGGCCAGGCGGTTGCGCTGCCATTCGATCTCGCGCTCCTTTTGCCGTTGCTCGGTGACGTCGATGATCGAAGCCATCCACCCGATCTGCTTGCCTTCTCCATCGACGAGCGGGGCCTCGAAAACCAACGCTTCCAAAGGTCGTCCATCCTTGCGACGAAACCCGATCTCGAAACCTGCCGTAGGGCCTTCGCCGGCAAGGATCTTACGGTGCAACGCCTCGGTCTCTTCTTGCTTCTGGGGGTCCCAATAGGGCATGGGCGGCGAACGGCCGATCAGTTCCCGTGCCGTAAAGCCGGTCATCGCGCAAAACGCGTCGTTGACGTAGAGGATCTTGCCTTCACGGTCGCGCGCGCGGAGCCCCACGCGCAACGAATTCTCCATCGCGCGGCGAAACGCCACTTCGTCTTTGAGCGCTTTGAGGGCTTGCAAACGCGCACTGGCAGCGCGGGCCGCAAATCCGATCGCGACGATCGCGGCCAACCCCAAGATGAAGCTTGCAGTGAGCAGGAGCCGCTGCGCAAAGGGCGTGACCAGCGGGTCACCAGCCAGCTCCACCATCCATTCGACCCCAGGGAGCGTGACGACGGTGCGATAGCGCGACTCCGGCGCCTCGGTAGTGGGTGCGCCGCTTTGCGCGAGCAGTTCGCCTTGCGCATCGTAAAGCGCTGCGTGGTAGTGCTGCAGCACCCACCACGGCGCTTGCGCCAAGAAGGTGGCAAGGTCGATGTGCGCAATGAGCGCCAGTCCGTCGGCAAGGGGGTGGCACCAAACCAGTTCGCTTTTTCCCGGGTCGGAGGCAACGAACGACCACGGTTGCTCAGCTTGGCAACGTAAAGCGCGCGATGCGTGCGGGACGATCTCGAGCGCTGTGAGTTCGCGGTGCTGACGAAAGAGCAAGGTTTTCGAAGCCGTGAACGAAATGGCTCCGTCGGGGGAACTGATCGCCTCGACAGTGCCTTTCAACTTGGCAGCGAGGTCGTCGAGTTGAAACGTCAGATACTGCCGTAACCAGAGCGTATCTTGAATGCGCTGTTGGGTGCGTTGCGCTTCGAGACTCAGCCATTGGTACCCTGCGGTTGCCGCGAGCGCGAGCATCAGGGTCAGTACAGCGATGAGCGGGGGCCAAAAGAGTGGGTTGTGCTGAGCGAAGCGGCGCATAGTGGAATTCCACGATAGCGTTTCGCGGACGATTGTCGCACAATGCGCCGCATCTCTGGTCTGTTGGGGCATGACGATGCGTTTCCGGCAAATCCTGAACCACCTCGAAGAGTGGCTGATCGGTTTTCTTCTGGCATTGACGACCGGGGTGATTTTCGTCGCGGTTGTCCATCGCTATCTGAGCGGTGTGCCCATCCCTTATCTGCAAGATTGGCTGCTTGCGCGCGATTTGGGGTGGGCGCAGGAGTTCGCGCTCATCTGTGCCGCGTGGATGGCCAAAATCGGCGCGGCGTATGGGGTGCGGACGGGAATTCACGTCGGCGTCGATATTGTCACGGAGCGGGCTACGGGCAAAACGCGCGCGCTCCTCGTGACGTTGGGGCTTGGTGCCGGGATCCTCTTCAGTGCGTTGACAGCCTGGTTCGGGGCGTTGTTCGTGTGGGAGAACGGTTTGGCGTACGCCTTTTACGAGATGCTGGGTTGGGACACGGGGCCCTATTTCGAAGGCTCGGTGACACCCGATCTCGAATGGCCGTCTTGGGCGGTCTATCTGATCATCCCCATCGGGGGAATGCTCATGGGGTGGCGGTTTTTGGAGGTGCTGATCCGTTTCTGGCGTACGGGTGAGTTGCCGCGCCACCAGGTCGCTCACGTTGCTGGGTTGGAGGAGTCGTAAATGAACGCGGCGATTCTTTTCGGTTTGCTTTTTCTCTTGATGGTTGTCGGGATGCCGATCGGGGTCGCGCTTGGCCTCACCGTCTTCCTCTTCATGGGGGTTTTGGCCAATGTGCCGCTCGAATCGGTCACCCTCAAAATGATGTCGGCGGTGGAAAAATTCGAGCTGCTCGCAATCCCGTTCTTCATTCTGGCCGGTAACTTTCTCACCAGCGGGGGGGTTGCGCGCCGGATGATCCGCTTTGCGAACGTGATGGTCGGTCACATCACCGGGGGATTGGGGATGACCGCGGTTGCCGCGTGCGCACTCTTTGCGGCCGTTTCGGGCTCCTCTCCGGCCACGGTGTTGGCGATCGGTTCGATCCTCATCCCGGCGATGCTCAAGCAGGGCTTTTCCCAGCGCTTTGCGATCGGTACGGTCGCATCCGCAGGTGGGTTGGGCATCCTCATTCCGCCGTCGATCGTGATGGTGATGTACGCGGTGACCACGAACTCTTCGATCGGTGCGCTCTTCATGGCGGGGGTCGTTCCCGGGATCGTGCTCACCCTGATGCTTGCCGCGACCACCTGGTGGCAGGCGAAGAAAAACCATTTCCCCAAGCAGCCGAAAGCGAGCTGGCGAGAGCGCTGGGAGGCCTTTCGCGACGCCATTTGGGGGTTGATGCTGATCCTGATCGTGATGGGTGGGATCTACGCGGGCATTTTCACCGCGACCGAGGCTGCGGCAATGAGCGCCGTCTATGCCGCGTTCATCGCACTCTACGTCTATCGCGACCTCACTTGGCGCGACGTGCCGCGGGTGTTCATCGAATCGGCGAACATGGCGTCGATGCTCTTTTTCATCATCTCGGGCGCGGTGGTTTTTTCGTTCATCCTCACCAGTGAGCAGATCCCGCAAATGCTGGCGCAGGCGATCATCGACATGGGGCTGGGTCAAATCGGCTTTTTGTTGATCGTCAATATCCTGTTGTTGGTTGCCGGTAGTTTGATGGAGCCGAGCTCGGTCATCTTGATCCTTGCGCCGATCCTTTTTCCGGTCGCGGTAGCGCTTGGGATCGATCCGATCCATTTCGGTGTGGTCGTTACCGTCAATATGGAGATCGGCATGATCACGCCACCGGTGGGACTCAACCTCTTTGTCGCAAGCGGCATCACCCGTGCGGGGCTCACCGAGGTGAGCGTCTCGGTGTTGCCGTGGCTCTTCACGATGCTGCTCTTTTTGATTTTGGTGACTTACTGGCCCACGCTCTCGCTTTGGTTGCCGCGAGCGCTGGGGATGATGTAAAGGCAGCCTTGTACAGGAGGTGACTATGAAACTGAAGACCGTTGTGTTTGCATTGGCTGCGATCGGCGTGATGGGCGCGGCGCAAGCGGCCGAACCGATCGTGATCAAATTCAGCCACGTGGTGGCAGATGACACCCCGAAGGGGAAGGGGGCGCTCAAGTTCAAAGAGTTGGCGGAAAAATATACCAACGGTGCGGTGAAGGTCGAGGTCTATCCCAACAGCACGCTCTACAAAGACAAAGAGGAGCTCGAAGCGTTGCAGTTGGGCGCGGTGCAGATCATCGCCCCGTCACTCGCCAAGTTCGGGCCACTTGGGGTCCGGCAGTTCGAGGTCTTTGACCTCCCCTACATTTTCGACGGCTACGAAGATCTGCACAAAGTGACCTATGGGCCGGTGGGTAAGAAACTGCTCGCTGCGCTCGAACCGAAAGGGATCAAAGGGCTGGCGTATTGGGACAACGGCTTCAAGGTCTTTTCGGCCAACAAGCCGCTACGCAAGCCGGAAGACTTCAAAGGGTTGAAGATGCGGATCCAGTCCTCGAAAGTGCTCGAAGCGCAGATGCGGGCGCTCGGGGCGCTGCCGCAGGTGATGGCGTTCTCCGAAGTCTATCAGGCGTTGCAAACCGGTGTGGTCGATGGCACCGAAAATCCGCCGTCCAATCTTTATACCCAGAAGATGCACGAAGTGCAGAAATATGTGACGCTGTCGAACCACGGGTACTTGGGCTATGCGGTGATCGCCAACAAACGCTTCTGGGATGGGTTGCCGGATACGATCCGTACCCAGCTCGAAATAGCGATGAAAGAGGCGACGGAGTACGTCAACGACATCGCCAAGGAAGAGAACGAAAAAGCGCTTGAAGCGGTGCGGAAAGCGGGAACGAGCGAGATCATCGAATTGACGCCGGAAGAGAAATTGGCGCTCAAGAAAGCGCTCATCCCCGTGCATGAAGAGATGGCGCCGCGCATCGGTAAGAAAGTGATCGAAATGGTGTACGAAGGTACCGGCTTCGATCCGAAGAAATTGCGCTGATCACCGAGCAGGTTGCGTTGTTGCGTCATTGGGGTCGCTGCATGGGCAGCGACCTTTTTTGCGCGGTTCAGACGACCGCTTCTTCTTTCTTGCGTTCCGGCTTGATGAGGCTTTCGCGGGTGATACCGAACCACATCAGGAGAGCCGACGAGACGAAGATCGACGAATAGATTCCGAAGAGAATGCCGATCGTCAATGCCAGCGCAAAATAGTAGAGCGTCTCTCCGCCGAAGAGAAGGATCGAGAGCACCATCGCCAAGGTGCTGCCGTGGGTGATCACGGTGCGGGACATCGTCGAGGTGATCGCATGGTCAAGGAGCGACGCGGTAGAGACCTTGCCGCGGCTTGCGCGCATCTTTTCGCGCACGCGGTCGAAGATCACCACGGTTTCGTTGACGGAATAGCCGAGCACGGCAAGTACCGCAGCCAGTACCGGCAACGAAAACTCCCATTGGAAGAGCGCAAAGAAACCAAGAATGATCACCACGTCGTGCAGGTTGGCGATGATCGCCGCTACAGAAAAGCGCCACTCGAAGCGGATCGCCAAATAGATCATGATCCCGATCACGACCAAGACGAGCGCGATTGCGCCGTTTCCCGCAAGTTCACGTCCTACTTGGGGGCCGACGAATTCCATGCGGGTAACTGTGATCTCAGGCAGGTGCTTGGCAAAAAGGGCGCGTAGGTTGTCTGCGACTTCATCAGGGGGGAGCTCATCGTGTCGCGCCAAGCGCACGATCGCTGCTTTCGTCGAGCCGAAATGTTGCACCTGCGCTTCGGGAAAACCGTTTTGCACAAGGGTTTCACGCAGCGGCGGCAGTGTGATCGACTGTTCGCTATGGATTTCGACCAACGTCCCCCCAGTGAATTCGATCGAGAGGTTGAGGCCGCGGACGATCAAACTGCCCACCGCAACCAGGAAAAAGAGGAGCGAAATGGCGTTGAAAATGGGCGCAAAGCGCATGAAGGGGATGTCGGCACGAGAATGAAAGAGTTCCATGGTCGAGACCTTTCAACCGATTCGAATACGCGAAATGCGTTTGTTGCCGCCGTAGATCAGATTGACCAGCCAGCGTGAGACCAGAACGGCGCTGAAGATCGAGGTGAGGATACCCAGGACATGGACCACTGCGAATCCACGTACCGGACCCCAGCCGAAAATCAGGAGCGCCAGACCGGCGATCAGCGAGGTGACGTTCGAGTCCAAAATGGTATCGAACGCGCGATCATACCCCGCGGCAATCGCCAATTGCGGGGAGACACCCGCGCGCAGCTCTTCACGAATCCGTTCGTTGATCAGCACGTTGGCGTCGATCGCCATCCCCAGCGTGAGCGCCACGGCTGCGATACCCGGTAGGGTCAGCGTGGCTTGAAGTAGCGAAAGGAGCGCGATCAGCAACACCAGGTTCACAAAGAGCGCGACCACCGAAACAATACCGATCACCTCATAGTAGACGATCATGAAAAGTGCGATCGCCAGGAAACCGTAGAGCGTGGCATTGACCCCGCGTTCGATGTTCTCTTTCCCTAGGCTCGGCCCGATCGTGCGCTCTTCGACGATCCGCATCGGGGCGGCAAGACTCCCCGCACGCAACAACAACGCGATGTCACGCGCTTCTGCCGTCGTCATCGCGCCCGAGATCTGCACGCGACCGCCGCCGATCTCCGTTCGGATCACCGGGGCGGTGACCACTTCGGCAACCCCGCGGTCGATCAAAAGGATCGCCATGCGTTTGCCGACATTTTCACGGGTGACGTCGCGAAAGATCCGGGCGCCAGCCGCATCGAGTGTGAGGTGGACCGCCGGTTCTTGCGTCTGGCTGTCGAACCCGGGTTGTGCATCGGTCAGCCGCTCACCCGTGAGAACCACGTCGCGCTTGACGAGAATGGGACGACCGTTGCGCTCGGTGAGCAGCTCCGTTCCCGGCGGAACACGACCCGCGAGTGCCGCTTCGAGCGCGCCGGGGGTGTCGTCGACCAGGCGCACTTCCAGGGTCGCGGTGCGT
The DNA here is from genome assembly GCF_054656675.1 of Hydrogenophilus hirschii. NCBI lineage: Bacteria > Pseudomonadati > Pseudomonadota > Hydrogenophilia > Hydrogenophilales > Hydrogenophilaceae > Hydrogenophilus > Hydrogenophilus hirschii. The sequence continues at coordinate 606,610 of NZ_BAAHXQ010000001.1, forward strand.
CCCAGAATGTCTTTCGCTTTGGCGACGTCTTGCACGCCCGGAAGTTGCACGACGATGCGGTTCGCCCCTTGCTGTTGAATCACCGGTTCGGCAACGCCCAGTTCGTTGATGCGGTTGTGCAACGTGGTGATGTTTTGTTTCAAAGCGAATTCGCGGATTTTCTGTTCCGCGCTGGGTGTCAGCCGCGCGATGAGGCGCGTTTCGTCGCCGTTTTCTTGGCGGTCGATGGCGAGCTCGGGAAACGTTTTCGTCAGTACCGTGCGCGCCTGTTGCGCAGTGGTGGGGTCCGAGAAACGGGCAACGATCGTATTGCCTTGGCGGGCGATACCCAGTGACCGAATCCGCTCGGAGCGTAGCGTGGACCGGATGTCCGCAGCGAGCGCGTCGAGCCGCTGCGCAATCGCCCCTGCCATATCGACTTCCAAGAGAAAGTGGACGCCGCCCCTAAGGTCGAGCCCTAGGTACATCGGTTTCGCGCCGATCGCCAATAACCACTTCGGTGCGCCGGGCAGAAGGTTCAGCGCTACGATGTAGCGCGGTTTTTTGGGATCGGGATTGAGCGCTGCGTCGATGAGGTCACGCGCTTTGAGTTGCGTTTCGGTTTCGGCGAAAAGGATCCGAAGTCCATCGGGGTCCCGTTCGAATCCGGTGGCTTCGAGGTGCGCGGAAGCGAGCGTTTCCCGAATGCGCGCCTCTACGGGCGCGGCGTCCCACGGAGCGCCCGCTTTGATCGGCGCAACCTGGACCGCGGGGATTTCACCAAATAGGTTGGGGAGCGCGTAAATTGCCCCAACGATCACCACGAGGACGATCAGGACACTTTTCCACAGCGGATAGCGGTTCATAGACGCAGCGCTTTCACGATCAGAGGTGTTTGACGGTGCCTTTGACGAGGACGGCGAGGATCGTCGGTTTTTGCACCACCACTTCGACCCCTTTGGCGATCTCGACCGTGACGAACTGGTCGTCGATCGCCCGGACGATCCCGATGATCCCACCTTGGGTGAGTACCTCATCGCCGACTTTGAGCGCTTCGAGCATCTGTTTGTGCTCTTTGGCGCGTTTCATCTGGGGACGGATCATCAGAAACCAGATGACCACGAACATCAAGATGAGCGGAAGCAGCTGCATCAACCCACCGGTGGGGTCGGCGGTAGCGCCTGTGGCTTGCGCGTAAGCGTTAGTGATCCACATCAGAACAACTCCTACGAAAAAAGCCCATTGTATCACTGCATGCGGTTCGGGTCGGCAGACGACCGCGGTGGCCTGTTTACCGGTGGACGAGCGCAAGCGGTAGTTCCGTGGTCTCTTTGACGCCTTGGAGACGGATGTGGGTTTCGATTCGCGCCACGCCGGGTAGGCGCAAAACCGATTCCCGGACGAAGCGACCCAAGGTTTCCAGGTCGGGGACGACGATTTTCAACCAGTAGTCGGCACTGCCGGTAATCGCGTGGCATTCGACGATGGGGGGTAGCAGCGCGACGGCGCGTTCGAACGCTTCAGGCCGGGCGACTTGCGACGGCGAAAGCCCGACCGCTTCACCGATCGCAGCCAGCGCGTGCGTCGCGTCGCGTTGCAGGAGGCGCAAGATTTCCCAATCGACGGGGTAGAGCAATTCTTTTGCGTTCATATTGGGGAAAACAAAAATTTTGTGCGAATTTTAGCCCGATATTGTCGATCATGCGAATTTTTTGTCCGACGATTGCGCGATAATGACGCACCACATCCAAAAGGAGGCCACTGCGATGAACCTCACCACAGCGTTACTGCACGCACTCAAAGCCAATGGCGCTAAACAGATCTTCGGGATTCCGGGCGATTTTGCCTTACCCTATTTCAAGATCATCGAAGAGACCGGCATTTTGCCCCTCTATACCTTTTCTCACGAACCGGGCGTCGGTTTCGCTGCCGACGCAGCCGCGCGGTACCACGGCGGGTTGGGCGTTGCGGCGGTGACCTACGGCGCGGGGGCGCTCAACATGGTCAATGCCGTTGCGTCGGCGTATGCGGAAAAATCGCCGGTTGTCGTAATCTCCGGTGCGCCGGGGGCGCATGAAGCCAGTTCTGGGCTCTTTCTCCACCATCAGGCAAAGACGCTCGATTCGCAATACCGAATCTATCAAGAGATCACCTGCGACCAGGTGCGTCTTGACGATCCCGGAACGGCCCCCAAACAGATCGCGCGGGTGTTGGCCAATTGCAAACGCCATTCGCGCCCCGTTTATATCGAGATACCCCGCGATCTTGTCGCGGCGCCGTGCGAACCCGTTCCGGCGTTGCCCGAGGCGACGGTCGACCCCGAAGCGATCGCTGCGTGTGCCGACGAAGTATTGGCGCGACTCAAACAGGCCAAGCAGCCGGTTTTGCTGGTAGGTGTCGAAGTGCGGCGCTACGGTGTCGAGCAAGCGGTTGCGAAACTTGCCGCCCGCTTGGGCATTCCCGTCGTGACCAGCTTCATGGGGCGCGGCTTGTTGGCCGACGCCAATGCGCCCCTTTTGGGGACCTACATGGGGATCGCCGGGGATCCCGAGATCACCCAGTTGGTCGAGGAGAGCGATGGCCTGTTGTTGTTGGGCGTGATACTTTCGGACACCAATTTCGCCGTTTCGCAGAAACGGATCGATTGGCGGCGAACGATCCATGCCTTCGACGGTGCCGTTCGGGTGGGGCACCATCACTACCCCAACATTCCGCTCGATCGCCTGATCGATGCGTTGCTTGCGCGCACCCCAGATCGAGGGAATCGCTTCCAACCGGCACAACGGCAATATCCGACTGGGCTCAGCGCCGACGACGGCGAGATCACCCCGCAGGCGATCGCAACGGCGGTGAACGATTTGATGACCACCCATGGGAAGGTGCCCCTTGCTGCGGACACGGGCGATTGCCTCTTTACCGCGATGGATATCGTCCACACCGCGATGGTAGCGCCGGGTTATTACGCGACGATGGGGTTTGGGGTTCCGGCGGGGCTTGGGATTTGTGCCTGCGGCGAACGTCCGATCATTCTGGTCGGGGATGGCGCGTTCCAGATGACCGGATGGGAGTTGGGGAACTGCCGCCGTTACGGCTGGGATCCCATCGTGATCGTGCTCAACAACGCCAGTTGGGAGATGTTGCGGGCGTTTCAGCCGGAGTCGCACTTCAACGATCTCGACGACTGGAACTTCGCGGCAATGGCGGCAGGGATGGGCGGCGATGGCATGCGGGTGCGCTCCCGGCGCGAACTGAAAGCGGCGTTGGATCGCGCGTGGCGGACACGTGGGCGCTTCCAATTGATCGAGGCGATGATTCCCCGCGGCGTGATGTCGCCGACGTTGGCCCGTTTCGTCGCGGGCGTCAAGCGCCTGAGCATGCCGAAGAGCGCAACGTAGCCGAGCAGAGCGCAGGCACGGCGGGGTTGCCGTTTACTCGGATCGTCGCATTCCTTGTCGCTCGGTCGGTTGCGGTACAATTTCCCCTTTCCGAAGGGGAAACGGGCAATGACGATTTTGGTCACGGGTGGCGCGGGCTTCATCGGCAGCAATTTTGTCTTGGATTGGCTGGCAGAGCGGGATGAGCCCGTGGTGACGCTCGATGCGCTGACCTACGCGGGCAATCTCGAGAACCTCGCGCCCGTCCTCGACGATCCGCGCCATACTTTCGTAAAAGGGGATATTGGCGATTCGGCGCTGCTCCAACAGCTTTTGGCCTCACACCGGGTTCGCGCGATCGTCCATTTTGCCGCCGAATCGCACGTCGACCGCAGCATTCTTGGGCCAGAGGCGTTCGTCCAGACGAACGTCGTGGGCACTTTTCGCCTCCTCGAAGCAGCGCGCCACTATTGGCAGCAACTGCCTCTTTCGGAGCAGGAAGCGTTTCGTTTCCTCCACGTCTCCACCGACGAAGTCTATGGCACGCTCGAACCAGACGACCCGCCCTTTACCGAGACAACCCCTTATGCACCCAATTCCCCCTACGCGGCGAGCAAAGCGGGGTCCGACCATCTGGTGCGGGCCTACCACCACACCTACGGATTGCCGACGCTCACCACCAACTGCTCGAACAACTACGGGCCGCGGCAGTTTCCCGAAAAGCTGATCCCGCTTTGTCTTTTGCGCGCGCTTGCGGGCGAGCCGCTTCCGATCTACGGCGATGGGCAACAGATCCGGGACTGGCTCTACGTCGGTGACCATTGCGCCGCGGTGCGGCGCGTGCTTGATGCCGGTACGCCAGGTGAGACCTACAACATCGGCGGGTGGAACGAGCAGACCAACCTTGCGGTGGTCACCGAGCTCTGCACTTTGCTGGATCGCCTGGCCCCGCGTGGGGATGGCCGCTCCTATCGCGATCAAATCACCTTTGTTGCCGATCGGCCCGGTCATGACCGCCGCTATGCGATCGACGCGCGCAAAATCGCATGCGAACTCGGTTGGCAACCGGCGGAATCGTTCGCAACCGGCCTCGAAAAAACGGTGCGCTGGTATCTTGCCCATCGCGATTGGGTCGAGCGGGTGCAAAGTGGCGCCTACCGCGATTGGGTTCGCACGCAATACGGCGCGCGGCTATCCCAGGAGGGGCGATGAGCCGTTTGCGTGTACTGCTTTTGGGTGCCAACGGCCAGGTCGGTTGGGCGTTGCGACCTCGGTTGGCGCTCGACTATGATCTGGTCGCGCTCGACCGGCAGGTGCTCGATCTGAGCGACCTCGACGCGCTGCAAGCGCGCCTTGACGCCGAGCGTCCTGCCGCGATCGTCAATGCCGCGGCGTATACGGCAGTCGACCGTGCCGAACGCGAGCCCGAACTGGCGTATCGTTTGAACGCGGCGGTGCCAGAACGGTTGGCGCGCTGGTGCGCGGCAAACCACGCGGCGCTCTTGCACTATTCCACCGACTACGTCTTCGACGGGTGCCATGACCGCCCCTATCGCGAGACGGATACGCCGTCGCCACTCAATACCTATGGGGCCAGCAAACTGGCGGGGGAGCAGGCGGTGTTGGGCAGTGGTGCTCGTGCCGTCGTTTTGCGTGTTTCCTGGGTCTATGGCGTGCACGGCAACAACTTTCTCAAAACGATGCTGCGCTTAGCGCGGACCCGTGACCAATTGGCCGTGGTTGATGACCAAATCGGCGCGCCGACGAGTGCGGAATTGATCGCCGCAGTCAGCGAACGGTTGCTGACTCGGTTGCTCACAGTCGGTGATCGCGCCGCTCATGCGCCGTCGCCGTCACCCGATCGCGTGCCACCGCTGCTGCACCTCGCGCCGAAAGGGGCGGTGAGCTGGTTTGGTTACGCGCGCTTTCTACTGAAATGCGCAGCGCAATATGGGTGGCCGCTGCGGGTGCACCCGGACGCCATTCGCGCCATTCCGAGCACCGACTACCCGACACCAGCACCGCGCCCGCGCAATTCGCGGCTCGCCACCGATTTGCTCGAACAGACCCTGGGGGTGACGCTTCCCAGCTGGGAGACGGACGTTGCCCGTACCGTCGAAGCGCTGGTGCAATGCTGCTCCCTCAATGGATGACCTGAAGGAACGAGACGATGACATTTTCCGTACCAACCGATTCGGCTGCCAATGTTGCGGTGGGGTTGCCGTATGCGTTCGAGCGGCGAACCAGCCAACGCAAAGGGATCGTCCTGGCGGGGGGGTCCGGAACGCGACTCTACCCCAGCACGTTGGCGGTTTCCAAACAGCTGTTGCCGCTTTACGACAAACCGATGGTCTACTATCCCCTCTCGACGCTGATGTTGGCGGGAATACGCGAAATACTCCTCATTTCGACGCCGCAAGACACGCCGCGCTTTGCGCAACTCTTGGGCGATGGCAGTCAGTGGGGGATCGCGTTGCATTACCACGTTCAGCCGAAACCGGAAGGGATCGCGCAGGCGCTGCTGTTGGCCGAAGCGTTCCTTGCAGGTGCGCCTTGTGCGTTGGTGCTCGGTGACAACGTCTTCTACGGGCACGATCTGCAAACGCTCCTCTTTTCTGCCGATATGCGTGAAACGGGTGCTACGGTCTTCGCGTACCACGTCACCGACCCGCAACGCTACGGCGTCGTGGCGTTCGACCAAGCGGGGCGCGCGATCGATATCGAAGAAAAACCGGCGCGGCCGAAATCGTCTTACGCCGTGACCGGGCTCTATTTTTACGATGGGTCGGCGAGTGAGCGCGCCAAAAGGCTTCGTCCCTCGCCGCGTGGGGAGCTCGAAATCACCGATCTCAACCGCAGTTATCTTGCCGATGGCACGCTGCACGTCGAAGTGATGGGGCGCGGGTATGCGTGGCTCGATACCGGAACGCACGATTCGCTGCTCGACGCCGGCCAGTTCATCGCCACCATCGAACGGCGACAAGGTCTCAAGATCTCTTGCCCGGAAGAGATCGCCTGGCGGCAAGGGTGGATCGATGAGGAGGCGCTCTTGGCGCAAGCCGAGCGGCTCGGCAAAAGTGGCTACGGCGCGTACCTGCGCCGGTTGCTGCAGCGATTGTGAACGGACACAAGGAGTTTGGGATGCGCATCGTTCCCACCGCACTTCCCGAGGTGCTGCTGATCGAACCCGTCGTGCATGGCGACGAACGGGGGTACTTCTTCGAAGCGTTTCATCAGGCCCGTTTCGAAGCGGCGCTGGGGTATCGGGTGACCTTCGTCCAAGACAACGAATCCCGTTCGAAGCGCGGGGTGCTGCGGGGGCTCCATTATCAGTTGCCGCCGCACGCGCAGGGTAAATTGGTTCGATGCGCAGAAGGGGCAATCTACGATGTGGCCGTCGATATTCGCAAAAGCTCGCCCACGTTTGGTCAGTGGGTGGGGGTGGAATTGTCGGACACCAACAAGCGGCAGTTGTGGATTCCACCGGGTTTTGCCCACGGTTTTCTCACGCTTACGGACTTTGCGCGCTTGCTCTACAAGGCGACCGATTACTACGCGCCGGAATACGACCGCGCAATCGCTTGGAACGATCCCCAGTTGGCGATCGCGTGGCCCGAACTCGACGTCCCGTTGATTATCTCAGAAAAGGATCGCCGAGCGCCACGCTTTGCCGATGCCGAACGGTTCGACTGAGCGCGCGTGATCATCCCTTTGGTTGGGATGGCTGCGCTCGCTGTTGCGTTGCAACCAATTCGGGGCGGCGCGCAACCGCTGCCAGTTGGGTCAGCGTGGATCGCGTCTGCTCGAGAAACCGCGCCAACTCCGCTTTCGGTAGCGGCTCGGGTCCAGGGAGGCGAACGGTTTGGGGGTTGTAGGGTTTACCGCCGATGCGTACCTCATAGTGGAGATGCGGACCCGTGACGCGCCCCGTCGCGCCCGAGTACGCGATCACTTGGCCCTGTTGCACTTTCTGTCCAGGTGTAAGCCCCTTGGCATACGCGGAGAGGTGCCCGTAACGGGTCTCGTAGCCGTTGCGGTGCGCGAGGATCACCAGTTTCCCGTATCCGCCTTTCCAACCGAGGAATGTGACGTGCCCGTCCGACGCGGCCAGAACAGGCGTTCCGGTCGCGGCAGCCAAATCGACGCCATAATGGTTTTTCATGCCGCCGGTTACTGGATGTTCCCGCAGACCAAATTGAGAGGTGACCCGGGTGAATTTGAGGGGGTAGCGCAAGAAACCGCTCCCCAGCGCTTTGCCGTCGGGGGTATAAAAGCCTGTTTCACCGTCTCGGTTGGTGTAGCGAAGAACCCGGTAGGTTTTACCCTGATTGGTGAATTCGGCGGCGACGATATCACCGACAGTTTTGTTTCCCAACGCGTCGATCGACGTCTCGTAGAGCACGACGAACGCGTCGCCTACACGCAAGTCGCGGGAAAAATCGATTTCGGTCCCGAAGACTTCCGCCAAACGGCTCGCGATTTCGTAGGGCAGCCCGATTTCGTCGGCAGTGGCGAAAAGAGACGACGAGATCACGCCTTCCCGTGCTTCAAGGAACGTGGTCGTGTCGCTGGAGTCGGCGTTATTTTTGACCGCAAAACGGTCACCGTCGCGTTCGATGGTCACCCGTTCACCGTGGGTGAGCGGAAGTTGTAGCGCAAAGACTTTGCCGGTTGGGTCCAGTTTGAGCGTGACCGTTCCGTTGCCCAAAAGGCGGCGATGGATCGGCTGGGCTTCCGGTGCCGCCAGCGCGTAATCGATCAATTCGGGGTCGTTCGCGCCGATTCGTTCCAACAATTCACTGAGTGTCTCTCCTTGTTGAACGCGGTCTCGGATCACAACCGGGGGGAGGGATGGCTCAGCGGCCGGGTGGAGAGAAATCGGGGGTAGCGAGGCGATGACCTCTTGCGGTGAGGGTGCCGTGCGGTTGGGATCGATTGCCGCAACGGCAAGACCCAAAGTGACGAATGCACCAGAAAGGGCGAACCAAAAAGGGGGGCGCAGCCAAATCGTTCGTTTCATCGCCTCCTCCGTTTTTCCTTTGCGCAGAATGCATCGAATTGTAGCGCATTTTTTTGTTGACATTGTGCGGGAAAGCGCGTATCGTGGAACCCGTGCTGCCGTGTTGCAGCACAAGCGAAGAGGGCTCTGCCCTGATTGATTGATGTTTGTAAGGAAGTAAAGCAATGGCAACAGGTACGGTTAAGTGGTTCAATGATTCCAAAGGCTTCGGGTTCATTACCCCGGACGAGGGCGGAGATGACCTCTTTGCGCATTTCTCCTCGATCAACATGCCCGGGTTCAAGACCCTCAAAGAGGGTGATCGCGTGCGCTTCGAGGTGACGCAAGGCCCCAAAGGTAAGCAGGCGTCGAATATTCAGAAAATCTGAGTTCGATACTGCCCTGGGCAGCAAAAAACCACCCGCAAGGGTGGTTTTTTTATGCTGTCCCGATCGCTGAAATGCCGACCGGGAGGCAAAGTACCGAAATGATTACTTCAACTTGGTCTCTTTGAACAGCACGTGTTTCCGGGCTTTCGGATCGTATTTTTTCAATTCCATTTTGCCCGGGGTGTTCTTTTTGTTCTTCGTCGTGGTGTAGAAATAGCCGGTACCGGCTGTGGATTCCAGTTTGATTTTTTCGCGGGCAGCTTTTGCCATGATGCGCTCCTAATCAGATCTTTTCGCCACGGGCGCGCAGTTCGGCAAGAACCGCATCGATCCCTTTCTTGTCGATCGTGCGCAGCGCCGCGTTGGAAACGCGCAGGCGTACCCAGCGGTTTTCCGCTTCGCTCCAGAAACGACGGTAGTGCAGGTTCGGCAAGAAGCGCCGTTTGGTTTTGATGTTGGAGTGGGAGACGTTGTGTCCCACCATCGGGCGCTTACCCGTCACTTGACAGACTCGAGCCATTGCTTTTGCTCCTCGAATTCCGATGAAATGCGGAATGTACCATAATTGCGCGTTTTTTTGCAAGAATCAGGTGGGGTCGAGCCATCCATGCTCGGCAAACGAAACGGCAGTGTCGCGGGTGACTAGGAAATGGTCGAGCAAGCGAACGTCGATCAACCGCAACGCGTTCTGGAGCCGCTGCGTCACCGCGATGTCGTCTCGACTGGGCACCGCGTGGCCGCTTGGGTGGTTGTGTGCGACGATCACGGCACTGGCGTTGAGCGTAAGCGCCAATTTCGCGACTTCACGGGGATAGACCGCCGCTTCGGCTACCGTGCCCCGAAAAAGGGTTTCGCTCTTGAGCAAGCGGTGACGCTGATCCAGTAGCAGTACCAGAAAGGATTCGTGGGGGAGCCCCCCGATTTGTAACCGCAGCCAATCCTTGACGGCTTGCGGCCGCTCGAAAGCTGGGACGGCTTGGGCTTCCTGCCACAACGCCCGGCGCGCCAGTTCCAGTGCCGCGAGCAGTTGCGCCGTTTTCGCCGGGCCGATACCTGGCATCTGGGCAAGCTGTTGGGGTTCGCAGTGAATGAGCCGAGCGATGCCGCCGAACGCGGCGATCAAGTCGCGCGCCAAATCCACGGCACTCTTGCCGCGTACGCCAACCCGTAGGAAAATCGCCAACAGTTCGGCATCGCTCAGAGCCTGCGCACCACGCGTCAAGAGTTTTTCGCGCGGGCGTTCCGCTTCGGGCCAATCGCTGATCGACATCGACAAGAGGAGCGAATTTCGACGATGGACAATCTTACCGCAAATGAAGGGCGCAACAGGGCGAAACCGCCATTCGTGCGCGGCGCGCGGATCGTATTGGCGGTGACCGGTGGGATCGCAGTATACAAAATTGCCGAAGTGGTCCGCCGGCTCGTCGACCGTGGCGCAACGGTCGACGTGGTCATGAGCGACGCGGCAACCCGGTTCGTCACACCGCTCACTTTTCAAGCGCTTTCTGGGCGGACGGTTTGGGCCGATTTGTGGGACGGACGCGCCGAAGACGCGATGGCGCATATCGATCTGACGCGTGGTGCTGCGCTGATGGTCGTTGCACCTGCTACCGCCGACCATTTGGCGCGCTTCGCCCAAGGTCGTGCCGACGATTTGGTGAGCACTTTGGCGCTGGCGCGCACCTGTCCGCTTGCGGTAGTGCCCGCGATGAACCAGGCGATGTGGCACCACCCCGCTACCCAACGCAACGTGGCGCAACTGCAAGCGGACGGAGTTGCCATTTGGGGGCCAGCGGTTGGCGCCCAGGCGTGCGGAGAGGTCGGTGCCGGGCGGATGATCGAACCGCACGAAATCCTTGCGCGAATCGAAGCGGCACTCGCGCCCAAGTGGTTTCAGGGCAAGCGCGTCGTGCTCACGGCCGGGCCTACGTACGAGCCGATCGATCCGGTTCGCGTCCTCACCAATCTGAGTTCAGGCAAGATGGGCTTTGCGTTGGCCGAAGCCTTTGCGATGGCGGGCGCCGAGGTGACGGTGATCGCCGGTCCGACGGCGTTGCCGACCCCATGGGGGGTGACGCGTGTCGACGTCGTGACCGCGCAACAGATGCGTTCCGCTGCGCACGAGTATGCCCCTAGTGCGGATCTATTCGTTGGGGTGGCGGCGGTGGCCGACTACCGGCCGGAAACCCCGCAGGAGCACAAGATCAAGAAGTCCGCAGCAGCGCTGACCCTCACGCTCGTCAAAAACCCCGATATTTTGGCCGAAATCGCTGCGTTGCCCAACGGGCCCCTCTGTGTCGGGTTTGCCGCGGAAAGCCGCGATTTGGACCACTACGCCGAGTGCAAACGCCGTGAGAAAGGGTTGTCGTTGGTGGTGGGAAATCTTGCGCAGGAAGCGCTGGGACAAGATGAGACGCGTGTCGTCCTCTATGACGATTTTGGATGCCATCCCGTGCCGGCCGGGAACAAGTCCGAAGTGGCGTGGGCGATCCTTGCCCACCTCAAACGCATGATCTCGGTTCGTGATGAGGGAGCTACCTGTGAAACCACACCGTCGTAAAGTCGCGATTCGTTATCTCGACGAACGGATCCGGGAAAACCCGCCCCATTACGCTTCTGAAGGCGCCGCAGGCCTCGATCTTCGTGCTGCGATCGCCGCACCGCTCATTCTGGCACCCGGAGCGAGCGAGCTCGTTCCTACGGGAATCGCGATCCATCTGGCAGATCCCGGTTTGGCGGCGATGATTCTACCGCGCTCCGGGTTGGGGCACAAGCAGGGACTGGTCTTGGGAAATTTGGTGGGTTTGATCGACTCCGACTACCAAGGAGAGATTTTCGTTTCGGTCTGGAATCGCGGGCAACAGCCAGTCGTGATCGAACCGTTGATGCGCATCGCGCAGCTTGTCGTCGTCCCGGTGGTGCAAGTCGAATGGGACGAAGTCGATGCCTTTTCCCCGTCGCACCGCGGCGCCGACGGGTTCGGCAGCACAGGAAGCCAATGATGAAAGGCAACGTGCCTGGGGGTGCCAAAGGCATCCCGACAGCGGTACAGGTGCTGCTCATCAACGCCAAAAACGAAGTACTTTTTCAACTGCGCGCTGGAACGGGGTTCTTCGACGGTTTCTGGAGTTTGCCGGGCGGGCACGTCGAGTCTGGGGAGTCGTTATTCGCCGCGGCGTCTCGAGAGCTGACCGAGGAGCTGGGGATTACGGTGCAAGCGTGTGATCTGCACCCAATCGGCGTGATTCACCGCCGCTCCGATACCAACCGCATCGAATTCCTGTTTTCTCTTGTGCGCTGGCAAGGAACACCTCTTCTTTGTGAACCGCATCGAGCGCACGCTCTACAATGGGCGCCGCAGGATACCCCGCCTGCCCCATTGGTCCCTTACCTAGAGGCCATCTGGACAAAATTAGGGAAGCAGTGGTTCTTCGAATTGGGTTGGTAATCTTTTGCGGCGCAGCAAAAGAGTGCGCCTCCATTGCTTGACTTTGCCTCGTTTCTTTATACAATCATAACTATTAGATCATAACCTGACTCTATATTTAGGTATCGCGATGAAGAAGTGGGTTTTAGGGGTCGTGATTTTTGCCGCGGGTGCCGTTGCGGTGGGTGCCGTGAATGCCTTCTTCGAATACACGAACACCACGGAGTTCTGCACCTCGTGTCATACGATGCAGTGGAACAAAGCAGAGTGGATGGAGACTGTCCACTATAAAAATCGGGTGGGAGTGAAAGCCGAGTGCGCCGATTGCCACGTACCCAAGGAATTTTTCCCGAAGGTCGCAGCGAAGATCATCGCGGTGAAAGATATCTACCACCACTTGATCGGTACCATCGATACCAAAGAGAAATTCGAAGCGCACCGCTGGACCATGGCCAACCGCGTGTGGGAAAAGATGAAAGCAACCGATTCGCGCGAATGCCGCACCTGTCACGAATTCGCCGATATGGACCTCACGGAGCAGGTGCGCTCAGCGCGGCGTAAGCACGAAGCGGCGGCGATGGAAGGGAAAACTTGTATCGAATGTCATCAGGGAATCGCGCACAGCTTGCCCAAAGAACCCGAGTCGTGAGATTCTTACAAGTATCGGTAAGAGATTGGAAAGGAGCAAGAGCCATGAGGCGCTGGGTGACGCGAATCGCGATGGGGCTGTTGTTCTGTGCGATCACACCAGCGCTTCAGGCGTTGTCGAACGAAGAGAAGGCGCTCTTCGACGCTGCGCAGTTGGGTGACGCGGGCGCGGTGAAGCGCCTATTGGCTGCGGGGGTTTCGGCAAAAACCCAAGGCGCGTTCGGGGTGACCCCGCTGATGTATGCGGCAGAAAGCGGTGATTTGGAAACCGTCAAAATCCTTCTCGACGCGGGTGCCGACCTCCACGCCCGCTGCACGGTTGGGCGGACGGCACTTTTTTATGCGATCGAATCGGGGCGTATCGAAACCGCTGCGTTTCTCATCGAAGCGGGCGCGAAAGTGAATGTCAAATCCCGGAGTGGCGCCACCCCCTTGAGCCTTGCCACGGCACGGGGTTACCACCAACTGATTGGTCTGTTGCTCGCGCGCGGTGCCAACCCCGACAGCGCCGATCGGCACGGGGTCACACCGTTGATGCGCGCGGCGGAAAATGGGGATCTCAAAGCGGTCGAACTCCTGGTGAGTGCTGGCGCCGATCTCGACTTGCGGGATCGTCACGGGATGTCCGCACTCCACTATGCGGCGCAAGCGGGGCGGCTGCACGTCGTGCATTGGCTGCTCGACCATGGGGCGCGTGTCGATGTCGTCGATGACGCGGGGCAGACGCCGCTCATCCTCGCTGCGGCGAAGGGGCATCTTCATACCGCCGAAGTGCTGCTCGACCGCGGTGCCGATATCAACCATCAGGACATCGACGGTCGAACGCCGTTGATCGCTGCAAGCGAAAGCGGTCGGCTCGAAACGGTTCAATGGCTGGCGTCACGCGGTGCCGCGGTTTCGGTGCGGGACCGTAACGGAATGGACGCGCTTGCGATCGCCAAAAAGCGGGGCTATGAGGAACTCGCCCGCTGGCTGCAAGCGCAATAAGGGTTCATCGCGGCGAACTGGGGTTCGACGCGGTGAAGTAAGGGTCCCGTAACGGGGACGTTGGGCAACGAGAGGAGACCAAGATGAAGCAGTTCAAACCATTCGTATACGGGGCGGCTGCGGCACTGGCGTTCGCGCTGACGCCGCAAGCCCATGCCGTCGAAGTCGATTACGCGCAAGTCCTAGCCAATACCTGCGCCGGATGCCATGGCCCCGATGGCGCCAGCCGCGGGCCTGCCGCGCCAACTATTGCTGGGATGAACCCGGAGATCTTTATCGAGGCGATGCAGGACTATCGCGAAGGCAAGCGTCCGGGCACCATCATGCCCCGGATCGCGAAGGGTTATTCTGATGAACAGATCAAACTGATGGCGGAATATTTTTCGCAACAGCCGTTTTTGCGGTTCGCGCAACCGCACGATGCCCAATTGGCGGCGAAAGGCGCGAAACTGCATGACCGTTACTGCGAAAAATGCCATGAAGATGGTGGGAAAGCCAGTGCGGTGGCGGGTGTGCTTGCCGGACAGTGGATGCCATACCTCCACTATCAGTTGGAAGATTATTTGGCAGAAAAACGTGAATACAAAGAGAAGAACATGAAGAAACGGCTCACGGAACTCGTCGAAAAAGAGGGACAAAAGGGGCTCGAAGCGGTGCTCCACTTCTATGCAAGTCAGAAATAACCGAGGAGGAAGGAAGATGAATCGGATGGATCGTCGGACATTCTTGCAAGGACTTGGCGCGGCCGTTGCAGTCGGAGCCGTAGGCGCACCGTCGCTCGCGTTGGGTGCAGCGAAGAAAGTGGTGATCGTGGGCGGCGGTACGGGTGGGGCAACCGCCGCGCACTACTTGCGCCGCTACGACCCCTCGATCGAGGTGACCTTGATCGAACCGAACAAAGAATATTACACCTGTTTTTTCAGTAATCTGGTGATCGGTGGGTTGCGCCCGCTCGAATCGATTCGCCATACCTATGACGGCTTAGCGAAGCGGGGTGTCAAAGTGGTGCACGACACCGTCACCGCGATCGACGGCGCAGCGAAACAGGTCGTCACCGCGAGCGGCCAAAAATTTGCGTACGACCGCTGCATCGTCTCGCCCGGGATCGAACTCGTCTATAACGGGGTCGAAGGGTATAGCCCCGAGGCGGAAAAAACGATTCCGCACGCCTGGAAAGCGGGTGAGCAAACCGCGATCCTGGCCAAACAGCTCCAAGAGATGCCGGACGGTGGCTTGGTGGTGATGGTCGCGCCGCCCAACCCGTTCCGCTGCCCGCCCGGTCCCTATGAGCGTGCTTCGCTGATCGCGAATTACCTCAAGCAGCATAAACCGAAATCGAAGTTGATCATCCTCGATCCAAAAGAAAAATTTTCGAAGCAAGGGCTTTTCACCGCGGCGTGGAAGAAACATTACAGCGGCATCATCGAATGGTTGGGACCGGATTTCGCGGGCACCAAATTCACCGTCGACGTCAAGACGAAAACCGTGAAGTGCGACGCCGGGGAATTCAAAGCCGACGTCCTGAACATCATCCCACCGCAACGTGCCGGCAAAATCGCGCAGGTGGCCAGTCTTACCGACGAAAAAGGGTGGTGCCCGGTCGACCAGCACACCTTCGAATCGAAGTTGGTGCCTGGGGTGCATGTGATTGGCGATGCGTCGATCGCCGGGAAGATGCCGAAGTCCGGCTACGCGGCAAACAGCCAGGCGAAAGTGTGTGCGATGGCAATTGCGCTGTTGCTCAATGGCAAAGATCCGCTCAAACCGGCTTATACCAATACCTGCTACAGCTTCGTAGCCCCGGATCAGGCGGTGTCGGTTGCCGCGGTCTATGAACTCAAGAACGGAACCATTGAGGAAGTTGCAGGTGGATTGACGCCGGCCGATGCCTCTGAAGCGATCCTGCGTCGCGAAGCGGAGTACGCGAAGTCTTGGTACAACAACATCACCGCCGATATGTTCGGTTGATTCCTGCGAGGCGCATTGCCTCTGTGCAGCGCTAACAAAGAAGGGGCGTAAGCCCCTTTTTTTTGCACTGCAGCACATGATGTTGTTGACGGTTTAGTAATAAGTATATAAACTCATAAGAGTATTGATCTACATCAATTTGCCCAAATTGGTTGGGAGGTATTTGGCAATGACCGAAGAACTGCGAAACCGAATCGGCCTGATTCGTAAGGCGCCGGAGAATTTTTTGACGCCGGAAGAGATCGAGGCCATCAAGAAGGGGCGGCGCGATTTCATTCGCAAAGCGTTTGCCACGGCAACCGCGTTGGCCGCGAGCGGACCGGTGATCAACGCCTACGGAGAAACGGTCGATCCCGGTAAAGGGGATCCCAACATCCTCAATCTTCCCGAATGGAGTACGACGCTCGGGATGCCGGTGGCAACGCGCGGCTATGGGATGCCTTCGAAATACGAAGCAGGTCTGATCCGCCGCCAGAGCCCGGGGCTGACGCAAACCGCGGCGGCGTCGGTCTCATTTTCCCCGCTACAGGGGATGTTTGGCATCATCACGGCGTCCGGGCTTCACTTCGAGCGCCACCACCAAGGGTGGCACGACATCGACCCCACCAAGCACCGTTTCATGATCAACGGACTGGTGAAGACCCCGATGGTCTTCACGATGGATGATCTGATGCGTCTGCCATCGGTTTCGCGAATCCATTTCATCGAGTGTGGCGCCAACACCGGGATGGAGTGGGCCAACGTTGCGGTGCCCACGGTGCAATACACCCATGGGATGCTCTCCTGTTCGGAATTCACCGGGGTGCGGTTGATCGACCTGCTGGAAATGTGCGGCGCCGATCTCAAGAAAGGGCGGTATTTGCTGGCAGAAGGCGCCGACGGTTCGTCGATGACCCGAACCATCCCGATGGAGCTGGTCGAATCCGGCGAAGTGCTCGTCGCCTACGGGATGAACGGCGAGATGATCCGACCTGAAAACGGCTACCCGCTGCGCCTGGTGGTGCCGGGTGTGCAAGGGGTCAGCTGGGTGAAGTGGCTGCGGCGTGTCGAAGTAGGGGACAAGCCCTATGGAACCAAAGACGAAGCGGTCCATTACATCGATTTGATGCCGGACGGGATGCACCGTCAATATACCTCGTTGCAAGAGGTGAAATCGGTGATCACGACCCCTTCGGGTGGTCAAATCCTCCTCGACAAAGGGTTTTACAACATTACCGGGTTGGCGTGGTCTGGGCGCGGCAAGATCGTTCGCGTCGATGTGTCGACCGACGGCGGAATCAACTGGCGGCAGGCGCGTCTCGAGCAGCCCGTGCTGCCCAAAGCGCTGACGCGCTTCAATATCGACTGGGTATGGGACGGAAAACCGGCGATCCTGCAGTCACGTGCGGTGGACGAAACCGGGCATATTCAACCCTCCTACGGGCAACTGCGCAAAGTTCGTGGTACCCGTTCGATCTACCACAACAACGCGATCCAGTCGTGGTTGGTGAATGAAAATGGCGAGGTGAGCAATGTCCAAGTTCTCTAAAACGCTGATCGCGGTGGCGACCGCGGTGGTGTGTAGCGCAGCGGTCGCAGCGCGATACGAAGGGATCGGTCGGCCAGCAACGCCTGCAGAGGTCAAAGCGTGGGATATCGACGTGCGGCCAGACTTCGTCGGGCTTCCGCCCGGACGAGGAACACCAGAAGAGGGGGAAGCGATCTGGTTGCAGAAGTGTGCGATGTGCCACGGAGACTTCGCTGAATCGAACGAAGTCTTTACTCCGATCATCGGCGGAACGACACAAGAGGACATCAAAACCGGGCGCGTAAAAGCGTTGGTTACCGGTAGCGTGCCACAGCGCACCACGATCATGAAAGTCCCCACGGTTTCGACGCTTTGGGACTATATCCACCGGGCAATGCCGTGGACGAGCCCCAAATCGCTGACCAACGACGAGGTCTACGCGTTGGTGGCGTACCTGCTCAACCTGGCCGAGATCATCCCGTACGACTTCGAGCTCAACCAAGAGACGATCAAAGAGGTGCAAAACCGGATGCCCAACCGCAACGGGATGACTTGGGATCATGGGATGTGGCCGTGGGGCCCGGGGGTCAAAGCGGGTGGTATCGGCAATGGCGGCAAACCCGACGTGCAGGGCAGCGACTGCATGAAAAACTGCAAAAAAGAGGTGGTCATCGCTTCGAACCTGCCGGATTATGCCTGGGATGCGCACGGCAATTTGAAGGAGCAGAACCGCGTCTTTGGCCCCGTGCGCGGCAAAGAGATCTCGGAGGCGGCTAAAGCAGAGGCGCAAACCGCTGCTGGCAAGCAGCAATCGATGCTCGAATTGGCCAAGTTGAAAGGGTGTACGGCGTGTCACGGGATCGACAAGAAGATCGTCGGGCCCGCTTATAAAGATGTCGCCGCGAAATATGCTGGCAAGCCCGACGCGGTTGACTATCTGGCTCAGAAAATCAAAAATGGATCTGTCGGTGTGTGGGGGAGCGTACCGATGCCTCCGCATCCCGCCCTCTCTGAAGAAGAGCTCCGTTCGCTCGCGCAGTGGATCGTGAATGGAGCCTCGGTAGAGTAACCAGTTGTTCGCAAAGGAGAAGTGCAATGCAACGTCGTGAAGTCTTGAAAGCGGGTGTCGGTTTGGGCGTCTTCGGCGCCTTGGTGGGAAGCGGTTTCCTGCAGCCGCGTACCGCACATGCCGCGCGGCAGATGGAAAACGCGTTCCAAGCGAAGAAGCTGGACGAAGCCCTGCAAGCGTTGGGTGCTGCGAATGCCACAGAAAGCGGTGATGTGGTTCTCACCGCGCCCGATATTGCGGAAAACGGGGCAGTGGTGCCGATGGAGATCGAAAGCAAACTGCCCAACACCGAAGCGATCGCACTCTTCATCGAAAAGAACCCCAACCCGCTCGCTGCGGTGTTCCACCTTACCCCGGACGCCCTGCCGCGTGTAAAGACCCGCGTGAAGATGGGGCAAAGCTCCGACGTGGTTGCTGTGGTGAAAGCAGGTGGCAAGTACTACATGACCAAGAAAGAGGTCAAAGTTACCCTTGGCGGTTGTGGCGGTTGAGATGATGGATCGTAGGGATCGAAAAGGATCAAGGTAATCAAGCGGGACAGAAAGGACGAAAGGAGTACGAAAAATGGCTGGACCGATGCGGATTCGCGCACAAGTAAACGGTGATGAGGTCAATGTTCGCGCATTGATGGCGCACCCGATGGAGACCGGGTTTCGAAAAGATTCTTCTGGAAAACCGATCCCGGCCCATTACATCACCGAGGTGATCGCGAGCGTGAACGGCAAAACCGTACTCACCGCGGAGTGGAGCGGCGCGATCTCCACCAACCCCTACTTTGAATTCGACGTCAAAGCGAAGAAAGGGGACAAGATCACTTTGAAATGGATTGACAACAAAGGGGAATCGAAAGAGGAAACCGTCGAGGTGAAGTGATCGTCATCAAGGATGGAAGTGGCGGCGCGGTCGCCACTGCTCAAAGCTTGTAAAGGAGGGACCCAACGATGAAGAAAACCGTCACAGCAGTTGCGCTTCTCTGTGCGCTGAGCAGCACGGCGATTGCCCCAACGTTTGCTGCCGACGATGACGAAGCGGCCGGCTTGAAGGCGATCGAAGAATACCGCAAGCAGATCGCCGATGGTAACCCGTCTGACCTATTGGCGATGGAAGGTGAGGAGCTTTGGCGAACGCCGTATGGTCCGAAAAACCAGTCGCTCGAGCGGTGCGACTTGGGATTGGGGCCTGGGGTGGTCAAGGGAGCAGCGGCCCAGTTGCCCCGCTATTTCGCGGACACGGGGCGGGTGCAAGACCTGGAGTCTCGTTTGATGACCTGCATGGAGCAGTTGCAAGGGGTCAAGCCCGAAGCGGTGATCGACGCTCCGTGGGGGAAAGGGGAGAGAGCGCGGATCGATCGCCTCGTGGCCTATATCGTCACCGAAAGCAACGGGGAGAAGATCGCTGTCGATCTGTCGCACCCCAAGATGAAAGAGATGTACGAACTGGGTAAGCGGATGTTCTTTTACCGCACGGGTCCCTTCGATTTTTCCTGCGCCACCTGCCACGGCAAAGATGGCCAGCGGATCCGACTTCAAGAGCTCCCCAACCTTACCAAGCACGAGGGTGCTGCGGCAGGCTGGGGGTCATGGCCGGCTTATCGGGTTTCCAACAGCCAGTTCTGGACGATGCAAATGCGTCTGAACGACTGCTTCCGCCAGCAGCGCACGGCAGAACCCATTTACGGCTCCGACGCGACGATCGCGCTTTCGGTCTATATGGCGGCCAATGGAAACGGTGGGGTGATGCTCACCCCCGGCATCAAGCGCTGAGCAAGGAGGAGGTCTCATGAAAAAGGTAACGTTCGCGCTCGCTGGTGTGATGGGGTTTTCGGCTACCCTGGCATGGGCAGGCACTGCGGATCTGGACGCAAAATTCAAAGAGATGATCGACCGCTCGTTCAAAACGACGGGAATCGCGCAAAAAGAGCGGATGATTCAGCTCGATTTTCAAAAGGTCTGTTCGGCGCTCGAAGCAGGCGAAAAGGTCGACCCGAAAACAATCGAGCAGTTGCGGCAGGCACAAGAGCAAACGATCCGGTGGCCGTCCGATGGCCAATTCCTGGGCGACTGGAAGCGTGGCGAGAAAATCGCGCAAAGCGGTAGAGGTTTGACCTGGAGCGACAAACCCGATACGGTGAACGGTGGCGGGTGCTACAACTGCCATCAGCTCGACCCCAAAGAGCTTTCGTACGGCAATATCGGACCGT
Organism: Hydrogenophilus hirschii; assembly: GCF_054656675.1. NCBI lineage: Bacteria > Pseudomonadati > Pseudomonadota > Hydrogenophilia > Hydrogenophilales > Hydrogenophilaceae > Hydrogenophilus > Hydrogenophilus hirschii. The sequence continues at coordinate 627,157 of NZ_BAAHXQ010000001.1, forward strand.
CGTTGGCTGGGTACGGCAAACTGCGCGGCAACTCGGAAGAGGTGCTCAAATACGCCTGGCGGCAGATTTGGAACAGTAAGAGCGTCAACCTCTGCTCCAGCATGCCGCGCTTTGGCGACGCGGGTATTCTTACCGAGCAACAGATCAAGGACGTGATGGCCTATCTCTTCGACCCTGAGTCGCCCGTAAACAAAAACCACAAATAATCCGAAGCGGTTGTTGAAACAGCTCACTCCGAGGTTATTACGAGGTTATCCCTATGGCAATGAATCGACGTGAATTCCTGCAAGTGCTGGCGGTTGCGGCGGCTGGCGGCTGGAGTCTGACCAGCAACGCCGAGCAAGCGGCGAAAGAGGCCGAGCAGCTCTACAACTTGCCACCGTTTGGCAACGTGAGTTTGTTGCACATCACCGATTGCCATGCGCAGTTACGCCCCATCTATTTTCGTGAGCCGCAGGTAAACCTCGGGGTGGGGTCGATGGCGGGGCAGGTGCCCCATTTGGTCGGGGAACATTTCCTCAAGCACTACGGGATTCCCCGTGGCAGCATCGAAGCGCACGCCTTCACTTATCTTGATTTTGTCGAAAAAGCAAAGCTCTACGGCAAAGTGGGGGGGTTTGCGCATCTGCGCACGCTCGTGAAGCGGCTCAAAGCGTCGCGTCCCGGTGCGCTGTTGCTCGACGGCGGTGATACTTGGCAAGGCTCTGGGTTGTCGCTCTGGACCAACGCGCAAGACATGGTCGACGCCTGCAAGCTTTTGGGTGTCGATGTGATGACGTTGCATTGGGAAGCCACGTTTGGTGCCGAGCGGGTCAAAGAGGTCGAAGCGAAGGATTTCGCGGGCCAGATCGACATCGTTGCGCAAAACGTCCATACCACCGATTTCGAAGACCCGGTCTTCAAACCCTATGTGATCAAAAATATCAACGGAGTGCCGGTGGCGATCGTCGGGCAAGCGTTCCCCTATACGCCGGTGGCGAACCCCCGTTGGCTCGTTCCCGAATGGAGCTACGGGATCAAGGATCAGCAACTGCAAGCGGCTGTCGACCAGGCACGCGCTGAAGGGGCGCAGGTGGTCGTGGTGCTCTCGCACAATGGGATGGACGTCGACCTCAAAATGGCGTCGCGCGTGACCGGTGTCGACGTGATTTTCGGCGGGCATACCCACGACGGGGTCTATCAACCGGTGGTGGTCGAAAATGCGGGGGGTAAGACGCTCGTCACCAATGCCGGTTCGAACGGCAAATTCCTGGGGGTGATGGACCTCGACGTGAAAAACGGGAAGATTCAAGGGTATCGCTACCGTCTGATCCCGATCTTCGCCAATCTCTTGCCGGCGGACCCCGAAATGGAAGCGTACATCGCGAAGGTGCGTGCGCCGTACGAAAGCAAACTGGCAGAGCCGCTTGCCGTTGCGGAAGGGTTGCTCTATCGCCGTGGGAACTTCAACGGAACGTGGGATCAGGTGATTTGCGACGCGCTCATTGCTGTGCGCGGTGCGGATATCGCGTTTTCGCCCGGGTTCCGTTGGGGAACGACGATCCTACCGGGGCAAACGATCACGATGGAGCATCTGCTCGACCAGACCGCGATCACCTACCCGTGGAGCACGCTCACCGAAATGACCGGGGCGCAGATCAAAAATGTGCTGGAAGACGTTGCCGACAACCTCTTCAATCCCGATCCCTATTATCAGCAAGGTGGGGACATGGTGCGGGTTGGGGGGCTCAAATACGCGATCGACCCGAACGCGCCCATGGGTCAGCGCATCCAAGAGATGACGCTCAACGGCAAACCGCTTGACCCGAACAAAAAGTACAAAGTGGCGGGCTGGGCCCCGGTTGCCGAAGAGAGCCGTGAGGCTGGGCCGCCGGTGTGGGAGATCGTCGCCGAATATCTGCGGGCACAGAAAACGGTCCGGATCAAAGAGCTCAACGTGCCGCGAATCATCGGTATGGAAGGGAACCCGGGGCTTGGTCTGTGATGCGGGACGTTTCTCCCCGCGTGGATCGGAGGGCGTTATGAAACGCGACAGCGGTTCGATCGATTGGCGTCGCCGTCGGCTGATCAAAGGAGCGGTTGCTGCTTCGCTCCTGGCAGGCGTTGGCGGTTATTGGCACGAGGAAATCCGTGCGTTTGCCAAAGACGCCGAACTCTTCATAAAAGGGCCGCCTGTTCCCGACATTGCGCCGGAACAGCTGAGCGAACACGTGTGGATGATCTACGCGAAAGACGGTTTTCCGACACCGGAAAACCGCGGGATGATGTCGAACATCACCTTCGTCGTCACCGACGACGGGGTGGTGATCTTGGACGGTGGCGGGTCGGTGCAGATCGGCGAGATGGCGATCCGCATGATCCGTACCGTCACCGACAAACCGGTGGTCGCGATTTTCGCAAGCCATTACCACGGCGATCATTACTTGGCCGCGCACGCCTATTTCGAAGCGTTCGGTGAACTCCCCTTCTATGCGCACCCGTTCACCAAAGAGGCGATTGCAAAGAAAGAGGGGAATTTGTGGCTGAACTTGCTCGAGCGGTGGACCAATGGCGCGACTGCCGGAACGAAATTGATTCCACCCAATCGGGAAGCGAACCACGGTGACACGTTCCGCTTCGGCAATGTGACGATCCGTTGCCACCATTACGGTCGTGCCCATACGCCCGGCGATCTCTGCTTCGAAGTGGTCGAAGACAAAGTGACCCATGTCGGCGACGTCGCAATGGATCGCCGCATCGCCAACATGGACGATGGTTCATACCCGGGGTCCCTGCATTTCATCGACGCGCTCAAAGCGGCTTGTCCCGGTCATCTTTGGGTACCCGGACATGGCAGGCCAAGTCACATGGTGCTCGATTGGCAACGCGAACTGTTCGCGGGCATCTGGGAAAATGCCATGAAAGCATTCGACGAAGGGCTCGACCCATCTGAGGCGAAGGCACTGGTGCTCAAAGATCCGCGGGTGGCGAGCAAAGCGGCCGAAACCAAAGGGTGGCAAAACAACATCGGCAAATACGTGAGCCTGGCGGTGCTCGAAGCGGAACGCTTGGCGCTACAAGGCAAGCTCGACTGACGTCCTTCCCTCACAATGGCTTTGCGGACCATTCGTCAGCTTTGGTTCTGCTGGATGGTCAGGGGCAACTTTCGCAGATCGCTTGGTCCCAATGTTTCGAAAGGCGGATCGCGCATTGCACGATACCCGCCATGCTGTAGGTTTGGACGAAATTGCCCCACAGTTCTCCCGTTTCGGGGTCGGCATCTTCCGAAAGAAGTCCCAAGGGGTTACGCAACGCGAGAATGCGTTCGAAGTGTGCGCGCGCTTCCTCTTTTCGGCCCATTGCGGTGAGTGCGTTGATGTACCAGAAGGTGCAGACCAAAAATGCCGTTTGCGGCGTGCCGAAATCGTCGGCTTCGGTATAGCGGAAAATGAAGTCACCGCGACGCAACTCGCGCTCGATCGCGGCAACGGTTGCGACGAAACGCGGATCATCCGCAGGAAGGAAACCGAGTTCGGCGATCAACAGCAAACTGGCGTCGAGTGTTTCGCCCTCGAAAGCGGCGGTGAAGGTCTGTTTCGGCTCGCTCCAACCCCGTTTCAGGATCACGTTTTTGATGGTAGCGGCGTGGTGGTGCCAATAGGCGGCCCGTTCGGTTCGCCCCAGACGGGCAGCGATGTGCGCCAAACGGTTACACGCCGCCCAACACATGATCGCCGAAAAGGTGTGCACGCGCTGATGGTTGCGTAATTCCCAAAGTCCGGCATCGGGCTGGTCGTAGAGCGCCACGGCGCGCTCACCCAGCGGTTCGAGTTGTTCGAAGAGTGCAATGTCACCGCGACGCCGCAAGCGCTTGTCGAAAAAAGCGTGGGCAACGGCCAAAATCGCCGCACCGTAAACGTCGTTCTGGCGCTGAACAAACGCTTGATTGCCCACCCGAACCGGGTCCATGCCGCGATAACCGGACAGCGTATCGAAGGTTCGCTCAGTGAGGTCGGCGCGGCCGTCGATCCCATAGACGGGTTGCAGTTCGTGGTGGTGCGCGTTCGCGGTGACGCTCAGCAGGTAGCCCAAGTAGTGTTCGAGTGTGGTCGTCTGTCCCAAGCGGTTCAGGGTGTTGAGCACGAAATAGGCGTCGCGCAGCCAACAGTAGCGGTAGTCCCAGTTGCGGACGGTGTTCGGTGCTTCCGGGATCGAGGTGGTCATCGCAGCGATGATCGCTCCGGTATCTTCGAATTCGTTGAGCTTGAGCGCGATCGCCGCGCGGATGACCGCTTCTTGCCATTCGAACGGAATGGCCAGATGGCGCACCCAGTCACGCCAGTATTCGACGGTATTGTGGTAAAAGCGGTTGGCCGTTTCGCGCAGATCGTCTTGGAGCGATTCGTCTGGCCCCAAGAGGAGCACGATCCGGTCGTTGAGAAAGAAGGGGAGCTCTTCGGCAACCGCGGTGATCGGTGCGTTGGTCGTGAGGCGCACGACCAGGTTGGGTCCGATATAGCGGATGTGGTGGCTGCCGTAGGTACGCTCCGAGTCCGTCGCGCCATAATCCCAAACCGGCCGGATCCGGATGCGAATACGGGGGGATCCCGCAAGGGGTTTGACCATCCGGACGAGCATCATCGGGCGGAAGAGGCGGCCGAATTGCAGGAAGCGCGGACAGAAATCGGTGATTTCGATGGCGCCGCCGTGGGTATCGAAGAGCCGGGTGACCAAGACGGCAGTGTTTTCCAGGTAGTGTTGTTCCGAACGCACGCAGTCGACCAGTTCGATGCGGTAAAACCCCTGTTGGCGTGATGCCACCGCGTCACCGTCGTGGCTCAGGAGTGAACAGAAGATCGGATCACCGTCGAAGCGCGGAAAGCAGCTCCAGACGACTTCACCCAGGGGGTCGATCAGCGCGCTGATCGAACAGTTGCCGACAAGGCCAAGATTGAGCGTGTGCATGATGGAAAAAATTCAATGGGTGAGTGATTGTAACCAAGTAAGCGCCGCTTCGATATTTGGGAGACGATAACGGGCAAGGGTTTGTCCGGGGCCCACCTTGATGCTGAGGCCACCCAGCTGGTTGATGCGTTCGAAACCGTATTCGTCGGTCACGTCGTCGCCCAGAAAGACGGGTGTTCGTCCGCAAAAAGGAGGTATTCTCATGAACGCGGCGATCGCTTCGCCTTTGTTCGCAACGTGGGGTTTGAGCTCGAAGACGTATTTTCCATTGAGTACGGTGAGTTCGGGAAAAGGGGCAACGAGGCGTTTGATCGTATGCGACAGGTAGCCTCCCAGCCGCGGGGCCTGTCGGTAGTGGAGTGCCAGTGCGATCCCTTTGTCTTCGAGCAGCAGTCCGGGGAAACGGGCAGCCAACGCTGTGAGCGCCGGTAAGAGCTGTTCTCGTCCGGGCAGGCGAGTGCCGTCCGGATCCCGGCGTTCTAGGCCGTGGAGTCCAGCGGCGGGGAGAAAGGGGAGGTGAAAAAGTGCGTCGATCGATGCCAACGAACGACCGCTCACGAGAGCCACCGCCCCGTGGGTTACGCAAAAGAGCTGTTGTAAGACGTGGCGTGCCTCTTCGCGGACTTCTACTGCGTCTGGATGCTTTGCAAACGCTACGAGGGTGCCATCGATGTCACAAAAATAGGCCCAGTCGGCTTTGGGGGTAGGCGGACGCGCAAGCATCATCTTTTCGGCAGACGGCGATTCGCGATCAAGTCGTCGAAAGGGGAAGTTCCGGCAAGCGACTGCGTTGACGCATGATCGCCGCATCGAGCAGCATCCGTCCCGCCCAGCGATAGACGTTGAATTCACTGATGAGCCGCCGCATCAGGCGCATGCGCAACGCTTGTTCTTCCGCGGGCATCGTGAGCGCCAAATGGAGCGCCGCGGCGCACTGATTGGCATTGTAGGGGTTGATGATCAAAGCTTCGGGCATTTCTGGAGGATGGTGCTCGATTTTGAGGATGATCGGAGGTGGTCCGGAACGTCCGGAGGGGCAGAAGCGTTCATTGATCCGGGTGGCCAATGCGCGCACTTGCGCTTCATAACTCTGGTATTCGTCCAAACGCGACCGGCTTGGCGCAGAAATTTGGACGAAGGAGAAGCGGCCGATCCATTCCGGGTTGAGTTCGAGCAGGCGCTCGATGGCGCGAAAGCGTTCGATGATGCCTTTGGTGTAATCGAGGCGATCGACCCCGACGCCCAAGCGGCAATCCAGCGGGAGATTGTTTTCCGCACGAATTTCCCGATGGCAGACCTCGACCGGATGCGCCGTCATCGCCGCAGCCGGAGGCCATTCGATCGAAATCGGGTAACGACGCACCGCGGTGGTGTGCTGATCATGGGTGACTTCGTACGTTTCGCGGTCGACACGGGCTTCAAGCAAGCGGTCCACCGTATCCATGAAGTTGAGGCAGTGGGCTTGGGTGTGGAAACCGAGGATGCTCGATCCAAGCAGCCCTTCGACCAGTTCGGTGGCCCAGGGACTGATCGTGAAGACTTCGGGGTTTGGCCAAGGGATATGCCAGAACGTGATGATCGTCGCTTTGGGTAAGCGCTTGCGAATCATCCGCGGCAGCAGGGCGAAATGGTAGTCCTGCACCAGTACGATGGGGTCGTTCGTCTTTGCCTCTTCGACGACGGCGTCGGCGAACCGTTGATTGACGGCCAGATACTGCTCCCAGTCCGACGTACGGAAGGTCGGTCGAACGTGCGCGATGTGGCACAAGGGCCACAACCCTTCGTTGGCAAAACCGTAATAAAACCCTTCCTCTTCCAACGGGGAAAGCCAGATCCGGCGCAGTTCATAAGCAGGGTTATCCGGCGGGACAGCCACATGGTCGCGCGCATCGACGACATCCCGGTCGGCAGAGCCACTTCCGTGCGCGATCCAAACACCAGAACAGGCCCGCATCACCGGTTCGAGTGCAGTCACTAAGCCGCTTGCGGGACGGTTGACGACGATGGTGTCACCGCGTCGTTGTGGACATAAGGTTCGCGGTTGGAGACGACCAAAACCTCTTCACCGCGGAGTTCGCCGCGCAAAACCGATTTGAGGGTGGCCGCGGTCCAGGTGGTTTGGCTTTCGTCACGTGCGCGCTGGCGAAGTTCTTCTTCGAGATCAGCGACCAACCGTTTCAGGTCACGTTGCGGCGGGCGAAAGGTGTCCCCGGATGGGTTCGTGGCGGATGCCCCCGATGATTCCGTTTGTTTCGCTTGAGTGGGGGGAAGTGGTGTGGCGGGCAGCCGATCGACGATGAAGCGTGAGGTGACTTCCGCGGCGACTGCGACCCCCACAAAAACCAGGGCGAACCTCCATAACGCCAGGATGAGCCGACCGTGAAGGGGGGAGTCTTGATCCGCCAAGAGGAGATGGGCAAACGAAAAGGCAAAAAACGCCGTGACCAGAGCAAAGCCGATCGCCAAAGGGAGTACCCGGCGGCGAAGGGTCTTGTGCAGGAGTTGCCGTAGGGGTTCCACGCGGATCACTCCTTGTTTATACCCAGATTGGCATTGTACCGTTGGTAAGCGGCGGTCACCAAAAGGTGTGCCGCGATCGGGATGCTAAGTCGGAGCGGATAGACATCGCGTTTATGATCAAAAGACATAAAAACCAAATTTTTAGTAGCTTAAATTGTCTAAGCTCGATCGCTACACTTGCCATAACCTCATTCGAAAAAGGCAAGGGCACCGATGTACCGTTACGATACGTATGACCGACAACTGGTTGCTGAACGTGTGGCGCAATATCGCGATCAGTTGGCGCGTTACCTGTCAGGCGCGCTGCGCGACGAAGAGTTTTTGCCGCTTCGTCTCCAAAATGGACTCTACATTCAACGGCATGCGCCGATGTTGCGGGTGGCGATCCCTTATGGGCTCCTTTCCGCGGATCAGTTGCGCGCATTGGCAACCGTTGCCGAACGCTGGGATCGAGGCTACGGGCACTTCACGACCCGTCAGAACATCCAGTTCAATTGGGTTCGGCTTGAGGAAACCGCTGAGATTTTGGCGTTTTTGGCCGAACACGATCTGCACGCCATTCAAACCTCGGGCAACTGCATTCGGAACATCACCACCGATGCGTTGGCTGGGGTTGCCGCTGACGAACGGGTCGATCCCCGGCCGTGGTGCGAATTCATCCGCCAATGGGCGACGTTTCATCCGGAGTTTGCTTTTCTGCCGCGGAAATTCAAGATCGCAGTAAATGGCGCCAAGGAAGATCGTGCTGCGATCCGAGCGCATGACATCGGCTTGGACCTGTACCCAACCGATGATCCGTTGGCGCCCGAGTTCGACGTCTACGTGGGCGGCGGTTTGGGTAGAACCCCGATGGTGGGGCAGCGCCTCTACGCGCGTGTCCCCGCGGCAGAGCTCATTCCAACGTTGGAAGCGATTCTTCGGGTCTATAACCGTTTTGGCCGCCGCGACAACAAGTATAAAGCGCGCATCAAAATTTTGCTGCAGGCGTTGGGTGTCGAGGCATTTCGTGCCGCAGTCGATGCCGAGCGGGTGCGTGGTGACACGGTGGTCGCAGCATACCGCGACGGCTGGCGGCATGAGGTTGCGCGTATCGCAGCCCATTTCGCAGAGGACGACGAACGGGCGGCGCGCACGGCGTCGAAATGGCGCGCGGAGCAAGCACAACCTACGCTCCGCGATGCTGGTGAGGAACGGGCGTTCGCACGCTGGCGGAGTCGCAACGTCCTACCGCATCGGGTGCTGGGATTCGTCGCGGTGGCTCTGGTGACGAAACGGCATGAGCGTGCTCCGGGTGATGTGACCGCTGAAGAGATGCGTGCGATCGCCGATTGGAGTGAGCGCTATGCCGACGGTGAAATTCGGGTAACGCACGAACAAAATTTGGTATTGGCGTGGGTTCCGGAAGCGGCGCTCCCGGCGTTGTGGCGGGAAGTCCGCGCGTTGGGGTTTGGCCGACCCACGTTCCGGTTGGCAACCGACGTGATTTCGTGCCCAGGGGGGGATTACTGCGCGTTGGCGAACGCCCGTTCGATTCCGGTTGCGCAAGCGGTGATCGCGCAGTTGGATCGGGATCCGAAACGTTTGGCAGCGCTCGGCAAAGTGGCGATCAACCTTTCCGGTTGCATGAACGCGTGTGGACACCACCATCTGGGTGCGATTGGTGTCCTCGGTGTCGACAAAAAGGGGGAAGAGTGGTATCAGATCACGATCGGCGGTCAAGAGGGGAACGATTTGCGTTTGGGACAGGTGATCGGGCCGTCGGTGCGCGCAGAGGCGGTCGCGCCGGCGATCGAGCGGTTGCTCGATACCTACCTGGCGTTGCGGCGTCCCGAAGAACGGTTTGCCGAGACGGTGGCCCGTGTCGGGGTCGAACCGTTCAAAACGGCGGTTTATGGTGGCGAATCCGGCGTTTCCCCGCAACAGAATCAGGAGCACGACCATGTGGTGGCTTGATCTCGAGGGTGCGGTACATCCCTTCGACCGCGAACGTTTCAAACCGATGACCGAACCGAGCGCGGCGGTGTGGATGACCGTCGAGGACGATCCCGCATGGCTTCCCGACGAAGCGTTGGCGCACGTGGAAGCGATCGCGATCGAATTCCCCAAATTCACCGACGGACGACCGTTTTCTCTCGCGACAATCTTGCGCGCGCGGGGTTGGCACGGACCACTCTTTGCCGTTGGCCATTTTCTGCTCGATCAACTCGATTACCTCCGTCGCTGCGGATTTACCGGTTTTGCGCCGGATCCGGAACGCTATCCGTACGAAACGTTATGCGAACTGGGGCCCCGCTTGCTGCGAGTCTTTACCGAACCCTATCAGGCGAGCAGCGCCGTACCGCAACCCCTGTGGTTACGCGTGCGTCGTGATCGAGCCGAGCAACCCGTTTCTGAAATCGAGGTGTGACGATGAGTCATCCGTACATGCATCCCAATCTGGACGATCCCCAATTGCGCGAACAGGTGCAAGCAAAGCGCGCCAGTGCCCTTCGCTTGCTCGAAGAGGCGGTTGCCGAGTGGGGAAACGTCGTTTTTGCTTCCAGTTTGGGCGCAGAAGATCAGGTCGTGATCGATTTGGTGGCGAAAAGTCCTTTCCGCGATCAAGTTGCACCGTTCGTTTTGGATACCGGACGGCTTCCGGAAGAGACCTACGCGACGTTGGCGAAGACCGAGGCCCACTATGGGCTGCGTTTCGCCGTTTATGCACCCGAAGCCGCTGATGTGGAACGGGTGGTGCGCCGCTACGGAATCAATGGTTTTTACCACAGCCTGGAAGCCCGCCACGCGTGCTGTGAAGCCCGTAAGGTGTTGCCGCTCAAACGTGCGCTTGCCGGGCAAAAGGCGTGGGTCACTGGGTTGCGGCGGCAACAAAACGTGACACGCGCGCAGCTCGAACCCAAAGCGTGGGACGAAGCGCACGGTTTGTGGAAAATCAGCCCCCTTTGGGATTGGACCCACGAGGAGGTTTGGGCCTATATCCGGCTCTATCAGGTTCCCTACCATCCGTTGCACGACGCGTTCTATCCCAGCATCGGCTGTGCGCCGTGCACGCGTGCCGTCTCGGTGGGTGAAGACCCGCGCGCGGGGCGCTGGTGGTGGGAGCACGCGGAAACGCGAGAGTGTGGCTTACACCGTCGCGATCCCGTCGCGGTGGTCGAACGGTAAGCGAGACGAAAGGACAACCATGAGTGAAACAACCATGACGCGAACCCATCAGACGGCTACAGAGCCCCAGCTTTGGGACGACGAAACGTTGGATTGGTTGGAAGCAGAAGCGATTTATATTTTGCGGGAAGTGGCTGCGCAATTTCAGCGTCCGGCGCTTCTCTTTTCCGGGGGCAAAGATTCGGTCTGCCTGTTGCGCTTGGCAGAAAAGGCCTTTCGACCCGCGCGTTTTCCCTTTCCCCTGTTGCACATCGATACCGGCCACAACTATCCGGAGGTGATCGCGTTTCGCGACGCGCGTGCCAAGGAGCTCGGTGAGCGGTTGATCGTGCGCTCGGTCGAGGACTCGATCCGCCGAGGTACGGTGCGTCTTGCGCATCCGTTGGAATCTCGCAACCGCCACCAGTCGGTGACGCTTTTGGAAGCGATCGAGGAGTTCGGTTTCGACTGCTTGATCGGGGGCGCCAGACGTGACGAAGAGAAAGCGCGGGCAAAAGAACGGGTTTTCAGTCTGCGCGACGAGTTTGGACAGTGGGACCCGAAGGCGCAGCGCCCGGAATTGTGGAATCTGTACAACGGGCATATTCCACCGGGATGGCATGTGCGCGCGTTTCCGATCAGCAACTGGACCGAACTCGACGTTTGGCGGTACATCGCGCGTGAACGGCTCGCGTTGCCATCGATCTATTTTGCGCATGAGCGTCCCTGTGTTCGCCGCGGACGTTTGTTGGCGCCCGTGACGCCGCTCACCCCGCCCAAAGAGGGAGAAGTGGTCGAGCCGGTTTGGGTCCGTTTCCGCACCGTAGGTGACATGACGTGTACCGCGCCGGTGGAAAGTCGGGCGACCACGGTGGAAGCGATCATTCGCGAGACGGCCGAGACGATGATTTCGGAACGGGGCGCGACGCGGCTCGACGATCAAACCCATGAGGCATCGATGGAACAACGCAAACGCGAGGGGTATTTCTGATGAGTGACGTATTGCGGTTCATGACGTGCGGGAGCGTCGATGATGGCAAGAGCACGTTGATTGGGCGGCTGCTCTACGATACGCGAGCCGTCTTGGTCGATACGTTGGAAGGGGTGAGTCATGCCAGCGAACGGCGGGGGTTGTCGCGGATCGATTTGTCGCTCCTCACGGATGGGTTGATCGCAGAGCGGGAGCAGGGCATCACCATCGACGTGGCGTACCGCTATTTCAGTACGGGACGACGCAATTTCATCATCGCCGACGCACCGGGTCACGAACAATACACGCGAAATATGGTCACCGCAGCCAGTACGGCTGAGCTGGCCGTGTTGATGGTCGACGTGCGTCAGGGATTGACGACGCAAACGCGGCGGCACGCGTTGTTGTGCGAACTGATGGGAATCCCCCATTTGGTGATCGCCGTGAACAAGATGGATTTGGTCGGTTACGACCCCGAACCGTTCGCCGCGGTGCAAGCGGCGTTCGAAACCTTTGCGGTGCAGGCGCAATTGCGGGCCGATCGACGCTATCTGCCGATTTCGGCGCTCGAAGGGGACATGGTAGTCGAACGGGGGGAGCGGATGCCTTGGTATCACGGCCCCACCCTGCTCGAAGTGCTGGAGTCGGTCCCTTCTGCCCACACGGGCAAAGCAGAGTCTTTTCGATTCCCTGTGCAATGGGTGTGCCGACCCCAAGCCGCGGACGATCCCACACTGCACGATTACCGGGGCTATGCGGGAATGGTGGCTTCCGGTTCGGTTGCCGTAGGGGATGCGGTGACTGTGTTGCCAGCAGGGTTAGCGACGACGGTGCTCGCGATCGAATTGGGGGGACGGTCCTTGACGGCTGCACGGGCGGGCCAGTCGGTGATGCTCCGGCTGCAAGGCGATTTGGATGTTTCGCGTGGCGACATGATCGTGCGTAGCGACGAACCCATGCCGGCGGTAACGCGTGCGTTGGTGGCCGATCTGGCGTGGCTTGCGAATGGTCCGCTCGATCGACGTCGCGTTTACGGGTTGCGGCAAACGACCCGTGAGGTGAAAGCGAAGATCGATTCGATCGAATATCGCTGGGACGTGGCGTCGATGCGGCGTGAGGATGTCGATACGCTCACCGCGAACGACATCGGGCGGGTGCGCGTGAAGCTTTCGGCGCCGATCGTCGCGGAACGTTACGAACAAGACCGCGCTTTGGGGGCGTTCATCCTTTTCGATCCCGCAACGGGCGACACGGTCGCAGGCGGTGTGATTCGTGAATGGGCGTGAACGAAAAAAAGCCCCGCTTTCGTGAGCGGGGCCAACACCAGGGAGTGATCGGTTATTTGACGCCGTAGTAGTAGCGAGCGGCTTCTTTGAGTGGCATCGGTTTGATCTTGTCGGCCATGCCAGTGCACCCGAACGCTTGGTAGCGCGCCACGCAAATTGCTTTCGCGGCGGCGCGGGCGGGTTTCAAATATTCGCGTGGGTCGAACTTCGACGGATTTTGGGCAAGAAAACGACGAATCGCAGCGGTCATCGCCAAGCGAATATCGGTATCGATATTGACCTTGCGAACGCCGTATTTGATTGCCGTTTGGATTTCTCCGACCGGCACGCCGTAGGTCTCTTTCATCTCACCGCCGAACTGGCGAATTTCTTCAAGCAATTCCTGCGGGACGCTCGAAGAACCGTGCATCACGAGGTGGGTGTTGGGGATCTTGGCATGAATTGCTTTGACCCGCTCGATCGCGAGGATATCCCCGGTGGGTTTGCGGGTGAATTTGTATGCGCCGTGGCTGGTGCCGATCGCGATCGCAAGCGCATCCACGCCCGTTTGTTCGACGAAATCCTTGGCTTGGTCTGGGTCAGTAAGCAGCATCGAGTGGTCGAGCGTCCCCTCTGCGCCAACCCCATCCTCTTTCCCCGCCTGGCCGGTTTCGAGCGAACCCAAGCAGCCAAGCTCGCCTTCGACCGAGACGCCCACCGAGTGGGCGATTTCCGATACTTTGCGGGTGACTTCGACGTTGTATTCGTAGGAGGAGGGGGTTTTCTGGTCTTCAAGGAGGGAGCCGTCCATCATCACACTGGAAAAGCCCAAGCGAATCGCCTGCACGCAGACGGCAGGGGAGGCGCCGTGGTCTTGATGCATGCAGACCGGGATATCGGGGTAGGCTTCGATCGCCGCCGTAACGAGGTGCGCAAGGAACGTCTCACCGGCGTATTTGCGCGCACCGGCCGAGGCTTGCAGGATCACGGGGCTGCGGGTTTCTGCGGCCGCTTCCATGATCGCCTGAACCTGTTCGAGGTTGTTCACGTTGAACGCGGGAACGCCGTAGCCGTGTTCGGCGGCGTGGTCAAGCAACTGTCGCAACGAGATGAGTGCCATTGGGAACCTCCTTAGCTTGAGACGGTGCCCGCACGATGCGGGCGTCCTTGGGTGAAAACCGGTCAGTCCTCAGCGCGTTTGGCGAGGATTTCGATTGCGGGCAGCACTTTGCCTTCGAGCATTTCCAAAAAGGCGCCACCGCCGGTCGAGATGTAATCCACTTGGTCAGCAATCCCGAATTTTTCGATCGCGGCGATCGTGTCCCCGCCGCCAGCAAGGGTGAAACCGGGGCAGGCAGCGATCGCGCGCGCAAGCCGCTCGGTGCCTTTCGCGAACGCGTCGAACTCGAAGACTCCAAGCGGCCCGTTCCAGACGACCGCACCGGTGCACGCTTCGATGGTTTGGGCGATCCGTTCGGCAAATTGGGGGCCGACGTCGAGGATCATCTCGTCGGCGGCGACTGCTTCGGTGGCTTTGACCGTCGCGGGGGCGTCGGCACGGAACTCCGACGCGACGACGACATCTTCGGGTAGCGGCACATCCGCGCCGCGCGCGGCCATCTTCTCTTGGACGGCTTTCGCTTCGCCGACGAGATCGGGTTCGACAAGGCTCTTCCCGACCGGTTTTCCGGCCGCCATCAGGAAGGTGTTGAGAATGCCGCCACCGACGATCAGGGTATCGACCTTTTCGGCCAGGTTTTGCAGCACGGTGAGTTTGGTCGACACTTTGGAGCCGGCGACGATCGCGATCAAAGGGCGGGGAGGATTCGCGACCACTTTTTCGATCGCTTCGACCTCTTGCACCAAGAGTGGCCCCGCGCACGCAACGGGTGCGTATTCGAAGACGCCGTAGGTGGTCGCTTCGGCGCGGTGCGCGGTGCCAAACGCGTCATGGACGAAGATATCGGCCAGTTTGGCGATTCTCTGCGCAAGTTCCGGGTTGTTTTTCTTTTCGCCGACGTTCAACCGGCAGTTCTCGAGCAGCACTACTTCGCCGGGTGCCGTGGTGAATTGGCCGTCGACCCAATCGGTGACGAGGCGCACGGGGCGGCCAAGGAGTTCCGCCATTCGGGCCGCGACCGGTGCCAGTGAGTCTTTGGCTTGGGGCTCCTCCTCTTTGGGACGGCCCAGGTGGGAGGTGACGAGCACCGCTGCGGCGCCGCCCTCGAGCGCCATTCGGATCGCAGGAAGGCTGGCGCGGATGCGGGTGTCGTCCGCGACCGAGCCGTTTTCGGCAAGCGGCACGTTGAGGTCGGCGCGGATAAAGACGCGCTTCCCCTGTACGGCCCCCTGTGCCACCAATTCCGCAAATTTTTTTGCTTTCATGATCCATTCCTCTCCATCGTTGCCCTGATCCACCCGGATGGGCGATCAGGGCAGCCGCTCAGTGGTTCGTCGCGTGCGGCTCAGTTCTGTGCGACGTGACGGACGAAGCGGAGCATGTTGCAGGTGTAGCCGTATTCGTTGTCATACCAGGAGACCACCTTGACGAAAGTGGGGTCGAGCATGATGCCCGCTTTCGCGTCGAAGATCGACGGCTGCGGGCAGCCCCGGAAGTCGGTGGCGACCACCGCGTCTTCGGTATAACCGAGCACGCCTTTGAGTTCGCCTTCACTTGCGGCTTTCATTGCCGCACAGATCGCCTCATAGGTGGTCTCTTTTTCGAGTTGAACGGTGAGATCGACCACCGAAACGTCGGAGGTGGGAACCCGGAACGCCATTCCGGTAAGCTTCTTGTTGAGCGACGGAATCACTTTTCCGACCGCTTTCGCTGCACCGGTGGAGGAGGGGATGATGTTTTCGAGAATGCCACGACCGCCGCGCCAATCTTTTGCCGACGGACCATCCACCGTCTTCTGCGTGGCGGTTGCCGCATGCACGGTGCTCATCAGCCCGCGCACGATGCCGAACTGGTCGTGGAGCACTTTCGCGACCGGTGCCAGGCAGTTGGTGGTGCAGCTCGCGGCCGAGACGATCGTTTGTCCGGCGTAAGAGGTGTGGTTGACGCCATAGACGAACATCGGGGTGTCGTCTTTCGACGGTGCCGATTGCACCACTTTCTTCGCGCCCGCGTCGAGGTGCTTCTGACACGTTTCGCCGGTGAGGAAGAGCCCAGTCGATTCGACGACGACATCGACGCCAACCTCGCCCCACGCCAGTTGTGCGGGGTCTTTGTGCGCAGTGACACGGATGGTTTTGCCAGCGACGACGAGGTTCCCGTTTTGCACTTCAACGGTGACAGGCAACCGGCCATGCACCGAATCGTATTTGAGCATATATGCAAGGTAGTCAGGTTCGAGCAGGTCATTGACCGCTACGACCTCGATGTCTTGAAACTCTGCTTCTTTGACCACGGCGCGCAATACCATGCGGCCGATTCGGCCAAAGCCATTGATACCAATGCGAATCGTCATGACGGACTCCTTCACAATACAAGAATACAAGAATAAAAACGCCCTGGTTGTTTGGTCTCTCAGCGGCCAAGAAGCGCTTGTGCGGTTGCCACCACGCGCTCGACCGTAAAGCCGAAGTGCGCAAAGAGTTCGTTGGCAGGTGCCGATTCACCGAAGCGGTCGATACCGATCACGGCACCGTTTGCGCCTACCCAGCGGTACCAAAGGTCGGGGTGTGCCGCTTCGATCGCCACCTTCGGCAACCCTTCGGGCAGGATACTCGCCCGGTAGTGTTCGGGTTGCGCCGCAAAGCGTTCGACACACGGTATTGAGACCACGCGCGATCCTACCATCATTTCCGCGAGCCGTTCGGCAGCTTGGAGCGCCAGACTGACTTCAGAACCGGTGGCAATGAATACGATTTGGGGGGTACCGTGTTCGGCGACGACGTAGCCGCCGCAAGCGATTTCGCTGGCTTTGCCCGGATCCGTGTGGATCTTGGGCAGGTTCTGCCGAGAGAGGACAAGCGCGGTGGGACCGTCCGCCCGTTCGATCGCTGCGGTCCACGCGACTGCGGTTTCGAGCGCGTCAGCCGGGCGCCACACTTCCAGGTTGGGGATGAGTCGAAGGCTCGGGATGTGTTCCACCGGTTGGTGGGTCGGGCCATCTTCGCCCAGGCCGATCGAATCGTGCGTGAGCACGTGCACCACCCGCTGCTGCATCAACGCGGCCATGCGGATCGCGTTGCGGGCGTAGTCGGAGAAGACGAGGAAGGTACCACCGTAGGGGAGGTAGCCGCGGTGGAGTGCCACGCCGTTCATGATCGCAGCCATCGCGAATTCGCGAACGCCGTACGAGAGGTGGCGCCCGAACTGGTCGCGGCGCACCGGCGTTGCCCCTTTGAAGTCAGTGAGGTTCGAATGGGTGAGGTCTGCCGACCCGCCGAAGAGTTCGGGTACTGCTGGCCCCAGCACATTGAGTGCGTTTTGGCTCGCCTTGCGGGTGGCCGGGTTGCCTTCGTCCGCTGCCGCAGCCGCGAAAAGGCGCGCTTTGATGTCCTTCCAGTCAACTGGGAGTTCGCCGGCGAGTCGCCGCTTGAGTTCCGACCCTTTTTCCGGGTAGGCGGCGCAGTATGCAGCGAGTTGCGTTTCCCAATCAGCAACGAGCCGTTCGCCTTGTGCCCGTTTGTCCCACGCAGCGTAGATGGCTTCGGGAATCTCGAACGGGGCGTAGGGCCAGCCGAGCGCCTCGCGCATTTTCGCTGCAGCTTCCGTGCCGATCGGTGCGCCGTGGATGTCGCAGGTGCCTTCCTTGACCGGGGAACCTTTGCCGATCGTGGTGCGGCAGATGATCAGCGTCGGTTTTCCGTCTGGGGTTGCCGCTTGCGCTTTGGCTTGCGCGATCGCGGCGGAGACCGCGGCGACGTCATGCCCGTCGATCGGGCCGATCACGTTCCAGTGGTACGCAGCGAAGCGCTGCGCGGTGTCGTCGCTGAACCAATCGCTGACCGCACCGTCGATCGAGATCCCGTTGTCGTCATAGAGGCAAATCAGTTTCGACAACCGAAGCGTTCCGGCCAGCGACGCCGCTTCGTGGCTGATCCCCTCCATCAGGCAGCCGTCCCCCAAAAAGACGTAGGTGAAGTGGTCGATGAGGGGGTGTTCGGGCGTGTTGAACTCCGCCGCAAGCAGCTTTTCGGCCAGTGCCATACCCACCGCGTTGGCAAAGCCTTGTCCAAGCGGGCCGGTCGTGGTTTCGACACCGGGCGTGTGGCCGTATTCGGGGTGACCGGCGGTTTTGCTGCCCAGCTGGCGAAAGCGCTTGAGTTCGTCGAGCGGCAGGTCGAACCCGGTGAGGTGCAGCAGCGCGTAGATCAACATCGACGCGTGGCCGTTCGAGAGGACGAAACGGTCCCGGTTGGGCCAGGTTGGGGCTTGTGGTGCGACGCGCAGGTGGTCCCGCCACAGCGCCACCGCCATTTCGGCCATGCCAAGGGGCGCACCAGGGTGCCCCGAGTTTGCAGCGTTCGTGGCGTCGACGGCCAAGAAGCGCAATGCGTTGGCCATCTGGGTTTGGATCGGTTCGGTCACGAGACACTCTCCCCAAGTCAAAAGGTGAATTTTACGCGATTCCCAATGCGCGCTTGCGCCGTTCCATGAAGCGCCAGACAAATGGCGTGAAGATGAGTTGCATCGCCAGCTCCATCTTGCCACCCGGAACGACGATGGTGTTGGCGCGGCTCATGAACGAACCGTTGATCATGTTCAAGAGGTACGGGAAGTCGATCCCTTTGGGGTTGGCGAAACGGATGATCACAAGGCTTTCGTCGGCCGTGGGGATGTCACGGGCGATGAAGGGATTGGAGGTGTCGACCACCGGCACGCGCTGGAAATTGACGTGCGTGCGCCCAAACTGCGGCACGATGTAATGGACGTAATCGGGCATGCGGCGCAAAATGGTATCGGTCACTGCTTCGGTGGAGTAGCCGCGCTCTTTACGGTCGCGCCACAGCTTTTGGATCCATTCGAGGTTGATCACCGGAACGACCCCGATCAAAAGGTCCGGGTACTGCGCGATGTTCTGTTCGGGGGTCACCACCGCGCCGTGCAGCCCTTCATAGAAGAGCAGATCGGTGTCTTCGGGAATCTCTTCCCAATCGGTGAAGCAGCCGGGAGCAACGCCGTACTGTTTGGCTTCCTCTTCATTATGAACGTAGTGGCGAATGCGGCCGCGGCCCGTTTCGCTATAGGTTTTGAAGAGGTTTTCCAGCTCACCGAAGAGGTTCGCCTCCGGGCCGAAATGGCTGAAATGGCGGTTGCCCTTGGCCTCTTCTTCGGCCATTTTCTGCCGCATCGCGGCGCGGTCGTACGCGTGGAACGAATCGCCCTCGACGAGTACGGCTTTGACCCCTTCACGGCGGAAGATATTGACGAAGGTGCGCATCACGGTGCTTGTGCCAGCACCGGACGAGCCGGTGATTGCGATGATCGGGTGTTTTGCGGACATCGTTTGCTCCCAATGGTGAAAATGCGGCGGTGTTAGAGGGTTTCGTCGCGAAAGAGGGTTCGTTCGGCAAAGAGCGGCAGATCGACCGGGCTCGCGTCCGGGTCGTTGTGGTACTGTTCGATCCGTTCGACCTCTTCGCGGGAACCGAAGACGAAACCGATGCGCTGATGGAGTTCGGTGGGCTGCACTTCGAGCACCGGACCGTAACCGGTCGAGGCGCGTCCGCCAGCCTGTTCGACGATCATCCCGATCGGGTTGCATTCGTAGAGAAGCCGCAGCCGCCCCGGTTTCTTGGGTTCCTTGTTGTCGCGCGGGTAGAGAAAGACCCCGCCACGGGAGAGGATCCGGTGCGTTTCCGCAACAAGCGACGCGACCCAGCGCATGTTGAAGTCTTTGCCGCGGGGGCCGGTTTTCCCTTTGAGGCACTCATCGACGTAGCGCTTCACCGGTGGTTCCCAGAAGCGGGCGTTGGAGGTGTTGATCGCGAACTCCTTGGTGCTTTCGGGAATCCGAATGTTCGGGTGGGTAAGCATGAATTCGCCGAAATCGGGATCGAGCGTGAAGCCGACGACACCCCGCCCGACGGTGAGAACGAGCATCGTCATCGGGCCGTAGATCGCGTACCCGGCCGCCACCTGTTGTGTGCCCGGTTGTAGGAAGTCTTCAATGGTGATCTCCGTTTTCCCTTCTGGGGCGCGCAGGACCGAGAAGATCGATCCCACCGAGACGTTGACGTCGATGTTGGACGAACCGTCGAGCGGATCGAAGAGGAGGAGATAGCGCCCGCGCGGATATTGTTCCGGAATGAGGTAGGGTTCGTCCATCTCTTCCGAGGCCATCGCGGCGAGGTACCCCCCCCACTCGGTGAGGCGCATGAAGCATTCGTTGCTGATCACGTCGAGCGGTTTTTGTTCTTCGCCCTGCACGTTGATGGTGGTGGTCACGGCATGGTTGGACTTGCCGAGCGCCCCGTAGGCTACTTGCCGCGCGATCGCTTTGCAGGCGCGCGCCATGTCGAGAATCAACGCGTTGAAGTCGCCGCTTGCTTGTGGGTAGCGGCGCCGCTCCTCGATCAGGTATTGCGTGAGCGTTGGCGTGTGGGCCCAAGACATGGAACAACTCCTCTCCGCTATTGTCATTGCTGCGAAGATAAAATAAACTTGTGATAAAGTGAAGTTGAATTTTTTTATTTTTTTCTTCAGGAGAAATTAATGAAACACGTGACGATGCGTCAGTTGCGCATCTTCGTGACGGTCGCCAAGGAGGGGGCGATCACCAAAGCGGCGGAGCGTCTGTTTTTGACGCCACCCGCGGTATCGATGCAGATCAAGGAGTTGGAGACGCAGATCGGGATGGCGCTCTTCGAGCGTAACGCGCGGCGTTTCGAATTGACGACGGTGGGGGAGTATTTTCTTCTGTATGCCAAAAAAATTCTTGATCTGGTGACCGAAGCCGAAGAGCTCGCGAAACGGTTGCAAGAAGGTGCGGTTGGCGAGCTGAAGATCGGGATGGTGAGTACCGCGCAATATTTCGTCCCGCAAATGCTCGGGGATTTCCGTCGCGAGCACCCGGGTATCTCGTTGTCGTTGCGGGTGGGCAACCGCGCGCAAGTGGTGGCGATGTTGGAGTCGCGCGAAATCGACATCGCGGTGATGGGGCGTCCCCCAGAAGGGTTTGCGGTGCGCGCCGAAGCGTTCGCGGGTCATCCGAGTGGGTTCGTTGCCCCGCCCGACCATCCGTTGGCGGATGAAACGCGTTCGATCGACCCCAAGGTCATCCGCCGCGAACCGTTGATCGTGCGCGAGGCGGGGTCGGGAACCCGGGCCGCGATGGATCTCTTTTTCGCCGAGCGGCGGGTGACACCGACGGTCGCGATGCAGATGGAGAGCAACGAAGCGATCAAGCAGGCGGTGATCGCCGGCTTGGGGGTCGCGTTTCTCTCCTTGCATACGGTGGGGGGCGAATTGGCGCGGGGTGAACTCAAGGTGATCCCGGTGCGCGGCACACCGGTGGTGCGCTCTTGGTATGTCGTGCACCGCACGAGTCAGTTCGTTGCGCCCACCGTCGAAGCGTTTCGCTATTTTCTGCTCGAGCGGGGGCAGAGCTTTTTGCAGCAGCACTTTCCCCACGTTGCCGCGATTTGCGAAAGGTTGGGGGCGGCCTAGGGCACAAAAAAGCAAGCGGTACGCTACCGCCCCAGACTGTAGAACTCGTCGTTCGGCCGCATCGCGCTCATGTTCGCCAAGCGATTGCTCATCGCAAAAAAGGCGGCAATCGCACCGATTTCCCAAATGTCGTCTTGGGTGAACCCGTGGGCGATGAGCGGCTCCCAGTCGGCTTCGGTGATGCGGGCAGAGTCGAGCGCCACTTTCATCGCGTAGTCGAGCATCGCCCGCTGCCGTGGGGTGATCTCGGCACGACGGTAGTTGGTGGCGATCTGCTCCGAAAGGCGCGGATTTTTGCTGCGCACGCGCAGGATCGCACCGTGGGCGACCACGCAATAGAGGCAGTCGTTCGCCGCGGAGGTGGCGACGACGATCATCTCTTTATCCGCTTTGCTGAGGTTCGAGGGGCGCTCCATCAGCGCATCGTGGTAGGCGAAGAAGGCGCGAAATTCTTCGGGACGCGCCGCCAGCGCCAAGAAGACGTTGGGGATGAAGCCCGATTTTTCGGCCACCTTTTCGATCCGTTCGCGGATATCGGCAGGGAGCGCGTCGAGGGTTTCGGGGACGGGGAAGCGGCTGATCGGGTTTTGTTGTTGCGCTGACACGGTTTTTCCTCCTCCTGGTACGATTGGAATCTTGCCCAATGCTACCATCCCCGTATCCCTCAGGCTAGAGGGTAACGATCTTCAACGTGTTGCTGCCGCCGGGTTGCCCCATCGGTTCGCCGAAAGTGACCGCGATCGTTTCCCCTGGTGCAGCCCAGCCGTTCGACACAAGGAGCGTGCGTATCTGTGTGAGGAGCATTGCCGGGTCGGACGCGGGGTTCAGGTCGAAGCGAACTGGCGTGACTTGGCGAAAGAGGGTGAGGTGGCCGAAGGTCACCGGGTCGGGGGTGAGGGCGTAGATGGGGAGAATGCTCGCGATGCGGCTCATCCAGAGTGCGGTCGCGCCCGATTGGGTGAGCGCGACGATCGCTTTCACCCCTAGGTGGTAGCCCGACCAGACGGCGGAGACCGCGATCGCTTCGTCGACGCGGTGAAAACGCCGCCCCAGGAGCTCCTGGTCGAGGTGGGCGTCGTTCGACGCGTCGGCTTCGGCGCAGACGCGCGCCATCGCTTCGACTGCCTCGACCGGGTACTGGCCCGCTGCGGTTTCGGCCGAGAGCATCACCGCGTCGGTGCCGTCGAGCACCGCGTTCGCGACGTCGGAGACTTCGGCGCGGGTCGGGACGGGGCTATGCACCATCGATTCCATCATCTGGGTGGCGGTGATCGACAGGCGGTTCATTTCCCGTGCGCGGCGCAGGATGCGCTTTTGTAGCGCCGGGACTGCGGCGTCGCCGACTTCGACCGCGAGATCGCCGCGCGCGACCATCACCCCGTCGCTCGCCTCCAGAATCGCGTCGAGGTTAGCGATCGCTTCGACCCGTTCGATTTTGGCGATCAAACGGGCACGGCTCCCGGCAGCGCGCGCCAAGTGCCGCGCTTCGTGCATCTCTTCGGCGTGCTTGACGAAAGAGACCGCGAGGTAATCGACGCCGATTTCGGCAGCGAGCGCGATATCGGCACGGTCTTTCGCAGTGAGCGCTGGCGCCGAAAGCCCGCCACCCAGTTTGTTGATCCCTTTGTGGTTCGAGAGGGTGCCGCCAACAAGCACCTGCGTGATGAGCGCGTCTGCGCACTTTTCGACGATCTGCAAGCGAATTTTGCCGTCGTCGAGGAGCAAGATGTCGCCGACCTCGACGTCGTCGATCAGTTCCGGGTAGTCGAGCCCAACCCGGGTGGCGTCACCCGGGGCGAGGTCGCAGTCGAGCCGAAAGCGTTGCCCTTTGCTCAGAGTAACAGCGTTGGTGGTGAACCGGCCGATGCGGATTTTCGGTCCTTGGAGGTCGCCCAGGATGCCAACGGGGCGTTGGGTCTGCTGTGCGAGCGCGCGCACGAGCGACGCCCGGGCGCGGTGCTCGTCCGCGGTTCCGTGCGAAAAGTTGAGGCGAACGACGTCGACGCCGGCAAGGAGCAGCCGTTCGAGCGTGGCGGGATCGCTCGAAGCGGGGCCTAGCGTCGCGACGATTTTGGTGTGGCGCATCTTCCGTTTCCGTAAGTGAGATGAAAGTCGATGGTGATCCGTTCCGGTGCAAATAGGCGAAAACGATTGTCGGCGAAATGTTGGTGTTCGGGGTGGGTGCGGAAATGAGCAAGCGCCTCTGGGGTGGCAAACGTCATCGTCCAGAGGTAAGGATAGGAGGCATTGGGGGTTTCGGCAACCCCGGCGGCGATGCGCCAGACTCCAGGGAGCGCCCCGAGCGTTGCAACCCCGTCTGTTTGCATCGCCGTAACGTCCGGGGCGTCTTCTGCCCAGCGGAAAAAGATCACGTGCTCGACCGGTTCGATGCGCGGTGCCGCAGCGCCTGCCGCTTCGGCACGCCCCGCCGCACCCCAGACGCGGCAGGTGCGTTCCACTTCAGCGGCGATCGCCGCCCGCGCAGCAAGGCGCTGTTCGTCCCAGCGCCGAGAGTCGGTAGCCGCTGCTGCTGCCGTTTCGACCAGTGCGGTATAGTAATTGATCTTGTTCGCGCCCGCGGCAACGAGCGCGCGAAACTGTTCGTCCGAAAGGCCAGTGCCACCATGGATCACGAGTGGCGTTGCGGGCAAGCGGGCGCGGATTGCAGCAAGCCGTTCCAAGTCGAGTTGCGGTTCGCCGCGAAAGCGGCCATGCACGGTGCCGATCGAGACCGCGAGCCAGTCGCAACCGGTCTCGGTGACGAACGCTTCGGCCTCTTCCGGTTCCGTATAGCGGACAGCTCCCGGGTGGAGTTCGGCGTCTTTTCCTTCCTCTCCAGGAACATAACCGACTTCGGCCTCCAGGGGGAGTCCGACGGCGTGGGCAAGCTCAGAGGCGCGGCGCGTCAGCGCAACGTTTTCTGCCCATTCGAGGTGCGAACCGTCGATCATCAAACTGGTGTATCCGAGTTGCGTCGCGCGAACCAGACGGTCGAGCGTCGTGCCGTGGTCGTAGTGGATCGCAACCGGAACGGATGCGGTGGCAGCTGCTTCGACGGTGGCCGCAAGCAGGGTGGCTTCGTCGAATTGGTCGGTGTGAACCTCGGCGATGCTGATCAGCACGGGGGCCTCAGCACGCTGGGCACCCTGTAGGACGCCTTCGAGCATCGTGGTGTCGAGGATGTCGTAGGCACCGATCGCGTAGCAGTTCGCGACGGCGTGTTGCAAGAGGGCTTTGGCTGCGACGAGCACGGTGTGGGCTCCTCTTCGGTATGGTTCCCCCTCAGGCGGCTGTGGTAGATGGCACGGCGCTCGCAGCCCAGCGCGTCAGCAAGGCCCAGGTGACGACCCCTTCGCCGCGCCCCTGGGGGGTGCGGAGCCAACGTGCCGGAAGGTCATGTTCCCCGAGGTGGTCGACCACCGCAAAGGCGCTGGGATACTCTGGCGCTTTGCCGTATTCGCTTTCGGTGACGAGTACCGGGATTCCCGCGGCGGCAGCGGCTTGCGCACCGTGCGCGGTGTCTTCGATCGCGATCGCCTCACTGGGCGCAATGTCCAAGCGCGCAAGGGCGACGCGGTAAGCCTGCGGATCGGGCTTTTTCTGCGGTGCTTCGCGCGCGGTGATCCAAGTGGCGAAAGGGGGCGCGTCGTCAGGCCACAACGCCGCGAGCAGTGCGGCGATGTTTTCCGGGCTGGTGGTGGTGACGATCGCGATGCGGGCACCGCTTGCGGCGGCTTCCTGCGCCAGGCGAACGACGCCGGGGCGCAACGGCAGCGCGCCCTGCGCGAGCATCTGCGCGTAGCGCGCGTTCTTGTCGCGGTGAATCGTCGCAATGGTATCGGGGGCGAGGACGATTCCAGCGGCTTCGTGCGGATAGGCGCTTTGAAAGTGGGCGATCCGTTCGCGGCCGCCCGCAACGCGCAGCAGTTCGGCGTAGCGCTGTGGCGTCCACCGCCAGGGAAGCTTTGCTGCGGCGAACGCTTCGTTGAAGGCGCGGCGGTGGAGCGCTTCGGTTTCAGCGAGGGTACCGTCGACGTCGAAGAGTAGGGCTTTGACCATAAGAAGTCCTTGTCAGCGAGTCAGCGCCGCAAAAAGCCGCGGCAACCGTTCGGGAAGTTTGTCCACCCGGTCGATCACGGTGTAGTGTTTGCCGAAGATCTGCGCGACGTAACGGTCGGCTCCGGGGTCGAGGGTGAGGCAGTAGGTATAGACGCCGTTTCCCCAGAGTTCATCGACGGCACGGCGCGCGTCTCGCCGCAGGTGGTTGGGGTCGCGCTCGTCGATATCGGCCGGTTCGCCGTCGGTGACGAGCAAAAGGAGCTTGCGCTTTTGCGGTTGCTGCTTGAGCAACGTCCCGGCGTGGCGCAACGCCGCGCCCATGCGCGTGGAAAACGCGCCGTTGATGCCCGCAAGCCGCTTTTTCGCGTTCTCGCCCCACCGTTCGCAGAACCGTTTGATCGGGTAGAGGCGTACGTCTTCGCGTCCATCGGAATGGAAACCGAGAATCGCAAGCGGATCGCCGATGCGTTCGATCGCTTCGGCCAGAAGCAGCGTCGCGGCGCGGGTGGCGTCGAGCACCGAATGGTGCGCGCCGTGCGGCGTGTCGTTCGTCGACGCCGAGAGGTCGAGGAGCAGGCAGACCGCGATGTCGCGTTTAAGCAGCTTATGGCGCAACGTGATCCGTGGGTCGAAGGGTAGCCCCGCGCGGGCGTGGACCATTGCGTCGATCGCCGGGGTGAGGTCGAGTTCGTCGCCATCTTCGAGTTTGCGCTCGCGCTGTACCCCTTGCGGGCGCAGCCGTTCGACGATTTTCCGTAGCCGCTTTACCACCGGCAAGTGTTCACGGTAGAGGGCGTCGAGCGGTTCGAGTTCGCCCAACGGCGCAGGGTATTCGAAGCAACTGACCCAGTCCGGTCGATAGCATTGGGCGCGCTCGTCCCATTCGTCGTAGAAGAAGGGGCCAGCGATGCGCGGGCTGCCGAATTTTTCCTGAAAGGTGATGCCGTCGTCGTCGTAGATTGGGGTGGCGGGAACCCAGATTTCGTCGGGGGTGTCGCTCTGGGTTTCGGTGTCGACCTCGTTGATGAATTCCATCAGCGGAACGATGCGCCGCAGCGGCTGGCGCCGCATCGCGTGGAGTTTCCGGGTCAGCGACTCAGCGTCGAAGTGCCAGACGATCCGGTTGTCGTCGCGGTAACCCAGCGGGAGCGCTTCGACGTCGCGAGCCATCGGGGTGCCGGCGTCGGTGGCTTCGAGCGCGGCGCGCAGGGGTTCGAGCAGCATCCGCACGTGCTTTCGGCTCGCTTCTGCAGGGCAGGCGAACGCATCGACGATGCGCTCGGCGCACGCGGCAAGCGGTTCCGGTAGCGGCGCGTCGACGGGGTCGGTGCGCCAGCCCCAATGGCGGTAACAGCGGTCTATGAGCGTAAGCAGCCACTGCGCCGCAGGATGGCGGTTTGGGGGTGGGGCACTGTGGCGGGCGAGTTCGGCCCACGCGTGGCCAAGGCCAGGGAAGGCCTGGGCGGCGGCATATTCGACGCGCAGGTCTTCGAGAAAACCGTAGAGTGCGCGTTCGAGCGAACCCAAGCCGCGCGGATCATGCGCGCCGCCGCCATAGACGAGGTGCGCCGCCATGTGGGCGGCGATCGCGCGATAGACGGCGGCCCCATCCAGCGCGCCGACGCGATCGACGGCGTCTGGAAGGTGGAGGACGAAGTCGTCGACGAACGGACGGAACTCGTTGCGGTCGGCCTGGGCGGGTTTGAGCCAGAAGTCGCGTCCCCAAAGCGCACGCAGGTAGGCGTTGAGTTTGCGGTGGCTGTCGACGAAGAGGGTGCCCCGCCGCTCCTCCTGCAGCTTCGCTTTCGCTTCGGCGCTTTCGAGCGAAAAGTAGGCGGTGAGCGCTGCGGTGTCTTGACGGTGGAGTTCGGCGCCGAAGAGCGCCCAGCGGCGCAAACCCCCAAGCGTCAAGGTATCCAGAAGCGGTTCGAGATGGGCAAAGAGCGGGCGCAACGCGCGTGGGGCGAGGCTCGCCAATTGGTGGACGAAGGTGAGGTAGTTCGTGAAGAGGTCGGCGTCGCCAAGCCGCCGTGCAACCAAGGGAAGGGTGGCCAGGAACCGTTCGATCACTTCGCCCGAGGTCATCGAAGCTAATTTCGCCGCTTCACGCCGAGCTGCTTCCGCCGCGTCTTCGCCAACTTCCCGCGCGACCGCAGGTGCGGCTTCCAGGTAGGCGAGCGCAAGTTTTTCGCCCCGTCCCAGGTTGAGGAGCGCTTCCACCCCGCGGCGGTAGTATTCGCAACCCGCGGGGGAAAAGTGCTTGGGCGCTTCCAGCGCGAAGCGCACGACCAGTTCGCGGTGGGGTTCGGCAAAGCGCGCGACGAGCGCTTCCCATTCGGTGGGCGGTTGCATCGCTTCGCTCCTTGGGTTTCCGTTCAGGCAAAGAGCGTTTGCGCGGCGGCGCGCAGCGCGTCACGCAGGTCGGGGTCGTCGGTGATCGGGCAGATGAGCGCCATTTCGCACGCGATGAGCGGCGCGATCCCTTTGGTGATCAGCGACCCGGCATAGACGAGGAGCCGTGTGGAGATCCCTTCGTCGAGCCCGTGCCCTTTGAGGTGGCGCGAACGGATCGCCACCTCGACTAGCTTTTTCGCAGTGGCCGCATCGACGCGCGATTCGTGCGCGACGATCTCGCTCTCCACTTCCGGCGCGGGATAGTCGAAGTCCATCGCCGCGAAGCGCTGCTTGGTCGAGGTTTTGAGATCCTTCATCGCCGATTGATACCCGGGGTTATAAGAGATCACGATCTGAAAGTCCGGGTGGGCTTCGACCACTTCCCCTTTTTTGTCGAGCGGCAGGATGCGGCGATGGTCGGTGAGCGGGTGGATTACCACGGTGGTGTCTTGCCGCGCTTCGACCACTTCGTCGAGGTAGCAGATCGCTCCGATGCGCGCCGCGGTGGTGAGTGGTCCGTCTTGCCAGCGGGTGCCCTCTTTGTCGAGGAGAAAACGGCCGACGAGGTCGGCAGCGGTCATGTCTTCGTTGCACGCGACCGTGATGAGGGGTTTGCCGAGCTTCCACGCCATGTATTCGACGAAGCGTGATTTGCCACAGCCAGTGGGGCCTTTCAGCATCATCGGGATGCGGTTCGCGTACGCGGCTTCGAATCGTTCGATTTCGTCACCGACCGCATGGTAATAGGGTTCAGAATGGACGAGGTACTGGTTGCGAAGGTCCATAGCAGGCCTCCTCTCAGCAATGCAGCAAGTAACGCCCCGGGGCACGCGAGCGACCCGGGGCAGCTTTCGATTACTGCGCCGGACGGTAGACGAGCATCGCGGTGCCCTGCGTCTGGCGAATGTTGTCGTAGCCGATCAATTTGATCAGATGGTTCGGGTTGGAGCGTTTGCACGCTTCGATTTCGGCGATGATCTTGTCGACGTCGGTTTCACCGAACATCGGCAATTTCCACATGTACCAGTAGTGGAGTATCGCGTTTTCCGGCTCGCAATGTTCGATTGCCGGGTTCCACCCTTTACTGACGATGTATTCGATCTGCTTGCGGATCTCCTCAGCGCTCATCTGCGGCAGGTAGGAGAAGGTCTCGAAGCGTTTGCTCTTCGGGTCGTTCAAGCGGCTGGGGTAGTCTTGCACGTCCCGGATCATATCTTGTGTTTCGCTCATCGTTGGCTCCTTTAGCGGTGTTGCACGTCGAGTTTATCGACGGTGTCGAAATCGAATTTGACCTCTTTCCAGGTCTCCATCGCAACCTTGAGTTCCGGACACGATTTCGCGGCTTCGGTGAGGATCTCGCGCCCCATCTTCTCGATCGGCAAGCCTTCGTTGCGCGCTTTGACGCACGCTTCAAGCGCGACGCGGTTCGCGCACGCACCGGCGGCGTTCCCCCACGGGTGGCCGATCGTGCCGCCACCGAATTGCAGCACCGAGTCGTCACCGAAGATCGAAACGAGCGCGGGCATGTGCCAGACGTGGATCCCGCCGGAAGCGACCGGGAACATCCCCGGCATCTGCCCCCAGTCTTGGTCGAAGAAGATGCCGCGGCTTCGGTCGGCCTTGACGTAGCGGTCGCGCATCAGGTCGATCCAGCCGAGGGTCGCGGCGCGGTCACCTTCGAGCTTGCCGACTACGGTACCGGAGTGGAGGTGATCGCCGCCGATGAGCCGCATGATTTTTGCGAGCACGCGGAAGTTGATCCCGTGTTTCGGGTTGCGGTCGATCACCGCGTGCATCGCACGGTGGACGTGGAGCAACATCCCGTTGTCGCGGCACCATTTCGACAAGCTTTGCGTCGCAGCCCAGCCGACGGTGAGGTAGTCGATCATGATGATCGGGGTGCCGATCTCTTTCGCGAATTCGGCGCGCTTGTAGATCTCTTCCATCGTCGGGCCGGTCACGTTCATGTAGTGGCCCTTGCGCTCGCCGGTTTCCGCTTGCGCCTTCTCGATCGCTTCCTGGCAGAAGAGGAAGCGGTCGCGCCAACGCATGAAGGGTTGCGAGTTGACGTTTTCGTCGTCTTTGGTGAAGTCGAGTCCACCGCGCAGACACTCATAGACCGCACGGCCGTAGTTCTTCGCCGAAAGGCCGAGTTTCGGTTTGATGGTGCAGCCCAAAAGCGGACGGCCGTATTTGTTGAGTTTGTCACGCTCCACATAGATGCCATGGGGTGGCCCAGGGCAGGTGGTGACGAACCAGAGGGGGATCCGAACGTCTTCAAGGCGCAGGCTGCGCACCGCTTTGAAGCCGAAGACGTTGCCGACGAGCGACGTGAAGACGTTCACCACCGATCCCTCTTCGAAGAGTCCCATCGGGTAGGCGATGAACGCGTAGAAGGCCTCGTCGTCGCCAGGAACGTCTTCGATCGCGTAGGCGCGCCCTTTGTAGTAGTAAAGGTCGGTCAACAGGTCGGTCCAGACGGTGGTCCAGGTGGCGGTGGAGGATTCCGCAGCGACCGCAGCCGCAGCCTCTTCGCGCGGAACGCCCGGTTGCGGCACGATCTTGAACACGGCAAGGAAATCGGAATCTTTGGGAACGTAGGTCGGTTCCCAATAGGTTTCGCGGTACTCTTTTACCCCCGCTTCGTAACGTTTGGGTTGGCTCATCGGTAACCTCCTGACTGGTGGATCGTTCATGCGCCGTGGGGCGCTGAGAAGAACTATACGGCAGAATGTTTTTTTTGTAAATTTTATTGTTTTGTCTATTTTTTTAATTTTTACTGAATAATGGCCCATTCGATGTGGTGCGCGGAGCGGGTGGCTGCTTCCTAAAAGTGGTGTCGTCTGCGGGACGATCGCCACGCCGTTATAATTGCAGCCACATTATGGGAGTGTTGGCTATGAGCGAACGGTGGCGCCCCGGTTTGACGGTGGCGGCGGTGATCGAACGCGAAGGGCAGTTTCTGCTGGTTGAGGAAGAGACGCCAGAAGGGGTGCGCTTCAACCAACCCGCTGGCCATGTCGAACCGGGTGAGACGTTGGTCGCGGCGGTGGTCCGTGAGACATTGGAAGAGACGCGATTTCATTTCACCCCGAAAGCGGTGGTGGGGGTCTACTTGTGGCAAAAGCCCGGGTCCGAGACCGCGTATCTGCGTTTCGCGTTCAGTGGTCAGTTGGGGACTGAGGAGCCGAACCGCGCGCTCGACTCCGGGATCATTCGCCCGGTGTGGTTGTCGCGCGACGAGGTCGCAGCGCTCGCGCAAGCCGGGCGAACCCGCAGTCCGTTGGTTTTGGCAGTGATCGACGATTGGCTTGCGGGGCGTCGCTACAGCCTCGATGTGGTTCGGTTGTGGCGGGACGGAGTTGGGTTGGTCGTGTGACGGTGTGCGGATCGCCGCAGCCTGTTGGATGCGCCTGTTCGTTGCGAATTGCTGGATAACGGAGTATCGAGGAACACGATGACGCAAGAACACGGGGCCACGGTGGTGGCCGAGTTGGGATTGACCGAAGCGTGGCAGACGATTCCCGAGGGGGAGGGTCGCCATGTGGTCGTGGGGCTTTCCGGTGGCGTCGATTCGGCGGTCACCGCCTGGTTGCTCAAAACGCGCGGTTGGCGTGTCACCGGCGTCTTCATGAAAAATTGGGAGGACGACGATACCGAAACCCATTGCACGAGCCGTGCCGACTGGATCGACGTGGTGAGCGTCGCTGATCGGTTGGCGATCGAGGTCGAGCACGTCAATTTTGCGGCGCAATACCGCGAACGGGTCTTTCAGGAATTCCTCGACGAGTATGCGGCAGGGCGTACGCCGAATCCCGACATCCTCTGCAATTCGGAGATCAAATTCGCCGCGTTTTTGGATTACGCATTGGGGTTGGGTGCCGAGGCGATCGCGACCGGCCACTACGCGGCGGTTCGTCCGTGGCGCAATGAGGATGGTTCGGTGACCTATCAGCTCCTGAAAGGAACCGATAGCACCAAGGATCAGAGTTACTTCCTGTACCGCCTCAATCAGGCGCAACTCAGCAAAGCGCTCTTTCCCTTAGGGGCGTTCTACAAACGGGACGTGCGTAGGCTGGCGAAAGCGATCGGTTTGCCGGTCGCGGAGAAAAAGGACTCGACCGGGATCTGCTTCATCGGGGAGCGGTCGATGCGGACCTTCTTGAGCCGCTATTTGGTAGCGCAACCCGGGGAGATTCGTGACCTGGAAACGGGCCAGGTCCTGGGGCAGCACGCAGGGTT
Organism: Hydrogenophilus hirschii; assembly: GCF_054656675.1. NCBI lineage: Bacteria > Pseudomonadati > Pseudomonadota > Hydrogenophilia > Hydrogenophilales > Hydrogenophilaceae > Hydrogenophilus > Hydrogenophilus hirschii. The sequence continues at coordinate 659,318 of NZ_BAAHXQ010000001.1, forward strand.
GATCTACTACACGCTGGGGCAGCGTCAAGGGTTGGGCATTGGGGGCGTCAAGGGGCGCGACACGGACGGGAACCACCAACCATGGTTCGTCGCGAAGAAAGATTTGGCGAACAATGTGCTCTATGTGGTCCGCGGTCACGACCATCCGGCGCTTTTCGCCGATCGCTTGCGTGCGGTTCGTTGCCATTGGATCAGTGGTCGTTTACCGCATACCCATTGGGTCTACAGCGCGAAACCGCGTTACCGAACGACCGATGCGCCGTGCGAGATCGAAGCCGTTTCGGAGGCCGGCGAGATGACGCTGGCGTTTGCCACACCGCAGTGGGCATTGACGCCCGGGCAGAGCGTCGTCGTCTATGAGTCGCGGGTCTGTTTAGGCGGTGGCGTGATCGACAGTGCCATGTCCGCCGAGGGGTGAGCCCACCGAAGCAGTTACTGCCGAAGCCGGTTGCGGGACGGCTGCGAGGGAGAACGGGGCGGTTGCGCGGTCGCCAACGATCAGATGGTGGGTGGTGATCTGCAGCTGCCCGGACGCGAAGTGTTCGCACCGCTCCAAGAATTGTTCGGTGCTCTTCGGCATCGGGGTGCGCGCGCGGGTGATGTGCGAGATGAGCGCCTGACCGTCGCGAACGAGCCGCTCCCCGTCGGCGATCAAGAGCAGTTCTTCACGAGACGGGGGATGGTTGAGTCGCGGTTTGTAGTGGAGCACGTTTTCACTGGCTACGACGAATTCGGACCAGACTTCGAAAATCTCGGGGTCGGTTCGTAGCGTCTCGACTTTGACTTTGGCAGCGGTGGCCAACCGGTGCAGATGCGCAGTCAACCCCTGGAAAAAGGGGTGGGTGCCGATGGTTCGTACCATGGTGTCGACGATGCGGTCGATATCGCGCATCGTCCAGGCGATTTTGAGGTAGCGCGTTTCATAGAAATCGGCAATCGGCACCGAAAAGGCGCGAAAAGGTTCGCCCCACAGTTCGTCGATCCCCTCTTCGCCGCTGCGGTGTAACACAAGGCGGCCGAGCGCAAGCGCTTCTCTGAGGCAATTGCCGCATTCGCGCATCAGTTCGTTCGACGAGCTGATCTGGACGCCCTGTTCCTGGAGTTCGACCAGATGGGTGAAGATGTCGGTGGCGCGGTTGAAGAGCGCACCTGCGAGCATCGCGCCTTTGACCCGCTTCTTTTGCGGGTCGGTTTCGCTTTCGAATGCGGCACGCGCCTCCTCCAGCCGTTTGCCCGGGACGTTGAGGCCATGTTCGACGTGGTTGAAGAGTCGCCGGGTCAGGTCGCGAATCAGCGTCTTTCGTGCCCACAGTTCATCTTTCGGGATCGGGTAGGTCTTGACCCAATACCCGTCGTAATAGACCCGTTCGACGCCGTCGATGACGCGGCGAGTACCGTTTTCTACCAGGGACATGGCGGTTTCGGTCCATTCGCTCTGATGGAACGAGTGTACTCCGGTTGATGCTGCGCTGCAATATGTCCCTGCCCCCTCATTCTGCAAGGTCCGGATGGATCACCGCGCGCAATTGGACTGGCCGCGGGTGGAAGGGGCGGACGCGGAACCACCAAAGGCTGGCCCGAGGGAAAGCCCAGGGTAGGGGCGATTCGGTCAAGAGATACGCCGCAGTCTGCCCGATCCAGGGTTGGTGACCAACCAAGAGGAGCGACCGTTGTGGGTTCGGCCATCCGAGTACGTCGAGAACGCGGCTCACCGGCGAACCCGGCGCGATCGCGGGTTCGGTGGTGAAATGCGCAGCGAAGTGTTGCAGGGTTTCTTGCGCGCGCCGCGCGGGGGAGGCAAGCAGCGCCAGATTTTTCGGCGCATGGCGTTGCAACCAGTGCGCGACGCGCTTCGCCTGTGTGTGTCCTTCCGGTGTCAGGGGGCGAGCCAAGTCGTCGTCGAATCCCGCTTCGGCTTCGGCGTGGCGCCAAAGCAACAGGTCGATCACGGTGGTCATTTCGTCGTTTCCTCCCAAGATTCGTGAAACCAGGTGCGCAAATCGTTTCTGAGCGTTTCGCATGGCAATACCGAGCGCGCATGGTGCCACGCGAGCACCGCGGCAGCGCCAACCGCCAGCCGGTCGCTGCGGCGCAGATAGGGGGCGAGCTGGTGCTGCGCGCCCTCCCAGTCTTGGGCGGCGCCAAGGAGATCGAGCGCATGTTTGACGCGCGCCATTTCCCGCCGGTAGGCCCGTTTGGGAAGGAGCGCGCGGCTCCATTCCAGCAGGTAGCGCCACGATTTGAGCGCGATGCGAACCCGATGGCGGCGCTCGGAAGTGGGATCGGCTTCCCACTGGTCGATACGGTGACGGACGCGGCGGCGGGTTCGGTGCCAGAGGGTGCGTACGAACGGTTCCAGGGGGTCGGAAGAGAAGCTCGATGGTTTTGCGGCAAGAAGGCGCAGGCTCGTGTCAAGCCAGAGCTGTCCGAGTGCGCGGTAGGGAAGCGCAGCGGCACGGTGGCAGGGTGGATGGAGGACTTCGGCCAGGCACGCGATCTCCTGCTGTGCCACCGGGCACGCAGTGTGTGCCGGGCGGATGATCGCATCGACGAGCACGTCACGATCACGCCGTGTGCCCAATGGGCGCGCCACGGATGCGATGTACGCGCGCAGCGCATCGGCAAGTGGCGCGCCAAGCCACGGTGCGAAATGGGCGAGCAGCGTGCGGCTGCGCCGCAGCGCAATGCGCAGTTGATGCAGCGCTTCTGGGTCGTGGTGTTGGGCGTACAAGGTCATGTTGGCGCCACCATGGGCGACGCAGGACCACCACGCGGTGAAAAAAGCGTCCGCGATCGACATCTCGGCAGACCACCGGGGCGGTTTGGTTTTGAATGCGGTTGCGGCGTCGCCTGTAAGGAGCGCAAAGCCCCGGGCCGCTTTGGAACGAGGTTCCGGCCAGAGCGCCACCGTTTCGGCAAGGGTTCGCGCGAATTCCAAAAGGGAGGGGAATGGTGCAGTGGGGCTTTCGATTTCGAGCTCGCACAGTGGCACCGTTTGAGTGCCGGTGGTGATCACGCCGCGGTCGAATGCCACTTCCGCTTCGCCGCCTACCAATGCGATCGGCCAGGTGGTGCGGCGAAAGCGGGTCGACAGGATGGGGCGGAGCTGAAGAGCGGTGTGATGCAGAAGGTCACGAATGGCACGTGGGGCGACCCGTTCGAAGAGCGGTTCCAGCCAGGGCGGGAAAGCGGAAAGCTCCGCAGGTTCCGCAAGTGCCGCTTCGGCGAGCGGAGCGGGTATCGCGCATACCCACTCCCCCCGTTCGGTAAAGCCGCTTTGGTCCGCGCTTTCGGTTTTCACCGTCGCAGAATAGTGGTCCTCGATGCGACGCAGCCGCACCGCGACGCCAGCACGAGCGAGTTGGTGGTCACCGGTGTCGAAGTAGTGGGTTTCGATCTGCCGGGTGGTGGCGGGTGCCGCGGCAAGCAGCGGATGGTTTTTGAGTTTGCCCGCGTCGCGCGGCAAAAGGGAGAGCTTCAATTCACGTTCGGTCGCCATCGATGGCTTTCTCCCAGTGCACCGCTTCAGGGTTACGGTAGGTCCGTTTCGCTGCGCCCAATTTGGACGCAGGCACGGTATGTGCGAAGAGATGGTGCCAAAGTGCTCGGACTGGTTCGGTTCGGTCGGTGATGGTTTCGGCAGGGACGACCGCCGGTTTTTCGTCGAGGCGCAAGCGGTGCTGTTCCCGCCGCAGGTTGCGATAGGCCTCCGCTACCGCTTCGGCGAGGGCCGTGGGGATCAAATGGTGTTTGGCTGCACGCAAAAGCAGCGCGATGTTCCCGGCATTTTCGGCCAGTTCCGGATGGTGCGGCGCATGGGCAAGTACCAGGTATTGCACCAGGAATTCGACATCGATGAGGCCGCCAAAGTCGTGCTTGAGGTTGAATTGACCCGCTTTGGCCGGGTGTTCGGCGCGTATCTTTTCCCGCATCGCAACGATTTCGCCCGCCAAGCGGGTTGTGTCCCGTTCGATCGCCAAGATGAAACGGCGCAGCGCTTCGAAGTGCTTTCCCAGTGCCGGGTCGCCAGCGGCAAAGCGGGCGCGGGTGAGTGCCTGATGCTCCCAGGTCCATGCCGATTCGATGAGGTAATCGACCATGCGAGCGAACGGGGTTGCTGGCAATCCGGATTCGCCGTCGGGGCGGAGCCGCAGGTCGATCTCGAACAGCTCCCCTGCTGCGGTGCGGGTGCTCCACCAGGTGGCGAGCCGCTGCGCGAACCGGCAGTAGCTGTCGAGCGCGTCGGGGTGGTCGTCGTCGAAGAGATAGACCAGATCGAGGTCGCTGGCGTAGCCGAGCTCTTTGCCGCCCAATTTTCCATAGGCGATCACCGCGAAGTGTGGGGTTTCGGTATGGCGACGGCGAAGCGTTTTCCAAACGAAAGGCAGACTTGCGTCGAGCACCGCATCGGCAAGTGCCGAGAGGTGGTCACTGAGCCGTTCGACGGTCAGTCGCCCTGCCAGGTCTTTGAGGAGCAAGCGAAAAAGTTGCGCGTGGTGCGCTTCGCGCAACCAGTTCATCTGCGCTTCGGTATCGTCTGCGCGCAACGCAAGTTGCTCCGTGAGGGCGCGTTGAAATTCGGCCCAATTGGGTACCTCGTCCAACGCACGGGCGTCCAACGCTTCGTCGATCAAGATCGGATGGCGGGCCAAATAGGTGGCGGCCCAGCGGCTGCTCGCAACGATCTTGGCGATCTGCTCGAGCGCTTGCGGGTATTCGTCGAGGAGCGCAAAATAGCTGGTGCGTCCGCCAATGGCTTCGAACAGGTCGATGAGGCGCGCGAGGACCGTATCGGGTGCTGGAAACTGCGCGGCCACGGTGAGTGCGTGCGCCACGATTTGATCGCGGCGGCGGCGCGAAGCGGGTGAGATCGCCTGCAGTCGCGGATGGTTTTTGAGCGCTTCCAAGCGAAGCGCGAGGGGGCGGGGGTCGGCATAGCCCAGCGTTTCCAGAGCCTGAGCGAATTCGTTTTGGTCACCCGCGGCAAACCAAGCGCCGTCGTATGCCTGCTCTGTCTCTTCTTTGCCAAAGAGTGCATCGAACGCTTGGCTGACGAATTCCCGATGTTGATCGAGCGCAGCACGAAACGCATCCCAATCCGCAAACCCCATCGCTTCGGCAAGCAGGGTTTGACGTTCGGTTTCTTTGGGGAGTTCGTGCGTCTGCGCGTCGTGCCAATATTGCAAACGGTGTTCCACACGGCGCAGAAAGCAATATGCGGCATCCAAACCGGCTTGGGTTTCGGGAGTGATCAGCCCGCGTTCGGCAAGCAGGCGCAACACGGTACGCGTCGGCCGAACCTGAAGCGCCGGATCGCGGCCGCCTCGGATGAGCTGATGCACCTGGGCGATGAATTCGATTTCGCGAATGCCCCCGCGCCCCAGTTTGATGTGGTCTTGGCGGTCTTTGCGCGCCACTTCACGGCGGATTTGAGCGTGGAGGTCGCGCACCGCTTCGATCGCGCCGAAGTCGAGATATTTTCGGTAGACGAACGGCCGCGTGAGATTTTCCAACTCCTGCCAACGCTCACCGGTGATCGCTCGGGCTTTGATCCACGCGTACCGCTCCCAGGTACGGCCTTGGGTCATCAGGTAGTCTTCGAGCATCTCGAACGAAACGACGAGTGGGCCGGAGTCCCCATGAGGGCGCAGGCGCATATCGACGCGAAACACCCACCCGTCTCCTGTGGGTTCGGCTAGGGTTTGGATGAGGCGTTTCCCCAATTTGGTGAAAAATTCGGCGTTGCTGATGATCCTGGGGCCAGCCGTTTCCCCCTCTTCGGGATAGACGAACACCAGATCGATGTCGGAAGAGACGTTGAGTTCGCCGCCCCCCAACTTCCCCATCCCTACGATCAGGAGCTCTTGTTCCCACCCCCCTTCCGATTGCGGGCGGCCGGTGCGCTCGGCGAGCGCGGCGTAGTGGTGCTCGTACGCGTGGCGAATGGCACATTCGGCGAAGTGGGTCATTGCGCCGGTGATCTCTTCGAGCGGCGCAGCCAACGCCAGATCGCGTATGGCACAGTGGGAAAAAACCGCGGCGCGCATCTGTCTGAGGCGCGCATCGAGAGGGATTTCGGAAGCGTTCGGCGCAAAAGGAGGGTTTTGCAGAAAATCCTCTAGGATTGCGGTCGTCAGCGGATGCATGACGGTTTTTGCAAGCCACTCTTCAAGCCAAGACCGGGCCGAAAGGAGGTGCGCCAGGTGCGGGGAATAGCGGACGGCTGTCGACAGCCAGCTGGAAAAAGCAACGGTCACGGTCGTTACGTCTCATCCCAAGGGAGTGCGCCCATTATAATGGGTAGCAGCGCTACAAGGATGACAGCAAGGAGGATCGACGCATGACGGAAGTGCGCACGTGGCACGGTGCGTGGCGCCCATTCGCGCTTGCTTTTGCAACGGTCGGCGTGGTGGCGCTGCTTGCGCTTGCCGGTGTGCGCTGGGTGGTGTGGCCCAATCTCGACTGGTTTCGTCCCGCAATCGAAGCGTGGTTGCGCGCAACGGTGGGGGTGCCCATCGCGCTCGAGGGGGTGCAAGGAGAGTGGCACGCGTGGGCGTCGCCTCAGTGGCGCATTGCGCGCTGGCAGATGCGGGACGACGCAGGTGACAAACCGTTTCTCTGGGGAAGCGCTGAAGGGCGTTGGTCTTGGCAGGAGGGATGGCGGATCGCATTTACCGCGCAAGGGGTCGGACTAGAAAAACTTTCCGGAACGCTCCACCTCTTCGATCGGCAATGGCGGGTGCAATGGCATGCGGTTGGGGTCACGGGGCGCGCGTGGCAGCCGTTCTTGGCGACCTGGACGAAAAGCCGAGCGGGGGAAACCGGCCACGCACCAGAGGCGTTCGTCCTACCCAATTTCGTGGAATTGGCAGGGACGGTGCGGGGTGCTGAGCGCACGATCACGCAGGTGGCGCTGCAATTTTCCGAATTGTCACTGCCCGCTACGCCGGAATTCCCTGGTGTGAGCGGGATCTCCGGTGCGTTGCGCGGTAGTCGCGCAGAAGGCGTTTTTTCCGTTCGTGCGGCGAAAAGCGTGTGGCGGTGGCCCGAAGGGTGGTTTGCCGAAACCGAGCAAACGTTTACCGACGTGGTTTGGCAGGGGCGCTGGCACTATGATTCCGCTACCGGGTATACCGTGCAAACCGAACATTTCCATGCGGTTACCCCGGAAGGTCGTGTCACCGCAAGTGGCGTGCTCGATGCACTCGAGCGCCCTGCCGCGCGGCGGGTTGCGATGCACGCGGTGATCGAAGCGGTGGACCTGGAACGGTTCGCCCGCTATTTCCCGCCCGCTGCTGTGGGGCAGACCACCGTCGATTGGTTGGGTCGCGCTTTTGTCCAAGGGAAGATCCCTGCAGCTCATTTGGCGATCGAAGGGCCGTTGGCCGCGTTCCCCTTTCGTCATGGCAGGGGGGTGTTTCTGGTCGAAATTCCGGTGCAAGGGGTTACTTTGCAGTTCGATTCCCGTTGGCCTGCAGTGACGATCGAACGTGCCATGGTGCGTTTCCGCAACGAAGCGCTTCATATCGAAGTCCACGACGCGCGCGCGGAGAAACTGCGCTTTGCACCCGTTGTCGCGACGATCCCGGACCTGGGGGCAGATGCGCCGGTGCTCATGGTGCAGGGAACGGTCGAAGGGCGCTGGTCAAACGTGTTGCGTTACCTCGTGCAATCGCCGCTTGCCAATGACCTCCCTCTCGCGCAGCTCCTATCATGGCAAGCGCAAGGGGATGCGCACCTCGACCTTGCGCTCACGATCACGCTTTCCGAAGGTGCCGTGGGCGTTGCGGGAACCTTGACGTTGGATCGCTTTTCGGTACCGGCTGCGGTCGCTGCTTGGCCATTGACCAAGGGGAAAGCGACGATCCGTTTCGACGCAAACGGCGTTCGCTCCGCGGAAGGCACTGGCGTATGGGGCGAGATCCCGATTCAGCTCACGTGGCCAGACGGTGCCCGTTCCGAAGTGGCAGTCACGGCAATGCTGAGTGGCAAAACGTTGGCCCAGCAGCTGGGCTTGCCATCGGCTGCATTGCAAGGCACGACGCCGGTGCGCGCACACGTGACCTGGACACCGGAGGGAGTGATTCGCTGGCACGCAACGAGTGATGTCGATGGACTGGCGCTCGCGTTTCCTGCGCCGTTTGCAAAGACAGAAAGCGAACAGTGGCCGCTGCAGGCAGAAGGGGAGGTGACGAAGAACGGATGGCAGGCATCGGTGGCACTGGGCGATCGGTTGCGTTGGCAACGAACGCAAACGGGCGCGTGGGCTTTGGCGATTGGCCAAGTAGCACTTCCGCCGGCAACACCCAACGGTGCGATCGCGGTTGCGCTGGAACGACTCGATCTCGACGCGTGGGATGCGTTGTTGGACGAAATGGGGCAAGCGCAGCAGGCAGTTTGGCCGTCGCTCACACTTTCTGTCGACCAATTGACCGCGATGCAGCGCGAGTGGCATCAAGTCCGGTTCACGGGGCGTGCGCACGCCACGCAGTGGAATTTCCAAGTTCGTGCAGCGGAGGTAATCGGCAGTGGTACGGTGACGCAGCGTGGGGATCGGATCGACCGTTTCGAAGCCGAATTCGACCGCTTGTGGGTTGCGCCGCAGCAGAAGAGATCCCAGAACGATTCGCGCGCTTCCTCGGGAAACGCAACGCACGATTCCAACCGGATCGCGGCTCTAGATCCCAGTCGCTGGCCTACGGCGCGCGTCACGGTTGCCGATTTGCGCGTTGCCGATGCTCCGTTGGGGCGGTTCGCGCTGGTTGCGGCGCAAGATGGCGCTACCTGGCGGGTTCAGGACGCGCTTTTGGTGCAACCCGGTCGCTATCGGCTTCGCGGTCGTGGTTCCTGGGAGTCACATGCAACTGGCGGCGGGAGAAGCACACGCAGCACTTGGCATATCGAAGCCCAGATCGGCGATTTTGGCGCCACGTTGGCAACCCTGTGGCAATTGCCTGGGATTGAGAAGGGACAGGGCACCATCGACGCGACGCTTTCTTGGCCAGGGAGCCCGCTCGACTTTACCTGGCGCACATTGGAAGGTACCGGGTCGATTGCTCTTGAAAAAGGCGTATTTTCCGAAATCGAGCCCGGTGCCGGAAAGTTGCTCACCGTTTTCAGTTTGCCGATGCTCTTTCGTCGCTTGCAGCTCGATTTCCGCGATCTCACCCAAAAAGGGTTGGCGTACGACCGCTTGATGGGCAGTTTCGCCGTCGCGAACGGTTATCTGACCACATCGGATCTCACGATCGATGCGCCGGTGGCATTGACCCAGCTTGCCGGCAGCATCGATCTCGATGCCGAGACGCAAGAATTGGAGATCCGTGTGGTGCCGCGCCTGGGCAACACTGCTGCGACGGCGATCGCGTTCGTCAATCCCGTAGCGGGGTTGCTCACGTTCCTGGGGCAACAGATTCTAGGCGACCCGTTTGGTCAGATCCTTGTGCAACGCTATCGGGTCAGCGGCTCATGGCGTGCACCGCAAGTGACCGCTTTGCGGGACAATCCACCCAACGAGCGATGAGGAGTCACGCGATGTCATCCGATTTGGCAACCTTGCAGGTGGCGGTGGTGCAAATGGTGAGCACCCCCCGGGTCGAGGAGAATGTGGCAACCGCGGAGCGGCTGGTTGCCAGTGCCGCCCAAGCCGGCGCGGACGTTGTCGTATTGCCGGAGTACTGGCCGATCATCCATCGCGAAATGGCGGTGCGGCTTGCGCTTCGCGAACGCTGGGGCGATGGGCCGTTGCAGGCTGCGATGGCACGATGGGCGCAAACGTATGGCGTTTGGTTGATCGGCGGCACGATTCCGCTCGAAGCGAACGACCCGGATCGAATGCGCAACAGCTGCCTCGTGTTCGATCGCTCTGGAAACGTGCATGCCCGTTACGACAAGGTCCATCTCTTCCGTTTTCAAAAAGGGGCGGAATCGTACGACGAAGCGCGGGAAATCGAAGCGGGCACGGAAGGGGTGACCTTTCTTCTCGAAGGGTGGCGTTTTACCCTTGGCGTTTGTTACGACCTACGGTTTCCCGAATTTTTCCGCCGCGTGGCACCGGTTGATGCGATCGTTTTGCCCGCTGCGTTTACCCACACCACCGGTCAGGCGCACTGGGAAGTGTTGCTGCGCGCACGGGCGATCGAAAACCTCTGCTATGTCGCGGCGAGTGCGCAAGGGGGGCGGCATGAGAGCAGTCGGCGCACCTGGGGCCACTCGATGCTGATCGATCCCTGGGGGACTGTCCAAGCGCTATATGCAGAAGGCACGGGTTGGGTGATGGCTGAGTGGCGCCGTGACGTGCTCGACGCGGTGCGTGCGCAACTGCCAGCGCTCACGCACCGGGTGTTCTGACGCGGGTACGCACGCGCCCGTGCCCGTCGAAACGTCAGGAGGACAAAACCTCTGGATTCAACAGGTTGGGGGGACGGCGCCCTGCCAAAGCCGCCAGCAGTTCGTCGAACGCTACCCACTGCGCTCCAGCTTCCGACTCAGGCGGTAGGCGATGGCGGTTGTGATAGAGCACCCGCATCGCAAATCCGCTGGCGCGTCGCGCAACCGCGCGTCCGATGCGCCCCATGCCCAAGATGCCGAGTGTCGCGTGGTGAACGTCCTGCCCATACCACGGATCGTGGAACTGCCAACCTTTCCAATTTCCTGTGAGGAAGGTGATGGCACCGTCTTTGTCAGCGAGGCGATCCGCCAACGTTTCTGGGGGAAGCGCGGTGTCTTGGTCATGAAAGTCGACCACGCACGACGCGGCAAGCCGTTCGATGATTTCGGGAAAAATCCAGCGGGTAACCAGGATCTTCTTTTTCATCGCTGCCATTCTTTGTCGCGCTAGGCAATCATAACCAATCACCGTCGCTTTGCGAAGATTATGGCCGGAGATCGTAGCGGTCTGCGTTCATCACCTTGGTCCAGGCCCGCACGAAGTCGCGAACGAACTTTTCGTGCGCGTCGTCTTGCGCGTACACCTCCGCATAGGCGCGCAAAATCGAATTGGAGCCAAAGACCAGATCGACGCGAGTTGCCGTGAATCGCGTTTCTCCGCTTTCCCGGTCGATCAGCGCATACCGGTTGTCAGCAAGCGGCGCCCAACGGTATCTCATGTCGGTGAGATGAACGAAGAAGTCGGTGCTCAGGGTACCAACGCGATCCGTGAAGACTCCTTCCGGCGCGTTCTGGTAATTGGCACCCAACACACGCAGCCCACCGATCAATACGGTCATCTCAGGTGCGGTCAAACCCAGCAAATGGGCTCGGTCGATGAGCAATTCTTCCGGCCGTTGTCGCGTCGGAAGTCGATGGTATTGTGGGCTCAAATAATTGCGAAAACCATCGGCGAGCGGTCGCAACCATTCGAACGAATCGACATCGGTCCATTCTTGCGTGGCGTCGCCACGACCAGGCACGAAGGGGACTTCGATCGCATAACCGGCACGTTCGGCGGCAATTTCGATGGCCACGTTGCCGCCCAGTACGATCACGTCCGCGACACTGGCACCATAGTGGTGCGCGATCGGCTCCAGGACAGCAAGGACCTTTTCCAGCCGTTCCGGCTCATTGGCTTCCCAGCGGCGCTGCGGTTCGAGGCGAATGCGCGCACCGTTTGCTCCGCCCCGGTAATCGGAGCAGCGGAACGTTCGCGCGCTGTCCCAAGCGGTGGCGATCAGTTCTGGGACGGTGAGGCCGCTGTTGCGAATCGCCCGTTTCACCGCTCCTACGTCGTAATCGCGTGGTCCGGGTGGGACAGGGTCTTGCCATATGAGGTCTTCTTGCGGCGCTTCCGGGCCGATATAGCGTGTTCGCGGCCCCATGTCGCGATGCAGGAGTTTGAACCAGGCCCGGGCAAAAACTTGGCTGAAATACTCTGGATCACGCCAGAAGCGCTCAGCGATCGGGCGATAGATCGGATCCACCTTGAGCGCCATGTCTGCGTCCGTCATCATGGGCATGGTCCGCTTGCTGGGATCTTCTGGATCTGGTGGCATGTGTTCCGGACGGATGCCGATGGGTTGCCACTGCCACGCCCCTGCCGGACTCTTGGTCAATTCCCACTCGTAACCGAAAAGCAGGTCGAAGTAACTGTTGTCCCACTGCGTCGGCGTCGGGGTCCACGCACCTTCGAGTCCGCTCGTCACGGAATCGCGGCCGACGCCTCGCGTGGTTTTGTTGAGCCATCCCAATCCTTGGTCCTCGATTTCAGCGCCTTCGGGGGCAGGCCCAAGGTGCGCGGGGTTACCGTTACCGTGCGCTTTTCCGACAGTGTGGCCGCCAGCGGTGAGCGCAACGGTCTCTTCGTCGTTCATCCCCATGCGCGCAAAAGTGATGCGAACGTGCTGCGCGGTTTTGCGCGGGTTGGGTTGGCCATTGACCCCTTCGGGGTTGACGTATATCAGACCCATCTGCACCGCGGCCAGTGGATTCTCGAGCGATTCCGGGTTGTCGAGATCCACGTAGCGCTGGTCGCTCGGCGCAAGCCACTCCTGTTCCGATCCCCAATAGACGTCCTTTTCTGGCTGCCAGATGTCTTCGCGCCCAAAGGCGAAACCGTACGTTTTGAGTCCCATCGACTCGTACGCGACGTTTCCTGCCAGCACGATGAGATCGGCCCAGGAAATTTTGTTGCCATATTTCTTTTTGATCGGCCACAAAAGCCGCCGCGCTTTGTCCAGATTGGCGTTGTCCGGCCAGGAATTGAGTGGCGCAAAACGCTGATTACCGGTGTTGGCGCCACCGCGTCCGTCCGCAGCGCGGTAAGAGCCAGCCGCATGCCATGCCATGCGGATGAATAACCCACCGTAATGTCCATAATCGGCAGGCCACCAGGGCTGACTCTCGGTCATCAGCTTACGCAGATCGGCTTTGAGCGCTTCGACGTCCAATGTTCGAACCGCTTGACGGTATTTGAAATCCGGTAAGGGGTTGCTTTTCGTGTCGTGCTGGTGAAGGATTTCGACGTTGAGCGCCGAAGGCCACCAGGCGTAGGGGTCGTTTTTGGGATCGGCAGTGGTTGCTGCGCCGGTATGAAAGGGGCAGCCGTTTGCCTTTGCGGTATCACGCATCTTCTTTCTCCTGTCCACGTTGGTTCGGTTTTGAGGTACGGCCAGGGCATCAGCAGTGGCCTTGGGGCAGTATAGAAAAGGGTCGATGAAAATCCTATCGATTTTGGCAATCGTTCCGATAGGGTACGGACAGTCCGGCAGCACGCTCCTCTCGGGTAGTGGCTGTTGGGTCTCTTCGTGGATCGTGCTACCCAGCGATTGACAATCCGTCGGTGATTCAGTAATATCTCGGTCTTCCGGGGTGTAGCGCAGTCTGGTAGCGCGCTTGCTTTGGGAGCAAGATGTCGGGGGTTCGAATCCCTCCACCCCGACCAGACTGCCTGCCGTCGTTCCGACGGGGAAGAGCTTCGGTGATCTGCCCGTAGCTCAACTGGATAGAGCACCGGCCTTCTAAGCCGGGGGTTACAGGTTCGATCCCTGTCGGGCAGGCCACGGACAAGGTTTCTGGATTGTGGCGGCATTAGCTCAGTTGGTAGAGCACTGGATTGTGGCTCCAGGTGTCACCGGTTCGAATCCGGTATGTCGCCCCACCGAATTGCGCAAGGCCGGATTTGCCGGCCTATTTTTTTGAGGAAAAGCGATGATCCTCGACGGCAAAGCGCTTGCGGCGCGCGTTCGCGCCGAACTCAAAACCTCAGTTGCCCGATTGACCGCTCAAGGCGTGAAACCCACGTTGGCGGTGATCCTGGTCGGTGACGACCCCGCCTCGCAAGTCTATGTGCGCAACAAGATCGCTGCGTGCGGTGACGTCGGCATCGAATCCCGAGCTTTTCGCTTTCCTGCCGATTGTGCGCCGGCAGAGGTCTTTGCGGCGATTGACGCGTTGAACGCCGACCCAACGGTGCATGGCATTCTGGTACAACTACCGCTTCCGCCGCAGTTCGACGAAACCGAGGTGATCGAGCGGATCGCGCTCGCCAAAGACGTCGACGGGTTCCACGCCGAAAACCTCGGACGGCTTTGGCAGGGGCGTCACTGTTTCGCGCCCTGCACCCCGGCTGGGGTGATGCGGCTTTTGGCCGAAGCCACCGTCGATCTCGTCGGTGCGGAAGCGGTGATCGTCGGCCGCTCGAATATCGTGGGCAAACCGATGGCGGCGTTACTGCTGCAGGCAGGCGCTACGGTGACCATCGCGCATTCGCGAACGCGTGACCTTGCCGCTGTGACGCGGCGCGCCGACGTGCTGGTGGTGGCCGTGGGTCGGCCGGGGTTGGTCACCGGCGCGATGATCAAGCCGGGGGCGGTGGTGATCGACGTCGGGATCAATCGCCTGGACGATGGTCGGCTCGTCGGGGATGTCGATTTCGCTTCGGCCGAACCCGTTGCCAAAGCGATCACGCCAGTGCCTGGCGGTGTGGGGCCGATGACGATCGCGATGCTGCTGGCCAATACCGTCACCGCAGCGGAACGTCAATTGCAATCCCAGGATGCATCGTGATGGGCGCAATCGCTTCCGAAGTTAACGACGCGCACAACGTGGCTTTGCCCGAAACGTTGCGTGCCGTACTGCGCGACGAACGGGTAAAGCGTTTTGGTGCAAACCCGCTTGTGGGTATCGTGATGGGTTCGGAATCGGACTGGCCGACGATGCGCGCTGCGGCCGCGGTATTGGAACGTTTCGCAGTGGCTTTCGAAGCGTTGGTGGTCTCGGCACACCGAACCCCGGACTGGATGTTCGCCTATGCGGAGACCGCGGCGGTGCGTGGCTTGCGGGCCATCATTGCGGGAGCTGGCGGCGCCGCCCATTTGCCGGGGATGGTCGCGGCGAAGACGACCCTTCCCGTTTTGGGAGTGCCGGTGCAGAGCCGTGCGCTTTCCGGGGTCGATTCGCTCTATTCGATCGTGCAGATGCCCAAAGGGGTTCCCGTTGCAACGTTCGCGATCGGCGAAGCGGGCGCGGCGAATGCGGCGCTCTTTGCCGTGGCGATGTTGGCGACCACCGACAACGGACTTGCCGAAAAACTGGCGGCGTTCCGGAACGAGCAGGTGGCCGCAGTAGATGCGATGACGTTGGTGGATCGCTGAACGAAGATGGACGCGAAGGGTAAGCCGCAACCAATCGTTCCGCCAGCAACGCTGGCGGTGTTGGGGGGGGGACAGTTGGGTCGCTTCTTCGTCCGCGCTGCGCAGGAGCTGGGTTTTCGTGTCTGGGTGCTCGATCCGGATCCGAACGCACCGGCGGGGCAGATTGCCGACCGTCATCTGGTTGCGCCGTACGACGATGCCGACGCGCTTGCCGAAATTGCACGACATTGCGCGGCGGCAACCACGGAATTCGAAAACGTTCCGGCTGAAGCGCTGCGTGCGTTGGCGCGCTCGATTCCGGTGCGTCCGGGGGCGGATGCGGTCGAAGTGTGTCAAGATCGTCGTAAGGAAAAACGGTTCCTTGCGGCCAATGGCTTGCCTTATGGTCCGTTCTGGGTGATCGAGTCGGCTGACGATTGCGCTGCGGTACCGCCGTCGGCTTATCCTGCGATTTTGAAGACGGCTCGGCTGGGGTACGACGGTAAAGGGCAGCGCTCGGTCCAGACCTCTGATGCGCTCCTTTCCGCTTGGGAATCGCTGGGTCGCGTTCCGTGCGTGCTCGAAAAGCGGTTGGGGTTGGCAGCCGAGCTCTCTGTTGTCTTGGCCCGTGGTGTCGATGGGACTGCCGAGGCGTTTCCGCCCGGGGAAAACGTTCATCGCAACGGCATCCTCGATACGACGACCGCGCCGGCTTCTTTGCCGGAAGCGATCCGAGTACAGGCGCTCGATGTGGCGTTGCGTCTCGCTGCGGCGCTCGACTACGTTGGGGTGTTGGGCGTCGAGTTTTTTTATACGGACGACGGGCTCCTCACGGTCAATGAGATGGCGCCGCGCCCGCACAACAGTGGGCACCATACGATCGACGCCTGTTCCGTTTCGCAGTTCGAGCAACAGGTGCGCGCGCTTTGTGCGCTGCCGCTTGCCCCGGTTCGGACCCACTCCCTCGCAGTGATGAACAACCTCTTGGGGGATCTTTGGTTCGCCGCCGATGGAACCCGGCGGGAACCCGAGTGGGAGCGGCTCCTGGCGTTGCCCGGAGTGGCGCTGCACCTCTACGGCAAGCACGAACCTAGGCCTGGGCGCAAAATGGGGCACTTCACCGTTACAGGTTCCTCATGGGAAGCAGTTCGGCAAACGGTGTGTGCCGCGCGCCAACAACTGGGATTGCCGACGAACGGGTGGGCGTGAGGGGCGCATGGTGCATCCTGATCGGCCCACCCTGATACCGGCAACTGCGGATCGCGTCGATGCGGTTGCGTCCCGTTTGGCCTCAGGCGCTCTGGTCGCGCTGCCTACGGAAACGGTCTATGGTCTTGCCGCAGATGCCGAGCATCGGGCCGCGGTTCGAGCGGTCTTTGCCGCGAAGGGTCGCCCGGCGGATCATCCTCTGATCGTCCATTTGGCCTCAGCTGCGATGGCAGCACGCTATGCGGCCGTTTGGCCACGTGCGGCGGCGGTGCTCGCAGAGCGTTTCTGGCCGGGGCCGCTGACGCTGGTCGTGCCGGCACAGTCGACGGTACTGCGTGAGGTGACCGGAGGGCAACCAACCGTCGCGCTTCGCGTTCCGCAACAACCCTTCACGCTGGCGGTGATCGAAAAGCTTGGCCGAGGCGTCGTGGCCCCTTCGGCCAACCGCTTTGGTCGGGTCTCGCCGACTGCGGCGCAACACGTCGTGGAAGAATTTCCGACGCTTGAGCTTTGGGTTGCCGATGCGGGTCCGACGCCGGTCGGGGTCGAGTCGACGATCGTCGATTTGAGCCGTCTTGCATCGGTCGGTGCCGTGGTGCTACGACCCGGTGCTGCGAGTGCGGACGAGATCGCGCAGACGTTACAGGCGGCCGGGCTATCGATCACGGTGCGCGCTCCTGTGCATGAGAGCGTGAAACCGGCGGTTGTCGGTTCTGAGCGCGCGGACGATCCGCGCGTTCCTGGGGCGTTGCCTTCGCACTATGCACCAACGACGCCGCTGCGTCTGTGGTGTCGGGAAGCGTATCGACGCTTTGTGGAAACGGCAACAGGTGCTGAATCGGTCGCGCACGCGGTTTGGTTTCCTCCCGATTGGCCTCAAACGCCTGGAGAGACGTTACGCCTACCCCAACCCGAAGCGGACGCGGCGATCGCGCAGCAGCTCTACCAGGCGCTGCGCACCCTGGATGCAAGCGGAGCGCAGGAGCTGTGGGTTGCGCTCCCTGAAGGCGATAGCCCGTTGCTCACCGCGGTGCGAGACCGGCTTCGCCGTGCGGCCAGCCGCTGACGAGACGTAAGGAGAGACGATGAGCGTTCGAACCCGTTTTGCGCCCAGTCCGACTGGCTATCTTCATCTCGGGGGTGCGCGTACCGCGCTCTTCAATTGGGCCTACGCGCGCCACCACAAAGGACAGTTCATCCTGCGGATCGAAGACACCGATCGCGAGCGTTCGACGCCGCAAGCCGTTCAGGCGATCCTCGACGGGATCCATTGGCTCGGCCTTGATTACGACGAAGGGCCGTTTTATCAAACGCAGCGTATGGACCGCTATCGGGAAGTGATCCAGCGGTTGCTGAACGAAGGGAAAGCCTATTACTGCTATGCTACGCCCGAAGAGCTCGAAGCGATGCGCGAGGCGCAGCGGGCGCAGGGACTGAAACCCAAATACGATGGGCGCTGGCGTCCCGAACCGGGCAAAGTGCTTCCTCCGCCTCCCGACGGCGTTCCCCCGGTGGTGCGTTTCAAAGCGCCCACGAGTGGTAAGGTGGGGTGGCACGACCTGGTCAAAGGGTGGATCGAATTCGACAACAGCGAACTCGACGACTTCGTGATCGCGCGCGCCGACGGTACACCTACCTACAATTTCTGTGTGGTGGTCGATGATTGGGACATGGCGATTACCCATGTGATCCGGGGTGACGACCACGTCAACAACACGCCGCGGCAAATCCATCTCTATCATGCGCTGGGGGCAACGCTGCCGCACTTTGCCCACCTCTCGATGATTCTGGGACCCGACGGACAGAAATTGTCGAAACGCCACGGCGCCGTTTCGGTGATGCAATACCATGCGGACGGGTATCTGCCCGAGGCGATGGTCAATTACTTGGCGCGCCTCGGTTGGAGCCACGGCGACGACGAACTGTTCACCCGCGAGCAACTGGTTGCGTGGTTCGATCTCGACCACATCACACCTTCCGCGGCGCGTTTCGATTTCGACAAATTGCGTTGGGTCAATGCCCATTACATCAAAGAGACCCCGATTGCGCGGCTGGCAAGCGAGGCGGCGGAGCGCTTGGCGCGCCGCGGGGTCGATCCCGAGCATGGCCCTCAGCTTGAAACGGTGGTCGCACTCTACCGCGACCGTGCCGACACACTGGAGGTCCTGACCGATTTGGTCCTACCGTTCTACCAGCCGGTGCATCCTCCTGCCGAACTGGTTGCGGCGCAGGTAGATGACCTAGCGCGAACGGTGTTGCGTGATTTTCGCGCCCGATTGGAAACACTGCCCGAAACGGATTGGACGCCCGAAACGATCGCCGCGGCCATGAAAGCGACGTTGGCTGCGTGTGGTGTGAAAATGCCCAAATTGGGCATCCCATTGCGGGTGGTGTTGCTGGGGACGAAACAGTCGCCTGCGATCGATCAGGTGGTGGCGGTATTGGGCAAACGGGAGACTCTGGCGCGTCTCGATCGGCTGGTGTGAGCGGACAATGCGCGACTGGCGCTGGGTCGATGGCGCGGCGTTTTCAGAACGCTTCGGTGACGTTTACCATACCCGTGCTGGCGCGCTGGGGCAAGCCGAAACGGTTTTCTTGCGCGGCGTCGGATTGCCCGAGCGGTGGCGGGGTCGTCGTCATTTCGCGCTACTGGAAAATGGGTTCGGTTTCGGCGTCAATTTTTTCGTGACCTGGCGCGCGTGGCAGCACGATCCCGGACGATGCGCCGCGCTCGACTACGTTGCGATCGACGCCTTCCCGCGCGATCGTGAGGAGATGGGCGCATTTTGGCGTCAGTACGAAAACGACCCGCGCTGGCGACCGCTCGTTGCCGAACTGCTCGAACAGTATCCGTTACCGATTCCCGGGTTTCACCGCTTGTGGCTGGATGGCGGCCGCGTGCGGCTGACGTTGGTCTGGCATGAGGCCATGACGGCAGTCGAGGCACTTGCCGGTCGCTTCGATGCGCTCTATCTCGATGGCTTTTCGCCAGCAAAGAATCCCGAGATGTGGTCGGAGTCCCTTTTGGGCGCGTTCGCGAAACGGCTTGCCTCGGGCGCGCGGGTCGCGTCGTGGTGTACGGCGGGACGTGTGCGCCGTGCGCTTGCCGCGAATCGGCTCGAAGTGCGGCGGTGCCCCGGGTTCGGAGGAAAACGGGAGCGGCTCGAAGCAGTAGCGCCAGCATACGGACCACCACCGCGCACCGTGCCCAAGCAGGTTGCGATCGTCGGCGGTGGGCTTGCCGGGGCGAGCGTTGCGGTAGCGCTTGCCGAACGTGGCGTCGCGGTGACCCTGTTCGATGCGCATTCCGGCCCCGCCCAGGGCGCGTCCGGAAATTGCGCCGGGGCCGCGCGTTGGTTGCCCAGTTTCGACGACAACCTCTGGGCGCAATGGACGCGGACAGGGCTCCTCACTTTGCGCAGCCGCTGGCCGCGGTGGGCGGCACTCGGCGCGATCGGGCGGTGGTGTGGGGCGCTCCAGATCGCGAAATCGGCAGCGCACGAGGCGCGGATGCGCGCGGTCGTTGCGCAACTGGCGTTGCCCGAATCGCTGCTCACTTGGGTGACACAATCCGAGGCGAGCGCCCGCGCAGGCGTCACGACCCGTTTCGGCGGTTGGTGGTTTCCGTGTGGCGGCTGGGTGACCCCACCCGCATTGGTGGCTGCGTGGTTGCGTGCTTATCCGCTTGCGACGATCTGGTCGGCACAGGTCACGGCGATTACTCCTACCGAGAACGGTTGGCGGGTCGCGTGGCGGCCGTCGTCTGCGGCAGACACCCGTGGCGCATCGACTCGGTCCTTGGCGTTCGACGCAGTGGTGTTGGCGACCGGGGCCGGTGCGCTTCCCTCCTGGCCTTGGTCTTTCGCTTGCGACGGGATGAGGTGGGGTGCGATGCCCGCGTATCCGGGCGCACCGCTTCCGCTGCATGCGGTCCGAGGGCAAGTGAGTTGTCTGCCCCATCCGCGCGAAGCGCGCCCACGCGTGGTCGTGACGGGAAGCGGTTATCTCATCCCGCCCGAACGGGGTTTCCTGCTCTTCGGTGCGACGGCGACACCGGACGATTGGCATCCTACCCTGCGCCAAAGCGACCACGAAGCCAATTGGCAGCGCCTGCAGGCGATGGTCGATTGGCAACCTACGGACCTCGCGATGCGGAACGCTGGCTTGGCCGGTCGAGTCGCCTGGCGCGCCGCAACGCAGGATCATCTGCCGATCGTCGGCGCGCTCGCGCCGAGTGGCCGTTGGGACGATCCGAAGCGGTGGCACAGCGGCCTGTGGGTGTTCAACGGCTTGGGTGCACGGGGAATTGCGATCGCGGCACTCGCTGGCGAGCTCCTTGCGGCACAAATCGCCGACGAGCCGTGGCCGGTGAGTCGTCGCTTGGCAGCGGCAGTCGATCCCGCCCGTTTTGTGCGCCGCCGCAATTTGTTACACTCACCGTTTTCCGATTCCTAAAGGGTAGGGGCTTGACATGGCGTTGATCGTCCAAAAATATGGCGGGACGTCGGTGGGTTCGGTCGAACGGATCCAGAACGTTGCCCGTCGGGTTGCGCAGTACCACCGCGAGGGTCACCGGGTGGTGGTCGTCGTTTCCGCGATGAGCGGGGAAACCAACCGTTTGGTGGCTTTGACCCAAGCACTTTCCGAAAATCCTGACCCGCGTGAGGTCGATCAAGTGATCGCAACCGGTGAGCAAGTCACGATCGGTCTTCTGGCGATCGCGCTGCAAGAGATCGGGGTGCCTGCAAAGAGCTTCACCGGTTGGCAGGTGCCGATCCATACCGACAGCGCGCACACCAAAGCGCGCATCCTTTCGATCGAGCGCGAGGCGATCGAACGGGAGCTCGACGCCGGGAAAGTGGTGATCGTTGCGGGCTTCCAAGGGATCGACGTCGAGGGGGACGTGACGACGTTGGGCCGCGGCGGTTCGGACACGACTGCAGTGGCGGTTGCCGCGGCGCTTCAGGCCGACGAGTGCCAAATCTACACCGATGTCGATGGGGTCTATACCACCGACCCGCGGATCGTTCCGGAAGCGCGCAAACTCGACTGCATCACGTTCGAGGAGATGCTCGAAATGGCGAGCATGGGCTCGAAGGTGCTGCAGATCCGCTCGGTCGAGTTCGCCGGCAAATACAAAGTGAAATTGCGGGTCCTCTCGAGTTTCGAGGAGGGCGGTGAAGGGACTTTGATTACCGTTGAGGAAGGACAATCCATGGAACAGCCGATCATCTCTGGAATCGCGTTCAACCGCGACGAAGCGAAAGTAACCCTTTTGGGTGTGCCCGACAAACCGGGGGTGGCGTACCAAATCCTTGGCCCGATCGCTGAGGCGAACATCGACGTCGATATGATCGTGCAAAACGTCGGTCACGACGGAACGACCGATTTCAGTTTCACGGTTTCGAAAAACGATCTCAAAAAAGCGTTGGGTATTCTCGAAGAGGTGAAGCGCGCGCTCGGCGCGCGCGCGGTCGAAGGGGATCGCAGCGTCTGTAAAGTGTCGATCGTCGGCGTGGGGATGCGCTCGCATCCCGGGGTTGCGGCGAAGATGTTCAAAGTGCTGGCCGACGAAGGGATCAATATCCAGATGATTTCGACTTCCGAGATCAAGATTTCGGTGGTGATCGACGAAAAATACCTCGAGCTTGCGGTCCGTGCGCTGCACAAAGCGTTCGATCTCGACGCCCCGCAAGAGTAATCCTGGCCTCGTGGTATAATTCGGCGCCCCTTCTTTCGGAAGGGGCAAATCCACACGCCCGTGTCGCACAAGGGTCTCAGGTTACTGAGCGGCTGTGCGGGCGGAGGTTCAACCCTTGTCAAGGAGTCTTTCATGAACGTTTCGATGCGTCAATTGTTGGAAGCCGGTGTCCATTTCGGTCACCAAACCCGTTTCTGGAACCCGAAGATGGCGCCGTTCATCTTCGGTGAACGCAACAAAATCCATATCATCAACCTCGAACATACTGTCGAGCGGTTGCGCCGCGCTACCGAATTCGTGCGTCGGCTCGCGCAAAACCGGGGTACGATCCTCTTTGTTGCAACCAAACGGCAAGCAAAAGAGATCATCGCCGAAGAGGCCGAGCGTTGCGGCATGCCCTACGTCAATGAGCGCTGGCTCGGTGGAATGCTCACCAACTTCAAGACCGTCCGCCAGTCGATCAAGCGGTTGAACGAACTCGAACAGATGTTCGAAGACGGTACCGTCGCACAGCTTTCGAAGCGCGAGCAACTCGGGCTGGAGCGGGAGATCGCCAAGCTCGAAAAGAGCCTTGGTGGTATTCGTGAAATGGAACATCTGCCGGATGCGATCTTCGTGATCGACGTCGGCCACCATAAGATCGCGGTCGCCGAAGCGAACAAATTGGGGATTCCGGTGGTTGGGGTGGTCGACACCAATCATTCGCCCGACGGTATCGATTACGTGATTCCGGGTAACGACGACTCGGCTCGCGCCGTGCGCCTCTACGCGCGTGCGATCGCCGACGCGGTGCTCGAAGGGCGCGCAATGGCGCTCGAAGAGGTGGTCACTGCGGTCTCGGACGACTTCGTCGAAGTGGAAGAAGAGACGGTCGTCGAAGAGGGGATTGAAGAAACGTTCGATGACGAGGCGTAACGTCCACAACCTTGCCCCCGATCAAAAACCCATTGCGGATATAAGAGAATTCAAGGAGTCGAAATGACAGCGATTACAGCGCAAATGGTGAAAGAGCTGCGTGAGCGCACCGACGCGCCGATGATGGAGTGCAAAAAGGCGCTCACTGAGGCCAACGGCGATCTGGCGAAGGCCGAAGAGATTCTGCGGGTGCGCTTGGGGAATAAAGCAGCGAAAGCGTCGACGCGGATCACCGCGGAAGGGGTCGTTGCGACCTACCTCTCCGAAGACGGCAAATTGGCTGCGATGGTCGAACTCAACTGCGAAACCGATTTCGTCGCGAAGAACGAAGACTTCCAAGCGTTTGCGAAGCAGGTCGCGGAGCTGGTCGCCCGGCACAACCCGGCCGACTTCGACGCGTTGGCACAATTGCCGCTCGACGGCAAAACGGTCGACGAGGTGCGCCGTGAGTTGATCGGCAAGATTGGGGAGAACATCACCATTCGCCGCTTCGTTCGCATCGAGGCCGAAGGGAAGGTCTTCCCCTACATCCACGGCGGCAGCAAGATCGGCGTGCTGCTTGACCTCGTCGGTGGCGACGACGAGCTGGGGAAAGACTTAGCGATGCACGTTGCCGCGTTCAAGCCCAAAGCGCTCGACGCCACCAGTGTGCCGAGTGAGCTGATCGAATCGGAACGTCGTGTTGCGGCGGAAAAGGCGCAGCAGTCCGGAAAACCGGCCAACATCGTCGAAAAGATGGTCGAAGGCGCAGTGCAGAAATTCCTCAAAGAGGTCACCCTTTTGGGGCAGGGCTTCGTCAAGGACGACAAGACCACTGTCGAGCAGTTGTTGAAGAGCCGCGGGGCACGGGTCGCGACCTTTGCGCTCTACATCGTCGGCGAAGGGATCGAGAAGAAGAGCACCGACTTCGCGGCCGAAGTCGCCGCGCAAGCCGCTGCCGCCAAATCGTAACCCGAGCTGGAGTGCGCCGATGACCGCCGTTGCCGCCTACCGCCGAATTCTCCTCAAACTCTCTGGCGAAGCTCTGATGGGAGAGCGGAGCTACGGGATCGACGAAGCCGTCGTGGCGCGCATCGTCAAGGAGATCGGCGAGGTCACGGCGTTGGGTGTCCAGGTAGGGGTGGTCATCGGGGGCGGCAACATTTTTCGCGGGATGCAGGGAGCTGCCGGTGGCATGGACCGTGCCACCGCCGACTACATGGGGATGCTCGCCACGGTGATGAACGCGATGGCGCTTGCCGACGCCTTCACCCGGGCGGGTATCGCGGCGCGGGTGCAATCGGCACTGCGCATCGACCAGGTGGTCGAACCCTACATCCGTGCCCGCGCGATCCGCCACTTGGAAGAGGGTCGGGTCGTGATCTTTGCTGCGGGCACCGGAAACCCGTTTTTCACCACCGATACCGCGGCGGCACTTCGGGGCGCCGAGATCGGCGCCCAAATCGTGTTGAAGGCGACCAAAGTCGATGGCATCTATTCCGCCGATCCCACCAAGCATCCGGATGCGCAACGGTTTGCGCGGATCTCGTTCGATGAGGCGATCGGCCGCAACCTTCAGGTGATGGATGCCACCGCCTTTGCGCTGTGTCGCGACATCAAACTACCGATCAACGTCTTTTCGATCTTCAAGCCTGGCGCGCTGTTGCGCGTGGTGTGTGGCGAAGACGAGGGAACGCTCGTGCATTCCTGAAGAGGAGAACGATCGATGAGCGTAGCAGAATTGAAGCAAGACGCGGAACGGCGGATGAAAAAGGCCGTCGAGACGCTCAAGGAGGAGTTGACGAAAATCCGTACCGGGCGCGCCCATACGGGGCTCCTCGATCATGTGATGGTCGAATACTATGGGACGATGGTGCCCATTCCCCAGGTGGCGAACGTGACGCTCCTGGATGCGCGTACCCTCGGCGTCCAGCCGTGGGAAAAGAGCATGATGAGTAAAGTCGAGAAGGCGATTCGCGAAAGCGACTTGGGGCTCAACCCAGCGAACATGGGGGAGATCATCCGTGTGCCGATGCCGCCGCTCACGGAAGAGCGTCGTCGCGAATTGACCAAAGTGGTTCGCCACGAAGGCGAGCAGGCGCGCGTTGCGGTGCGCAACGTCCGCCGCGACATCAACCAAGCGCTCAAAGAGCTGCAGAAGAAAAAAGAGATCACGGAAGACGAACTGCGTCGCGCCGAAGAAGAGGTGCAGAAACTGACCGACCGGTTCGTCAAGGTCATCGACGAGACGATCGAGAAAAAAGAAGCCGAATTGATGCAGATCTGATCCCGTGCGCACTTCTTCGACCTTAGCGATACCGGATGTTGGCGAGATCCCTCGCCATATCGCGATCATCATGGACGGTAATGGCCGCTGGGCTAAGGCGCGGGGTCTGCCCCGAATCGAGGGGCACCGGCGCGGGGTCGAAGCGGTGCGTACGGTCGTGCAACATTGCGCTGAATTGGGGGTCGAGCACCTCACGCTTTTCGCGTTCAGTTCCGAAAATTGGCGCCGTCCGCCGGAAGAGGTTCATTTTTTGATGGGGCTCTTTCGTTTGATGCTCAAGCGCGAGGTCGCACGGCTCGACAAAAATGGCATCCGGTTGCGGATCATCGGCAACCGTGACGGGTTGAGCGATGAGCTTCGCGCGCTGATCGAGGCGGCGGAAACGAAAACGGCGTGCCACACCAAGCTGATGCTCAACGTCGCGGTCAATTATGGCGGGCGCTGGGACCTCCTCAACGCGTTCAACCGCTTGCTGAGCGACCGCCCGGAATTGGTGGGACGGGTCAGCGAAAGCGATCTGTGGCCCTATCTCGCGCTTGGCGACGCCCCGGAACCCGATCTCTTCATCCGAACCGGCGGCGAGCAACGAATCAGCAATTTCCTGATCTGGCAGTTGGCCTACACCGAACTCTACTTCACACCCATTTTTTGGCCCGATTTCGACACCGCAGCGCTCGATGCGGCGATCCAATGGTATCGCGAACGCGAGCGGCGCTTTGGACGAACGAGCGAGCAGCTTGCGACAACACAAGGGAGGGTACGATGAACGAATTGTTGGTGCGCACGGCAACGGCTGTTGCCGCGATTGTCGTCTTTTTGGTGCTGACGTTTTTTGCGCCGGACTGGCTGTGGGCGCTCTTCATCGCGTGCGTGATCGGCGTCGCCGCGTGGGAGTGGGGCCGTTTGGTCAAGTTGTCGGCAATCGAAGCGGTCGGTTACGCGGGTGTAACCGTTGCACTCTTGGCGCTCTTGTGGCGGGTAACGGGTATCTCCACGGGGGCGATCCACGCGCCTGTAGCAGCGGCAGCCGTGATTCCAGCCCTCTTTTTCTGGGTTGCGCTCGCTCCGGTGATGGTGTGGTTCCAAATTCCGCTTCGTTCCCGCTCGATCGGCCTCGTTTTGGGGTGGGTGACGCTGTTGGGGGCTGGGATCGCTGCGCTCGGGCTGCGTGAGGTTTCGAGCGGGCTTCTGTTGGCGGCAGTGACGCTGGTATGGATTGCAGACACCGCGGCTTTCTTCGTCGGCCGCCGTTATGGGTCGCGCAAACTTCTTGAAGCGGTGAGCCCCGGGAAAACATGGGCGGGTTTTTGGGGCGCGTTGGGTGCTGTCGCCGCGTACGGTGCGGTACTCTATCCTGTGATGGGGGTCGGGCAGGGTGTGTTTGGTTGGGTGCTCGCGTTCGTTGGCGTAGCGCTCCTTGCCGTCACGGGCGATCTCTTCGAATCGTGGTTGAAACGCAACGCTGGGGTCAAAGATTCGGGCGGAACCCTTCCAGGGCATGGTGGCGTGCTCGATCGCATCGACACCCTCTTGGCGGTTTTACCGATTGCCGCATTGTGGTGGCTCCATTGGTGAGGCGTATGCCCGTTGGCGTTTGGTGATATGGCGCACGGTAGCGTGATGCCGCAGAGAATCGCCGTCTTTGGCGCAACCGGGTCGATTGGTGCAAGCGCCTTGGCGGTGATTCGCCGTCATCCCAAACGTTTTACCGTCGTCGCGGTCTCTGCGCATCGCCGCTGGGCGCCGCTGCTCGAGATCTGTCAGACGTTCCGACCGCGCTGGGCAGTCGTCGTCGATCCCGATGCGGCGAATGCGTTGCGTGCCCACCTTGCGGCAGAGGATCTGCCGACCGAGGTGCTCTCCGGTGCCGACGCGCTCGTGACGGTTGCGCAAGCAAGCGACGTCGACACGGTGATCGCAGGGGTAGTCGGTGGGGCGGGGCTTCCGAGTACCTACGCGGCGGTTGCCGCGGGTAAGCGCGTGTTGTTGGCCAACAAAGAGGCGCTGGTAATGACCGGGGCGCTGCTCACCGAAACGGCGCGCCGATCGGGGGCCGTGCTGTTGCCGATCGACTCGGAACACAACGCGCTGTTCCAATGTTTGGGTTCGCTCGTCGTCACTACCGAATCGGGAGGGTGGCAACTCAAAGACGCGCAGCAGATGATCCGGCGCCTCGTGCTTACCGCCTCTGGCGGCCCCTTTCGGACGCGTGACCCGGGCACGTTCGCGTCGATTACCCCCGAAGAGGCGTGTGCGCACCCCACCTGGTCGATGGGGCAAAAGATCTCCGTCGATTCGGCAACGATGATGAACAAAGGGCTCGAAGTGATCGAGGCGATGTGGCTCTTTGGCTTGCCGCTCGAGCGAATCGAGGTGTTGATCCATCCGCAAAGCATCGTGCATGCGCTCGTCGAGTATTGCGATGGCTCGGTGCTTGCCCATCTTTCGGAACCCGACATGCGGGTGCCGATCGCGCACGCGCTGGCGTGGCCGAGGCGCATCACCTCAGGGGCTTCGTGGTTGGCGCTGGCCGTTCGGGAAACGCTCACCTTTGCGGCACCCGACTTCGACCGTTTCCCCTGTCTGCGTCTGGCCTTCGAAGCGGCACGAACGGGCGATTGTGCACCCACGGTGCTCAATGCCGCGAACGAAGTGGCGGTTGCGGCGTTTTTGGAGCGGCGTTTGGCGTTCGATCGCATCCCCGCGGTAATTGCCGAAACGCTAGCGGAAATCCCTGTGACGGCTGTGACCAGCGTCGAGGCGGCGCTTGCGATCGATCAGGCAGCGCGGGAAAAAGCGCGCAGGTGGGTCTCCCGCTGGAGCATTGGATGAGCGTTTTGCATACGGTCGTGGCCTTTGTGCTCGCGCTGGGGATTCTGATTTGGTTCCATGAGCTGGGCCACTACGGGGTTGCGCGCGCGTTTGGCGTGCGGGTCCTTCGCTTTTCCGTGGGGTTTGGCAAACCGCTATTGAGCTGGCGTGATCGTCGTGGTACCGAATGGGTCGTTGCGGGTATCCCGCTGGGGGGGTACGTCAAGATGCTCGATTCCCGGGAAGCGCACGTCCCGGAATCGGAAAAACCCTACGCGTTCGACAGTCAACCGCCGCTTGTGCGGATCGCGATCGTCGCGGCGGGGCCGCTTGCGAATTTTGTTCTGGCGATCCTTTTTTACGCCTGGGTGGCGGTGATCGGGGTCGAAGAGCCGCTCGCGTTCGTCGATCCCCCTGAAGCCTCGCTCGCGGCATCGGTTGGAATCCCTCCCCGGGCACAGATCGTCGCGGTGAATCAGACGCCTGCCGATACTTGGCCGCAGGTTCGTTGGACAGTGTTGCAGGCGATCGCCGATGGTCAGGATGTGGTGACGCTCACCCTCCGCGATCAAGCCGCAGCGACCTACGAGGTGGTCTTGCCGCTCTCCCAAGTCGAACTCGACCCCGATCGTGGCGACCCGTTGCACCAACTGGGGCTGGTGGCTGCGCGTCCCCAGTTGCCGCCGGTGATCGGTGCCGTGGCGCCAGATAGTCCAGCGGCCGCCGCCGGCCTCCGCGCGGGGGACGAGATCGTTGCATTGGCGAACACCCCGATCACCGATTGGGATACGCTTGCCGAAACGGTACGGCGTCATCCAGGGGAAACCGTCGCGATCGAATGGCTCCGTGCGGGTCAGCGGATGCGCGCCCAGGTGACTTTGGAAGTGGTGCCAGAGCGGGATGGGCGCCGCTTTGGGCGTTTGGGGGTTCAGGCGCGTGCGCCCGATCGTGACGCGTTCGTCCGTCGCGTCGTCTATGCGCCAACGGAAGCGCTCCTCTATGGATGGGAACAAACGCTCGAGATGGCGGGGTTGACCCTCAAATTGATCGGTAAGATGCTCGTCGGCGAAGCGTCGGTGAAAAACCTCTCTGGGCCATTAACGATAGCGACCGTCGCGGGACAGAGCGCGGAACTGGGCTGGGCGCACTACCTCAGTTTTTTGGCGCTGGTCAGTGTGAGCCTGGGCGTGCTTAACCTCCTGCCGATTCCGATTCTCGACGGGGGGCATTTGCTGTATTATTCGATCGAGTGGTTGCGCGGGCGGCCATTGTCCGACACGGCGCAAATCCTCGGACAGCGCATCGGAATGGCGCTTTTGGTCTTTCTGATGGGGTTGGCGCTCCTCAATGATTTTTTACGTTGGTTGAGCTGATTTATGAGCAGGGTCTCTCTTTTGCTGCGTGCGCGATCGATCCAGCGTCATGCGCTTGTTGCGGGCGCGCTTGCGTGTTGGGCATTGCCCGGTTGGGCGCTGGAGCCGTTCGTCGTCCGCGATATCCGCGTCGAAGGGATTCAGCGTGTCGAGCCGGGTACCGTTTTCAGCTATTTGCCGGTCCGTATCGGTGATCGGATCACGCCCGAGTTGGCCGACGAAGCGGTGCGGCGCCTCTTCGAAACCGGTTTTTTCCGTAACGTCTCCGTCGAACGCGACGGCGACGTCCTGGTCGTCGTCGTCGATGAACGTCCCGCAATCGGTGAAATCCTTTTCAGCGGGATGAAAGAGTTCGAACCGGACCAGATCAAAAAAGCGCTGCGCGCCATTGGGATCGCTGAGGCACGTATCTACGATCCTGCGCTGGTACGGCAGGCGGAACAAGAGTTGAAACGCCAATATCTGGCGAAAGGGAAATACGCCGCGCAAGTGCGCGCGGAAGTGGTCCCGCTTCCCCGGAACCGCGTCGCGCTGCGTTTCGAGATCAACGAAGAGGAAGTCGCAAAGATTCGCGAAATCAAGATCGTGGGTGCGCGCGCCTTTGCCGAAGACGATCTCCTCGATCAGTTCCAACTGACGACACCCGGGTGGTTCACCTGGTACACCAAGGCGGATCAATATTCGCGCGAAAAGCTTTCGCAGGATCTCGAAAACCTGCGCGCGTTCTATATGAACCAAGGGTATCTCGATTTTCGTATCGAATCGGCGAACGTCGCGATCTCACCCGACAAGCGCGACATCTTCATCACGATCGCGATCCACGAAGGCAAACCCTACCGGGTGAGCGGCGTCAAGCTCACGGGTGAATTCCCTGTGCCGGCGGAGGAATTGGTCGAGCGGGTGCAGCTCAAACCGGGTGACACCTATTCGCGGGAAAAACTGGAGCAGTCGATTCAGGGAATCACCGAGCGTTTGGGTGAGGAGGGGTATGCGTTCGCCAACGTCACGCCGGTTCCGCAAATCGACCGAGAAAAACAGACCGTGGCCTTTGCCCTTGCCGTTGACCCCGGACGGCGAATGTACGTGCGCCGCATCGAAATCGCCGGCAACAGCAAAACGCGCGATGAGGTGATTCGGCGTGAACTCCGGCAATTGGAAGGGGAATGGTACAACGTCGCGAAACTGAAGAAGTCGAAAGAGCGGGTGGAGCGGTTGGGCTATTTCGACGAAGTGCGCGTCGACACCCAGCCTGCGCCGGAGGTGAGCGACCAGCTCGACGTCAAGGTTCAGGTGAAGGAGCGCCCAACGGGGAACTTGATGATCGGTGCCGGTTTTTCGAGTGCGGAAAAATTGGTTCTCTCAGGTTCGATCTCGCAAGAAAATTTCCTGGGCACAGGCAAATCGGTGTCGCTCGGTCTTGATACCAGTAAAGCAAGCCGCACCTTTTCGCTCTCTTTTACCGATCCCTACTATACGATCGATGGGGTATCCGTCGGCTACGACCTCTATCATCGCACGTACGATCCCTCGAACGTGAGTTCGCTTTACGTTTCGAGCTACAAGACCAAATCGCTCGGCGCGGGGATACGGGTTGGCTGGCCGATTGCCGAAGAGGATCGCATCAACTTCGGCCTTTCGGTCGACCGCACCGAGATCGTCACCTACGACACGAGTCCGCAACGCTACATCGATTTTTGTACCCCCGGCTTGAGCGAATACGATTGTGGGGGGATTTTGACCCTTGCCGCTACCGCAGGTTGGGCACGCGATACGCGCGATTCCCGGTTATTGCCGACCAAGGGGATCTACCAGCGGCTGGTGGGCGAAATTGACCTCCCGCCGGGTGACGTCAAATTGTGGCGGATCACCGCGCAACACCAACACTGGTTCCCGGTGACCCGTAAAACCGCACTGATGCTCAACGCTGAGTTCAGTTACCAGAAAGCGTACGGCGGTAAAGCGGTACCGTTTTACCGCAACTTCTACGCCGGTGGCATTACCACCGTGCGCGGTTTTGCTGCTTCGTCGCTCGGGTTGAAAGACGAATACGGGGACGCGTACGGCGGGACGCGTCGCCTCATCCTCAACGCCGAATACTTCTTCCCGATGCCCGGGAGCGGCAGCGACCAATCGTTCCGTTGGTCGGTCTTCGTCGATTCGGGGTATGTCTGGGGTGAAGAAGAGAAGATGCGTTTGCAGGATTTGCGCGTGAGCGCTGGGGTTGGATTGACCTGGGTGTCGCCGATCGGTCCGTTGCGGTTCGCAGTAGCGGTACCGGTGCGGAAAGACATCAACGGGGTGCCGGACAAAACCGAGCGCTTCCAGTTCCAGTTGGGTGCGGTATTCTAAGATCTGTAGATGTATCACAACCACGAAAAAGGAGCATCATGAAACGTCGTTGGCAGCAAGCCGTAATGGCGGTGGCATTTTCGCTCGCGAGCCTTTCGGTGATGGCGCAAGCCAAAATCGGCTTCGTCAATTCGGAACGCCTGATCAAAGAGGCGGCGCCTGCGGTAGCAGCACAGAAGCGGCTCGAAAAAGAGTTCGAACCGCGCGACCGCGAGCTGAAGCGGATGGCGCAAGAGTTGCAGCAGCTACAACAGGAGCTCGACACCAAAGGCGCGTCGATGAGTGAGAACGAACGGCAACGCAAAGAACGGGCGTTTGCCGAGCTCAGTCGGGAATTCCAGCGCAAACAGCGCGAATTCCGCGAGGATCTCAACCAGCGCCGCAACGAAGAGTTGGTGCAGGTGCTTGATCTCGCGAACCAAGCGATCAAGCGCGTTGCGGAAAAGAAAGATCTCGATATCGTTTTCCAAGACGCGGTTTATGCCAACCCGCGGATCGATATCACGGATGACGTGATCAAGGCGCTGGAAAACGTCCGCTGAGCGAGACGGATGGCATTGACCGCAGCGGATTTGGCGACACGGCTCGGTGCCGTTCTCAACGGGGACGGTGCCGTAGCGGTGGAGCGAATCGCACCCCCTGACCGCGCCGATGCGCGGTCGTTGGCATTCATCGCTAACCCCCGTTACCTGGCGCAAGCGGCGACCACGCACGCGGCGATTCTGATCCTGCCCGAAGGGGTCGAAGCGCATGTTTCGCCGAACGTGCAAGCGGTGCTCTACTGTAGCGACCCATATCTGGCGTATGCCCGCGTCGCGCAGTGGCTCTATCCGTCACCGGAATTTCCGCCTCGAATCCACCCGACCGCCGTGGTGGAAGGGAAAGTGGCCGCAAGCGCCCATATCGGCCCGCAGGTTTATGTGGCCGCGGGCGCGGTGGTCGAAGACGATGTCGTGCTGGAAGCGGGCGTCAAAGTGGGAGCAGAAGCGACGATCGGTGCCGGAAGCTGGTTGGGTGCAAACGTCGTCGTCGGTGCACGGTGTCGACTGGGCGCACGGTGCCGAGTGCACCCCGGCGCGGTGATCGGTGCGGATGGTTTCGGTTTTGCCTGGGACCGAACCCACGCGCGGTGGGAGAAGATCCCGCAAGTGGGCCGGGTGGTGATCGGTGATGACGTCGAAATCGGCGCGAATACGACGATCGACCGTGGCGCGCTGGAAGATACCGTGATCGAAAGCGGTGTGAAGATCGACAACCTGGTGCAGATCGCGCACAACTGTCGAATCGGGCGCGCCACCGCGATCGCCGGGTGTGCTGGGTTGGCGGGAAGTACCGTGGTTGGCGCGCGGTGTCGGATCGGTGGCCAAGCCGGATTGGCGGGGCATCTCTCGATCGGTGACGATGTGACGATCGGTGCGGCGACGCTGGTGACGAGTTCGCTTCCCGACGGTGGCTTTTACGCGGGGCATCTCCCGGCGTTGCCGTACCGGGAATGGCAGAAGAACGCCGCGTGGTGGAAACGGTTGGCGGAAATCGGCAAATGGTGGCAGCGGAACAAGGACAAGCGATGATCGATATTCAGGAGATTCTGACCTATCTTCCCCATCGATACCCCTTTTTGTTGGTCGATCGGGTGCTCGAGTTGGACAAAGGGAAACGGATCGTCGCGCTCAAAAACGTGACCGTGAACGAACCCTTTTTCCCGGGCCATTTCCCCAACCAGCCGATTCTACCCGGTGTCTTGATCCTCGAGGCGCTCGCGCAAGCTGCAGCCGTGCTCTCTTTTGTGACGATGGAGCGCAAACCGACGCCCGACTCCGTCGTCTATTATGCCGGTATCGACAACGCGCGCTTCAAGCGGCCGGTGGTGCCAGGCGACCAACTGTTGCTCGAAGTGGAAATCCTGCGAACGATGCGCCACATCTGGCGCTACGCCGCCCGCGCACGGGTTGGCGAGGCATTGGCCGCAGAAGCGGAGATCCTCTGTGCCCTCAAAGAAGGGAAATGAGGCGCGTTCCGTGGGCGTTTCGATTCATCCCACCGCGATCGTCGACCCGAAAGCCGAACTGGGGCGTGGCGTTACCGTCGGTCCCTATGCAGTGATCGGCCCCCATGTCGTGTTGGGGGAGGAGTGTCACGTCGGCGCGCACTGTGTAATCGACGGCCATACGACGGTCGGCGCGCGCAACCGTTTCTTTCCGTTCTGCGCGATCGGGCTCGAACCGCAGGACAAGAAGTACCGCGGTGAGCCTACCCGCGTGGAGATCGGCAACGACAATACCTTCCGGGAATACTGCACCGTCAATAGCGGGACGGTGCAAGACCGCGGCGTGACGACGATCGGCGATGACAACTGGATCATGGCGTACGTTCATATTGCGCACGATTGCGTCGTTGGCTCGCACACGATCTTTGCCAACAACGCGACGCTCGGTGGTCACGTTCAGGTGGGGGATTGGGCGATCCTCGGGGGGTTCACGGGGGTGCATCAGTTCGTGCGCGTCGGTGCCCACAGCTTCTGCGGCGTGGGGACGGTACTGACGCAAGACCTGCCTCCGTACGTCACGGTAGCCGGGAATCCAGCGGTACCGCACGGCATCAACAGCGAAGGTCTGAGGCGGCGCGGTTTTTCGCCCGAGGCGGTTCGGGCGATCAAGCGTGCGTACAAGACGCTCTACCGTCAGGGGTTGTCTCTGAACGAAGCGATCGCGCAGATAGCGGCAGCGAGCGCCGAGTTCCCGGAACTCGAACCACTCGTTGCATTTCTGCGCACACCGGGACGGGGTATCGTGCGCGGATGAGGGTTCCGTCGCCTCGCGTGGCGTTGGTTGCGGGCGAAGCGTCGGGTGATGCGATCGCGGCACCCGTGGTCCGTGCGTTGCGCGCCCAATTCCCCAAGGTTTCCCTGTTCGGCGTTGGTGGTGAGCAACTCGCGGATGCGGGTTGCTCCGTTCGCTGGTCGTATGAGCCGCTCGCGGTTCATGGTTTCGTCGATGCGATCCGACGGCTCCCTCAATTGTTTACATTTCGCAGAGAGCTCGCGCACGTCTTCGCAGCGGAAGCGACCCATTTTCTGGGGATTGACGCACCCGATTTCAATTTGGGGCTGGCTGAGCGGTTGCGCGCACAAGGGGTGCATACCGCGCAGCTCGTGAGCCCGTCTGTCTGGGCGTGGCGGCGCGGACGCATTCCGAAGATCGTCCGCGCGGTGGAGCTGCTCTTTTGCCTTTTTCCCTTCGAACCGCAGTGCTATGCCGGCACGGGGCTGCGCGCCGAATATGTCGGCCATCCGCTGGCCGATCTCATCCCTCTAGAGCCCGATCGGAGTGCCGCACGGCAACAGCTCGGGGTGGCCGAATCAGCGCCGCTTTTGGCGCTACTGCCCGGTAGCCGGGAAGGGGAATGGAGGCGTCTGGGGGCGATCTTCTTCGCGGCGGCGGAGCGGGTGGCGCTCGCGCTCCCAGGACTTCAGGTGGTAATACCCACCGCGAACGTACTCGGTGATCGGTACGCGGAAGCGCTGGCAGCGCGCTGGTCGGGGCGGGCACCGCTCAAGATCGTTCCGCGGCAAGCGCATGCGGCGCTTGCCGCGGCCGATGTCGTATTGGTCGCGAGCGGCACCGCGACGTTGGAAGCAGCGCTCTTCAAGCGACCGATGGTGATTGCGTACCGTGTTTCCCCATGGCAGTATCGCTGGATGAAGCGCATGGCCTATTTGCCGTGGATCGGCCTACCCAATATCTTGTGCAACGAAACCGTGGTGCCGGAATTGATCCAAGACGCAGCCACTCCAGAGCGGCTAGCGAACTCTGTGCTTGCCTGGTTCGACGAACCCGAGCGCCAAACCGAGCTGCGTGCGCGTTTCACGGCGCTTCATGCACAGCTGCGCCGCCAGATGGCCGAGCGAACCGCGGCGCTGCTTTCCGAGTGGATCGAGGAAGGAAGGCGTGGCGGCTTACGGAGTCACCGATGACGGAGGTTAGTGGAATGGGGTATTCCTGCAATCCGTGGCAGATCGGTGTCGATGAGGTGGGGCGTGGTCCTTGGGCCGGACCGGTTTGTGCCGCCGCGGTGGTTTTGGGTGAGCGGGGCAGCGCGATCGCTGGGCTGACCGATTCGAAGCGACTGACCGCTCGCCGTCGGGAAGCGTTGGCGGCAGCGATCGAGGCGGAGGCGCTAGCGGTCACGCGGGGCTGGGCAACCGTCGCCGAGATCGATACGTTGGGCATTTGGCCCGCGACGGCGTTGGCGATGACGCGTGCCGTTTCCGCGCTTTGGCACGCCCTCGACGCCTCCCCCGAACACAAGGCACAGGTTGCGCATTATCCGATCGCTGTCGATGGCAACCGCTTGCCGCAGTGGTCGTATCGTGCCGAGGCGGTGGTGCGCGGTGATGCGACGGTGGCAGCGATCGCTGCGGCGTCGATCGTTGCGAAAGTGGCGCGCGACCGACTGATGGGGGCACTCGACGTGCACTATCCGGGTTATGGTTTCGCGCAGCACAAAGGGTATGGAACGGCGCAGCACCGCGAGGCATTGCGCCGCTTGGGGGTGACGCCGGAGCATCGCCGGTCGTTCCAACCGGTAGCCGCGTTCCTGCAGGGCGAAGCGCCGTGAGAGACGACGCGGCGGTTCTGATCACGTCGCGGCATAACCCGCGTGTCAAGCGGTGGCGGGCCTGGCTCGAAAAAGGGAGCGTTCGCCGCATTGCCGATTGGGCGCTCTTGGAAGGCCCGCACCTCATCGAGGCTGCGCTCGCCGCAGGGTGGTGCATCCGCGAAGTGTGGTATGACGAGACGGGCGCATCCCGTCACGCGATTCTGCTTGATCGGCTTCGCGCGCAGCATGTCACGCTGGTGCGCGTCACTGCCGCGGTGCTTACCGCAGTGAGCGACACGACCACACCGCAGGGGCTCATTGCCGAGGTGGCGAAACCGCAGTGGGACGTGGTGCATTGGGGTGACGGGGATCTCGTTATTATCGACGGCGTGCAAGAACCGGGCAATGTCGGCGCATTGCTGCGCGTTGCGGCGGCCGCTGGGTGTGCGGCGGCGTGGCTCGCACCCGGTTCGGCGCACGCGTGGTCGCCGAAGGTGTTGCGCGCAGCGATGGGGGCGCACATGGTCCTGCCCATCTTCGAAGGGGAGATGCCCGACGCGGTCTGGCAGCCGTACGCGCGCGAACGCCGGCTCTTGGCAACCGTGTTGTCGTCGGAAAGCCGCTCGCTCTATTCGCTCGATCTCACCGCCCCCGCCGCGTGGGTGTTCGGCAACGAAGGGGCCGGGGTGCGCTCGATCTGGCACGAACGAAGGGCAACCCCGGTGATTTTGCCGCTGGCGCCAGGCATCGAGTCACTCAATGTGGCTACCGCTGCTGCCGTTTTCCTCTTCGAAGCACGGCGGCAACGCACCGCACGCCGCGATTCTGTGGATCGGTCCCATTCGCCCCGTTCTCGTGATCGCTGAATTGGAGGAGAAACCCCGATGTTGATCGTCATTTCCCCTGCGAAAGCGCTCGATTTCGAAACCCCGGCGCCGTTCCCCGCGCGGCAAGCGCCTGCGTTCGTCGATCGCGCCGCGATTCTGATCGAACGGTTACGGGCGCTCCCCCCGCAAGCGGTGGCGCAGTTGATGGATCTTTCCGATGCGCTCACCGCACTCAACGTAGCCCGGTACCGAGCCTGGCAGCCTGAGCATACGCCCGAAAACAGCGCGCCGGCGCTCTTTGCCTTCAACGGTGACGTCTATGAGGGGTTGTCTGCGCGAACCTTGCCACCGGATGCGATCGAGTGGCTCGAAAACCACCTGCGAATCCTCTCGGGGCTCTACGGGGTGTTGCGACCGCTCGACGCGATGCAGCCCTACCGTCTGGAGATGGGCAGCCGTCTGGAGAATCCGGAAGGGAAGGATCTCTACGCGTTTTGGCGTACGACGGTGACGGAAAACCTGAAGCGCACGCTCGCCGCAATGGCCGCTACCGGAGAACCAGCGGTGCTCGTCAATTTGGCGTCGCACGAGTATTTCAAAGCGGTCGACCCCAAAGCGTTGGGCTTTCCGGTGATCACGCCGCAATTCGAAGACGAAAAAGGTGGGCGCTACCGGGTGATCAGTTTCTATGCGAAACGGGCACGCGGTTTGATGGTGCGCCACTTGGCCGAATGTGCGCTCGCGCAGGGCCGTCTCGAACCGGAAGCGATCCTGAGTTTCGCCAAAGCGGGATACCATTACGTTCCAGAAATCTCTCGTCCGGATGCGCCGGTGTTTCGCCGTGAGGAAAAAGCAAGGAGCGTCGGCGATGCGTAAAAAACTGCCGATCGGTATCCAGAGCTTCACACAGATCCGCCGGGAGGGGTACTACTACGTCGACAAGACCCCTTTTTTGGCACGCATGGTCGAAAGCGGCGGCAAGTACTATTTTCTCTCCCGCCCGCGGCGTTTTGGCAAATCGTTGCTGCTCGACACGATCGCGTGCGCCTTTTCCGGGCAGCGCGAACTCTTCGCGGCGCACGATGGGGGGGATGGCAGCGCGCCGCGCGAAGCGCTCTACCTCGCAGACCATTGGGACTGGAACCAACGCTACCCGGTGGTCCGGCTCTCGTTCGTCGAGGGGCCTTTGAACGACGAAGCGGAGTTGGTCGAAGCGATCACACTGCAACTGAGCGAAAACGCGCGGCGGTTGCAGGTACCGTTCGAACCGACCCCACACCATTTCCGCAGCCAATTCGATCGGCTTCTCTGCCGCACCGCGGAGCACTACAACCAACCGGTGGTGGTGCTGGTCGATGAATACAACAAACCGATCCTCGACCACCTCACCAACCCCGAAGTGGCTTCGGTGATGCGTAACGCGCTGCGTAACCTCTATAGTGTCCTCAAAGCGCGCAGCGACTGTCTGCGCTTCGTCTTCCTCACCGGCGTCTCCAAATTCAGCCAAGTGTCGCTCTTTTCGGGGCTCAACAACCTGCACGATATTACGGTTTCCGAGGAATTCGGTTCCCTCTGTGGCTACACCGACGCCGATCTCGACACCGTTTTTGCGCCGGAGTTTGCTGCGGCGGCCGCTGACGGGAAGCCGCTCGATCGCGATCGGGTGCGCTTCTGGTACAACGGCTACGGGTGGGGTGGCGCGAATCGGGTCTATAACCCGTTCGACGTGCTGCTCTGTTTAGCAGAACGCGAATACCGCCCGTGGTGGTTCGAAACCGCAACGCCCACTTTTCTGGTGGAGCTTCTCAAAGCGCGCGGCTTTTTCACCCCGCAACTGGAGCGCACCTACGCCACCCATCAGCTCTTGGGCAGCTTCGACGTCGGGACGATGCCGAGCGAAACGCTCTTGTGGCAGACTGGGTACCTGACGATACGCAGCAAAGAGCAAGACCCGGCAGGCGAGACGACCTACTGGCTGGGGCTACCCAACCACGAAGTACGCAAAGCGCTCAACGAAGCGCTGGTCAATGCGCTGCTGCCTGAACCGCCCTATGCGCTTGCGCACGACGTGGCGCGGGCGCTCTTCGAAGGGGACAGTGACACGCTCCAAGCACACATGAGCCACCTCTTTGCCAGTATTCCCAGCCACTGGTACGACAAAGCCGGGAACTACGAAGGGTATTACGCAAGCGTTTTCTACAGCTTCCTGGCAAGCACCGGCGTGGCGCTCACCGCGGAAGCGGTGAAAGCGAAAACGCGGATCGACCTGGTGGTTCAAGCGGGTGCGACTGTCTGGGTGATCGAGTTCAAGGTCATCGAGGGCGAAGAGGCTACTGGCGCGGCGCTTGCGCAGCTACATGCGCGCGACTACGCCGCCGCGTATCGCCACGCGCCGGGTGTGACGCGGGTGATCGAACTCGGGGTAGAGTTCAGCAAAACCACGCGGCGGATCGTGGGGTGGGAGGCCCGTTAGCGACAAAGCCACAGCGGGAGCGCGAGCCCGGCGGTCATCGAGACCAGGTTGAGTGCGGGCAGGAGCAGTGCTTTCGGCCGGTAACCGAGGCGAAGTCCCGCTTCCTGGAGCATCAAAAGGTCGTTCGCGCCGTCCCCTGCGGCAAGGATAGTGTCCGAGGTGCAGCCGAGCTTCGCCTGTGCGGCTTGGAGTGCCGATCGTTTCGCGGCAGCGTCGATGATTGGGCCGCGCAACCGTCCGGTGAGGCGTCCTTCAGGATCCACCTCCAGTTGGTTCGCTACATGGGCGTCGAAACCGAGCTCCGCTGCGATCGGCGCAGTGAAGTGGGTGAAGCCACCGGAGACCAGAAGGCAATAGACGCCCTGGGCTTTGAGCGCCGCGATGAGTTCCCGTGCCCCAGGTGTGTAGCGAACAGACTGGTGAAAAATGGGCGTGAGCGCTGCTTCGGGTAAGCCTCGTAAAAGAGCAACCCGAGCCGTGAGCGCTTCGCGAAAGTCGAGCTTCCCCTCCATCGCCGCTTCGGTGATTCGCGCCACTTCGGCTTTTTTGCCCACCGCTTCGGCGATTTCGTCGATGCACTCGACGGTGATGAGTGTCGAATCCATATCGGTGACGAAAAGGCGCAGCGCAGCAAAGTTCCACGAGGGAGACCACCAGCCCCAATCGCAGCGCGCTGCCGCGAGTTCATGGTCGAGCGCATGGGTTCGTGGAAGCGGCGCCGTGACTTCCAGTACGGCAGCGGGTTGCGGCAGCGGGGCAGCCGTGTGCGCGGTCGGTGTGCGATCCAGCGTTTGGTTCCCGAGATCGGGCGTAACGGGCAACCGGCGGTAGGGGAAACCTCGGGCGGTGAGCCACGCGGTTGCCGCGGGGGTTTCGAGGAGTCGCAGCCGTTGCGTCACGATACCGATCCGTTCCGTTTCCGTTCCGGCAGGACGTGCTGCAAGACCTCGTGTGCCGAGCGGATCATCGTCTCGGTGGTTGCCCAGTCGACGCACGGGTCGGTGATCGAGCAGCCGTATTTCAGCGCTTCGCGCGGGCGCAGCGGTTGGTTGCCGGCCTCCAGGAAGCTTTCCACCATGAAACCGACGATCGAACCGTTCCCTTCCCGGATCTGATGGACGATATCTTTGAGCACGAGCGGTTGATACTCGGGCTTTTTCCACGAGTTGGCATGCGAACAGTCGATCACGATGTTCGCCGGAAGCCTCGCTTTGGTGAGCGCTTGTTCGGCAAGGGAGACCGAGACCGAATCGTAGTTGGGGCGTCCGCCGCCACCGCGCAGCACGAGGTGGCCGTAGCGGTTGCCTTTGGTGCGGACGATCGCGGTGCGGCCGCTTTCGTCGATGCCCAAAAAGGCGTGGCGGTGCGAGGCGGAGAGGATCGCGTTGATCGCAACCTCGAGGCTACCGTCGGTGCTGTTTTTGAAGCCCACGGGGGTGGAGAGGCCAGAAGCCATTTCGCGGTGGGTTTGCGATTCGACCGTACGGGCGCCGATCGCCGTCCAACTGACCAGGTCACCATAGTACTGCGGTCCGATCGGGTCGAGCGCTTCGGTGGCGGCAGGAAGCCCCAGTTCGTTCACCGCCAAGAGGAACGCGCGCGCGCGCTTCATCCCGACGTCGATGCGAAACGAATCGTCTAGGAAAGGATCGTTGATGAACCCTTTCCAGCCGACGCTGGTGCGGGGTTTTTCGAAATAGACCCGCATCACCAGCACGATCGTCTCCGCGACTTCGTCGGCCAGCGCTTTGAGTTTGCGTGCGTAATCGAGACCGGCTTCCGGGTCGTGAATCGAACAGGGGCCAACGACCGCGAAAAGGCGACGGTCGGTTCCGTCGAGGATCGCGGTAAGCGTTTGTCGCGCGGTGGCAACGGTGGTTGCGGCGCGTTCCGTGAGCGGCAATGCGGTTTTGATCTCCGCAGGCGTCGGCATCGGCTCGAACGCCTCGATGTTAGTGTTTTCCAATAGGAATTGGATCATGGTCGCTCCCTGGTGAATGGTTGTTGGCGTGGCACGGCAAAAGGGCAATTTTACGCAATTGTGGCGTGATTGGTTTGGGCCATTACCGATTGCACCAGGCGCTCAACGGCCGCGGCGCGCTCGGCATGCGTGGGAAACGTGCCGGTTCGGACCAAGGTGTCGCTGCCTTTGATCTGCACCGTTCGGTCGCTTTGGATGAGCGCGACCACTTTGGCCGGGTCTACGGGGGCATCGGTGGCGAATCGCACCAGGATCCGTTGCGCGTTGGCGTCGACGCGGGCTACCCGATACGGGAGCAACCGAATGCGCAGCCGATGGGTCGCGATGAGCGCAACGGCTTGCGGTGGCAGCGGCCCGAAGCGGTCGATCAGTTCGCTTTTGAGCGCATCGACCGCCTCGTCGTCGGCAGCGTCGGCGAGCCGTTTGTAGAGGTCGAGGCGCACTGCGATGTCCGGACAGTAGCTTTCGGGGAGCAGCGCCGGTTCGCCCAACGTGATTTCGGTGGTTACCGCAAACGCAGCAAGGAGCGACTCTGAGGCAGACGCATCGCTCTGTGCCGCTTTACCGGGCGCTTCTGACGTCGCGTTCTGCGCTTTGAGGCGGCGAACCGCTGTTTGGAGCATCTGAGTAAAGAGCGCGAATCCGACCGATTCGATCGCACCCGATTGCGCTTCGCCCAAAATTTCGCCCGCACCACGAATCTCCAGGTCGTGCATCGCCAGGGTGAAACCGCCGCCGAGCGATTCCGCCTGCGCGATCGCTTCCAACCGCCGCGCACCGGCAGCGGTCGGCTTGATGTGTGGGTCGAGCATCAGGTAGGCGAACGCTTGGTGGTGGCTGCGACCGACCCGCCCCCGCAATTGGTGCAGTTGCGCCAGGCCGAAGCGGTCGGCGCGTTCGATCAGGATGGTGTTCGCGTTGGGGATGTCGATACCGGTTTCGATGATGGTGGTGCAAAGAAGCACCTGCAGCCGCTGGTGGATGAAGTCGCGCATCACCCGTTCGAGCTCGATTTCGCTCATTTGGCCGTGCGCGACGCCGATCCGGACGTTGGGCAGCAATTTTTGCAACGCTTCGAGCGCATTGCCGATGGTGCGCACCTCGTTGTGCACATAGAAGACTTGACCGCCACGCCGCAGTTCGCGCGCCACGGCTTCGCGAATGAGCGCGTCGCTCTTTTTGACGACGAACGTTTTGACCGCAAGCCGTTTCGCCGGGGGGGTGGCAATTACCGAAAAGTCGCGCACTCCTTCGAGCGCCATCCCGAGCGTGCGGGGAATCGGTGTGGCCGAAAGGGAAAGGGTATGGACGTGCGCGCAGAAGGTACGCAGCGCCTCTTTCTGGCGCACGCCGAAGCGATGCTCTTCGTCGATGATCACCAAGCCGAGCCGCGCAAACCGCACGTCGGGCTGAATGAGGCGATGGGTGCCGATGACGATGTCGACGGTGCCGTCGGCAAGCGCCGCCAACGTCGCTTTCTGGTTTTTGCTACTGGTAAAGCGCGAGAGCTCGGCGATTTGGAGCGGCCAACCGGCAAAGCGGTTGCGAAAGGTTTGGGTGTGCTGTTCAGCCAACAAGGTGGTTGGGGTGAGGATCGCCACCTGGCGGCCGTTCATCGCGGCAAGGAACGCGGCGCGGAGCGCCACTTCGGTTTTCCCGAAACCGACGTCGCCGCACACCAACCGATCCATCACTTTGCCAGAGGTAAGGTCGGCGATCACCGCGTCGATCGCGGCTTGTTGA
This sequence comes from Hydrogenophilus hirschii, assembly GCF_054656675.1. Lineage (NCBI taxonomy): Bacteria > Pseudomonadati > Pseudomonadota > Hydrogenophilia > Hydrogenophilales > Hydrogenophilaceae > Hydrogenophilus > Hydrogenophilus hirschii. Next base: position 702,633 of record NZ_BAAHXQ010000001.1, read on the forward strand.
TCGGGCGTGGTTTCAAAGGGAAAGCCCGCGGCGAACGCTTCATAGCTGGCAGCGTCGAATGCGAACCGTTCGCCACCGCGCGCGGCCCGCTCAGCATAGAGCGCCAGGAGCTCTGCCGCGGTATCGTGCGCTTTTTCCGCCGCTTTGCGTTTCTCTTTTTCCCACTGACCGGAACCGAGTTCGTGAAGCGGCACCGTTTCGGGGTCGGTTCCCAGGTAGCGGCCAATGAGCGCCAGTTGGGTCACCGGGACGTAGAGCGCGGCGCCCCCCGCATATTCGAGGTGGAGGAATTCCGCTTCACCCTCAGGGCCGGCAAGGCGCACGAGGCCTCGGTAGCGTCCGATTCCGTGTTCGAGGTGCACGACAGGGGCACCGGGGGTGAGTTCGGTGAGGTCGCGAATCCACGCCTCGGGATCGTGTGCGGCGTGTTTGCGTTTCGTCCCTCCTTTGCGCCGCACCAGATGCGCGAAGAGCTCCGCTTCACCGAAAAAGGCGAGGCGCCGTTCCGCGTCGAGAAAGCCGTTTTCCACGGGCGCGACCGTGAGCGCGAGTGGCGGTCTTTCTGCCAGGAAAGTTTCCCACTCGCGCACGTCGCTCGGTTCCCAGCCCACCGCGCGCAATTTCTCACGCACCGTTTCACGGCGCCCTTCGCTGGAAACGGCAAGGAGCACGGTCCAGTCGCGGTGGGCGTCGAGCCATGCGGCCAATGCAGCAGCCGGTTGTTCGGCGCGCGCATCGAGGGCGATCGGGGGAAGCTCGTCTTCAGCGCGTTCGGGAAGCGAGAGGTCGATCCGCGCACAGGCAGAGAGCCGACCGTGAAACGCCTCGGGCGGCAACATCCAAGCCTCTGGTGGCAGCAGCGGGCGATCCGGGTCGGTGTTGAGCAGCCGGTAGCGGTCGAGCGCTTCTTGCCAATCGGCCGTGACGGTTTCGGCAACCGGACCCAGGGTGACCCAGAGCGCGTCGGGCAGATAGTCGAAGAGGGTGGCGGTTTCGTCGAAAAAGAGTGGCAGATAGTATTCGATCCCGGCGGGCAGCAACCCCTGACTGACCTGTTTGTACAGGGCCACTTTGCTGGGATCGCCCTCGAAGGTTTCGCGAAAACGGCGGCGGAAGGTCGTGCGCCCCTCGTCGTCGGTGGGAAACTCGCGTGCCGGCAAGAGTTCGATCGCCTCCACCGGGTAGAGCGTGCGCTGGGTGTCGGGGTCGAACGTTTTGATGGTTTCGATTTCGTCGTCGAAGAGTTCGATCCGATAGGGGAGCGCTGCGCCCATCGGGTAGAGGTCGATGATCCCACCGCGAATCGCGAATTCTCCGGGGCGAAGCACCTGGGCCGCGGGTTCGTATCCGGCCAGGGTCAATTGGGCTTTGAACGCCGCCAGATCGAGCGTTTCCCCTTTGCGGGTGCGAAACATTCGCCCGGCAACGAACGCAGGCGGCGTAAGTCGCGGTAGCGCCGCCGCCACCGAAGTCACGACGATGTCGACCCCCTGCTGCGTGATCGCAAAGAGCGTCGCGAGCCGTTCGGAGATCAGGTCTTGGTGGGGCGAAAAGGGGTCGTAAGGCAGCGTTTCCCAGTCGGGAAAATGGCTGACGCGGAGTTCCGGCGCAAAAAAGGTGAGTTCGGCTTGGATCCGGAGCGTCTCGGCGGCATTCGCTGCCAAAAGGACGAACGGTGCGCGCGTGCGGCGCTTCAATTCCGCGAGGTAGGGGGCAACCAGCCCAGGGAAGGGGAGCGGCAGTTTCGCCCGTTGCCCCGCTTTCGGGAGATGAAAGGAGTCAGGAATCATGGGCGGGGATTATACCGCCCAGCCATTCGGAGACGAGGGTGACGACGCGATCTGCGACTTCTGGTGAGACCATTTCGGGATCCGTATCCGTTTCGATTTCCATCCAGACCTTGTGCGGGGAAGGAATCAATGCCCAAGCGCTCTGATTGGGCTGGTTGAGGTTGCTGTTTGCTGCGGTAACGAGCTGGATCGGCAAATCCCACTGGCGCAAGACCGACGCGCCCGCCAGATCGAGCCGCCCAAAGGGGGCCGAGAGCGCGCGAAAGCGCGCCGGGGCGTGATCGATGAGCCGCATCGCTGCTGCGGCAGCAGTGCCCCAACCGACTGCGACCAGAAGGTCGGTAATCGGAGCCAGGAAGGGTTGGTGGTCGATCCATTCCAAGGTCTTGTGGCACCGTTCGGTGAGTTCGGCGATCTGAAAACTGCGCTCTTCGCTGTGCGCGGCTTCTGTCGCGGGAATGAGCGCAACCGTGAGCGTGGCCCATCCTTGTGCTTTGAGGGGTTCGACAAGGGCGTAGAGAGGCAGGTCGATCCACCGCGGGACGACGGTTGGGTCGAAAAGCAGCGCCAAGCCGTGGCATTCATCGTGATAGGCAAGCTCGGCATCGAGCCAGAGTCTGCGCTCGATCTTGATCCCAACGGGCAGGTGGCGGTGTCGTTTCATCGCGGGTTCCAAACGGACGGTGTCTCCAACCCGCTTGTTTACGCAGTCAGCCGGATGGGGATGCGCCGATTGCCGAAGTGCCCGGGCGTGCGGGTGAAACGCCCTTCCAAAGGTCGGTGGCAGTCGGGGCAAGCGCCGTCGGGGGTGAGGCGATAGGCGGTGATCGCATAGCCGTCACGGGCGATCAGTGCCGCGCCGCACCCGGGACAGAAGGTCGTACTGCCCTCGCGATCCCAGATGTTCCCGGTATAGACATGCCACAATCCTTCCGCCCTGGCAATCGCCCGGGCGCGTTGGAGCGTTTGCGGCGGGGTGGGGGGAAGGTCGCGCAATTTGAAATCGGGGTGAAACGCGGTGAGGTGGAGCGGAACGTGGGGCGCCAATGCGTCGCGGATCCAACGGGCGAGCACGCGGATTTCGTCGTCGCTGTCGTTGAGCGTGGGTATGATGAGTGTGGTGACCTCGACCCAGACCGTGGTGTGATGGACGAGGTATTTCAAGGTCTCTTTGACCGGTTCGATGTGGCCGCCGCAATAGCGTTGGTAAAAGTGTTCCGTGAATGCCTTGAGATCGACGTTTGCGGCATCCATGACACTGAAGAACGGAGCATACGCTTCGGGCTCGATATAGCCGTTCGTCACCGCAACGGTGTAGAGCCCCACTTCGTGTGCGGCACGCGCGCAATCGATCGCATATTCTGCAAAAATGATCGGGTCGTTGTAGGTAAAGGCGATGCCCGCGGCGCCCGTGGCTTTCGCTGCGGCGACGATGGTTTCTGGGGTGCCTTCGTCGCCAATCGTCGCGTCGAGCGCTTTCGCAGCGGAAATCGACCAGTTCTGACAGTATTTGCATGCCAGGTTACAGCCCGCGGTGCCGAAAGAGAGCACGGCGGTACCGGGGTAGAAGTGGTTGAGGGGTTTTTTCTCGATCGGGTCGAGACAAAAACCGGTAGAGCGGCCGTAGGTGGTGAGCACCATGCGCCCGGCGTCGTTGGCACGCACCAGACATGCGCCGTGTTGTCTCGGGCGCAATTTACACCGCCGCGGACAGAGGGTACATTCCAGACGACCATCGGCAAGCGGTCGCCAAAATTGCGCTGGGTGACTCATCAAGGTGCTCCTTGCGGTGCGCCGGTTTCACGGTGCGCGGGTTCGTGCCATGCGGTCACGGTGTAGCGCCAAGCCTTGAGCCCCGGTACCGGACGAAAGGGGTCGAGCCCCGCCTTCTGTTTGAGCGCAGCCAGAAAGGTTTTCGGATCGGGAAGTTGCGTCCAAACTTGGGGCAGAAAGGTGGCGCGGTAGGGGCCTGCCGCGAGGATCAATCCGTCCTGGTGGGGGCGCAGTTGCGCAATCAGCGCCGTTTCGTCGGTGAATGTGAGGGGTTCCGGTGGGGAGAGCAACGAGACTTCCAGCGTGATCGCCGGCCATTCGTGGCGCGAGAGGGGCGGAAAGCGGGGATCTTCGAACGCGGCAGCGAGCGCGTTGGCGCGCACGTCTTCGCGAAGGGGGCGGTAGGCTTCCAGAGAACCGATGCACCCTCGGAGTTGGTGGTTCTGAGTGAGCGTGACGAAGGTCGCGCCAGGAGTGTCGAGTCGTGGGTCTTCCGCCACGCTCAGTGATTCGCCCGTCAGTGCGTGATGGATCGCGGCACGCGCATGCGCAAGCAGCGCATACCCGAGTGAGTCGTCGATGGTGGGGGCGTCGGCGATTGGCTTCGCGGTCATTTTTTCCTCAATGCAGGTGCGTGGCGGCGCCGTGTGCGGGAAACCACGCGACACTGGCGTAACCGACGACGCGGTCGCGTGGCCCTTCCGTGTCGGCGCTCGTGCCGTACGCGATCAGTTCCGGGGTGAGACCGTGCTGCTTGGCAGCGATCAGCAGCGCGTCGATCGCGGTCGAGCCGCAGGCGTCGTCGGGCTCCAACGTCGGATCGAACGCCAGGATGCGTTGCAGTGTTCGTTGATCGAGCGCACGCGCCTCGACGTCGGGGTGGTAATGGGAGAGGTCGGAACTCACCACGATCAGGGTTTCCGGCCCGCCCCACAACCGCGTCATCACCTCAGCCACTTTGTGCGGTTCAACCCAGCCGACGACGAACGGGACGATCGCGAAATCGTCGAGGATTTGCTGCAGGAACGGGAGTTGGACCTCGAGCGCGTGTTCCAGCAGGTGCGCACGCTCACTCCGTTCGACGTCGGGATGCTGTAGCGCAACAGCGGAGGCTGCGACATCGACTGGAACGTCACCGAGTGGCGTTCGGAAAGCCGAAGTTTCCGGTAGCGCCAGACCCAACACGGGGACCCGGTGGGCTGGACCGAAGAGCACCACGCGCCGGATGCGGTCGGCAAACGGGATGAGTAATCGATAGGCTTGCGCTGCGATCGGCCCCGAATAGACGTAACCGGCGTGGGGGACGATCAACGCCTTGGGCGGAACGTCGGACCGTGGAACGGGAGGGGTTCGCCGCAAAAACGCGGTAATTTGCGCTGCGAGCGTTGTTGGGTCGGAAGGGTAGAAGAGCCCGCTTACAGCAGGTTGCCGGGTCGTTGCTCTTTGATGCATCGCGCTTCGTATCCTAAGGCTGGGATACGAATCAATATAGTGCTAATGCGCGCCGATTTCCAGCGGATAATCGGCCCAGCAGTTGGGGGTTTCGTACAGACGGACGCGCGCCAGACGCAAATGGCGGCCGTAACGCGCGCGGAAATGGGGTGCTAGGGTAGTGAATGCAATGCGCGCCAGGTTCTCTGCGGTCGGGATCACATCGAGACGCACGGTGCGGTGGTTTGGCAATACCGCATCAATTGCGTCGGCAACCGGGTCTTCGTTCCACACCAGGAACGCATGGTCCCAGTGGCCGACGAGTTGCTCCCACGCGATTCGCTTGACGTCGCCGAAATCCATCACCATTCCCCGTTCGGGAGACCCCGGCGTTTGGTCGGGCATGCCGACGAGCGTCAATTCGAGGACGTACCGGTGGCCATGGACGTGGCGGCAGAGGCTCCTGTGGTCTGGAATCCGGTGGCCAGCGTCGAACTCGAGCCGCCGGGTGATCGCAAATTCGGCTTCAACGCCAGGGGGCAGATCCGGTTGCCGTTCAAGTGTCACGATGCAGTCCCTTCAGCCATGCGCTTCCGGCCGCATGGCGGGGAAGAGGATCACGTCGCGAATGTTCGGCGAATCGGTGAGCAGCATCACCAGACGGTCGATTCCTACCCCGCAACCGCCCGTGGGGGGAAGGCCATACTCGAGCGCGCGGATATAGTCGGCGTCGAAATACATCGCTTCGTCGTCCCCCGCCTCTTTGGCGCGCACTTGGGCGCGAAAGCGTTCGGCTTGGTCGTCGGGGTCGTTGAGTTCCGAAAAACCATTGGCGATCTCGCGCCCGGCGATGAAGAGTTCGAACCGTTCTGCGATCTCTGGGTTGGTGTCGCTGCGTCGCGCCAGCGGTGAGACTTCAGCGGGGTAGTCGACGATGAAGGTGGGGTCGAAGAGTTCGCTTTCGGTGGTTTCTTCGAAAAGCGCCAGTTGCAGCGCGCCCACCCCTTGCTCGGGGCGGGTTTCGACTCCCAATTCGTGGAGTTTTGCGCGTAACCAGTCGGGGTCGTTGAGCTGAGCCACCGACCAACCGGGATGGACGTGGTGAATGGCTTCGACGATCGTCATGCGCGCAAAGGGGCGAGAAAGGTCGAGGGTGCGCCCCTGATAGACGAACGTTTCGCTGCAGAGTGCCACCCGCGCGGCGTGGCGCAGCAACCCTTCGGTAAAGTCCATGATTTTGCGGTAGTCGGCGTACGCTTCGTAGAACTCCATCATCGTGAATTCCGGGTTGTGGCGCGGGCTCAACCCTTCGTTGCGGAAGTTACGGTTGATTTCGAAGACCTTCTCGAAGCCGCCCACCACCAACCGTTTGAGGTAGAGCTCTGGCGCGATGCGCAGATACATCGCCATATCGAGCGCGTTGTGGTGGGTGACGAACGGGCGCGCGTTCGCGCCGCCAGGGATCGGGTGGAGCATCGGCGTCTCCACTTCGAGGAACCCATATTCGACCATGTAGTTGCGGATGGCCTGGATGAGGCGGCTGCGCGCAACGAACCGCAACCGTGTCTCTTCGCTCATGATGAGGTCGACGTAGCGTTGCCGATATTTGAGTTCTTGATCGGCGATCCCATGGTACTTGTCGGGAAGCGGGCGCAGGTTTTTCGTCAGCAACCGGATCGATTCGGCGTGGATGGTCAGTTCCCCGGTGCGCGTTTTGAAGAGCGTCCCCGAAACGCCAACGATATCGCCGATGTCCCAATGTTTGAAGTCCGCGTAACGGTCCGCACCGACGGAATCCCTTGCGACATAGACCTGGATGCGGCCCGACATGTCCTGAAGGGTGATGAAGCTGGCTTTGCCCATCACCCGTTTGAGCATGATGCGGCCGGCAACGACTGCCGAAACGCACAATTGCTCCAGTTCTTCCTGGCTTTTTTCCTCGTAGGCCTCCGCCAGTTTTGCGGCATAATGAAGACGTTCGAAATCGTTGGGGTAGGCAATGCCCTGTTCACGCAACGCAGCCAGTTTGCGCCGGCGCTCTTCCATCACGGTGTTGAGTTCGTGTTGAGCGGTGGATTCGTTCATCGTGCCAACCATTCCGGGAAAAGAGACCGACGCGAATTGTCGCACGCGGCGCCCCTTTGCGCAAAGTGAGGTGTGAGATGGAACTCTTTTGGCGTCTCTATCGCTGGGTTGAGGCAACCTTCTTCAATACGCTCACCAAAAAGCTCGCGAGCATCGTTTCGGTTGCCCTCTTTGCGGGTGGGTTTTGGTGGTTGTTTACCGCGCTGGAGTCTCGTTTGGTTGCGGCGGGTGTCGAAGCCGCGCAGGTATCGCAAATCTTTGCCGAGGTCACGCCGTGGTTCTGGGGGCTTTGGGGCGCACTCCTGCTGTACGCCGTTTTTCTGGTCTGGTACCTGCGCTATCTCATCGTGCGTCCGGTGCGTACGATGACGCACATCTTCGAGACGTTGGGCAACGACCGGCGTCTCGGAGATCTTTCGATCGATTTGCCCGAATTGTCGCAAGACGAGCTGAGCGAACTCGCGCGCGCGTACAACGCGTTCGCGAAGCGGATGCGGCAGATGATCGTCGATCTGCGGGCCTCGGGACTCGAAACCGGTCAAGAAACCGTCGTCACCAAACACGAAATCGAAACGGCGGCGAAACGGGTAGAAGCTCAGCGCAACGCAGCAGCCGATGCGCAACGGGCAAGCGAAGCAATCGTCGCGGCGAATCGTTCGGTCTTGGCGAAGACGGAACATCTCGACGAAATGATGCATCGCAATTTGGATCGGGTAGCCGAAGCGGTCGAAGCGCTGCGTGGTTCCGTGGCGAAGGTGAAGGTGGCGCGCGAAGGCGTGGCCGCGTTCAATGGGCAAGTGGAGGAGATCATGGCGCGTGCCAAGGAAGTTCGCGGAATCGCCGACCTGATCCGCGACATCGCGGATCAGACGAACCTATTGGCGCTCAATGCGTCGATCGAAGCGGCACGTGCCGGGGAGATGGGGCGTGGCTTTGCGGTGGTCGCCGATGAGGTGCGCAAACTCGCCGAGCGGGTCAATGTCGCGACGAGCGACATCTACCGCGATCTCGATTTAATGCTTACCGAGGTGCAGAAGACGCAAGCTCAGGGGGAGACGATCGTCGATCGTGTCCGTCAGACCGAAGCGGACATCGAAGCGACCAATACGCTTTTCGAATCGATGGCAGCGGAGTTGAACGCGAGTCGCGTTGCCCTCGACGAGATCGTCGACGCCTCGAAGACGATGAGCGTGGCCAACGAGGACGCCGCGAAACAGGTGAAGGAAATCGTGCAGGCGAGCGAAGCAGTCACCCAAGTGATCGACACCAGCCGCCAGCATATGGAGCAGCTGGAAGCACGAACGGAGAAAACGCTCGAACTGCTTTCTCGCTACCGTATTGGTTTCGGGCGATTGGACCACGCGGTATCTGAGACGCGGCGCTTCCGCGATCGTGTCCAAGCTATTCTCACGGAAATGGCGACAGAGGGCATCGACATTTTCGATCGCAACTACCAACCCTACCTCAATTGCGAACCGCCCAAATTCAAATTGAAGTGGAGCGATGAGTTCGTAAGGCGGGCGCAAGGGCTCCTCGATGAGACGTTGTCCCGTATCCCTAACGCGGTCTTTGCCGTTGCGGTCAATACCGATGGTTATCTTTCTGCGCACAACAAAAAATTCAGCCAACCGCTCACTGGCGACCCAGCCAAAGACCTGGTGGGGAATCGGACGTATCGGAAATTCACCAACCATCACGAGTTGCGCGCCGCGCAAAACGATCGGCCGATTCTACTACAGACCTACCGGCGCGATACGGGCGAAATCCTTGCCGATATCGCGATGCCGATTTACGTCAATGGTCGCTTGTGGGGCAACGTGCGGGTAGGGATGCCGATCTCGGTTTTGGTCGAAGAACGCACGAAAGCCGCGTGAAGCACCGTTTGAAGGCAGAAGAGGCTTTGCAGACTGCTTGCTGCGAAGCCTCTTTTTTATGGGTTCGTGTTCCCTTGTGATCGGGAACGTTCGTTGAGCGCGATATTGACTTCGAGCATCTCGACGTTTTCTTTGCGCTCGAGATGAACTTTGATCGCGTCGGCGTCAACCGGGTAGTATTTTGCGACGACTGCCAGGATCTCTTCCTGAAGTTGTTGCAGGCGCGCGCTTTCTTCAGGAGAGCTCGCTTGTCCTTCGGGCAGCTCCCGCATCAAAACCATGGTGAGCCGCTCTTTGGCGATGCTTGCGGTCGAGCGCGGTTTGCGCCCCAACCAGCGGTCGAGCAGAGACAACCCAGCCATTTCAACCACCTCCCAGTAGGCGCTTCAATAGCCCCGGTTTTTCGTAGGTGGTGAAGCGCAGCGGTCGGTTCTCCCCGAGGAAACGACCGACGACGTCGTCGTAGGCCTGAGCCGCCTTGTCCTCTTTGATGAGGATCACCGGTTCGCCCTGGTTGGAAGCGTGCAGCACCCCTTCCGATTCGGGAATCACACCGATCAAGGGGACGCGCAGAAGCTCCAAAATGTCTTTGTAAGAGAGCATTTCGCCCTCTTCGACCCGTTTCGGGTTGTACCGGGTGATCAAAAGGTGCTCTTTGATCGGTTCCCGGCCTTCGATCGCGCGCCGTGTCTTCGACTGCAACAATCCCAGGATGCGGTCGGAGTCGCGCACCGAAGAGACCTCCGGGTTGGTCACGACGATCGCTTCGTCGGCAAACATCATCGCCATCAACGCGCCATGCTCGATTCCGGCGGGCGAGTCGCAGACGACAAAATCGAAGCCCATCTGCTGCAATTCGTGCATCACCGCTTCGACGCCCGCTTCGGTGAGCGCTTCTTTGTCCTTGGTCTGCGAAGCGGGTAGGATATAGAGCGATTCGACCCGTTTGTCTTTGATCAGCGCTTGGTGGAGCTTCGCGTCTCCTTGGATGACGTTCACGAAATCATAGACGACGCGGCGTTCGCAACCCATGATGAGGTCGAGATTACGCAACCCGACGTCGAAATCGATCACGGCCGTTTTGTACCCGCGCAACGCCAAGCCGGTAGCGAACGCGGCGCTGGTGGTGGTTTTTCCTACGCCCCCTTTCCCCGAGGTCACGACGACGATGCGCATGATGTTCGATCCGTAAATTCAATTTCAGGGTTCGATGATTTCGAATTGTAACCGCATTTCCGTTTTTTCTGATTGGGGTTCCAAGCGGACCTGTACGGGCTTACCCGAAAAGGCAGAAGGGACACCCTGTTCGAAGGTTTTGAAGATCCCCGCGATCGCGACGAGCTCGGGTTGGAAGCGCTGCGCGAAGATACGTGCCGATTCCAAGCCATACGCGCCTGCGATCGCTCGCCCGGCAAGGGGCCCCCAGCAAATGATGTGCCCTCCTGCGATCACTTCGCCACCGGGATTGACTCCGTTCATGAGGATCACGTCGCCGTCGGGATGATGGATCTGCTGCCCGGAGCGAACGGGACGGTCGATGATACGCGTGGCGCTCGTGGGCGATTCGCTGGGTTCTGCTTTCGCTCCCTCAGGCGTTGCCGCAAGCGGGCCATTCCATTCGGGTGTGACCGCTCTAGTGGCTTGTGGCATTGGGGAGGCGGTACGCTCCGCAGGAATGGCATCGAGCAGCGCCAGGTTGGTGCGCGCAAGCGCCGTATGAAACGATTCCGGAACACTGCGCACCCCAACCGGTTGCAGACCGATGCGGCGCATCAACGCAGCGATTCCCGCCCAATCGACCTGAGTGGGCCACTCGGGCACTTCGCTAAAATCGAGCACCGCCACTTCGCCAGCAAAGTAGCGGTTGGCGCCAGCGAACACCTTGTGGAGTTCGTCTGCCAAACGGGCGGGGCTGGTTGCGGCGAGTGTCACGACGAAACCGGCAAGGTTCGTCGGAGTGAAGCGGACGATCGGTTCCGGCATCGCAATACCTCAATGAATGCGAGGGGAAGAGGGAAGGTCGTTCGCGAACGCGGCAAGCGCTTCGTTGCGCTCGAGCCGGTAGGTGTGTCCTGAGAGTTCGTCGTGGATCTCCACGACACCCTGTTCAGCCAACATCGCCTCCACTTCGTCACGTCCGATCAAACGCAAGAGCCGTTGGATCCGTTCGGGTTCGACCCGGTCGTACGGTATGATCGGCACCGAGGGGAATGCGCGAATGGTCTCTTCGGCAAAGAGCCGCGTCAAAAGGGTGCTGGCGTCGAGTTGCACGAGTTCCGTTTCGCGCAAGGTTTCGGCTAAAAGAACGGTACGCCGCCAACCATCGGGGTCTTTTTCGTCTGCGGTGGGCAATTTCTGGATCATCAGGCCGGCTGCGGTCTGGTCGTCGGCGCTCAGCCAAAGCCGCGTGGGCTGTTGATCCGATTGCGCAAGGAACGCTTCCAGGGCGTCGTTGAGGGTCGTCCCTTCCCACGGGACGATACTGATATACGGGGTATGCGTCGCGGGCAGTTCCATGATCAGAGCGAGTTGCGCCGCTTCGCCCAACAGTTCGCGGAGTTCCGCGTCGTCGGCGATCGGGATCGCTTCGTCGCGCCGTTGCGCGACGGCACGCAGCTCGCGTTCGAGCGAAAGATCGACGACCACGAGCGGAACGAGCCCTTTTCCCTGCGCCTGCAATGTGATCCGCGTGGGGGTTTTGAGGCGTGCCGATAGGAGCGCCGCAAAAGCGGTGAGTTGCCCAAGGGCGCGCCGAATCGCCGGAGGGTAACGACGGTGCGCCAAAACGCGCTGCCACACCTGGGTCAGTCGCACATGGGCGCCACGGATGTCCGTATTTTCGAGTAGGAAAGGGGTCACGCAATCGGTCGATTCTGGGGTCATCGCGCGGATTTCTCCTGTTGCGCGCGGGCAAGGGCCAGCGCGAGCGCCGTTACCGGTTCTTGGGGTCGAGTGGGGTTGTGTTTGGCAGGTGTGGCGGTACGGGAACGGTTGTGCGCGCCGTTGTGCGCTGTTACGGTCGTGCCGGAGGGGACACTGTTGGGTTTCCCGCTACGTTCGTGTTGGGCACGCATCGAGAGCGCAATGCGCTGCCGTGCTTTGTCCACAGAGAGCACCCGTACGCGAACGATTTGCCCCGGTTTGACGACGGTCAACGGATCTTTGACGAAGCGGTCGGCAAGTTCGGAGACATGTACCAACCCGTCTTGATGCACGCCGATATCGACGAATGCGCCGAAATGGGTGACGTTGGTGACCACCCCTTCGAGCCACTGCCCTTCTTGGAGGTCGTCGAGCGATTCGACCCCTTCGGCGTAGCGGACGGTGCGAAACTCGCCGCGTGGATCGCGCCCCGGTTTTGCCAGCTCTTCGAGGACGTCCTGCACGGTAAAGAGGCCGAATTGCGCGTCGGTGAATTCGTTGGGGTCGATCGCGTTGCGCCAGTCGCTTCGCCCCATCACCTCTTTCACCGTTTTCTGGATGCGCGCGAGTATCCGTTCCACCAGCGGATAGGCTTCGGGGTGGACGGCAGAGGCATCGAGCGGTTCGTCTCCGTCGCGAATGCGTAAGAAACCAGCACACTGTTCGAAGGTTTTTGGGCCCAGCCGGGGCACTTCGAGGAGTTGCGCGCGGCTGCGAAAGGGGCCGTGCTGGGTGCGCCACGCGACGATCTCCCGCGCTAGCGTGCGATTGAGCCCGGAGACGTAGGCGAGGAGCGCGGGCGAGGCGGTGTTGAGATCTACCCCTACGGCATTGACGCAGTCCTGAACGACCGCGTCGAGCATCCGCGCGAGTTCCACTTGATCGACGTCGTGTTGGTATTGCCCGACACCGATCGATTTCGGGTCGATCTTCACCAACTCTGCCAGGGGATCCTGCACGCGGCGGGCGATCGAGACCGCGCCTCTGAGGCTGACATTGAGTTCCGGGAGCTCTTCACTGGCGAGTTCACTGGCCGAATAGATCGAAGCGCCCGCTTCCGAAACGATCAACTTCATGGGGCGTGCGTCGTGGGGCAAACGCGCAAGGAGTGTGTCGATCAGCTTTTCGGTTTCCCGGCTCGCGGTGCCGTTGCCGACTGCGATGAGTTGCACTCGGTGTGTCGTTACCAATTCGGCGAGGCGCGCAAGTGTTGGCTCGACGTGGCGTTTCGGTTCGAACGGGTAGCAGGTTTCCGTGGCGACGACGGCGCCGGTGGCGTCGATCACCGCGATTTTGATCCCGGTGCGAATGCCCGGGTCGATTCCCATCACGACCTGGTTGCCGGCAGGCGGCGCAAGGAGCAGCTCCTTGAGGTTCGCCGCAAAGATGCGGATCGCTTCCCGTTCCGCGTTTTCACGCATCTGGTTGAGCGCGTCGCGTTCGAGTTGCGGGTGGAGTTTGGTGCGCCAGATGCGCGCAAGGGTCTGGGTCCGCCACGCTGCTGCCGGGTCGTCGAGTCGATCCCACCCGATCCGACGGGCGATCCACGCCAGGAAGGGATGGGGCTGGTCTTCCGCGGTAGGGATATCGACGGCAAGGTGCAGCACCCCCTCGTTGCGCCCGCGTAGGAGCGCCAATGCGCGGTGTGAGGGAATAGAGCGGATCGGCTCTTCGAACGCGAACCAGTCGCGAAATTTTGCGGCGTTCGGGGCGTTGGAATCGAGCACCCGCGACCGGATCACCGCCTCGCTCCAGAACCGTTCGCGCAACGGTTGCAACAAAGCGGCGTCTTCGCTGAGGCGTTCGCTCAAGATCGCGCGGGCCCCTTCGAGCGCCGCAGCGGCGTCGGCAAACCCTTTTTCCGGAGCGACGAACGGTGCGGCGAGCACTTCCGGCGGGGTTTCGACTCGGCCCATGAGCCGGTCGGCAAGGGGTTCCAATCCGGCTTCGCGCGCGATACTTGCCTTGGTGCGTCGTTTGGGTCGGTACGGCAGGTAGAGGTCTTCGAGCGCCTGGCGTGTCTCAGCCGACATGACGGCCGCTTCGAGTTCGGGCGTGAGATGGCCCGCTTCGCGCAGCGTGTTGAGGATCGTTTCGCGGCGCGCTTCGAGCGCCCGCAGCGTCAGAAGCTGGGTTTCGATTTCGCGCAGTTGCGCGTCGCTCAATCCTCCTGTTGCCTCTTTACGGTAGCGGGCGATGAAGGGAACCGTTGCCCCTTCGTCCATCAGCCGCACCGCGGAGATCACTTGGTGCGGCGAAACGCCAATCCGCTCGGCGATACGGGCTTCGATCGAAGGCAAGTGTGTCGTCGTCATGGTATTCGGTTCGATCCAGGCAAGGGGCGATTATAGCGAGGGAAGGGCGACGAGCGATTGCCGTCCTGCCCATTCGGCTCCGGGGTCAAGGGTGATCGGTGCGGTGAGTTGCGCCGCTTCGACGCAAAGGAAACGCCGAAACCCATCTGCGGGCAGATCGGCCAGGTTGTGGTGTTCCCCGGGGTTCCAGACGACGAGATTGGCAAAGCCCGCTTGGTCGATGCCCGTGGCCACTTTGCCACTTTTCCAGAGCAGCGCGCGCGTAGGCGCTGGATAGACGCGGTTCACCGCGCGATCGACGACCAGTTCGGGCGCGGTCTCTTTGACCGCTTGCCATTGGGCATTGGCGTCCTGGTAGGTGAGCCCGTACAAACCGGAGAGTTGGGAAAGTTCGAGTTCCGGAGTGGCCAGATAGGTATGCAATCCACCGGTGAAAGAGAGGGGGGTGCTTCCGTCGTTTCCTACCGCCAACTCGACATCCAAGCGGTCGGGGGAGAGCATTACGGTAACTTCCGCCCACCAGCCTGAGGGGATTTCGTCACGATAGGACGCAGGGAGCGCGTCCGGCGTGAGCCGCCACGTTGCGAAGACGAACGCTGGGTCTTGTTTCTGTTCTGTCATCTGCCACAGGACGCGCCGCGCAAACCCGTGGCGTGTGCGGGGGCCTTGGTCGGCCCACTGCGGAAAGATCACTGGGATGCCGCCGCGAATGGGGGTAACGCCATCCCCTGGGTTTTTGGGGCTCAGGTAGAGCCGTTCGATGCCGTCGGCGGGGATCCAGGAAAGCACGTGCGCGCCCCAGTGGCTCACCGTGACCTGAGCACCGCCAATCTGAAGCCGCACGACGTCGAGCCCGCACCAGCGGTCGGTGGTGATTGCGGTCGGAGTCATCTTCGATTGCCTCAATGCAGCGGTTGCAAGGGAAGGACACCGTGCTTGATCGTTCGATCTTCGGGGTCGTCGGAGAGGGTGAAACCGAGACTCGCGACGAACCGCAGCATCCGTTCGTTGTTCGCGAGAAAGACGCCGCGCATCTCTTTGAGGCCACGGTTGCGTGCCGTTTCGATCAGCACCTGCATCAGTTTGCGCGCAAGGCCCCGGTGCTGCCACGCATCGGCAACGACGATCGCGAATTCGCACGTTTCGCCGTCGGGGTTTACCGCGTACCGTGCCACCCCCAGTTCGATCTCTTTGCCGTTTTGTGTCGTGACCGCGATGAACGCCATTTCGCGGTCGTAATCGATTTGGGTCAGCCGAGCGAGCATCGCGGGCGGCAGCTCGTTGAGCGTGGTCATGAAACGGAAGTACTTCGTCTGTGGCGAGAGGTTGCGGACGAACTCCGCTTCCAGTTCGGCGTCTTCCGGCCGGATGGGGCGGATCAGCACGTCGGTGCCGTCAGGCAGCGTCCAATGTTGGACGAGGTGAGACGGGTAGGGGTGGATCGCCATGTGCGCGTAGCGATCCTGTGACGGGTTCGTAGGGGTGAGTGAAATTTTGGCGTCGAGCGCGATCGCGTCGTGTTCGTCGACGATCAGCGGGTTGATGCTCAGATATTCGATCCACGGCAATTCGCAGACCATTTCTGAAACCCGCAGCAGGACGTATTCCAGCCGTTCGAGCGCTACCGCGGGCATGTTGCGCCACTCCTGCAGCATCGGATAGATGCGGCTCGACCGAACCAGGTCGTGCGCCAGGTATTTGTTGAACGGCGGCAGCGCAACCGACATGTCCTCTTCGGGAACGGCCCGTTTGCCCCCTTCGCCGAAGTAGATCACCGGCCCGAAGACGGGGTCGCGTTTGACGCGGATCATCACCTCGCGGCCGTAACGACGAATCACCATCGGTTCGATCACTACCCCTTCGATTTCCGCTTCAGGCGCATTTTTTTGCACTTCGGCGACGATCTCCTGAAACGCGGTGCGTACCGCCGCCATGGTGGTGAGGTTGAGTCGCACTCCGCCGCTGTCGGCTTTGTCGATGACGTTTTTCGCCTGAATTTTCATCGCCACCGGCAGTCCAATCTCTTCGGCGAGCACGATCGCTTCGGTGACGGTGCGCGCCAGCATCGCTTGGGCAATCGGGATGCGAAACGCAGAAAGGACCGCTTTGGCCTCCATCTCGTTGAGGCGTAGCCGCCGTTCGGTGAGCGCGGCTTCGATGATCAGTTCGGCGCTCTCGATGCGCGGCGCTTCGAAATGGGTGAGCGGCGGGGGGGTCTGCGCCAGCAGTTTTTGGTTTCGGTAGTACGACGAGACGTGCGAGAAGAGCTCGACCGCAGGTTCCGGCGCACGGAAGGTGGGGATCCCCGCCGCTTGGAATTTTTGCCGCGCTTCCTGGACGTGCGCCTCTCCCATCCAGCAGGTGACGACCGGTTTGTCGGCTTTCGCTTCGAGTGCGATGATCCGGTCTGCGACCGCGGTGGGGTCGGTCATCGCCTGGGGCGTGAGAATCACCAGGATCCCGTCGACCTCTTTCGCAGCCAGAAGGGTTTGAAACGCAGCGCCGTAGCGTTCGGCGTCGGCGTCGCCCAAAATATCGACCGGGTTGGCGTGGGACCAGTTCTGGGGCAGCAGTTTGTCGAGTGCTTCGCGGGTGGTATCCCCGAGTTCCGCAAGCGGAATGCCCAGGTCCGCGGCGCGGTCGGCAGCCATCGCGCCGATTCCGCCGCCGTTCGTGAGGATCGCCAAGCGGTTGCCGCGCGGACGAAGTCGGGCAAAAAGCGCGGAGAGCGCGGCGTAGAGCTGCGAGATGTTATAAAGACGAATCACGCCACTACGCCGCAAGGCCGCGTCGAACACTTTGTCGTCGCCTGGCTGATGGCCTGCGTGGAGATGAATCGTGCGCATCACTTCGGGATGGCGTCCCGCTTTGAGCACCAGCACCGGTTTGACGCGTGCCGCAGCACGCAACGCGCTCATGAAGCGGCGCGCGTTCTTGATTCCTTCGATGTAGAGCACGATCGCTTCGGTGCGGTAATCTTGCGCCAGGAAGTCGAGCACTTCGGCAAAGTCGATATCGACGCTCGCGCCAAGCGAGACCACCGCCGAAAATCCGACCCCCGCCGGTTTTGCCCAGTCGAGTACCGCGGAACAGAGCGCACCGGAGTGGGAGATGAACCCGATCGACCCTTTGAGCGGAGCGGTCAGAGCAAATGAGGCGTTGAGCCCGATCTGCGGCCGCATCACACCGAGACAATTCGGGCCCAACAGGCGCATCCGGTAGCGACGTGCTGTTTCGATCAATTGCCGCTCCAACCGTTCGCCGCGGGCGCCCGATTCGGCAAAACCGGCAGAGAGTACCGCCACCATCTTGACGCCGGCTCGGCCGCACCCTTCGACCACAGCGATCACCTTTTCCGCGGCGACGCAGATCACCGCGAGATCGATGCGGTGGGGCACCTCTTCGATCGACGGATAAGAGGGGAGGTCGAAGATTTTTTTATGTTTGGGGTTGACCGCAAAGAGGCGGCCGGTGTACCCACTGTCGATCAGGTTGCGGATCACGGTTCGACCCAATGACCCGGCACGTTCGGAAGCACCGATCACGGCGACCGAGCGCGGTTCGATCAACGGTTGCAAGTAGTGGTTCTCCTGCACGGCGAAACTCTCCTAGGGCATTGCGGCGAAGTGTACCGCATCGCACCGACTCTGTGCGCGTACAATCCCACTTATTCGCAAACGATTCGTTCGAACGACCAGGGAGATGACGATGCACGAATGGCTGAACCACTTGACGCAAACCCGGTGTTGGCAAACGAACGCCTATTGGGGTGGTGCGTGGCATCCGGGATCGGGCCGATTTCCCGTGCGGAACCCGGCAACAGGGGAAACGATCGCCGAAGTGGCCGATTGCGGACGCAGTGAGACCGAGGCGGCAATCGACGCGGCGGCGCACGCTTTCGCGACGTGGAAAAATACCCTCGCGAAAGAGCGATCGGCGCTGTTACGGCAATGGCATGCGCGCATCATCGAAAACGCCGAACCCCTGGCGCAATTGATCACGCTCGAATGTGGGAAGCCGCTGGCGGAAGCTCGGGGTGAAGTCGCCTATGCGGCGTCGTTCGTCGAGTGGTTCGCCGAAGAGGCGAAACGGGTTTATGGCGATCTCATCCCGACTCCGCAGGCGGATCGCCGCCTCATGGCGTGGAAACAGCCCGTTGGGGTGTGCGCAGCGATCACGCCGTGGAATTTTCCCGCTGCGATGATCACCCGTAAGGTGGCTCCGGCGCTTGCGGTGGGGTGCACGGTGGTGGTGAAGCCGGCGGAGCAAACCCCGCTCACGGCTCTGGCTTTGGCGGCGCTGGCCGAAGATGCCGGTTTCCCCGCCGGGGTGTTCAATGTGATCACAGGCAGTCGGCCGGAGGAGATCGGCGAGACGCTCACCGCGAGCCCGATCGTGCGCAAACTCTCCTTTACCGGCTCGACCGAAGTCGGTCGCCTCTTGATGGCGCAATGCGCACCGACGTTGAAGCGCCTCTCGTTTGAACTGGGTGGCAACGCCCCGTTCATCGTGTTCGACGATGCTGACCTGGACGCGGCAGTGGCCGGGGCGCTGGCGTCGAAATACCGGAACGCCGGGCAAACGTGCGTCTGTGCCAACCGGTTGATCGTCCAAGAGGGGATCTACGACGCTTTTGCGGAACGGTTCGCGGCGGAGGTGGCCAAGTTGCGCGTCGGTCCCGGGTGGGAAGCGGGCGTCGCAGTGGGGCCGCTCATCGATGCAGCTGCAGTCGCCAAAGTGACGCGCTTGGTCGAAGAGGCGGTGTCTCGCGGGGCGCAAGTACGTTGCGGCGGGCATCTGCTCACGGAATTGGGCAACCAGTTCTACGCCCCCACGGTGCTCACGAACGTCACCGCGGAGATGGCGATCGCCAGTGAAGAGATCTTTGGCCCCGTCGCGCCCATCTACCGTTTTCGTACCGACGACGAAGCCGTCGCGCTTGCGAACGCGACCGAATATGGCCTTGCGGCCTACTTCTACGCGCGCGACGTGGGGCGCGTCTGGCGGGTAGCCGAGCAGCTCGACTACGGGATGATCGGGATCAACACCGGGATCATCTCGAGCGAGGTTTTCCCCTTTGGCGGCGTCAAACAGTCGGGGTTTGGCCGCGAAGGGTCGAAGTACGGGGTCGACGAATACCTAGAGGTGAAGGCGATCTGTCTTGCCGGCGTGTGATCGTTGTAGAACCCGAGTAAGGGAGGAACCATGAGGGAAAGGAGCCGTAATGTGGGGTGTGGATCGGTCGGTTCGAGCAGAGGCAGTGCTTGGCGCGACCTTTGGGTGGGCGCGCTCGTTTTGACCCTGTTCTCAGGGGGTGTCACCGCATCGGGTCTTGAGCCCTCGACGCGCGGCGCTGCGCCGCTTGCTGAGGGTTCCGCGACCCTGTCTGCCGAAGCTGCGGCGGAATGGGAGGGGCGGCAAACGGTTACCGAAGCCGAAGTCGAGGCGGCGATCGCGACCCTTCGTTGCGGGCAAACCCCGTTCTTTTGGTGTGCCGGTGGGATCGGCTTGGAGGAGCGGGTGGCGTTACAACGGCTCAGAGACCGTTTTACGGTCTGCGTCGAGTGGGCGCAAAAGGAGCGCCCTTACCTTGCTGAAGCGACCTTGACCCTCGAAAACGACTCCGGCGCGGTGGTTTGGCAAGGCGGCGGGTTGGGGCCGCTTTGGTGTGCGCAGTTGCCAACAGGGCGTTATCGGTTGGTCGCCTCTGCGCTCCCAGTCGTCGAATATCCCCCTCAGGATCGCTGGGTCGAGGTGACGCCGCAAGCTCCCCTTAGGCGCGTGACGTTTCTCTGGTAACAGTCGCCACTGGTCGGAAAGAGGCGGCGATGGCGATGAGCTGCGCGGCCAAATCGGCGAACGTCGCCTCAGAGAGCGTGGAAAAGGAAAAGTGCGCCACGATCGGGCCCGACCAGGTGGCAAGCCCTTTGCGGTAACGGGGGTCGTAGTGGCGCACCATCAGGTCACGGTAGAGCGCGGCGAAATCGCCCCGATCGATCCATTGCTGCCAGTGCGCGAGCACGGCGTTCGGGACCACCCCTTTGAGGCGCAAAAGCTGCGCTTTGAGCGCTTTGCGGTCGTGGCGCCAGAATCCATACTCGGCCAGAACCAGCGCTAGGCGCGCGTCGATGGGGGCTTCCAACGTGACGCGCGGCGCTGCGCGCATCTGCTGCCACAGCGTCTCAGGCAGGTGGCAGGTGCCGATGCGGCGATTCTCCGCTTCCACGAAAACCGGTTGGGTGGGATCGAAGCGGCGCAGTGCGGACCAGAGCGCCGTCTCGAACGCTTTCTGGGTCGGTTGTGGCGCGCCGTCCGGCGCTCGCCCCAACAGCGAACCGCGATGGCGCGCCAACGCTTCCAAGTCCAACACCTGTGCGCCCAGTTGTGCCAGAGTGTGCAGCAGCTTCGTCTTGCCACAACCCGTAGGACCTGCGAGCACGAAAAGCCGCAACCGAGTCGGCAACGTATCGAGTTGCGCTAGGACATGACGGCGAAACGCCTTGTACCCGCCTTCGAGCTGCGCGGCGTCCCAACCAATCAACCGCAGCCAGGTGACGAACGCGCCGCTTCGCTGCCCGCCGCGCCAACAATAAACCAACGGGCGCCACGAACGCGGTTTGCCCTGAAACTGGTTTTCGATGTGGTGCGCGATATTTTTCGCCACCCACGCCCCCCCGATTCGCCGCGCTTCGAACGGGGACTGCTGTTTGTAGATCGTACCGACGATCGCCCGTTCCCGGTCGTCCAGCACCGGGCAACTGATCGCGCCGGGAATGTGGTCTTCGGCGTATTCGGCGGGACTACGGGCGTCGATCACCGTATCGAACGCGTCGATCTCCGCTACCGAAACGAGGGGGGCAGTTTCGCGGGGCATTGGCGAACCATGGAGTGGACTCGGGTGCTATTATCGCGCAATTCGAACGGGTGTTTTCAAGGAGCGAGCTGGGAATGACAGCAGCGGTACGGTTGACAGCGCTCGCGCACGGTGGCGGCTGCGGGTGCAAGATTGCGCCCGGCGTACTCGAACGGCTCTTGCGGGAGATTCCAACGGGGTGCGTTCCCCCTGAGCTCTTGGTGGGTTATGACAAAACCGACGACGCTGCGGTATGGCGATTGAACGAGACGCAGGCGCTCATCGCCACCACCGACTTTTTCCTTCCCGTCGTCGATGATCCGTTCGACTTCGGCGCGATCGCTGCGACCAATGCGCTTTCCGACGTCTATGCGATGGGGGGACGCCCGATCCTGGCGCTTGCGGTCGTCGGGATGCCCGTCGGAAAACTGCCCGAGGCGGTGATCGCGCAGATTTTCGCGGGCGGCGCTTCGGTGTGCCGCGAAGCAGGGGTGGCGCTTGCCGGGGGCCATTCGATCGACTGCGTCGAGCCGTTTTACGGCCTGGTCGCGCTGGGGCTGGCACACCCCCGGGAGATCAAGACCAACGCCGGGGCGCGGCCGGGCGACCAGTTGATCCTGACCAAACCGCTTGGGATTGGCATCCTCTCCGCGGCGCTCAAGAAGGGATTGCTGACTCCAGACGAATATGCGGAAATGCGGCGGTGGACCACCTGTCTCAACCAGGTGGGAGCCCGTTTGGCCGCCGACCCGGAGGTGCATGCGCTCACCGACGTCACCGGTTTCGGCCTGGCGGGACACGGATGGGAGATGGCGCGTGCAAGCGGTGTGGTGGTGCGTTTCCACGCAGCGGCGCTGCCGGTGTTGCCCGCAGCGCTCCGTTACCTTCTCGAAGGGATCAGCACGGGCGCTGCAACGCGCAACTGGCAAAGCTACGGCAACGCGATCGACCTCTCTGCGCTGCCGGAAGCAAAGCGCGCCTGGTGGCAAGCGGTCGTCACCGATCCGCAAACGAGCGGTGGTCTTTTGATTGCGTGCGCCCCTTCTGCGGTGGAGCGGGTGTGGCGCGCGATCTCGGAGACGCAAGGCGGAGGTGGGGTGGTGATCGGTTCGGTAGTCGCCGGAACGCCAAAAGTTGAGGTATTGCCGTGAACGGATCGGCGCATTGGGCGGTAACCGGTTGGGGGCGTCGCGCGCTGCTGTTAGCAACCCCGATCGTTCTGCTCTGGGGAACTGTCCTCTCCCTCAAACTCACGCCCGCCTTTTTTGCGGGTGTGCTCACCTTTGGTGCCTCTCAGGCGATGACCCAGCGTTTTGCTCGCTCGCCCGCTTTTGCCCGCCATGCGCGTCTCTATTCTGCCGCGGTGGTGGCCGTGGTGACGCTCCTTTTGATCGTCGGATTGGTCGAGTTCGTCTTGTGGGCGCCGCAAGCGATCCCAAAGCTCTTCAAACAGTTGGCGACCACGCTCGAACAGTTACGGGGTCTGCTGCCCGCCTGGGCGAGCTATCTGCCCGATTCGGTTGATACCGTGCGCCGCGAGGTGATCGTATGGCTCAAAGCGAACGCAGCGGCGGTGCAGAGTTGGGGGCTGCACACCGCACGGGGGATAGGGTACGTGATCCTGGGGCTCGTCATCGGTGGGCTGGCGGCCGTTCAGGTTGCCTGGGCGAGCAGCGATGCGCCCAATCCCAAACCGCTTCCCCCTTTGGCGCAGGCCATTTTCGACTACACGCGCGAGCTCGTCGCCAGTTTTACCCAGGTCGTTTTTGCCCAGGTGAAGATCTCTCTGGTGAACACCGCGCTCACCGCCGTTTTTTTGGTGGGGATTTTGCCACTTCTAGGGCGAACGTTGCCGCTCACCCCAGTCCTGCTGGTCGTCACTTTTGTGGCGGGGCTGCTTCCTGTGGTGGGTAATCTCATCTCGAACACCATCACCACGTTGGTGGCGTTGAGCGTCTCGGTGATCGACGCGGTACTGGCCCTGGGTTGGCTCGTTTTCATCCACAAACTGGAGTACTTTTTGAACGCCCACATCATCGGCAACCGCATCCGCTCCCACGCGTGGGAGATTTTGACGATGATGGTGGTGCTGGAGGCGGCATTTGGGGTGGCTGGGGTGGTGAGCGCCCCCGTTTTCTTCGCGCAACTCAAATCGACCCTGCGGCGCGAGGGGCTGCTGTGACAACAGACGCCCATCCGTCACCGCGACCCGGTTCGGCGCGAAAGTTCCTGACAGGGGATGAGCGGCGCGAGAGCAGGCCAGACCGTTTCGAGAAGGAGCGGCTGCGCTTCCGCGGTGGGATGGAGCCCATCGGCTTGGAACGCGTCACGGTTGAGCGCAATGGGCGCCAAAAGGAACGGAACGAAACCGGCGACCCGTTTTTCCGCTGCCAATTCCGCAAAGGTCGCGGCGAACGCTTCGCTGTAGTCGGGGCCAAGGTTTGGCGGGATCTGCATGCCAACGAGTACCACTTGCGCGCCAGCACCGTGCGCTGCGTCGATCATCGCAGCCAGGTTTTCCCGCATCGCCGTGAGTGACAGACCGCGCAATCCGTCGTTTGCGCCAAGTTCAAGGATCACCAACCGGGGCCGTTCGCGGGCGAGCAGTTTCGGTAGCCGCACCCGACCGCCGTGGGTCGTCTCTCCCGAAACGCTGGCGTTGACCACGCGCCACTGCGGCGCGCAGGCGCGCAATCGTTCGGCAAGGAGATCGACCCAACCGTTACCGGCGCGCAGACCATAGCCTGCCGAAAGGCTGTCGCCGAAGACGAGGAGCGTTGCCGACTGGGCGCGCAGCGCGGTAGGGCGCTCCGGGTTCCCCGGGTCGGGGTTGGCCAGCGCCAGACTGTTCGATAACCGGTTGAGGAACCCAACCGTTATCATCGCACTCAAGAGACGACGACGATTAAGAGAGCAACGCGACATATGATCGAAGCCATCCATCTCACGAAAACGGTTACCCTGCCAAGCGGGGCCACCTTGACCTTGCTCGATGCGGTCGACTTTACCATCAACGACGGCGAGGCGGTCGCGATCGTGGGCGCTTCCGGGTCTGGTAAAACGACGCTCCTTGGACTGCTCGCCGGGCTCGACCTGCCTACGAGCGGAAAGATCGTCGTCGATCGCGCCGATATCGCCACGTGGGACGAAGAGGCGCGCGCCCGTTGGCGGCAGCAAGCGGTTGGGTTCGTCTTTCAGGATTTCCAGCTCCTCTCCCACCTCACCGCGTGGGAGAACGTAGCGCTACCACTCTGGCTCAAGGGCGACGGGGATGCGGAAAAGCAAGCCAAAGCGTGGCTCGCTCGTGTCGGTTTGGCCGAACGGCTCAGTCATCGCCCGGAGACGCTCTCCGGTGGCGAACAGCAACGCGTCGCGTTGGCGCGCGCTTTTGCGTGCAACCCGCGCTATCTCTTTGCCGACGAACCCACGGGAAACCTCGACGCCGCTACGGGCGAAACCGTGATCGAACTTCTCTTTTCTCTGCAGCAAGAGAGCGGGGCGACGCTCGTTCTGGTCACCCACGATCCGGCATTGGCCGCGCGCTGTCAGCGGGTATTGACCTTACAGCGGGGCAGACTCGTCGCGAACGACCATCCTTCACTGGGATGAGAGCGCGGCGCGTACCGCGCGCGCGGTGGTCCAGCCACTAGCCACCGCGCTTTCCAGCCCGGGAAGCGCGCCGATGGGGGGCAACCAGTCGCCGGCAAGCCACAAATGGCTGGCGATGCGAACCGGTTTGGCAACCATCTGCGGAAGCGCCCGTGCGCTACCCCAGCGCAGAACCTGCGGCCACTGGTGCAGCCGCGCCGCTGTTCGGCCCAATTCAGCGGGCAAAAGCGGCGCTGCGTCCTGCGGTTCGGTTGCCACGACTACCGCTGCTGCGGTGAAGTGCAGTTGCCCGACCGTGGTCACCCGCCACCCCGAATCGCCGTGTGGGGTGAGCGTCATTACTGGGGACGCGATCTGTACCACCTGTCCGAACCGACCGATCCGCCGCGCGAGCGCCACCGCAAACCATTCGCTGGCAGCTTCCGCTACCTGCCACGCATGTCTTTGCGGCGCCGAAAAACGCATGATGGCGCGAAGCAGCGGCGCGAGACGTGGCCAGGTCAGGGTTGTGACTGACTCTCCACACCATTGGGCAGCCAATTGTGTGAGCGCAGCGCTGAGCGGCGCGGGCGGAGTGGCGATACGGAACCAGGCATCGAGCGGCGTATCCGGATGGCGACGCCCCCACGCCCGCAACCGCCAAAGCCAAAAGAGGGGGTGGGGAACGGGCGTTCCCTCGATTTTGGGCCAACCGGTTGCGGGGATTGACCACTGCTGCGTTCCGGCGTCATCCCCCCAGGTGAACGGAAGCGAACGGAGCGGTTGCAGGGAAAGCACACCCGTACGCATGAGTTGTTTCAACGTCGGAGCGGCGGCTGGGAAACGAAGCGCATTTTCTGTCAGTTCGGCGAGCGCCCCGCCCAGTTGCGCACGCTTTTCCAGTACGATCACGGAATACCCCCAACGCGCCAACCGCCAACCAGCGGTCAGTCCCGCTGCGCCCGCCCCGATCACGACGATTCGTTTCACTGCGCTCCTTTTCGAGGGGTGATCGTTCCTGCCACACGGTGGTATGATCGCACGCATCGTTCGCATTCGACAAGGAGCCGCGCGACATGGCGATAACCCAAGAGGCTGTTCGATCGGTGCTTGCGCAGACCATCGACCCCAATCGCGGAAAAGATTACGTGACCACCGGTGCTGTTCGGCAAATCGCGGTCGACGGCGACGCCGTTTCGGTCCAGATCGCGCTCGATTACCCCGCAAAGAGTCAATGGGTAGCGATCCAGCAGCAGATCGAAACCGCGCTTCGTGACGCGTTGCACCCTTCGGCGCTTTTTGTCGAAGTGACCAGCCAAATCGGCATCCACAAGGTGCCGCCCGGGTTACGGCCGCTGCTCGGTGTCGCGAACATCGTCGCGGTCGCGTCGGGTAAAGGCGGTGTGGGGAAGAGCACCACCGCGGTCAATCTCGCGCTCGCGTTGGCGGCAGAAGGGGCGAAGGTCGGGATTTTGGATGCCGACATCTATGGCCCCTCGATTCCGCAAATGCTCGGGCTTGGCCATCACAATCCGGTCTCGGAAGACGGGAAGAAGATGCAGCCGCTCACCGCGTATGGGATCGAAGCGATGTCGATCGGCTTCATGGTGGACGTCGAAACGCCGATGATTTGGCGCGGCCCGATGGCTTCGCAGGCGCTGGTGCAACTCCTCACCGAAACCGCGTGGCACGACTTGGACTACCTCATCGTCGATATGCCACCGGGAACGGGGGATATCCATCTCTCGCTCGCGCAGAAAGCGCCGCTCACCGGCGCGGTGATCGTCACGACCCCGCAGGAGATCGCGCTGTTGGACGCGCGCAAAGGGCTCAAGATGTTCGAAAAAGTCCAAGTCCCCGTTTTGGGGGTGATCGAAAACATGAGCCTGCATATCTGCTCGCACTGCGGTCACGTCGAACCGATCTTCGGCGAAGGGGGGGGCAAGAAGTTGTGCGCCGACTACGGCGTGCCCTTTTTGGGGGCGTTGCCCTTGGATCGTCGCATCCGGGAAGAGACCGACGGCGGCAAGCCCACCGTGGTCGCCGAACCCGATGGCCCGATCGCCGAAAAATATCGGGAAATCGCCCGGCAGGTGGCGATCGCGATCGCCGACCGTGGCAAAGATTTCACCCACAAAATGCCCACGATCGTGGTCAGGAACGACTGAACGCAACGATGAGCATCAAATCGGACCGCTGGATACGCCGCATGGCAGAAGCGTATGGGATGATCGAACCGTTCGAACCCGAACTCGTGCGGCAAGTCGACGGCGCACGCGTCGTCTCGTTCGGCACCTCGAGCTACGGCTACGACGTGCGCTGCGCCAACGAATTCAAAATCTTCACCAACATCAATTCGACGATCGTCGACCCCAAGAATTTCGATGAACGCAGCTTCGTCGACTTCGTCGGTGACGTCTGCATCATCCCGCCCAACTCGTTTGCGTTGGCGCGCACCGTCGAATACTTTCGCATTCCGCGCAACGTACTCACGGTTTGCCTTGGGAAGAGCACCTACGCGCGCTGCGGCATCATCGTCAACGTCACACCGCTTGAACCGGAGTGGGAAGGGCATGTGACGCTCGAATTCTCCAACACCACGCCGCTGCCGGCGAAGATTTACGCAAACGAAGGCGTGGCGCAGATGCTCTTCTTCGAATCGGACGAGGTGTGTGAAACGAGCTACCGCGACCGGGGCGGTAAGTATCTGGGGCAACGCGGCGTGACCCTGCCGCGCATGTGAAGCGACAACGACAAAGGGCGACGCGATGCGTTTTCATTTTCCTATCGTCATCATCGACGAGGATTTCCGTTCGGAAAACGCCTCCGGCTTGGGGATTCGAGCGCTCGCGCAGGCGATCGAAGCCGAAGGAATGGAGGTGCTGGGGGTGACGAGTTACGGCGACCTCACCTCGTTTGCCCAGCAACAGAGCCGGGCGTCGGCGTTCATCGTCTCGATCGACGACGAGCAGCTGCAAGACCCGCTGCAGGCGGCTGAGGTGATCGAACAGATTCGCAATTTCGTCGCCGAGATCCGTTTTCGTAACGCCGACATTCCGATCTTCCTCTACGGGGAGACACGCACCAGCCGCCACATCCCCAACGACGTGTTGCGCGAACTCCACGGCTTCATCCATATGTTCGAGGATACCCCGGAATTCATCGCGCGATACGTGGTGCGCGAGGCGCGCAACTACCTCGACAGCCTCGCTCCCCCCTTCTTTCGGGCGCTTACCCATTACGCTGCCGATGGATCCTACTCATGGCACTGCCCGGGGCATTCGGGTGGGGTGGCATTCCTCAAAAGCCCCGTCGGTCAGATGTTCCACCAGTTCTTCGGCGAAAATCTCCTGCGCGCCGACGTCTGCAACGCCGTAGAAGAGCTGGGGCAGTTGCTCGATCACACCGGGCCCGTTGCGGCGAGCGAACGCAACGCCGCGCGCATTTTCCACTGTGACCATCTGTTTTTCGTCACCAACGGAACCAGCACCTCGAACAAGATGGTCTGGCACTACACCGTTGCGCCGAACGATATCGTCGTGGTCGATCGCAACTGCCACAAATCGGTGCTGCACGCGATCATCATGACCGGCGCGATTCCGGTCTTTCTCACCCCGACGCGCAACCACTACGGGATCATCGGCCCGATCCCGGAACGCGAATTCGCGCCAGAAGCGATCCAGGCGAAGATCGACGCACACCCGTTCGCCCAACTGGCAAACGACCGACAACCCCGCATCCTCACGCTGACGCAATCGACCTACGACGGCATCCTCTACAACGTCGAACGGATCAAAGCAGAGCTCGACGGCTACATTCCGACGCTGCATTTCGACGAAGCGTGGCTGCCGCACGCCGCTTTTCACGACTTTTACGGCGACTACCATGCAATTGGCGCAGACCGCCCGCGCTGCGAAACTTCGCTTATCTTCTCCACCCAATCGACCCACAAACTGCTTGCGGGGCTGTCGCAGGCGTCGCAAATCCTGGTTCAAGAGGCGAAACAGGGTGGGTTTGACCGTGACCTCTTCAACGAAGCGTACTTGATGCATACCTCGACCTCGCCGCAATACGCGATCATCGCCAGTTGCGACGTTGCCGCGGCGATGATGGAACCGCCTGGGGGTACCGCGCTCGTCGAAGAATCCTTGATGGAAGCCGCCGAATTCCGCCGTGCGATGCGCGAAGTGGCGCGCGACTACCCCGATTGGTGGTTCCGCGTCTGGGGGCCGGAGCGGCTCGCGGAAGAGGGGATCGGCACGCCCGAAGACTGGATGCTGCGCCCGAACGAACGGTGGCACGGTTTCGGCGAGATCAGCGAAGGGTTCAACATGTTGGACCCGATCAAAGCGACGATCATCACCCCAGGGCTCGACGTCGATGGCGATTTCCACGACTGGGGTATCCCGGCCGGGGTCGTGACCCGCTACCTTGCGGAACACGGCATCGTCGTCGAAAAAACGGGGCTTTACTCGTTCTTCATCATGTTCACCATCGGCATCACCAAAGGGCGGTGGAACACGATGGTGACCGAATTACAGCAGTTCAAAGACGATTTCGACCGCAACCAACCTCTGTGGCGGGTGATGCCGGAGTTCATCGCGAAGCACCCGAGATACGAAAAATGGGGGCTACGCGACCTGTGTCAGCGCATTCACGCGTTTTACAAAGCACACGACGTGGCGCGCCTTACCACGCAGATGTACCTTTCGGAGATGGAACCGGCGCTGCGCCCTGCGGACGCCTGGGCCAAACTGGCGCATCGCGAAATCGACCGCGTCCCCATCGACGCGCTCGAAGGGCGGATCACCGCGATGCTCGTCACCCCGTACCCACCGGGAATCCCGCTTCTGATTCCGGGCGAGCGCTTCAACGCAACGATCGTCCACTACCTGCAGTTTGCCCGCGCGTTCAACCGCTCGTTTCCCGGGTTCGAGACCGACGTGCACGGCCTCGTCAAAGGCGAGGATGGGGAATACTACGTCGATTGCGTGCGCGATTGAACGCGGCGGTAGGTGACGAACGCAAACGGATAGGGGTGGTTCGCGTCCGCCGGGTGTCGCGTGCGTGCAACTTCGACGAATTCCGTTTTGGGCCAAGGCGGAAAGAACGCGTCGGCAGAGACTTCGGCGTCGACCTCGGTGAGCTCCAAGCGGTCCGCAAAGGGCAGCGCCGCGGCGTAGAGCTGCGCACCGCCGATCACGAACACCGTCGGCTCATTCGCCAGCGCCGCCAACGCCTCCTCAAGCGTCAGAAAGCATCGCACCCCAGCGGGAAGCGTCGCCTCCGGCTCCTTATCGGTGCGCGCCTCTTCTCTTTGCGATCGCGCGAGCGTTCGACTCACCACCACATTGACGCGCCCGGGTAGCGGCCGCCCCAGCGAAAGCCACGTGTTGCGCCCCATCACCACCGGCGCCCCCAGCGTGAGCTGCTTGAAGCGTTTGAGGTCGTCCGGCAGATGCCACGGAAGCGCATTGCGGTACCCCAGTTCCCCATTTCGACCCACCGCGGCGATGATCACGATCTCGCTCATACCGCCACCGGCGCCGGAATATGGGGATGGGGGTCGTACCCCTCCAGGGTGAAGTGCTCGTAGCGAAAATCCTCGAGCCGCGTGATCGTCGGGTCGAGTCGCATCCTGGGCAAGGGGCGTGGCGTGCGGGTGAGCTGCAGGCGCGCCTGTTCGATGTGGTTGCGGTACAAGTGGCAATCGCCGCCCGTCCAGATGAACTCGTGCGCGGTGTAGCCGCAAACCTGTGCCACCATCATCGTCAGAAGCGCGTACGAGGCGATATTGAACGGAACCCCCAAAAAGACGTCGGCGCTACGCTGATAGAGTTGGCACGAAAGGCGCCCATGCGCGACGTAAAACTGAAAGAGTGCGTGACAGGGCGGAAGCGCCATCTTGTCGACATCGGCGGGGTTCCACGCCACGACCAGGTGGCGTCGCGATTCTGGATTGTTCTTGAGCGATTCCACCACCTGCGCGATCTGGTCGATCACCCGCCCGTCTGGTGCCTCCCAGCGCCGCCACTGTTTGCCGTAGATCGGCCCCAAGTCACCATTTGCGTCGGCCCATTCGTCCCAGATCGTCACCTTGTTTTCATAAAGGTAGCGAATGTTGGTGTCGCCGCGCAAAAACCAGAGCAGCTCATGAATGATCGAGCGCACATGGAGCTTTTTCGTGGTGAGCAGCGGAAAGGTCTCCCCGCCGTTGAGTGGAAACCGCATCTGATAGCCGAAGACCGACAGCGTGCCGACGCCGGTGCGGTCGCGTTTTTCCACGCCGTGGGTGAGGATGTGGTCGAGAAGCGCCAGATAGGTCTGCATACAAAAACTCGCCGGTTTCTTGATCCAGGTCAAAGAAGCCCGTGAATAACTATGGTAATGTGAAAAATACCACACATGCCATGGGGTGGCGTATGCGCAATCTAGAACTATACCGCGATTCGAACCACCTGTGCGTGCTTTTGCACGAAACCGAAGGGAATGAAGAGGAAGGCATTCACTCGAATCAGTATCTCATTTTGCACCGGGAGGAGGGGGTATTGCTCGACCCCGGCGGTTTCGGCGTGATGCCCGACGTGCTCGAAGCGATGCTCGACTACTGCACGCCGGAGCAGATCAAGGCGATCATCCTTTCGCACCAGGACCCGGACATCGTCGGCGGGTTAGCTTCCTGGCTCGAGATCACACAAGCTCAGGTGTGGATTTCGCGTTTGTGGACCCGCTTCATTCCCCATTATGGTCTCCCACCCAAGGCGGTCGAGCGCCTTATCGCGATTCCCGACGAAGGGGCACGCTTCACCTGGAACGACGGTACGGAACTGGAGCTCCTGCCGGCTCATTTCCTCCATTCCGAAGGCAATTTCCACGTCTATGACCCCACCAGCCAGATCCTCTTTTCAGGCGACCTCGGTGCAGCGGAGATGAGCAGTGCGGCACTCAGCCCATTTGTCGATGACTTCCCCGCCCACGTTTGCCAAATTGCCGGATTTCACCGTCGCTACATGGTGAGTCACCGTGCGGTTGCCGTATGGCGCGCGACCCTGGGGGATCGACCGCTCTCGATGATCGCCCCGCAGCACGGAGCGATCTACCGTGGTCGTGCGATCACTGATTTCCTTGCCTGGATCGACGAACTGCCTTGCGGCGTCGATTGCCTACAGCCAGGCGGGAGATTCCTTCCGTGAACCGTTTCGTCCCCAGTAATCTGGTCGTTTTGCGCCGTGACGTGCTTTGCGCCGCGAGCGCGCTCCTGGAAGAGCAGGTTCGGGCTAGCCAGGCCTTCTCGGCAATCGCCAAGACGCTTCACCGCGTTCACGGGGAACTGGCCAATTCGCTTGCGGAATTGGCTGGGAGAGCCGATGCGGACCTTACCGTTCGGCAATTGGCCAGACGGTGCCAAACGCTGAGAACGACTCTTGCGCTCGTCGAGCAACACTATCAGGCCGATGTCGTCCGGCAGCGCGATGCGTTGCGCGCCCTTCTTGCGGCGTTCAACGAAAGCAGCAAAGTGCTGGCGCAGACGTTGGTAGAAAAGGATCTTCTCGATCGCCACCGGATGGTGCTCGAGCGGGTTGTCCTCTCCTACGAACGGGTGATCAACTGGCTGCCCTTCATCGAAGAGGTGCTCAAGGAGTTTCACGCGATTTTTCCGTTCGACCTCTTTTTCGTCGCGTTTGCGGAAAAGCATGGGTTGACCGCGCACCTCTTCTACCCAGGGCGACCCACAGCGGCACAGCGATCCGATCTGGAACCACAACTCGTGCGCGAACTCCTTGCGCGTTTGAACCAACCGTTTGATGCCGCTGTCGACCTGGCGGTCCATTACCTGGATTGGACGCCGTGGTTTGGGATCGCGACAGCGCAATGCTATCAATTGCTCACCGAGAAGGTGCCCGATCATCGCTCAGGACTGGCCGGTATTCTTGGTGTTGGCTTTGGCACCGCGCAACCGCTCAGCGCGCAAGAGCAAACCGTGATCCGCTCGCTCTTGGCAATCCTGGTGATCGTCGTCGGGTCTAGCCGGGCGCTTTCAGACACGCTGCGCGAGCTTGAGTATTTTTCGATGCACGATCCGCTCACCCACCTCTACAACTGCCGCCATTTTCTCCACATGCTCGAGTACGAGATCGGTCGCAGCGAACGGCACCAGCATGCGTTTAGCCTCATCATGATCGATCTCGACGATTTCAAGGAGATCAACGACACCTACGGTCACCCCGCAGGTGACCTGGCGCTCACAGAGCTTGCGAACGTGCTCCAGGCGCAAGTTCGGCAAGGCGACCTCGCTTGCCGGATTGGCGGCGATGAGTTCATCTTGTTGCTTCCCGAAACGCCGCTGGAGGGTGCTAAGGCGCTCGCGCGCAAACTCTGTGATCGGTTGCGCGCCCATCGTTATTTCTATCAAGGGACCTCATTTCATGTGACCTGTTCACTGGGCATTGTGAGCTACCCGCAAGACGGAAAGTCGGTCCATGAACTCCTAGCGCACGCCGATCTGGCTGCCTATGAGGCAAAACGGCGAGGAAAAGACGAAATCTGCGCTTATGACGACCTCAAAACGCGCCGGACGGGCGGCGCTTTGACGCGTGACTCCCTTGCCGAGCAGCGCAGCAAGGTGGAAGCGCTTCGCGAAGCGCTCGCCGAGCGACGCATTGTTCCGTTTTTTCAACCGATCGTCGATATGGCAAGCGGTCAGGTGGTTGCGTTCGAGGTGCTCGCCCGCCTCATCCCGTCGGTAGGCGACCCGATCCCAGCAGGACGGTTCATCACGGTAATCGAAAAATATGGTTTGGGACGCGAACTCGACCGCCAGATCATTGCAGCAGCGCTCGCGGCGTTGCGTAACTTTCCAGGGGAAAAACCCACCCTTTTTCTCAACCTATCGGTACAGGAGATCCAAAACCGCAACGTGCTCGGTTTTGCGGCACGCCTTTGCCACCAGTGGGGGCTGGATCCCGGCCGCATCGTCTTCGAGCTCTTGGAGCGGCACGCTGTCGACGATCTCGAGAAGATGCGCCAGTTCATCCGGCAATTGCGCAAAAGAGGGTTCCGGTTTGCGCTCGACGACTTTGGCAGCGGCTACAACAGCCTGCACTATCTGCGGGAACTGGAGCTCGATTTCGTCAAGATCGACGGCGCGTTCGTGCGGGGCATGCAAACGTCGCGCATCTACGAGGCGCTGGTGCGTAACCTCTCCAATCTCTGTGCGGATCTCGGCATGCAGACGGTAGCGGAATTCGTCGAAAATGACGAAATGTTTGCCATGTTGCAGAAGATGGGGATCACCTATGCGCAGGGCTACTACCTCGGTTTGCCGCTGCCTCGCCTGCCGGTGGTAGAATCGCCACCGCGCACTGGCTCCCCGTAGTTCAATGGACAGAACGAGCGCCTCCTAAGCGCTAGATCCAGGTTCGATTCCTGGCGGGGGGACGAAAGTGGCTATGAAAAAACATCAAAAAACCCCTCAACTTTTCCAACCGTGTGCTGATAACTCTATTAGAATTGCGAAATTTGGGCCTCCAACCCAAAGGGGAAGACGATGCGCATCAACCAGCCTGTAACCCAGCGTGAATACCCGGTGCGCGACGACTGCGCGATCATCAGCCACACCGACGAAAAGGGTCGCATCACCTATTTCAACGAAGATTTTCTGGAGTATGCCGGCTTTGCGCCCGAAGAGTTGATGGGACAACCCCACAACATCATTCGGCACCCCGATATGCCGCCAGAAGCATTTCGTGACCTCTGGGCCACGCTCAAAGCGGGACGTCCTTGGCAGGGCATGGTGAAAAACCGGCGCAAAGATGGCGACCATTACTGGGTCAAGGCTACCGCAACCCCGAAGCCGGGGGGCGGTTATATGAGCGTGCGGATGAAGCCCACGCGCGAAGAGGTTCAAGCCGCGGATGAACTCTACGCGCGGATGCGCGCCGGGGAAAAGATCGCACTCGAAGGGGGTAAAGTCCGCGCAGGCGCCATCACCCGCTTTTTGCGGCGCATTACCCTCAAGCAGCGGGTCGTACTCCTCATGCTCTTTCCGGTGATCGGTTTTGGGTTGTTGTTGGGTCTGGAGTGGTATGAATACGGGCAACCGTCGCTGCTTTCTTTTCTATTCACGCTCCTTGTTGTGGTCGTGACGCTGACGGTCGGTGGGTGGACGGTCAGCCGCCTCTCGCACGGTTTTGCCGAAGCGCAGCGCATCGCCCGTGCGGTGGCAAACGGCGAACTCAAAGTCGAGTTCGACGACATGGGGCGGGACGAGCTCGGCGAACTCTTCGACGCGCTTCAGATCATGCGCAACCGCCTCTTCGAATTGGTCTTTACGCTCCAGCAACAGCTCAAAGCGGTGCAGGAAGCGCAGCACGCGGCAGAGTCCTCTGCGCAAGCGATTGCCGCCAGCGCGCACCAACAGGCCGAAAATACCCAGGCGATTGCTGCTTCGGTCTCGCAGAACACCGCTTCCGCTCAAAAAATTGCCGAACACGCTACCGTTACGGCCAAAGCGGCCGTTGCGGCGCAGCAGGCGGTCGACACCGGCGCGCGAGTCGTTCACCGTGCCGCCGACGAGATCGCGCGTATCGCCCTTTCCGTCCGAACGTCGGCAGCGAATCTCACTAAGCTCGAAGGCATTGCAGGTGAAATCGGCCAGATCATCCAGACGATCCGCGAAATCGCCGATCAAACCAATCTGTTGGCACTGAACGCCGCGATCGAAGCGGCGCGCGCAGGCGAACAGGGGCGCGGTTTTGCGGTAGTCGCCGACGAGGTGCGGAAACTGGCCGAGCGCACCGCGAAAGCAACGCTCGAAATCGGGACGATGATCGAACGCATTCAGGAAGAGACGCGCGTCTCGGTAACCAGCATGCAGGAGGGGGGGGTGGCGCTCGTTGAAAAAGGGGCGGAGAGTGCCCACGAAGCGGGGAACTCGGTCGAGGAGATCAAGCGGGAAGCCGAAAAGGTGATCTCCGCTGCGCAGGAGATTCAGCGGGCGATGCACGAGGAGCTCGAAGCGCTGCGCGAAATTGAAAAGAACGCACAACAAATTGCCCAAGGGAGTCAGTCGGTCGAAGAAAAAGCGCATACCGTCGTTGCAGCCGCAGGCCAGGTGGGGCGTGCGACGCAGCAAGTCATCCACACCGCGTCGCTCTTCAAGACGTAGGCAGCATTCCGAAACGTTCTTGCCATCGTTGCCAAAAGGCGTCGGGTACCGGCGCCTTTTCCCGTTTCGCATAATCGAAGGTGACAACGCCGTGTTTGCCCCGCGCCACTTCGCGCCCGCTCGCTGATTCCGTCAATTGCCAAACCAGGTCGAAACCGTAGCGATGGGGGTCGGCGATGCCCATCGCGCAGAGCAGCCGTTCGCCGTGAAAGGCTTCGCTGCGGTACTGCGCCGCCACGTCCGCGAGGATGATCCCTGCGCCGCCAATGTCTACCTGGGAAAAGCCCAACTCGGCCAAAAGCCTGCAGCGCGCTTCCGCGACCAGCCCCAAGAGCCGTGCATTGTCGAGGTGCTGCCCTTCGTTGATGTGTTCGATGTAGATCATGAGTTCGGTGACGAACGGCAGATGTTCGGGTAGGGCGATCTTGATGCGTGCCATGATGTGTGTAACCCATTCGTATCGGAACCTGGAAAGCCGATGATGATAACAGGAAAGCGCTGTACCACTTTTCCTTGCCGCACAGGCTGGCCGCGCTATAATGGATGTGGTGCTAACCCCAATCGAACCGGTGTCCATGCCGAAAACGATCGCGCTCCTGCGAAACGTCCCGCTTTTCTCGTTGCTCGAGGATAAGACTCTGACCCAGGTGGCTGAGGCAGCACAACCCGTAGCCCTGGAACGGGATCAGGTCCTCTTTTTCCGCGGCGACGCTTCGCGGGGGTTCTACGTGGTCGTGCAAGGGCGGATCAAACTCTATATCGACGGGCCGAATGGCGTGGAAAAGGTGATCGAAACGGTAGGGCCCGGCGGTACCTTCGGCGAAGCGGTGATGTTTCTGCGCCAGCCTTACCCAGTAAACACCGCCGCGCTGACACCGGCAGAAGTGCTTTTCATCCCGCGCGATGTGATCGAACGGTTGCTCGACGCGAATCGCGATTTCTGCCAACGGATGCTCGCCGGGATGGCGATGCGGTTGCGATCCCTCATCCACGATATCGAAACCTATTCGGTCTGTTCGGCAACCCAGCGCGTGATCGGTTACCTCCTGCAATTACTGCCGGAAGCAGGGGTGGCGACCAACGATGGCCCCATCTTGCTCGAATTGCCGGTGCAAAAATATGTGTTGGCCTCTCGCCTCAACCTGAAGCCAGAGACGCTCTCAAGGGTCTTTTCCGACCTTGCAGCCGAAGGTCTGTTACGCACCAGCGGGCGAAAAGTGTGGATTTTGGATTTGGAAGGACTGCGCGCCTTTGCGCCCCAAGAGGCGTTCTTGCCGCCTTGCCGCTGACTCTGATGACGCCAAAGTTCTGCCAGCGGTGCCCATTGGTCACCCAAGAGGTCTTGCGCACTGCGCGCGACACGGAACACCCGCTGCGCGACTACACAACGGGTGTTTCGACGCTCTGTGTGTGGCGGGTTACTACTGATGCAGGACGTCTGCGGGTAACGCGTCTGTTTTGACACCGACACCTTGTTCGATATTGGGCAATCGGTGGGCAATGCCTTTGTGGCAATCGATGCAGGTTTTGCCTTCCTCACGCGCTTGCATGTGCATCAAATTGGCGCGCCGCCCTTGGACGCTGTAGTCGAAGTAGTCGTAATTGTGGCAGTTCCGGCACTCCTGCGAGTCGTTCGCTTTCATGCGCGCCCATTCGTGTTGCGCCAGTTCGTGCCGTTTCGCCAGAAATTTCTCGCGCGTGTCGATCGTTCCCAACAGGTGATGCCACAGTTCGTTCGACGCCTGAATCTTGCGTTTGATCTTCGGGAACCACTCTTTGGGTACGTGGCAATCGGGGCAGGTGGCGCGCACGCCAGTCCGGTTCTGGAAGTGGATCGTTTGCCGATACTCCTCATAGACGTTGTCGCGCATCTCATGGCAGGAGATGCAGAACGCTTCCGTATTGGTGAGCTCGAGCGCCCAGTTGAAACCGCCCCAGAACAGGATACCGACGACGAAGGCCGCAACCAGCGCTCCGAGGCCGAAAGGGCCGAAACGGCGAGCAGTTTTGTTGTTCTCATCCATTGTCAGCTCCTAGGTTCATTGCCGCCGACCTTGCACCGGCGTGAAGGTGTTTTCCACGAGCGGTCGTGCATTGGTTTGCGGGACGTGGCACTGATTGCAGAAGTAGCGGCTTGCCGCGATATTGGTCAGCTCCGACCCTTCGCGGTCACGGAAGTGGGTGATGCTGATTCGGGGTGCATGCATCTGGGTAGCGCGATCCCAGGCGTGGCAATCGAGGCATTTGTTGAAATTGAGTGAGATTTCATACCCGTCGATCTTGTGTGGGATGAGTGGTGGCTGCTGGACGAAATCACGGGGTAA
Source organism: Hydrogenophilus hirschii (assembly GCF_054656675.1). NCBI lineage: Bacteria > Pseudomonadati > Pseudomonadota > Hydrogenophilia > Hydrogenophilales > Hydrogenophilaceae > Hydrogenophilus > Hydrogenophilus hirschii. The sequence goes on from NZ_BAAHXQ010000001.1 coordinate 740,755, forward strand.
GGGTTCACCGTCCTTGGGTGGTTGGTAATTGCCGGGGGGGAGATCCGGGTCGTCCACTTTGCCACCGCGAAGGGTTTGCACACTTTGTGCGACAGCAGCAGAGGAGAGCAGGAGTGCAGTGAGATACAGAAGCGATTTTTTCATGGTTCTCTCCGATCAAAACGATGGGTCATGCGAAAGACGGATTTGTCGCATACATCGATGCAGCGACCACACGTGGTGCACTGTTCGCTGAGAATGAGCGGGTGGGATTGGCCTTCCGCTTTGAGCGCAGGCCGAATCACTTGCGGCTCGGGACAAACGGTAAAGCAATCCATGCAGTCGTCGCATGCGCGCCGGTTTGCTGCGCTGACGCGGACCAGTGCGGCTTTGCCCAAGAGCGAATAGGCTGCCCCCTGCGGGCAGACGTGACCGCACCAACCCCGTGGCGCCAGCAAAAGGTCGTAGAAAAAGATTGCAACCGGCGCCAACCAGGCAAGCCCAACGCCAAAGATGAGTGCGCGGTGTGTCCAAGAGACGGGATTGACCCATTCCCAGACCATGACGCCGCTTGCGAGTGACGCCAACAGCACCGCACCCAGTAACCAAAAGCGCAGCGCGGCTTTCGGGGCATGACCGCCCTTCAGCCCCAACTGTCGCCGCAACCACGCAGCAGCATCGGTCACCGGGTTGATCGGGCAGACCCAAGCACAGTATGCGCGCCCACCCACGGTGAGATAGAGTGTTGCGACAATACCAACGCCAACGATCGCCGTTGCCTCGGGCCAGTACCCTGCCGCGACCGTCTGAAGGAAGACGAACCAGTCGGTCATCGGGACGGTTTCCAGCACTAGGCTTGCACTCAAATTGCCTTTGAGGAGCCAGACGCCGCCCACGGGACCAACGACGAACGCGGCAAGAATCAACCCTTGCGTCAATCGCCGCAAGACCAACCACCGGTGTCTCGCCCACCATCCCTTCGCTTTGCGGGCTGTTGGGTTGCTGTTCGCCATTACGACCGATGCATGATCGGCAAGCGGTGCACTGCGGCTCATGGTTTCCACTCCGAATCGAGTCCGCGAACCGGAAGTTCGATTTGCTCACCGATCAACGAACCGCCCGCTTTGGCCTTCTCTTCCCAACCCAGTTTGTAATGCTCGGGTTTCGACCCCTTCGCCAGTGCGACAGGAAGAACCTTTATCGCAGCTTCTTTCGGCAGCGGGCAAGCCTTTTCGCATTTGCCGCAGCCCGTGCACGCGTCCGAATGGACCGTGGGTAGGAAGAGGGCGTGGCGATCCGAGCGAGGATTGTGCTGAAGCTCCAAAGTGATCGCTTTGTCGATCAGTGGGCAGACGCGGTAGCAGATGTCACATCGCAGCCCCAGGTAGTTGAGGCAGTTTTCCTGGTCGATCAGCACTGCAAGCCCCATGCGCGCTTGACGAATGTCGGTGAGTCGATGGTCGAGCGCACCAGTGGGGCACGCTTTGACGCACGGAATGTCTTCGCACATTTCGCAAGGTACGTCGCGCGCAATGAAGTACGGTGTGCCAATCGGCGCGCCTTCGCCTGGTTTTGCCAAGCGCAGCGTATCGAACGGACAATCCCGCACGCAGAGCCCACAACGCACGCACGCGGCCAGAAAATCCTCCTCAGCGCGTGCGCCGGGCGGACGCAACGCCACGGCACGTGCATGCGCGCTTTGCGTGGCGTGCAATGTCACCCCGGTGGCGATCAACGCTGCGGCACCTGCCACGCTCGCGCTGTCTTTGAGGAAGCGGCGCCGTCCTGGGTTGCGCACGGAGGTCGAGGAGGATTGGGCCATGATGCGACGCCTTCCTTACGCTTTCACCACCCGCACGGCGCACTTCTTGAAATCGGTCTCTTTCGAGATCGGGCAGGTGGCGTCGAGCGTGAGTTTGTTCACCAGACGCCCTTCGTCGAAGAAGGGGATGAAGACCAGACCCCGCGGCGGTTTGTTGCGGCCGCGCGTCTCGACCTGTGCGATGATCGAGCCGCGTCGCGATTCGATTTTTGCGGGCATCCCTTCTTGTAGTCCCCGTTCGCGTGCATCGTCTGGGTGCATATAGACCACCGCTCCGGGCACCGCTTTGTGGAGCTCTGGGACGCGTCGCGTCATCGAGCCCGTGTGCCAATGCTCCAAGACCCGACCGGTGCAGAGCCACAGGTCGTATTCGTTGTCGGGCGATTCGGCAGGCGGTTCGTAGGGAAGGGCAAAAATCACCGCTTTGCCGTCGGGTTTACCGTAGAAGCGGATCTCTTCGCCCGCTTTGACATAGGGGTCATACCCTTCGCGGTATCGCCAGAGCGTCTCTTTGCCGTCGACAACGGGCCAGCGAAGCCCACGGGCGCGGTGGTACATGTCGAACGGTGCGAGGTCGTGCGCGTGCCCCCGACCAAACGACGCATACTCCTCAAAGAGCCCTTTCTGAACATAGAATCCGAACTCTTGCGATTCGTCGTTCATGTAGTCGGGAATCGCGTGTTCGTTTACCCGTTTCACTTCGTCGAGTCCGAAACGGTCGACCTGCCCGTTGCGGAAGAGGATCTCGTAGAGGGTCTTGCCACGATATTGCGGCATCTTGTTGACCAGCTCTTCGGGCCAGACCTCTTCTACTTTGAAGTACTGAGCGAACTTGAGATACTGCCAGAGGTCGCTCTTCGCTTCCCCAGGCGCTTTCACTTGCTGCCGCCAGAACTGCGTGCGCCGTTCGGCGTTGCCGTACGCGCCCTCTTTTTCCATCCACATCGCCGAAGGTAGGATCAGGTCGGCAGAGAGCGCCGAAACGGTGGGGTAGGCGTCCGAGACGACGACGAACGCCTCTGGGTTACGCCATCCTGGGTAGATTTCGCCATTGATGTTGGGGCCTGCTTGCATGTTGTTGGTGGTCGAGGTCCAGTAGCACTTGAGCTTGCCGTCCTTCAACGCTCGGCTCTGCGCAACCGCATGGAGACCAATCCAATCAGGGATGGTGCCCGGGGGCAATTTCCAGATCTGTTCCGCGATTTCGCGATGCTTGGGATTGGTCACGACCATGTCCGCAGGTAGACGGTGCGCGAACGTTCCCACTTCCCGTGCAGTACCGCACGCCGAAGGTTGTCCGGTGAGCGAAAAGGGGCCACAACCCGGCTTGGATATTTTGCCGGTGAGGAGGTGAACGTTGTAGATCATGTTGTTCACCCAAGTGCCCCGGGTATGCTGGTTGAAGCCCATCGTCCAGAACGAGACGATCTTTTTGTTCGGGTCGGCATAGAGTTTGGCGAGACGTTCCAGTTTTTCTACTGGCACGCCAGAGAGTTCGGAGACTTTCTCTGCGGTGTATTCGCTGACGAAACGGGCGAACTCTTCGAAGGAGATGGGTTCGGAGGCATCTGCTTTGTTCGCGTTCTTTGCGCGCTGCTCGCGGGGGTCGCCCGGGCGTAAGCCGTAACCGATATCGGTTACTCCTTTGCGGAAATTGACGTGTTTTTCGATGAATTCGCGATCGATCGCGTTGTTCAAGATGAGATAGTTGCAGATGTAGTTGAGGATGGCAAGGTCGGTTTGCGGTTTGAAGATGATCGGGTTGTCGGCGAGCTCAAACGAACGGTGGGTAAAGGTTGAGAGCACATGGACTTCGCACCCTTTGTGGGTGAGCCGTCGGTCGGTCAACCGACTCCAAAGGATCGGGTGCATCTCGGCCATGTTCGAACCCCAAAGGACGAACGCGTCGGCGTTTTCGATATCGTCATAGCAACCCATCGGTTCGTCCATACCAAAGGTACGGATGAACCCGGTAACTGCCGACGCCATGCAGTGGCGGGCGTTGGGGTCGATGTTGTTGCTGCGAAAACCGGCTTTGTAGAGTTTCGCAGCGGCGTAGCCTTCCCAGACAGTCCATTGGCCGGAACCGAACATGCCGACCGATTGCGGACCATGTTTCTGGATCGCCTCTTTCCATTTTTCCGCCATGATCGAGAAGGCTTGATCCCAAGAGATGGGGGTGAACTCGCCGTTCTTGTCGTATTTGCCGTTTTTCATCCGCAAAAGGGGCTGGGTGAGCCGATCCTTCCCGTACATGATTTTGGAGAGGAAGTACCCTTTGATGCAGTTGAGCCCGCGGTTCACAGGAGAGTCGGGGTCACCTTGCGTGGCGACGATGCGCCCATCTTTCACGCCCACCAGCACCGAACAACCCGTGCCACAGAAGCGGCAAACGCCCTTATCCCACCGAATTTTGCCAACGCCCGCAGGCTGGGCAAGGACGGCAGGGGCGGGTAAGCCGACAGCGGAAGCTGCAGCAGCGATCGCGTTGAGTTTGATGAAATCGCGCCTATCCATGGTTCTCTCCTGATGTTGCTTGCGTCGGTTCAAAGAATTCGAAGGCCACACTGCAGGCTTGTACGTACGGTAGGAGTTGCAGTTGCGTGAGCGTGTCGGGAAGCGGCCCTGGCGCGCCGTCATCGCTGACGAGTGCGATGATCACGCCGCGCGCTCGCTCGACCATCTCGATTTCGACGTTGGCGAAAGCGCGCGCGGCTTCCACGGTTGCGTCGATATGCTGCGGGAGCACACGAAGGACGACGGAAACCAATTGCACGATGCCAACTCCTCTTTGGTAACAGGCATCATGCTAGGTCAGACGTGGTTTCGTGAAAATCGGGCAATGGGGGGAGGTGGCTAGACCGAATGGTCAGCGCTTGCTAATCCGAAAGAACTAGAACGAACGGATTATTGACGGCCCAATCCGGCTTCGACCGCGATCACAGCTGCTTGGACACGGCTCTGGCATTCGAGTTTGCGCAGGATGTTTTGGACGTGCACCTTGACGGTACTTTCCGAAAGGTCGAATTGACGCGCGATCTCTTTGTTGCTCGCCCCTACGGCCAGCGCTGCCAGGATTTCCCGTTCGCGGGGCGTCAAGCGCGCAAGCAGTGCATCACTGGGTGTGTTGGACGGTGGGGTCTCTTTGGCCCGCATCGCACTGACCAGCCGCACGGTCATTTCCGGTGAGATGATCGTCTCACCGCTGGCGACACGGCGCAGCGCATCGATGAAGTGACTGGCGTCGATGTTTTTGAGGAGGTACCCTTGGGCGCCGGCAGCCATCACATCAGCAAGGTCTTCGGCGTTTTCCGAAACCGTGAGGACGATCACTTTGGCGCGGACCGCTTCCTCTTGCAACGCGTTGAGCACCGCTTTGCCGCTCATACCGGGCATGTTGAGGTCGAGCAGGATGATATCCGGTTGCAGCGCGATCGCGCGTTTGACGGCATCGAGCCCATTTGCCGCTTCTCCGACTACTTCGAAATCGTTTTGTCGCTGCAAAAGCGCTTTGATCCCGCTGCGGAAGAGGGCGTGGTCGTCAATCAGCAGGATGCGCAAGGGTCGTTGCAGTGTGTTCATCGGAAGGCTGTGGAGATCGTGGAAGAGACAGGGTGATGGTCGTACCTCTGTTTGGCGTCGATTGTAACGAGAATCGCGCGCCGATACGGTGGGCGCGTTCACGCATGATGCGCAGTCCGATGTGGTCGCTCTCCGGGTCGGGGAGTTGCGCGGCGTCGAAACCCACTCCATTGTCCTGGACTGTGATCTGCAGCTCGTGGGTGTTGCCCGCACAGGTGATCGTGACGCGTGAAGCCTGGGCGTGTTTGCGCACGTTGGAGAGCGCTTCTTGTACGATGTGTAGCAATTGTAGGATGGTCGACGCGGGGAGGTGGCCGATCACCCCTTCACATTCGAGCTTGGTTTCGATCCCGGTTTGGCCGACGAAGCGGTCCACGGCCGCTTTGAGCGCATCGCACAAATCATGATGTTCAACCCGGATGCGGAAAGAGACGAGCAGTTCTCGCACGGTATCGTAGCTCTCTTGGATCCCTTCGCGGATCAGCGCCAAATCGTTTCGTGCTTGCTCGAAGTTCCCTTCGTCGAGCGACTGGGCAAGCATCTGCGCTTGCAAGTTGAGATAAGCCAGCGTCTGCGCGATGCTGTCGTGGAGTTCCTGCGCCAAGAGGTTGCGCTCTTCGGATATCGCCAACTCTTTTTCCCGTTCGGCAAGAAGCAAGTTTTCCACTGCAACCGCAAGGTGGTGGCCGATTGCCTCGAGCAAACGCATCTCATTTTCTTCGAGCACGCGTTCGCGTGTGAAGAGCAGGCTGAACAACCCGATCACCTTTTGCTTGACCCGCATCGGTATCGCCACGACGAAATAACGGTGACGCAGACAATAGGGAATTTGGCCGTCGTCCATGGGTTGTGTGGGACAACCGCTGACCGACGTATTCAGGGTCACGGCACGGCCACAAAGGCACTCTTCCCAGTTGAGCGCGGTGGCACAATGAAACTTGTCGTTGATCAAAAGGCCATCGGAGGCAATGAGGTTCAAGGTGCGGTCGTGCGGGCGGTTGAATCGGACCATCCACCCCTGAGCATCGACGAGTGTCGCGGTTTTGCCGAGCACGGTACGCACCAGTTTGTCGATGTCGCCCGGTTCGGCGGTTGCGGCCGCGATTTCATAAAGCACGGAGAGCTCCTTCGCGCGTGACTCCAGTGCTTGCGTTTTTTCTGCAACGCGTGCCTCGAGGGTGGCATAGAGCGACTTCAATTCGTCGGCCATCCGGTTGAACCCGTGGGCAACGGCTCCGAATTCGTCACGTCGGTCTTCGGGTAAGCGTACCGCGAAGTCGGCGGAGCTCATCCGTTCGATACCGCGGTGGAGCGTCGAGAGGGGGCGGGAGACCAAATGACGGAAAAAATAGAGGAGAAACAGGGTGCCCAGGAAAGCAGCGGCCAGAAACCCGTTCAAGAGCCACCACAGCATCAGCGTATGTTTGGCGTTCCATGTCTCGATTTCCGAGACCAAACGATGGACTTCTGGTACATAGCGTCGAACGGCTTCGTCGATTTGCGTCAAGGAACCCCGAAGGATTTGCGGTTCGAGAAACGGTGTCTGGAGCTTTTCGACCATTGCGCGGAAGCGCGGCGCCATCTCGTTCGACCACATCTGCTCAACCCGCATCATCTGCGCGCGCACCGGTCCTTCCGCTGGGAGGAAGAGCGGGCGCTTGGGATCCCCTTCGCTGAGCAGTTGGAGCGCTTTCTGGTATTCGTCCAGTGCGTGATCCACTTCGACCAGGAGCCTGGAACGGCGTGTGGGGTCGTTCGCCGCTTGTTCGAGGAGATAGGCGATGCGGTAGGTGCGCATCCGCTGCAACCCTGCTTCGTTGATCGCACCGGCACCGCCTTCCAACTGATGACCAACGAAAAGCGCGTAACCGATCAGTACCAACGCGACCAGGAAGAAGAACGCAAGAATGCCGTCGATCTTCTGCGTTAAGCTTCCAGGGATGCGCTGTAGCAACGACATGGGGGTCAAAGTAAGGAGGGCGAACGCGCCGATTGTGACCGCTTATAAACCTTCGGTCAAGAGGGCGTAGATTTTCGGAAGCCGTTCGGCAAGCGTCGCCATGCGGGGGATGAGCAGGTAGCCAGATTGACCGAAGAGATAGGGGAGGTAGTCCGATGCGTCTTTGTCGATGGTGAGGCAGAATGGGCGTACGCCCGCACGTTTGGCCTCGATGATCGCCATGCGGCAATCTTCGATTGCATAACGCCCTTCGTAACCGTCGAGGTCGTTCGGTTTTCCGTCGGAAAGGATCAACAGCAGGCGCAAACTGTGCGGTTGCTGTTCCAATTGGTGCACGGCGGCACGGATCGCCGCGCCCATTCGCGTGTAGTAACCGGGTGTGATCGCTGCGATGCGCGCACGTACCGAGTCGGTTCGTCGTTCAGAAAACCGTTTGAGCCAATGGAACAAGATCTCTGAGCGGCGGTGCGATGAAAACGTGGCGATCGCGTAATCGTCGCCCGTGGCCGCGATCGCTTCGGAAAAGACCCACAGGGTGTCGCGGATGAGGTCGATTACCCGAAGGTCGTCGGACGCATGGGCATCGGTAGAAAGAGAGGCATCGGCCAAAAGCAGCGTCGCGATATCCCGGTGGTGGGCGCGCTTTGCCAGATAGAGACCGCGGTCGGCTTCCGCAAACCCTGCGATCCGATCCGCGCGAAAACGGACGAACCGTTCCAGATCGAGTTCGTCACCGTCGGGTTGGCCTGTCAAGGTGACGCGAATCGGAGCAAGCAGTTCGAGCTGCGCGCGTAGACGGCGAATCATGCGCCGAAGATGTTCCGGGATCTCGGCCGTAGCGTTGTCACTGGGTGGGGTTGTCATCACGACACGGCAAAAATTTTCCCGGTAGGATTGGGTGCGGTAATCCCATTCGGAAAGCAGCAGTTCGCCGTGCAGTGTCTCGTCCGATTCGGTGCCTGGTGCGGTTTCGACTTCCATGCGAACCCGCGCGGCAACCCGTTCGTCGTCGTCGGCGAAATGGAGCGTGTCGAGCGTCTCTGTGACGCGGCTGGGGTCCGCTTCCGGCTCGTCGTCCTGCGATCGATTGACTTTGACGTATTCGGCCCAGGAAAGGAGACTTTCTGCCCGGAACACGAGCAGCATTCCGTGTTCTTCTTTTGGCGCGTCGGTGCGTTCCGCGCGCAGGGTTCTCTGCTCCGGTTCCGTGTCGCGCGCTTTCACATCAGAAGCCGCGTCGCGATGCTTTTTCGCTTCGGGCGGTGCCGCAGGATCTTCCAGAAACCAGAGCCACACCGGAAATGGTGGCTTTTTGCTTCGATTGGGGTCCGGAAACGAAGTGAGCGCACCCGGCGTAGTGAGCGCGAGCCGAATGGCGTTTTCCACTTCCGCTTCTGCAGGCGGAAGTCGCTTTGGATCGGGACGGTTTGCGATCAGAGCGCGAACCAGTCTCTGATAGCGCCTTTCCCACGCCGGGAAGCGCGCTAGGGCAACGACCGTAGCCCGTTGATTGGCCAACCAAATGGGCTCGCCGTTAGGGACGTAATGGGCAGCGGCAAGGGCCAGCCAGAAATAGGCGTCGCGGTTGAGCCTCGGATCGGGAAACCAGTCGATCGTCGCCGGGAGGTAGCACGCGTCTTGACCGATCATGGGTGGGGCGGTGCGATCGCCGACACCCGCGATCCGTTCGACGAGGCGTCGCCGGTGATGACTTTGGCGCCGCACCGCCGGTTTGAGGACGCGCGCAGGGATCCCGCCGCAGCCCCGATAAAAAACCGCAAGCGGGCGCACCCAATCGCTGAGCGCGACCGCCGCTTCCGGATGGTTGCGCACGGCGACCCGCGTGATCCAGCGATCCCAGAGTGTGCCGATCCACTCTTCCATCGCAACCGTTATCCTTCGAAAACGGAGCGCACGATCTCTTCCAAGCCGAGCGCGATTTCGCGTTCATCGGTAAGCGCTTCGATGATCGCGGCGTTGCACGCAACGAGTGGTTCGACGCCACTCGCGATCAAGCGGGCGGCATAGACGAGCATGCGTGTCGAGATCACCTCTTCCAAATCGATTTGCTTGAGACCACGGATCGCTTGCGCCAAATGGACCAGTTTCTGCGCGACCCAAGGTTCGCAACCCGTCTCGGCAATGAGGATCGCACGCTCGTTTTCGGGTGCGGGAAAATCGAAGCGTAACGCGACGAAGCGTTGCCGGGTAGAGGGTTTCAGCCCTTTGAGGAAATTTTGATATCCAGGGTTATAGGAGACCACCAACATGAACGTTGGTGGCGCCGTCAGATGCTCTCCGGTGCGTTCCAAGAAGAGTTCACGGCGATGGTCGGCGAGCGGATGGAGCACCACGGTGACGTCCTTACGCGCTTCGACCACTTCGTCCAGATAGCAGATCCCCCCTTCGCGAACCGCGCGGGTCAATGGACCGTCTTGCCAGACCGTTTCGTCGCCACGTATGAGAAAGCGGCCCACCAGATCGGCAGCGGTGAGGTCGTCGTGACACGCTACGGTATAGAGCGGGACGCCCAAGCGTTCCGCCATATAAGCGACGAAGCGGGTTTTGCCCACACCGGTTGGTCCTTTGATCAGCACGGGGAGCTGGTTCGCGAACGCCTTTTCAAAGAGGGCGATTTCGTTGCCTTGGGGGTGGTAGTGGATGCTCATCGGCTAACCTTGTCCGCGGTTTGTGTTGTGTGGCTGGGGTTCGTCTCTTTTGGGGCAGCACTGGCAAACGGGCGCATCGCTTCAAGTCCTTGCGCCACCCGAATCACTTCGCCAACGACGATGAGCGCAGGGGGGTGGACTTCAGCTGCTTTCGCGATTGCGGGGAGCGTTGCCAACGAACCGACGATGCGCCGTTCCTGCGGCGTGGTGGCGGCTTGGATGATCGCTGCCGGTGTTTCCGGCGCACGCCCATGTGCGATGAGTTGCGCGCAGAGCTCAGGCAACGTGGAAACGCCCATGTAGAAAACGACGGTCTGTTTGGGGCGAGCCAATGCGGGCCAGTCGAGGTTGAGCTTACCGTTTTGCAAGTGGCCGGTGACGAAGAGGCAGGCTTGTGCCACACCGCGATGCGTCAGCGGCAGTGCGTTGCTCGCGGCCATGCCACAGGCCGCAGTGATGCCAGGAACGATCTCGAACGGCACGCCGGCCGCGGCAAGTGCCCATGCTTCCTCACCGCCGCGACCGAAAATCAATGGATCGCCACCCTTGAGCCGAACGATGCGCCGAGGTGCCTCTTGCCACAGGCGGACGAGGACTTGATTGATCTCTTCTTGTGGCAAGGTATGGTGCCCAGCACGTTTGCCGACGAAGATACGTTCGGCTGTGGGGGAGATCAGCGCCAGGACGCCATCGGAGACGAGGTTGTCATAGACGACCACGTCGGCGTGCTGCAAGAGCTTTGCTGCGCGCAGCGTCAGCAACTCGGGGTCGCCTGGCCCGGCGCCAACCAGATAGACTTGCGGTGTGGGGAGATCGCTCATCGGAGAACCCTCGTTTTTCTCTCATATCGGTGTTGTACCACTGTGGTGGTTGATTCGCTATGACCTACGTCAATTTGTTCATGTTTCTATCCCGGGCGACCATCTGGGCGGGGACGGATCAGGCGCGGGATGAAGCGGGTGAGGTAGAGCACGAAAGCACTGGCAAAAAAGAGTGCTGAAAGCCGTAAGCTCCAACCGGCCCATGACACAGGGGCTGCGGCAAAGAGGCGGGTAGCGGTTGCGGCGCCGATGAGGAAGAAAGCAAAACGCAAACCGCGGGGTGCGCGGTTGGGGTTCCCGCCGGTGTGTCCCAACGCGGTGCGGGTGATCATGCCCAGGATCATCCAACCCATGCCGCCTACGGTGATCAGATGGAGCACTGCGCTCCGCCAGCCCGATTCGCTCCAAACCGCCAAACCGAACGCGAGAATACCCAGACCGGTTGCGGCAAAGCCAAGATGAAGCACCCAAACCATCGGGTTTTCCCAAATGCGCGGGTGGTACCAGCGGACAGAGCGTTCGAGATAGGCGACTCCGGTGGCGACGCTGAGCACAAGCACCACAAAGCGTGGCGCGTCGAAGAGGAGCGCGCAGGCGAGCGCTTCCGCGCCGAGCACGGTCAGTCCAAGCGAATAAGCAGGTGTCGGTACTTGCTCCAGCGACAATGCTCGGCTGGTAAAAAAGGAGATGACCCGCAACCCCATGAACGCGATGATCGCCGCGATCGCAAATACGCCCGCTTCCAGAAAAGCGAGCGGGTTGCTCCATACGGATTGATCCCCGATTGAAGCGAGGAACCCCAACTCCAGTGCCCCGAGCACGAGGACCAAAAGCGGAACGGGGTAGTTACGCACTTGCTGTCGCTTCCAGACGCGAAACCAAAGCGTTTCAGCCGCAGCCAACCAGAAGAGCGCCGCGGGAATTGCGATCCCCAACAGAGACGGGGAGAACGTGGCGGCAACTCGGGTGAGGAGCCAGAGTAGAACCAGCGCTCCCAAACGGATCCCGGCTAAAGGGGGTAACCCCGTCCAGTTGGTGACCGCGGTATGTAAGAAGCCGACGACGATCGCGCCGCCAAAGCCCCAGACCATTTCGTGGCCATGCCACAGCAGGCCGGTTAGCAGGGGATCGACGCGCGATGTGGCCCCGCCAAAAGGAGGCGCGATGCCCCAACCCCACAACAGGACATTGACCACGGCAAGCAAGCTGCCCAAGAGGTAGAACGGACGAAAGGCCATCGCGAGCCATGCCGCCCAGCTGGGCGCGAGTCGGGTGTGCATGCGGTTCGGATCCATGCGCGTCCTTTGCATAAAAGTGGTCGGTCCATTATTATGACGCAGGTGTTCCGCCCCTGCCTTGAGCTGCATCAGTTTTACCAAAACCTGAAAAATTGACAGGGATCAAGGCAAAGCAGACGCAGAAGCGCTACAGTGCCCCATGCCATACCTTCATTGGGAAGGTGGCTTTCGTGGAATTAGGGGAGTAATGACCATGAGGATGAAGACCTTGACATTGGCACTGCTGGCGCTGCCCTGGGCAACCGGTGTCGCGTTTGCGCAGCATAAGGATGTATCGGCGCCTGAAGTGAACTACCAAGCGGGCGGCTCTCCGTTGGAAAACGTCGAAATGCACCATGACGTCAATCCGAAGGCTCCGCCGATGACGAAAGCGGAGTTCGAAAAAGCCCGCAAGATCTATTTCGAGCGCTGCGCGGGGTGCCACGGCGTGCTGCGCAAAGGGGCGACCGGGAAACCGCTCACGCCCGACATCACCATCGAAAAGGGAACCCCTTACCTCGAAACCTTTATCAAATACGGGTCACCCGCCGGGATGCCCAACTGGGGAACGTCTGGTGAGCTCACCGACGAAGAGGTGAACCTCATGGCGCGTTACATCCAGCAGACCCCGCCGCAACCGCCGGAGTTTGGCCTCGCTGAGATGAAAGCGACCTGGAAAGTGATCGTTCCGCCCGAGAAGCGGCCAACGAAGAAGATGAATAACTACAATCTGGACAACCTCTTCTCGGTGACGTTGCGTGACGTTGGGAAGGTGGCGCTGATCGATGGGGATACCAAGAAGATCATCAACATCGTCCCCACGGGCTACGCGGTGCATATCTCGCGCCTTTCCGCCTCGGGTCGGTACCTCTACGTGATCGGGCGCGACGCCAAGATCAACATGATCGACCTGTGGATGGAGAAGCCCGACAACGTCGCAGAGATTCGCATCGGTCTCGAGGCGCGTTCGGTCGAAACCTCCAAATTCAAAGGGTATGAAGACAAATATGCGATTGCGGGTTCCTACTGGCCACCGCAATATGTGATCATGGACGCGGATACGCTCGAACCGCTCAAAATCGTTTCGACGCGTGGGATGACGGTCGACACGCAAGAGTACCATCCCGAACCGCGTGTGGCGTCGATCGTCGCGAGCCACTACCGGCCTGAGTTCGTCGTCAATATCAAAGAGACCGGGAAGACCCATCTGGTCGACTATTCCGATATCGACAACCTGAAGATCACCGAGATTCCGCTCGCGCGATTCTTGCATGACGGTGGTTGGGATGCCTCGAAGCGCTACTTCCTTGTCGCGGCGAACAACTCGAACAAGATCGCGGTGATCGACGCGAAAGAGGGTAAGCGCGTCGCGCTGATCGATGTCGGCAACATCCCGCACCCGGGTCGTGGCGCGAACTTCGTCGATCCGAAGTACGGACCGGTATGGGCAACGGGCCATTTGGGTGACGAAACGATCGCGGTGATCGGGACCGATCCGGAGAAACACCCGCAGTATGCGTGGAAGGTGGTGCGCACCCTCAAAGGGCAAGGCGGAGGGAACCTCTTCATCAAGACCCATCCGAAGTCGAAGCACCTCTACGTCGATACGCCGCTCAACCCCGATCCGAAGGTATCGCAGTCGGTTGCGGTGTTCGATATCACCAACCTCGACGCGCCACCGAAGATTTTGCCGATCGCCGAATGGGCCGGTTTGGATGACGATGGAGCCAAACGTGTGGTTCAGCCGGAATTCAACAAGGCTGGCGATGAAGTTTGGTTCTCGGTCTGGTCGGCGAAAGACAAGAAATCGGCAATCGTCGTGGTCGACGACAAGACGTTGAAACCGAAAGCGGTGATCAAAGATCCGGCATTGATCACACCGACGGGCCACTTCAACGTCTACAATACGCAACACGACGTCTACTGAGCGGTTATGCGCGATGGTGACGAAGCAAAGCAATTTGGCTATCGTGCATTTTGCTGCGCTGGCCATCGCGCTGCTCGCACTGCCTATTGCGAACGCCGGTGCGGGCGATGTGATCTCGCCCGCGCCCACATTTGAGCGCCAGCGCGCGATCGTCCATCTGGTGCGCCAGGACTGTGGCGCGTGTCACGGAATGACCTTGCAGGGCGGGTTAGGGCCGCCGTTGACGCCCGAAGCGTTGGCGGAAAAGCCAGAAGAGGGTCTGGTGGCGACGATCCGCCAGGGTCGCCCAGGAACGCCAATGCCACCTTTTGCCCCTTTTCTTTCTGAGGATGAAGCGAGATGGATCGTCGAACGCCTGAAGCAGGGCTTTCCCAGCGAATGAAACGGGTTGCCCTATGCCTGCAAGCAACCCTTTTGTTTTTCGGGAGTGCTGTTGCGGCACACGCGCACGAACCAGTGGGGCACGATGCGGTCGGCGCGACGGTTTCGGCGTTACCCACTGGGGATCTTGGCGTCGTGATCGAACGTGCAACCGGCAGTGTATTGTTGGTGGCGCATTCACAACCCCGCATCATCAAACGTCTGGAAGGGCTTGGGGGTCTTTCGCACGCTTCGGTGGTTTTCTCCCGCGATCAACGCTATGCCTATCTTTTTGGTCGCGACGGTGCGCTCACGCAGATCGACTTGCTGATGCAGCAGGTCAAGAAACGGGTTGCGCAGGCGACGAACAGCATCGGCGGCGCGGTTTCCAGTGACGGCAAGCTGGTGGTGGCGCAAAATTACGCGCCAGGGGGCATCAAAGCGTTCGACGCCGAGACGTTGGCGTTGGTTGCCGAAATTCCCGCGCTACCCGGCGCCTCAGGAGTTCCTTCGAAAGTCGTTGGCTTGGCCGATCTGCCCGGTCGGCGCTTTGCTTATGCGCTCTTCGATGCCAACGCGCTCTGTTTGACCGATCTCTCCAACCTGGCGCAACCGAAAACGGAATGCCACCTCACGGGAAAACAGCCGTACGACGGCTTGGTTTCCAACGACGGTCGCTTCTATCTGGCCGGATTGTTCGGTGAAGACGGCATCGCATTCTACGACGATCTCTACCCGGAACGGGGGGTGCACAAGATCCTTGCGGGGTATGGCCGCGGCGAACAGCTGTTACCGGTATATAAGATGCCCCACCTTCGCGGGTGGGCGATCGCTGGCGATCTCGCGTTTTTACCGGCGATCGGTCGGCACGAAGTGTTGGTGGTCGATACCCGCACCTGGCAGGAAGTCGGTCGCGTGCCGGTCAAAGGGCAACCCGTTTTCGCGGTTGCGCGACCTGACGGACGTGAAGTTTGGGTCAATTTTGCTTTTCCCGATAATGGTTGGGTGCAGGTGATCGACCGCAAGACGCTTGCGGTGACTCATACCTTTTCACCAGGAAAGGCAGTGCTCCATCTCGAATTCACGCCAAAGGGTGATCAAGTTTGGATCTCGGCACGCGACAGCAACGCGGTGGTGGTTTATGACACCGCGACCAAAACGGAGGTTGCGCGGCTTCCTGCCCGTGCTCCGAGCGGGATCTTTTTTACCTATCGCGCTGCGCTGTTCGGTCGGTGAGGGGAAAGGCGTGACCAGTTACCTCAGTGCGGACCGAAGCGCGCAGATTCTTCCGTTCTCGGGGTGTAACCCCTCGGCAGATGACTTCGAATCGACTTGGACGCTACAGCTTGTCAATGCGTGGCAGCGCGGCTTTCCGCTGGTTTCGTGGCCATTTTCCGAAATTGCGAAAGCGCACGGCGCATCGGAAGCCGAAGTTCGATCTGCTTTTTGCAGCGCCAAAGCAAACGGATGGATCGATCGGATCGGCCCGGTTTGGGCGCCGCGGACCGTCGGCTGGAGCACACTTGCCGCTGCTCCCGTCCCCGCGGAGCGGCTGCACGAAGCGGGCTCGATCATCGCTCGCTACCCGGAAATCAACCACAACTACGCCCGTAGCGGCGCCGAACTCAACTTGTGGTTCGTACTGACCGCGCCCACCGAAAACGCGGGTCGATCGCTTTTGGCAACCCTCAGTCAGGAAATCGGCGCCCCGATCTACCCCTTTCCGCTGGTACGCGAATACCACATCGACTTAGGGTTCGATCTCGCCGAAGGGCGTAAGGCAAAAGTGCTGAAATGTGGGCCCAAAACGCCGTGCGACCGCTGGCGCACGCGGGCAATGTCCGATCGGGAACGCCGATTGTTTGCGGTGCTCAGTGAAGGATTGCCGCTCGTTCCCCAACCGTATCGGCAGATCGCCGAGCAATGCGGGTGCGCGGAAAGCGAGGTGGTGCAGCAGATTGCGCACTGGCTCGCCGAAGGGACGATGCGCCGTTTCGGTGCCGTGGTTCGCCATCGGGCGTTGGGATGGACGGCCAATGCGATGGCGGTCTGGGCCGTGCCACCGGCATTGGTGGACGAACTGGGGGTGCAACTGGCCGCAGAGCCGGAAGTGCATCTCTGCTATCGACGCGAACCGGTGCCCGAAGTCTGGCCTTATACACTCTATGCGATGGTCCACGGCAGCGATCCGACCCATGTCGCGCAAGTGGTCGCAGCGATCCAGCACCGCTTGGCACTCGACCGTTTTCCCCATCGACTGCTCTTCAGCACCCACTGCTTCAAACAGACCGGAGCGCGCTATGTCCGCCACCGCGCCGCATGAGCTGAGCGAACGAGAGCGACTCCTTCTTTGGGCGCTTCAAGATCATCTGCCTTTGGCAAAACGCCCCTTTGCCCGTTGGGCAGAATGGCTGGGGGTGCCAGACAGGGCGATCGCCGCGCAGATTGCCCAATGGTTGCAGAAGGGGCTGATTACCCGTTTTGGCCCGTTCATCCAGGTCGAACGCAGCGGTGGCGCGTTCGTCCTCGCGGCGGTTGCCGCGCCTGAATCGGCGCTGGAGCAGACGATTGCGGCGATCAATGCGTTTCCCGAAGTGGCCCACCACTATCTGCGCACCCATTCACTCAACTGTTGGTTCGTGATCGCGTGTGAAAACGAGCGCGCGGTGAAGGGGGTTGCGCGGGCGATCGAGCAGGCAACTGGATATCGGGTTTGGCTCTTCCCCAAAGAGCGCGAATATTTCGTCCGTTTGCGTTTGCTGCCGTGGACGCCGGAAACGGCCCCTGACGAGGAGACGCTGGCGAACTGGTCGGGACTCCTGGCGCAAACGCGGCCAGCAGAACCCTCGGAAACGTCCAAAGCGGAAGGGATCGTGCCGTGTCCCTTGACGGCACGCGAACGGGCGCTGCTCATCGCGACGCAAGCCGGGTTACCGTGTGTCGTCGATCCGTTTTGCACCGTTGCTGCCCACCTGGGGTGGCGCGAAAACAAGGTGATCGACACCTTTTCCGCGCTGATGGCACGCGGCGTGGTTCGACGTCTGGGCATCGCGGTCAATCATTACGCACTGGGTTATCGTGCGAACGCGATGTGTGTCTGGGATGTCGCCGACGCAGCAGTGGATGCGGTCGGATCCTGGCTGGCGGCAACCGGTGCGGTCAGCCATTGTTACCGGCGACCGCGCCATCTGCCCCATTGGCGCTTCAATCTCTTTGCAATGTTGCACGGTCGCACGCAGGATGAAGTGGAAGCGCAACGTGCGCGGCTGATCGAGGCCTGTCACCAGCGCTTTCCCCAGGCGCTCACGGCACACGATGCGCTCTATTCGACACGGATTCTGAAAAAAAGCGGCGTTCGCCTGCGCCCAACAGCGATCGCGT
Source organism: Hydrogenophilus hirschii (assembly GCF_054656675.1). Lineage (NCBI taxonomy): Bacteria > Pseudomonadati > Pseudomonadota > Hydrogenophilia > Hydrogenophilales > Hydrogenophilaceae > Hydrogenophilus > Hydrogenophilus hirschii. The sequence goes on from NZ_BAAHXQ010000001.1 coordinate 758,533, forward strand.
AACACTGGCTTAAGGAGCCCAAAATGTTTCGCATTTCCGCTTTCATTGCTGAACTCTTCGAACCGACACCCGTTCGGGAGCGCCGTCGCTTGCCGGGACCGGTCGTGATCTGGAACCTCATCCGCCGCTGTAATTTGTTGTGTGCCCACTGTTATTCGCTCTCGGCCGACACCGATTTTCGCGGCGAACTGACCACGGAAGAGGCGCTGGCGGTGATCGATGACTTGGCGGCGATGCGTGTTCCGGCGTTGATTCTTTCCGGCGGGGAACCGCTTTTGCGTCCCGATCTCTTTCTCCTGGCCGATTACGCCAAGGAGAAAGGGCTCTACACAGCGCTTTCTACCAATGGGACGTTGATCGACGATGCGATGGCCGAGCAGATAGCCGCGACTCATTTCGACTATGTCGGCATCAGCCTCGATGGTTTGGGTGAAACGCACGACCGTTTTCGGCGCAAAGCAGGGGCGTTCGATGCGTCCCAACGAGCGCTCTTGGCCTTACGTGACCTGGGGGTGAAGGTGGGGGTGCGCTACACGATGACCGAGGACAACGCGCACGATTTCGTACCCCTCCTCGATTGGGTTGCCGAGGCGGAGATTCCGCGTTTTTATTTCTCACACCTCAATTACGCTGGGCGGGGCAAAAAAAATCGCGGGCGTGATGCGGTTGCCCAAACGACGCGCCGCGCCCTTACGACCCTTTTCGAACGGGCGCTTGCTGATTATCGTGGTGGAACGGGCCGGGAATACACCACGGGCAACCACGATGCCGACGGCCCGTTCTTTCTCTTGTGGGTGCAGGCCCATTTTCCCGAACGTGCCGAGCATATCGCCGCGAAGCTGCGTCAATGGGGGGGCAACGCCAGCGGCGAAAACATTGCCAATATCGACAACTTAGGGAACGTTCATCCCGATACGATGTGGTGGCACGTCACGCTGGACAACGTACGCAATCGCCCATTCTCAGCGATTTGGCGCGACGAGACTCACCCGTTGCTTGCGGCATTGCGTCGCTATCCGCGTGCGGTCAGCGGGCGTTGTGGCGCGTGCCGGTATTTGTCGCTCTGTAACGGCAGCTCGCGGGTTCGCGCCGAAATGGCCGCTGGTGACCTGTGGAGCGAAGACCCCGCATGTTACCTGAGCGACGAAGAGGTGGGTGTGGCTTCCGGTAAGGCCGGCGTTGCAGCGCAGTTCCCAGCCACTGAGCTTTTGACGCAGTAAAGGGCGAATCCGATGACGCTGCGAACGAAAAAGAAAGCGGTAGCGATCGTGCTGGCATTATGGGTTTTTGGCCACCCCCCGTCGCTTTTCGCGCAAGAGCCAGAAGCCCTGTATCGTGATCTGTGTGCGCAGTGTCATGGTCGTGACCGTACCGGTGGCTTGGGTCCTGCGCTGTTGCCCGAGAGTCTGGAGCGGCTGCGGTTGCCGAACGTGGTTGATGTGATCGCGAAGGGGCGCTTGGCAACGCAAATGCCAGCATTTGCTGGGCAACTGACGCCGGAGCAGATCACGTCGCTGGCCCAATGGCTGAAGACCACCCCAGCCGAGATCCTGGAATTTACGTTGGCAACGATGCGGGCAACCCACTGGTCGAAATCGGTGTTGCCGCTCGACGGCCCGAGGGATGGGGGAGACCGTTGGAACCGTTTCGTGGTGGTCGAGCAAGGTGACCACCATTTGACGGTGCTCGATGGTGATCGATTCCAGGTTTTGGCTCGGCTGCCCACCCATTACGCGGTGCATGGTGGTCCCAAATTCTCACCGGATGGGCGTTTCGTCACGGTTGCCTCTCGAGACGGCTGGGTCGAGAAATTCGACCTCTGGGCGTTGGAGAAGGTGGCAGAGATCCGCGTCGCGGTCAATACCCGCAACGTCGCGGTCTCCAGCGATGGTCGTTATGTCGCGGTGGCAAACACCCTGCCCGAAACCCTCGTGATCTTGGACAGCAACCTGGCACCGATCAAAATCCTGCCTGGGCAAAGTCTTGACCGCAAAGAGCATTCGCGGCTTTCCGCAGTCTATGACGCGCCGCCACGCAAGAGTTTCATCGTCGCCTTCAAAGAGATGCCCGAGTTGTGGGAAGTGAGTTACGATGAGGCAGCCGAACCGGTTTTCGACGGCTTGGTCCATGATCACAAAATGGCGGAAGGCTTGGCCGTGCCGGGGTTTCTCCATCCGAAGCGGACCCGTCTTCCCGCGGTACTGGATGACTTCTTCTTTGCTCCGGGGTACCGCAATCTGATCGGCGCGTCCCGAGGCGGGGAGAGTTTCGTGGTCAATCTCGATGTTCGGCAGGCGATTGCGTCACTGCCACTCGAAGGCATGCCCCATTTGGGGTCGGGCATTACGTTCGAGTACGCCGGTCGGCGGGTCATGGCAACTACCAATTTGCGCCGTGCCGAACTTTCGGTGATCGACCTCGATCGGTGGGCGTTGGTGAAATCGGTACCGCTTTGTGGTCCGGGCTTTTTCGTCCGAAGCCACGAAAAGAGCCGGTATCTCTTCGTCGATTCGATGATGGCGCCGAGCTGTCGCGATACCCTCACCGTGATCGACAAAACGACGCTCGAGGTCGTCAAAACCTTACGCCCGAAACCGGGGAAGACGTTCGCCCATGTCGAATTCACCGCAGATGGGCGCTACGCGTTGGCAAGCGTCATGGAACCGGCTCCGGATGGGGCGCTCCTCGTGATCGACGCCGATACGCTTGCGGTAGTGCGTGAGATCCCTGCGAACAAGCCAATCGGAAAATACAACGCTTGGAACAAAGTGCATCGTTCCGAAGGAACCAGTTGGTGACAGGGGAACCTCCCGTTACAACGCCAAAAGCCGCCTACCCGCCTGGTGACTTGGCGATCTGGTTCTTTATTTTTGCCGAATTGACCGCGTTTTTTGCCCTTTTCGTCACCTATGCGGTGAGTTATCGCGGTCACTACGACCTGTTTGCGACGATGCAACAAACCCTCGACCCAGAGTGGGGCGCGGTGAATACGGTTTTGCTTCTGGTGGGCAGTTGGGCGGTTGCCCGGGGCGTGGTGGCAGCAGAGTCGTTGCCGCAACAAAAAGCAGCGCGCCCGGTGGGCGCATGGTTGCTTGTCGCGACCCTCTGTGGGGTGGGATTCCTGGTCAGCAAAGGGATGGAATATGCCGCGAAATATCGCGCCGGGATCGACCTCGACACCAACCTCTTTTATACCTTCTACTATTCGCTGACCGCTTTTCACGCTATGCATGTGCTGTTGGGGGTCGTGATCTTGACGATTGTCACGGCGAAAGCTGCCCGCGGGGCGTACCACATGGGCGCAACGGTGGGGATCGAGACCGCAGCCAGTTATTGGCATATGGTCGATCTCGTTTGGTTGATCCTCTTTCCCCTTTTGTACCTCATTCGGCTACCGGCATGAGTGCGAACGAAACAGTCAATCGGCGCAAGCGCGCGATCGATTTTGCGGGCGCCACGTTGCTCGCGATCACGGTCATCGCGACGGCAACCAGTGAGCTCGGCTCGGCTGCGACTAGCGAACCCACCGCCGCATCCTTAGTGGCGTGGGTGCTCCTCCTCTTGGCGATGGTCAAAGGGTTGATCGTCATAGACCAATTCATGGGGTTGCGCTGGGTCCGTTGGCGTTGGCGCGGTTTACTCTGGCTCTGGGTCGTCACGGCAACGGCGGTTTCGGGTAGCGTCCTCCTCTACTGACGCTTCGTTGTACCGCTTCAGTACGCTGCAGTGTTTGTGGAAAACAGTGCACCAACAAAAAAACCCCGGCACATGCCGGGGTCAATTCCCACGATAGGAGAGCCCAACTCGGTTATGCCGACGCCTCTTGGGCGAGCGGTCGATATTCGGGTGAACCTTCCACGCCCTTGAAGAAGCTGGTGATGTAGGCGAGCAGGCCGGCGAAGAACGCGACGCCCGCGATCACGCGCAACCAGTAGAAGAGCGCGAGTTGCTCTTGCACCTCCATGAAGGGGAGCGGATTCGCGCCCATGCGTTGCAGCCACACTTGGAGAATCCCCGCGGCGGTGAGGAAGAGCGCGATGAAGGTCATCGAGATGGTCATCACCCAGAATCCCCACATCTCGAGCACTTGCGAACGGTTGCCGTTGGCTTCGCGACCGTTCAATTTCGGCCAGACGTAGGAGATCATGGTCAGCACCACCATCGCGTACGCCCCGTAGAAAGCCAGGTGACCGTGCGACGGGGTGATTTGTGTGCCGTGGGTGTAGTAATTGACGGGTGAGAGGGTATGGAGGAATCCCCAAACACCCGCGCCCAGGAAGGCCATCACACCCGTTCCCAGCGCCCAGAGCGTAGCGGCGCGGTTGGGATGGTTCCGCCGCCGACGGTTGACCATGTTGAACGCAAAGAGGGTCATCGCGAAGAACGGAATCGGTTCGAGCGCGGAGAAGACCGAGCCCCACACTTGCCAGTAGCCCGGTGTGCCGATCCAATAGTAGTGGTGTCCCGTTCCGATGATGCCGGTGACCAGGGTCAGGGTGATGATCACGTAGAGCCACTTGTCGATCACCTCGCGGTCGACCCCGGTCACTTTGATCAGGACGAACGCCAGGATCGCACCCATGATCAATTCCCAGACCCCTTCGACCCAAAGGTGCACGACCCACCACCAGTAGAATTTGTCACGGACGAGGTTATCCGGGTTGACGAAGGAGAAAAGGAAGAAGATCGCCAGCCCCCAAAGCCCGAGCAGCAGCACCGAGCTGATCGCGGTTTTACGTCCTTTGAGGAAGGTCATGCTGAGGTTATATAGGAACGAAAGCGCGACCAAGACGATCCCGATCTTGGTGATCGTCGGTTGCTCCAGGAATTCACGCCCCATCGTCGGCAGGACGTCGTTGCCGGTCATCTCGGCCAGCTTCGCGTACGGAACCAGGAGATAGCCCAATACGGTGAGTGCGGCTGCGACGAGGAAGATCCAGAAGGTGGCGATCGCCAGCTTCGGAGCATGCAGTTCGCGTTCCGCCTCTTCAGGGACGAGGTAGTAGGCGGCACCCATGAACCCCATCAACAACCAGACGATCAGCGCGTTGGTATGGACCATGCGCGCCACGTTGAAGGGAATTGCCGGGAAGAGAAAATCGCCGACGACGTACTGAATGCCCATGATCAGGCCAAAGAGCACCTGCGCGACGAAGAGCGCGATCGCCGCGACGAAGTAGGGCTTGGCCACCGCTTGTGATTGGTACTTCATGAGAAGGTCCTCCTGATGGATTCGTTATCGGCAAAAGAACGGATCGTCAACCCTCGATGTTGGGCGGCCAGCCGTTGGTATCGATCTCCGAGGCGTAACGGAGGAATTCCACCAACGCGTCGAGCTCTTCCTCGGTGAGGTTGAACTGCGGCATTTGGCGCCGCCCCGGTGTGCCGGTCGGTTGTGCCTTGATCCAAGCCTTGATGAACTCAGGACCCCGCCGTTTGTAGACGTTGCCGAGTTCCGGCGCGAAGTAGGCGCCTTCCCCCAAGAGCGTGTGGCAGCCGATGCAGTTGTTTTCTTCCCAAACCCGTTTGCCCACGGCTACTTGGGGGTTGGCTTCGAGCAACGCACGGGCGTCACGCTGCGGCAACGCGCTTTCGGTATGGAACGTCAGCGCGAGAAAGAGCAAAAAAGAAAAAAGGGCGCCGCCATAGAAAATATTGCGGGCCGTTGTCGTGGAAAAGGTACTACTCATCATTTGGCTCCTTGTCACAAAACCCGACAATGGGTTGGCAAGGAGCAGTCTAATGATTCGTGCGGAAAGATGCCTTGACCCGCGTCAATTTATGGCAAAGCGTGGTGTCAGCCAACTGAGTGGGTGGTGGTAGATCGCAGTGCCGACGAGCATCGCAATACACACCAACGCCACGATGCATGCACACCACTGTCCGCGGCGTGTCAGTGCGCGTTTGAGCGCAAAGTGCCCTGCGATGATGTAGGCGAGTAACCAAAAGAATTTCGCCGTCAACCACGGGGTGATGAAGGGGTATTGGCCGATCATCGCTGCCATTCCGAGCCCAGAAGCGAGCAACAGGGTGTCGTTGATGTGGGGAAGGACGCGGGCGAGCGGCGTGTGCAGCCAAGGATGGGAGCGAAGCCTCCAGGTAAAGCGCAGGAGAAACCCTACGATCGTGAGCGTAACGGTGGTGAGATGCAGGTGTTTGAGCAGAATGTAACTCATGACGTAGCGATTTGAGCGGATTCTGTGGGGTCGAGATGTTTTCGTTCCCATTCGTTGAAGAGTTGCCACGCGTGCCAGAGGATGCGCGCGAGTTGCACTGCCGTGGCAATCACCGCGATGCCCGCAACGCGGCTCATCGGTTCCGGCAGGAAAACGGCGGCGAAAAGAAGCAAAAGCGTTGCTAGCCAGAGCCAACGCAACCGTTCGCCTTCCTTTTCCGGGGTGATCTTGAGCATCGTCGGCGGAAAACCTTTGCGGTTGGGCATCTGTTGGATGTTGAGCCAGGTAAGGAAGGGAATGATCTTGATCCACATCGCGCAGATCACCCCGGCGAATCCGCCCCAGAAGACCATGATGCCGACAAGGAATGGAGAAAACTCAGGCAAAGTGGCACTGGCAAAGGCCATCGCCACGGCAAGACATAGGGCGATCATCGCGCCCCGCCAAAGGTGCCCTGTGGTCTCCCGTTTTTTGCGTTTGCTGCGATCTTGCAGGGCGAGCGTTTGTGCCGCGAATGCCCACGCCAACCAGCCAACGCCAAGGACTACCCAGAGCGGTGTCTTTTCCGGATGGATGACGCTGAAGATGAATGTGATGAGTGCGGCTCCCCAGAGCGCAGTGGTGAAGCGCCGGCGCGTGGTGGGGGGATAAACCGGCGTGAGTTGAAACATCGGGACGACGACGAACCCCACCGTGGCAACCAGCGCCAAGCCCCACAGCCCCCACGCCGCGCTCAGATGCAGCGTAACCCATTGCAGATGGTCGAAAGCGAAATGGTCTGGGGCGATGCGCTGCAGGAGGAGCAGCGCACCGAGGGTTACCGTGAGCCCGAGCCCCGCGGCAACCCAGCGCAGATCGCGGATGCTGTCGGAAAGCGAGGGGATGCGCAGCAGCAACCACAGGGTGAGGAACGCAACTGGAGCCAGTGCGGCAAGCAGCAACGCGAGCGCAACGCCAGCGAGCGCGTGGGCGACGCTGAGCGAACCGCTCCAGAGGAAGTGCGCAGCCAACGCCAAGACCCCACCAGCAAAAGCGGCACGCGGCCAGCGGCTTCGACGCCATCGTTGGGGCCAGCTCTGCCCGGAGAGCACGGGGATGACCTGCATCAATGCGCCGACCATCACCGAACCCATGAAACCGAGCGCAAAAAGGTGGGTGAGCGCCAACGCAGCAGGATGCCAGCGACTCAAAAAGAGCTCAGGTCCTTCGCTGAGGAGCAAAACGCCCGCAAGTACCAGAAAAAAAGGGGCGAGCGCAAACCAACCCATCGGCATCCGATACGCGGGCGCAGCTTCGATACGCAGATCGGCGGTCTTCACGGAAGGGGTTTCCAGATATGTATTTCAACCGTGCCGTCGCCGTGGTCGTGGCAGGAATAGCGCCAACCCCATTCGTCCAACGCGTCGAAGAGCGGGAGAGGATGGCGATAGAGCAACAAGCGGATCCACTGGTCAGGGTGCAGCGTCTCTAACGTCTCGATGGTCCGGTTGAAGGGTTCCGGTGGCAGCCAAGTGCGGGCGTCGATCGTGACACATCCGACTTCGGTAAAGCCGGGCGGTGGTTCCGCCCAAGGCTTGTCGTGCGCTACCGCGGGATCACTCATACGGTCTCCTGAAGTTGGGTGACGAATTCGGTGCCCAACAGTTGGTCACACATCGGGTAGAGCACGTTTTCCTCTTTGAGGTTGTGCTGCTGATTCATGATGAGTAACGTCTCGACCACCCCGCGCAAATTTTCTGCATCGTGTTCGGCGACTGCGGCGTCACCTTCTGCCAGCAGTTCGCGCATCTGATCGTGTTCCATGCGCATCACGCGGGTGGGACCTTGCGTGATTCCGCTTTTCGCTTCGAACGCGGGAAAGAGGGTTTCTTCCTCCACCGCAAAGTGGCGTAAGAGGTCATCGGCGAGCGCCCGCCACGCGGTCGTGATCGCGTCCCAGTCCTCGTTGTCCAGGACGTTTTCCAACTGGGAAAAGAGCGTATCACAATGGCGGTGTTCCGCGGTGAGGTGTTCTGCGATCGTCATCGCCGTGCTCCTTTGGGTGTGCTTAGGATGTCGATTCTATAGGCCAGAAAGCGCGGTTGCGATGACATAGATCAAAAAATGTACCGGTCCGTTTGGATAGCACCGAGCGAAGGTACAATCGTCACCGAATAGAAAAAGGAGAATGCGATGAAACTGGCTGTGATCGGAACGGGGTACGTGGGATTGGTGACCGGTGCCTGTTTTGCCGAAATGGGTAACACGGTTTGGTGCGTCGATATCGACGCTGAGAAGATCGAAGGGTTGAAAGCGGGACGGTTGCCGATCTACGAACCCGGGCTCGATGAGATCGTCGAGCGCAACGCGCGGGAGGGCAGGTTGCACTTCACCACGCAACTTGCGGATGCTGCTCAAGCGTGTGACCTTTTCTTCATTGCGGTGGGCACACCCCCGCAAGAAGACGGTTCGGCCGACCTGCAACATGTGCTCGCGGTGGCGCGGCAGATCGGTGCGGTGATCGAGCGGGATGCAATCGTCGTCGACAAATCGACCGTTCCGGTGGGTACTGCCGAGCAGGTGAAGGCGGAAGTGGAGGCGGCGCTCGCTGCGCGCGGCAAATCGTTGGCGGTAGCGGTGGTCTCCAACCCCGAGTTCCTCAAAGAGGGTGCGGCGGTCGAGGATTTCATGCGTCCCGACCGCATCGTGGTGGGCACCGACGACGAGCGGGCGCGCTCGGTGATGGCAGAGCTCTACGCGCCGTTCAACCGCAGCCATCAGCGCGTGATCTATATGGGGGTGCGCGACGCCGAAATGACCAAATACGCGGCCAATGCGATGCTCGCCACCAAAATCAGCTTCATGAACGAGATCGCGACGCTCTGTGAGCAGTACGATGTCGACGTCGAAAAGGTGCGTATCGGGATCGGCTCCGACGCGCGCATCGGCTACCATTTCATCTACCCAGGCGCGGGTTACGGCGGCTCGTGCTTCCCCAAGGATGTCAAAGCGCTCGTGCAGATGGCACGGCGCGTCGGAGTAGAACCGCTCGTGCTCGACGCGGTGGAAGCGCGCAATGCGGCGCAAAAACAGACGTTACTCAACAAGATCGTCGCGCGTTTCGGTGAATCGCTTGCTGGGCGCACGTTTGGTGTTTGGGGGCTGGCATTCAAGCCGGGCACCGACGACATGCGCGAAGCGCCGTCGATTCCGCTCATCACGGGGCTCATCGAACGGGGCGCGTGTGTGAAGGCCTACGATCCGGTGGCGATTGCGAACGCGCAGAAGGTATTTCCGCAGGATTGGCAAACCGAAGAACGGCTCATTTTCACGACGCACCAGTATGGCGCACTCGAAGGGGCGGATGCGATGGTGCTCGTCACCGAATGGAAGCCGTTCCGCCACCCTGACTTCGAGGCGGTGAAGCGGTTGCTGAAATCGCCGGCGGTGATCTTTGACGGCCGCAACCAGTACGATCCGGAGGCGCTTGCGCGCGAAGGGATCGTCTATTACGGAATCGGACGGCGCAACCGCCTTGCCCAGTGAGGTGCGTCCCGAATAGGCCGCTGGTTGTGTGCAAAGTCCGGTAAGCGGTCGTGGTGATGCCCCTTTTGGCTGCGCACGCAGCCAAAAGGGGGTGACGGTCTGAAAGCGCCGTTACGCAGCGGCAAGGGCTTGATCGAGGTCTTCGATCAGGTCGTCGACGTGTTCGATCCCGATCGAAAGCCGGATCATGTCTTCACTGACCCCCGCTTTTTCAAGCTCTTCCGGTGCCAGCTGACGGTGGGTGGTCGATGCCGGGTGGCACGCGAGCGACTTGCAGTCGCCGATATTGACCAGCCGCGTGAAGAGCTTGAGCGCGTCTTGAAAGCGGGCGCCCGCTTCTCGTCCCCCTTTGACGCCGAAATTGAGGATGCCCGAAGCGCGCCCGTTCATGTATTTCTGCACGAGCGGATAGCTGGGGTGGTCGGGAAGCCCGGCGTAGTTGACCCACGCCACTTTCGGGTGGTTTTTCAGGAATTCGGCAATCTGAACGGCGTTTTCGCAGATGCGGTCCATTCGCACGGCGAGCGTTTCGATGCCTTGCAGGATGAGGAACGCGTTGAACGGGCTGATTGCTGCACCCATATTGCGCAGCGGCACCACGCGCGCGCGCCCGATATAGGCGGCCGGCCCCAGCGCTTCGGTATAGACCACGCCGTGGTAGGAGACGTCCGGTTCGTTGAGGCGGCGGAACTTCTCCGGGTAGTCGGCCCAGGGGAATTTGCCGCTATCGACGATGATGCCACCGAGCGTCGTTCCGTGTCCGCCCAGGTACTTGGTGAGGGCATGGACGACGATATCGGCACCATACTCGAACGGACGGCAGAGGTAAGGGGTGGGAACGGTGTTGTCGACGATCAGGGGAATCCCGTGGCGGTGCGCGATTTCCGCAAGCGCTTCGAAATCGGTGACATTACCCAACGGGTTGCCGACCGATTCGCAGAAGAGCGCTTTGGTTTTGGCATCGATCAACCGTTCGAACGACGCGGGGTCACGGTAGTCGGCAAAGCGGACTTCGATGCCGAACTGCGGCAACGTGTGCGCAAAGAGGTTGTACGTACCGCCGTAGAGCGTCGAACTCGTCACGATGTTGTCGCCATTTTCGGCGATCGTGAGGATGGCGTAGGTGATCGCGGCCATCCCCGAAGCGAGCGCAAGCGCGCCAACGCCCCCTTCGAGCGCGGCAACCCGCGCTTCGAGCACCGCCTGGGTCGGGTTCATGATGCGGGTGTAGATGTTGCCTTGGACCTTGAGGTCGAAAAGGTCGGCGCCGTGCTGGGTGTTGTCGAACGCATACGAGGTGGTTTGATAGATGGGTACCGCGACCGCTTTCGTCGTGGGATCGGGGGAATAGCCGGCGTGGATCAATTGCGTTTCGAGCCGCATACGTCTCTCCTCTTGACTGGTATTTGGGTGGTTGATACTTTATCATGGGAGAAAAGCGGCATGGTTTGTGTGGCATGCCGCGTGATAAACATATCCCCAAAGTGACCACGAAAGGAGCGCCCATGGAGGAGAAAGCGTTAGCGGTTCGAACGGTGGGCATCGACGCCCCGCTGCGTTGGTTACGGAAAGGGTGGGAGGATCTTCGCTACGATCCCCTTTCGTCGTTGGGTTTTGGCGTGGTGTTTGCGATCGGCGGCGGACTGATCGTTTTGACTACCCTTCGCGCGCCGCACCTGATGGCGGTTGCGTTTTCCGGGTTTTTTCTGCTTGCACCGCTCTTGGCCGCGGGACTCTACGCGTTGAGCCGATTACGGGGCACGGTCGAGCGGCCAGCCTTTTTCGACGCGCTGGCGTTGGTCAAAGCGAAAAAAGCGAGTCTGGCCCAAGTGGGGCTGGGGTTGCTCTTGGTGATGTTGGTCTGGGAGCGTTTCACCGCGATGCTCTTTGCGGTTCTTGCGTCACCGGAAACCGCGTCGCCGACCATCGCGGCGTTGATCGTTTCGGGAGAGGAGTGGCCGCTCGTCGTCGCGTGGTTCGTGACCGGCGGGTTGGTTGCTGCGGGGATATTTACCGTGACCGTGGTTTCCGTTCCGCTGCTTTTGGATCGCGACGTCGATCTTTTTACTGCGGTCGCGACCAGTGTCCAAGTGGTGCGCACGAACCCTTGGCCGATGGCGGTCTGGGCGGCTTGGATCGTAGGCTTGACATTGCTGGGGTACGCGCTGGTGCTCTTTGGTTTGGCGGTAACCCTGCCGCTTCTTGGTCACGCCACTTGGCACGCTTATCGCGAGTTGGTGGGTGACGCGTCGTCCCAAACAGCAGGCAGCAACCCATGAAGGGCGTTTCCCAGGTAGAGCTGTTCGGCGCGCGTGAGGTCGGCGGGGGTGAGGGGCCACTCGACTGCGTCCCCTTCCGCAAGGAGTTTTGCCCGTAAGACCCCAGCTAGACAACCGCTTGCCAAGGGCGGGGTTGCGAGCTTCGGTTCACCCGGAAATTGCACGAAAAGCGTGGTGCGGCACCCTTCGACGAGTTCGCCACGGGTATTCGTCACCAGGTAATCGAAACAGCCGTGGGCGAGGGACTCGGCAAGTAGGCGGTCATAATGCGCGCGGCGTGTCGTTTTGTGGCGCTGCAACGGATCGGTAGGGTCGATCACCAGGTCTTGGGTGATGCGGAAACGTACCGGTAGGGCGGGAGGAGCCCAGGGGGTTGCGGTACTTGTCACGGTTCCGTCGGGCGCGAGTTCCGCGCGGATGCGCAGCGGCACGGCTTGGGTTTGCGCAAGGAGAGCGGCGCGTTCGACGGCGGCGGTGAAAGCCGCTTCGTCGAATGGGATGCCCAAAGCCGCGGCGCTCGAGCGGATGCGCGCCACGTGGTAGGGCCACAGCGCGCAGCCAACGTCCGGTTCCCAACGCATCGTTTCGATCAGGCCAATGGGCGCGGGGAGCGCCTGAACGAACCGCCCTTTGAGGAGGCACTCTTGCCATTCGGTCGTGGGGTCGGAGTCGATGACGATGCCGCTGCCGACGGAAAAGACCGTGTGTCCGTGGGGGTCGATCGTCAAGGTGCGAATCGGGACCGCGCATTCGATAGCCCCTCCGGGGAGGAGCATGCCGATTGCTCCGCAGTAAACACCACGGGGGGCGGTTTCGAGTTCGCCGATGATCTCCATCGCGCGGCGTTTCGGGGCGCCGGTTACCGAGCCGCACGGAAATAGCGCGGTAAGAATCTCCCATAGGGTGGCGTATACCCCTTCGGCGACGATCGTCGAGGTGAGTTGCGTTACCGTCGCGTAGTGGGTCTCGGTGAAGAGTTGCGCAACATGCACGCCCGCTGTGGGGGCAAGGCGGCTCAGGTCGTTGCGAATGAGGTCGACGATCATCACGTTTTCTGCCCGGGTCTTTTCGTCCAGCCAGTTGACGGCGTTAGGCGGCGCCGTCCCTTTCATCGGTTGGCAGATCACCCGATTGCCGCGGCGGGCGAAGAACCGTTCCGGGGAGCGACAGAGGATCGCTCCGCCGTCTGGTAGGGGTAGGAACGCGCCGTGGGGTACCGGTTGCGCCGCTTTCAAGCGGCGGTAGAGGGCAAGCGGCGACCCGTAGCAGCGCGCATACCAGGGAAAGGTGAGGTTCACCTGATAGCAATCCCCTGTTGTCAAGTAATGGTGAATCCGCGCGAACGCAGCTTGGTAGTGCGCTGGTGTCCAAGGCGTATGCCAACCGAGGAATCCGGCTGGGTCGTCAGCGCCGCAAGGATGCCATTGTCTTTTTGCTGCGGTGGTGTCGGCTACGTCGCTCGGCAAAACGCGGTAGCGACCAAAGCGCCACAAGCGCAACCGCCCCGGCGGGCGATGGGTAAAAGCGTTGGCGTACGCGCGGTCGAACCACGGGGCGCACTCGTAGTCGAGCGCAAACGCCCAGAGGGGGCCGTCCGCATCCGATTTGGAATGGTGGGCTTCCCGTTCGGCCGCATTCAGCAGTTGTCGCGCTTCATTTGGGTCTGTGGTTTCGTGATAGGCTTCGAGCGGCTCTGCCCAAATCTCCAGAGGGGTGCCGCTATCGCTTTCGGGGGTATCGAACCAGGCAAACATGGGCGAAGTATACCGACCCTTTTCGCAAGAAGTTGGTGAGACGACTTGCCAACAAACTTTTTTTTTAGTAGGATTCAAACAAACGTTCGATCCATTCGAATAGGAGATGGTCATGGCTTGGCTCTTGTTGCTCTTCCTCCCTCCCTTGGTGGTCGCGCTCGCCTACGGGCGAGCGCCTCTTTTTCTCTGGGGTGGAGCGATCCTGGTTTGGTGGTTGGCGTTGGCCATCACCGCAGCGTTTCCGGTATGGGTCACGGTTGTCGTGGCGCTTGCCTGGTGTGGCGTGGTCTTTTTGTTGGGGCATCGGCCGACGCGCAAACGTCTGATCACGGTGCCCATTTTCAAAGCGTTTGCGAAAGCGCTGCCGCAAATGTCGCAGACGGAGCGGGATGCGCTTGAGGCGGGCACCGTTTGGTGGGAAGGGGAGCTCTTTCGTGGGAACCCGGATTGGCAAAAATTCCTGAGCTACCCGTGGCCGAAACTGACGCCGGAAGAGCAAGCGTTCCTCGAAAACGAAACCGAGGAGCTCTGCCGCATGGTCGACGATTGGGAGTGCAGTCTCAAAAAGGATATGCCCGACGCCGTCTGGCAGTTCATCAAGGAAAAGGGGTTCCTGGGGATGATCATCCCGAAGGAGTATGGCGGGAAGGGCTTTTCCGCGTACGCCCATTCGCAGGTGATCACCAAACTCTCGACCCGTTCGAGCGCTCCGGCAGTGACCGTGATGGTGCCCAACTCGTTGGGGCCGGCGGAATTGCTGCTCCACTATGGAACACCGGAACAGAAGGCTCATTATTTGCCGCGTTTGGCGCGTGGGGAAGAGATTCCTGCGTTTGCGCTCACCAGTCCGTGGGCCGGTTCCGATGCCGCGTCGATTCCCGATGCCGGCGTCGTCTGCCGTGGTGAATACCAGGGCAAAGAGGTGATCGGTATCCGCGTGAGCTTCAACAAACGCTATATCACGCTGGCGCCGGTGTGTACGGTCTTCGGGCTGGCGTTCCAGCTTTTTGACCCGGAAAACTTGTTGGGTAGAGGGAAAGAGATCGGGATTACGCTCGCGCTCATTCCGGCAAACCATCCGGGCGTCGAAATCGGGCGTCGGCACCTTCCACTCGACGCGGTGTGGATGAACGGACCGATCCGCGGGGAAGAGGTCTTCATTCCGCTCGATTTCGTGATCGGTGGTGAGGCGATGGTGGGCAAAGGGTGGCGGATGCTGATGGAGTGCCTGGCGGCTGGGCGCTCGATCTCGTTGCCCGGCTCCAACACCGGAATGCAGCAGGTCACGGCGCGCGCCGTCGGTGCGTACGCGCGGATCCGATACCAATTCAAGACGCAGATCGGTCGCTTCGAAGGGGTGGAAGAGGCGCTCGCGCGCATCGGCGGCAACACCTACCTGTGTGACGCAGCGCGGGTGTTTACCGCGGGCGCGGTCGATCTCGGTGAGAAACCGTCGGTGGTTTCGGCGATCGTCAAATACCACGTGACCGAGCGGGCGCGGCAAACCGTCAACGACGGGATGGACGTGGTCGGTGGTAAAGGAATCTGTTTGGGTCCGCAAAACTTCTTGGGGCGGGCGTACGAGCAGATTCCCGTGGGGATCACCGTCGAAGGGGCGAATATCCTCACCCGCAGCCTCATCGTATTCGGGCAAGGGGCGGTTCGGTGCCATCCCTACGTGCTCGAAGAGATGCGTGCTGCGCAAAACGGTGACCTCGATGCGTTCGACCGCGCGTTCTGGAGTCACATCGTCTATACGCTCAACAACGGTGCCCGTGCGCTGGTGATGGGGCTTACCGGGGCCCGTTTCGTTCGGGTGCCATCGAGCGTTGCGCCCGAGTGCCGTCGCTATTACCAACAGCTGACCCGTTTTTCCGCAGCGTTCGCGTTCTTGGCCGATGTCTCGATGGGCGTGTTGGGGGGTGCGCTGAAACGTAAAGAGCGGCTCTCTGCCCGTTTGGGTGACATTTTGTCGCAGCTCTACTTGGCGAGCGCTACGCTCAAGCGCTTCGAAGTCGACGGCCGCCCCGCTGGTGATGCGCCGTTCCTGCACTGGGCGATCTGGGATGCGTTTTTCCGCGCTCAAGTGGCCTTTACTGGCGTGATCGACAATTTCCCATTCGCGCCGGCGCGGGCGCTGGCGCGGTTCGTCACCTTCCCGCTGGGTCGTCCGTTCCGTACGCCGGACGATCGTCTTGGACATCGGGTGGCGATGGGTCTGATGGAGCCCGGTGCAACGCGTGACCGTTTGACCTCGCTCGTCTATTTGCCCCAATCGCTCGATGAGCCGCTGGGGGCGTTGGAAGCAGCACTCTTGGCCACCCAAGCGTGTGAGCCGATCGAAGCGAAATTGCGCGACGCGCAGAAAGCGGGACGCTTTGCACCGAGCATCGAAGCACTCACCAGCGGCAGTGTCGATGCGATTTGGGATGAAGCGTATGCGCAAGGGGTGATCACCGAGGCCGAATACCGCAAAGTGATCCAGCGCAATCGGCTGCGTGACCTGGTGATCCGTGTCGATGACTTCCCCTACGATTTTGGGGTCAAGGCGGCCGCGCAGGCGATTCCGGACGATCGTATCGCGCGCACCGCGGCCATTCCGCCCGCGATGCGTCCGTGGCCGGAAAAGCGGCGCGTCGGAGGGGATGTGGCGGTGCAGGATGCGCCAGCGGTTTCGGCTTCGACCGTCGATGCGTAAGCGTGCGCACACCGGGAGCATAGCGTGGCGGATCGAGCAGTCTATCTGGTAGATGGCGTACGGACGCCGTTTCTCAAAGCGAAGAACGAGCCGGGGCCATTTCGTGCATCCGACTTGGCGACCCGGGCGTTGCAGATGTTGCTGATGCGTCAGCGCCTCGACCCCGCGGTGCTCGACGAGGTGATTCTGGGTTGCGCCGCACCGCGCGCGGACGAGGTCAATATCGGTCGCGTGGTCGCGCTTCGCGCCGGCTGTGGGCGCAAGGTTCCCGGCTGGACGGTGATGCGCAATTGCGCCTCGGGCATGCAGGCGATCGATTCGGCAGCGGCACAGATCCTTTCGGGGCGGGCCGATCTGATCGCTGCGGGTGGGGTGGATGCCCTCAGCCACGCCCCAGTGCTCTTCTCCGACGAATTCGTCCGTTTTCTCGGTCGTTTCGCTGCAGCCAAATCTCCGGCTCAGAAGCTCGCAGCGCTGCGCCAGTTGCGCTTGCGCGACCTCAAGCCGGTGATCGGACTGATGAAAGGGTTGACCGACCCTGTGGTGAAGCAGTTGATGGGGCAAACGGCGGAAACGTTGGCCACCCGTTTTGGTATTACGCGCGAAGAAATGGACGCGTTCGCAGTCGAGAGTCATCGCCGTGCGGCCGCTGCACACGAGGCGGGCCATTTCGCGCACGAAATGACTCCGCTTTTCGACGCGCAAGGCCGCTTCTACGCCCACGACGATGGGGTGCGCCCCGATTCATCGCTCGAAAAACTCGCGAAACTCAAACCCTTTTTCGACCGCTATGGTCGTGTCACGCCCGGAAACAGTTCTCAAATCACGGACGGCGCGACGATGCTGCTCGTCGCATCCGAAGCGGCGGTGAAGCGCTATCGACTGGAGCCGGTGGCGCGGCTCGTCGATACCCACTGGGCCGGACTCGACCCTGCTCAAATGGGTTTGGGGCCGGTTCATGCCGCGACCCCGCTTCTGCAGCGTGCGGGTTGGGCTTTGGACGATGTCGATTTTTGGGAGATCAATGAAGCGTTTGCCGCGCAGGTGTTGGCGTGCCTCAAAGCGTGGGAAAGTGACGATTACTGCCGATCTGAGCTGGGGCTGCCGATGGCGTTGGGGCCGATCGACCGCAGCCGCCTCAACGTGGATGGTGGCGCGATCGCGCTCGGGCATCCGGTGGGCGCGAGCGGCGCACGTATCGTCTGGCACTTGGTCGAAGTATTACAGCGACACAACGCGAAGCGTGGAATCGCCGCGATTTGTATCGGTGGCGGTTTGGGTGGCGCGATGCGCATCGAACGGCTGTGAAGGATAGGCGATGAACGAGACGCAGATGAAACACCTCAGCTGGTCGGTCAACGAGCGCGGTATTGCGTGGATCTGGCTCGATTGCGCCGAAAAAAGCGCCAATACCCTTTCCGAACCGGTGTTTGCGGAGATCGAATCGGCGCTCGATGCGATTGCCGCAACGGGCGCGAAAGGAGTGGTGTTCGCGTCGCGCAAAACTGCTGGTTTCGTCGCGGGCGCTGACGTCGAGACGTTTGCAGCGCTTTCCGACGCGGCGGCTGCCCGCGCGTTGGTGGAACGGGGTTGGCGGTTCATGGAACGCCTCGCGGCATATCTGTTGCCGACGGTGGCGCTCATTCACGGTCATTGCCTGGGCGGCGGTTTGGAATTGGCGTTGGCGTGCCGAGCCCGGGTGGCGGTACGCGACCGCAAGACCCGTTTGGGGCTCCCAGAGATCATGCTGGGGATCTACCCGGGCTGGGGTGGCATGATGCGGTTGCCGGCGCTGATCGGTCCCAGTAAAGCGCTGCCGATGATGCTCACTGCGAAAAGCGTCAACGCCCAACGGGCGAAGCGGATCGGGCTCGTCGATGAAGCCGTACCGGAGCGCGTCGCAGCGTTGGCTGCCGAGGCATTGGTTCTGAACCCCCCGAAACGCAAAGGGCTGCCGCTCGTGGAGCGGTTGTGGGCTGGGCCGTTGCGTGCGCTCTTCGTGCGGCAGGCCGAAAAACAACTGCGCGCGAGGGTTCGAGCGGAACACTACCCGGCCCCTTACGCAGTGTTGCGTTGCTGGAGTCAGTACGGTGGCAACCCTTTGCGGGCTCCTGCCGACGCCCCCGCCAGTATCGAATCTCTGGCGGCGCATCCAACGACCAAAAACCTTTTGCGCGTCTTTTTCTTACAAGAGCGGCTCAAAAAGTTTGCCAAAAGGGAAACCGCACCGATCACCCGGGTTCATGTGATCGGGGCCGGAGTGATGGGCTCCGAAATCGCGATGGTCTGCGCCGCAAGCGGATTGACGGTGACGCTTCAGGATTTGTCGCTCGATGCGCTGGCGCGTGCTCAGCAAGCGGCAACGCGCTGGTTCCAGCGGCGTTTTCGTGACGACGAAACGGCGCTGCGCGCGGCGCTCGACCGCTTCATCCCCGACCCGCAAGGCGTGGGTGTCGCGCAAGCCGACGTGATCATCGAAGCGGTGGTCGAAAAGCTCGACGTCAAGCAACGCCTCTTTGCCGAACTCGAACAGCGCGCCAAACCCGACGCGCTGCTGGCGACCAATACCTCCAGTTTGTCGCTGGAGTCGATTGCCGAAGAGATGGCTGCGCCGCACCGGCTGGTCGGCATCCACTTCTTCAACCCGGTGACCAAAATGCCGCTCGTCGAAGTGGTGCGAGGCGCACAGAGCGACGCGCAAGCGGTCGAACGTGCGCTGGTTTTCGTCGGAAAAATCGACAAATTGCCGTTACCGGTTCGTTCCGCACCTGGTTTCCTGGTCAATGCCGTGCTCGCACCCTATTTGATCTCAGCATTGCAATGCGTCGAAGCGGGCACTGCGCCCGAAGTGGTCGATGCGGCACTGGAAGCCTTCGGGATGCCGATGGGGCCGATCGAACTGGTCGATACCGTAGGGCTCGATGTTGCGCTTTTGGCTGGGCAGCAATTGGTGCCCGATGAACCCACGCCGCCGCGGCGCTTGCAGCAGTTGGTTCAGGAAGGCAAACTGGGGAAAAAGACTGGGGAAGGCTATTACCGCTGGGAAAAGGGAAAAGCGGTCAAACGCACGGTCAAACCCAGCGAGATCCCGGAGGGGCTGGCAGAGCGCATCATCGCGCCGCTCATCGCCGCAACCGAACGGTGCGTAGCCGAGGGGGTGGTTGCCGATGCCGATCTTGCCGACGCTGGGGTGATCTTCGGCACGGGGTTTGCGCCGTTTCGCGGGGGGGCGTTGCATTGGCGCAACACGAAAGACGCCGAAAACCGAGAAAAATCAGCCCGGATGGCGTAACCGTTCAAACGATCGTTCGTTATTGGATATGATCCTGTCGGTATCCCGATCGACCCAAGGAGCGGTTCTGCGATGACCACGCAACTGCCTGACAAACAGCCCGAACTGCGGGTGATGCCGATGCCAGCGGACCTCAACCCGGCTGGTGACGTCTTTGGCGGCTGGGTGATGGCGATGGTCGATATCGCCGGATCGCTCCCAGCGCGGCGGCGCGCAAAAGGACGGGTTGCCACCGTGGCAGTGAATAGTTTCGTCTTCAAGCAACCCATCGCGGTCGGCGACGTGGTGAGCTTTTACGCCGAGGTGGTTGCGGTAGGAAGGACTTCGGTCACCGTGGACGTCGAGGTCTATGCCGAACGGCACCCCGAGTCGCCCATGGTGGTGAAGGTGACGGAAGCGCGCCTGACCTATGTCGCACTCGATGCACAAGGTAAGAAACGCGCGATTCCGCAGGAAATGCCCTCTGATGCTTGAGCAAGCAGATGGGGGTTTGGGTTCGTTGTGGTAACAGTGGAGGAGTCTCACTCATGAAAAGAAATACGTTTCGTTTGACGACGCTTGCCAGCGCGCTTTTTGTTGCGGGTCTTTCTTCGGCGCACGCAGGCGGCTTCCAGTTGCTGGAACAAAACGCGAGCGGGATCGCGAACGCCTACGCCGGTTCGGCGGCGGTGGCCGACAACGCGTCGACGATCTTCTTCAACCCAGCTGGGATGACCCAGCTTTCCGGCGCGAAAGAGGTTTCGCTGGGGTTGGCGGTCGTCAAACCCAGCTTCAAATTCGCCAACCAAGGTAGCCTGGCTGCGGTGCCGCCGCTGACACCGGTTCCGGTCCCCTTGACGGGATCGAATGGGGCCGATGCTGGGGATTGGGCGGCGATCCCGAACGGCTATTATGCGCAGCGGATCAACGATCGCCTCTCTGTGGGTGTCGGATTTGGCGCGCCGTTCGGCTTGAAGACCGAATACACCGACGATTGGGTTGGCCGGTTCCAGTCGACCCTGTTCGACATCAAAACGATGAACGTCAACCCGTCGGTCGCGTACCGCGTCAATGACAAAGTTTCGGTCGGCGCTGGCGTCAGCATCCAGAAGATGGAAGCGACCTATGACCGCTTTGCGAGTCTCTTCCCCCCGGCTTTTCAAAACACGAAACTGCGGCTCAAAGCGGACGATGTCTCGCTGGGTTGGAACGTGGGCGTGCTGTTCCAACCGACGGCCGCGACCCGTGTCGGTCTGTCGTACCGCTCCAAAGTCAAGCATACGCTCACCGGTACGCTGACCGCAAGCGGCGGTGCTGCCGCCGTGCTTTCCAACCCTGCGATCGGTGCAGCCGGGGTCAATGCGAAGGTCGATGTCGATCTGCCCGACACCTTCATCGTCAGCTTCACCCATCAGCTCAATCCGCGTTGGGAAGTGCTGGCGGACCTTTCGTGGACGGGTTGGAGCAGTCTCGACGTCTTGTCCATCTATCGTACGAGCGGCGTACAAGCTGGGACGACCGCCGACGTGCTCGATGCCCGCTTCCGCGACACCTGGCGCGTTGCGCTCGGCGCCAATTATCACTACAACGATGCGTGGACCTTCAAATTCGGGATTGCGCACGACGAATCTCCGGTCAAGAATGCCGATACGCGTTTGGTTTCGTTGCCCGACAACAACCGCATCTGGCTCTCTTTTGGCGCGCAATGGCGGCCCGATCGCGCAACCCGCGTCGATTTCGGCCTGGCGCACCTCTTCATCAACGACACGCGCATCAGCAACAACCAGATCACCAAGGGTAAAGGTTGGGTGATCGGCGAATATACCGGCAACATCTGGCTGGCGGGCGTTCAGTACTCCCGCTCGTTCTGACCGGATCGTCATTTTCTGCGAACCGCCCCTTGCGTGGGCGGTTTTTTTGTGCTATCTTTCAAACAAACGTTTGAACCAACCGATGGAGGCACCAGTGGAACGCATCATGATTCGTAAAGTAGCCGTGCTCGGGGCTGGGGTGATGGGGGCGCAGATCGCTGCGCATTGCACCAACGCGAATGTCCCGGTGGTGCTCTTCGATCTCCCCGCGAAAGAGGGGGACAAGAACGCGATCGTCAAGAAGGCGCTCGCAACCTTCGCCAAATTGGATCCGAAGCCGTTCGCGGCAAAAGATCGGGTGCAGTTCATCGAACCCGCCAACTACGAGACCGATCTCGCGAAATTGGCGGAGTGCGATCTGGTGATCGAAGCGATCGCCGAGAAGATGGAGTGGAAGCGCGATCTCTACGCCAAGATTGCGCCGCATTTGGCACCGCACGCAATCGTCGCGTCGAACACCTCGGGGCTGTCGATCGAAGCGCTGGCCGAAAGCATTCCGGAATCGCACCGCGCCCGCTTTTGCGGGATCCACTTTTTCAACCCGCCGCGCTACATGCCGCTCGTTGAGCTCATTCCGACCGCGCGCACCGACGCGGCGCTCATGGACGCGCTGGAAACGTGGCTTACGGTGCGCCTGGGCAAGTCGGTCGTGCGGGCAAAAGATACGCCGAACTTCATCGCGAACCGAATCGGGGTCTTCTCGATCCTTGCGGTGATGCATCATACCGAACGGTTGGGGTTGGGCTTTGACGAGGTCGATGCGCTTACCGGCCCGAAAATCGGTCGCCCGAAGAGTGCGACCTACCGGACCGCCGACGTCGTCGGGCTCGACACCCTGGCCCACGTGATCGATACGATGGCCACCCACCTCACGGACGACCCGTGGCATGGCTATTTTGGCAAGCCTGCTTGGTTGCAAGAGTTGATCGCAAAAGGGCAGCTGGGCCAAAAGACCAAAGGGGGGATCTACCGCAAAGAGGGCAAAACGATCCTGGTCCTTGACGTGCAGAAGGGCGAATACCGCCCGGCAGCCGGTGAAGTGGCGCCTGAGGTCGATGCGATCTTGGCCGAACGCGACCCGAAGGTGAAGTTCGAGAAAATGCGCACCAGTACCCATCCGCAGGCCCAATTCCTGTGGTCGATCTTCCGCGACGTCTTCCATTACTGCGCGGTGCACCTCGAAACGATCGCCGACAATGCGCGCGACGTCGATTTGGCGATGCGTTGGGGGTTCGGCTGGGCGATGGGGCCGTTCGAAACGTGGCAAGCAGCGGGCTGGCAAGCGATCGCCGAGGCGATCGCGGCCGACATCGCTGCGGGCAAGGCGATGGCGAACGTTCCGCTGCCGGCGTGGGTCGAAAAAGTCGCAGGGGCAGTCCATGGCCCGCAAGGTTCCTATAGCCCCGCCAAAGCTGCGTGGGTGGGTCGGCGCGCGTTGCCGGTCTACGAGCGTCAGCTCTACCCCGATCGCGTCCTGGGCGAAGCGACCATTGACCGCGGCGAGACGCTGTGGGAGAACGACGGGGTTCGGCTGTGGCGTCGTCCCGATCAGGATCCGCGCATCGGGATCGTCTCGTTCAAAAGCAAGATGCACGCGATCGGTGACGAAGTGCTCGACGGCGTGCTCGAAGCGGTGGCGCGCGCGGAGCGTGAACTCGACGGACTGGTGATCTGGCACGAAGCACCCTTTGCCGTAGGGGCGAACCTCAAGCAAGTCGCGGAAGCGTGCGCGGCAAGGCAATTCGATCTGCTTGAGCGCACGGTGGCGAAGTTCCAGGAAGCGAGCATGCGTCTCAAGCACGCCACGGTGCCGGTGGTCGCTGCGGTAGAGGGAATGGCGCTCGGTGGCGGGTGCGAATTCGTGATGCACGCGGCGCACCGCGTCTTCGCCCATGAGTCCTATGTAGGGCTTGTCGAAGTCGGGGTCGGATTGATTCCCGCAGGTGGTGGGTGCAAAGAGTTCGCATTGCAGGCGCACCGGATGGCGCAACGCGCAGCAGGCGGTGACGTCTTCCCGTTCATCCAGACCGCGTTCCAGACCATCGCGCAAGCGCAAGTGGCGAAGAGCGCGCTCGAAGCGATCCAGATGGGCTTCGGCCGCTTGGGTGACGACATCGTGATGCATCCGCGCGAGCTCCTCTACGTTGCGATCCGCCGCGCCCGGGCGATCGCGGAAGCGGGCTATCAGGCGCCGCTTCCCGAGCGTGAGATCGTCGTCGCGGGACGCAACGGGATTGCCACTTGTCAGATGTTCCTGATCAACATGCTCGAAGGCGGCTTCATCAGCGAATACGACTTCCGCGTGGGCACTGCGGTGGCACGGGCGCTCTGCGGTGGCGATGTCGAAACCGGGATGCGGGTCTCGACCGAATGGATTTTGGAGGTCGAGCGCCACGAATTCGTCGAACTCCTCAAACAAGAGAAAACTCAGCAACGGATTCAGCACATGCTGACCACCGGTAAGCCATTGCGCAACTGATCGAGAAGGGGAAGAGAAGATGAGTAAAGCGATTCAAGACGCCTATATCGTTGCGGCCGTTCGCACACCGGTCGGGAAAAAAGGCGGGATGTTCCGTCATGTGCGGCCGGACGACATGCTCGCCCATGTACTCAAAGCAGTAGTGGCACAAGTGCCTGAACTCGATCTCAACGAGATCGGTGACGTGATCGTCGGTTGCGCGATGCCGGAAGCCGAGCAGGGGATGAACGTCGCCCGCATCGGCTTGCTGTTGGCTGGCTTTCCGAACAGCGTCCCGGGGATCACCATCAACCGGTTCTGTTCCTCTGGTGTGCAGGCTGTTGCCGATGCCGCGGCACGTATCCGTTTGGGAGAGGCCGATGTGATGATTGCGGCGGGTACCGAATCGATGTCGGTGATGCCGCAGATCATGGGGAACAAAGTCAGTCTCAACCCGGCCGTGTTCGAGAAAGAGGAGAACTACGCGATCGCGTTTGGGATGGGGCTCACCGCAGAGAAGGTCGCCCAAAAATGGGGCATTTCCCGTGACGACCAAGACGAGTTTGCGCTGGCGTCGCATCAGAAAGCGCTCGCTGCGATCGACCAAGGGTTGTTCCGCGACGAGATCGCGCCCTATCCCGTGAAAACCCACCTGCCCGGTGCGCAGGGGGTAGCCCGTGTCGTCGAACAGGTTGCCGATACCGACGAAGGACCGCGTCGCGATACTTCACGCGAGTCGCTGGCGCGCTTGCGGCCGGTCTTTGCGGCACGGGGAACCGTCACGGCGGGGAACAGTTCGCAGATGTCGGACGGTGCGGGAGCGGTGCTCTTGATGTCGGAAGCAGCGGTGAAGCGCTACAACGTGACGCCGATTGCGCGGGTCGCCGCGTATGCGGTTGCGGGGGTTCCGCCCGAAATCATGGGAATCGGGCCCGTCGCGGCCATTCCCAAGGCGCTCGAACGCGCGGGCATCCGGCAAGACGATCTTGACTGGATCGAACTCAACGAAGCGTTCGCGGCGCAATCGCTCGCGGTGATTCGCGAGCTGGGGTTGGACCCCGCGAAGGTTAACCCGCTGGGTGGCGCGATCGCGTTGGGCCACCCGTTGGGCGCAACCGGCGCGATCCGCACCGCGACGGTGATGAGCGCGATGAAGCGCGACCCCAAAGTGAAATACGGAATGGTGACGATGTGTATCGGTACCGGTATGGGGGCTGC
Organism: Hydrogenophilus hirschii; assembly: GCF_054656675.1. Lineage (NCBI taxonomy): Bacteria > Pseudomonadati > Pseudomonadota > Hydrogenophilia > Hydrogenophilales > Hydrogenophilaceae > Hydrogenophilus > Hydrogenophilus hirschii. The sequence goes on from NZ_BAAHXQ010000001.1 coordinate 783,783, forward strand.
GGGCATCTTCGAACGCGTATGAAAATTAGCCAACTGAGCATCGGGGGGGCTCGATGCGCTCCCCGCTGATGCGCCATATCCCCCGCCGCTATTGGCACCACGTGCTGCGGTGGGGGTTCAACTTTTACCCCTCTTACCGGACGATTGGCGCGCGGGTCGAACGCATCGACCCCGATCTGCGCCGCATCGTCGTACGCCTGCCGCACACGTGGCGGACACGAAACCCCGCCGGTGCAACCTTCGGCGGCGCCCTTTACGCGGCCGCTGACCCCATGTTTGCGGTGATGCTGGCGTACAATCTCCCGGAGCGTACCGTGGTTTGGGACAAAGCCGCGTCGATTCGCTACCGGCGTCCCGGACGAACCACGCTGTGGGCCGAATTCGTCCTGCCAGAGACTGTCTTAGAGACGGTGGCGCACGAACTGGTCACCGTCGGCCGTTCGGAACCCACGTTCGTCGCTGTTTGGCGCGATGAGGAGGGACTTGAGTACACCACCGTGGAGAAGACGGTATTTGTCGCAACACCAGAATACATGCGCGCACGGCAAACGGCATAGCAAACCCTACGCACCAGAAAGAGGGATTTACGCATCATGAAAACGTACGAAACCTTGGTGATCACCGAAAAAGCGCCGGGGGTCTGGGCGCTGCAACTCAACCGTCCCGAATCGTTGAATGCGCTTTCGATGCAGATGCTCGAAGAGCTGGCCGACGCAGCGGGGATGCTGTACGACCTCCCAGAAGTTCGGGCGCTCATCATCATTGGCGCGGGGAATCACTTCATGGCTGGGGGGGATATCCGTGATTTTCACCGTTCGTTGGCGCTCTCCCCCGAAACCCGCAAAGCGCAATACCGCGCGGTGATCGAACGGGCGGCGAACGTCCTGGTCGAGCGGTTGACCCATGCGCCGTTCCCGGTAGTTTCCGCTGTGCGCGGCGCGTGCGCGGGTTTTGGGCTTTCGCTTGCGTTGATGGCCGATCTGGTGGTGGCGAGCCGCTCGGCGTACTTCACCACCGCGTACCTCAACATCGGGCTTTCCGCCGACGGGGGGATGTCCTATCTTTTGCCCCGCGCGGTCGGTGCGAAGCGCGCGGCGCGGTGGCTGCTCCTTGCCGAACGGTTTTCAGCCGAAGAGGCGCTTGCTGCGGGCGCGGTGAGTGAGATCGTCGCGGATGACCAGCTCGAAGCGCGGGTCATGGAAATTGCGACGCGTTGGGCACATGGTCCGCGCCATGCGTTGCTGCGCATGAAGCGGCTCTTGGCCGAGTCGATGGAACATACGTTGGAGGCGCAGCTGCTCGAAGAGGCGGATGCGTTTTCGGCATGTAGCGCAACCGAGGAATTTGCCGAAGGCGTCACCGCCTTTTTGGAAAAGCGCCCGCCGCGCTTTCCCGGGTGAGTCCTAAAACGCCGTAGCGTACCCAGTGCGCATGACTGCCTCCTTGCCCGAATCGATCCAGGTCCTTGAACGCGGCTGGTTGTCGTCGAACAGTGTTCTGCTCTTCGACGGCGAGACGGCAACGCTCGTCGATAGTGGCTACGTGACCGAAGCCGACGAAACGGTGGCGATGGTGAACGCCGCATTGCGGGGGCGAACCCTGACGCGCCTCATCAATACCCATTCCCATTCCGACCATATCGGGGGTAACGCGGCGGTCCAGCGCGCCTTTGGTTGCCGAATCACTGTTCCTGAGACATTGGCGCCGATCGTCGCCCGTTGGGACCGCACCGCGCTGTTACTCGATGTCGCCGGACAAAACGCAGAGCCCTTTTCCGTCGATGAGACGATCGCGCCTGGTGACACGTTCGTGGCGGGTGGGTTGTGCTGGGAGGCGATCGCGGCACCGGGGCACGACGCGACCGCGTTGGTCTTCTACAACCGGGAACACGGCGTTTTGCTCTCTGGCGACGCGCTCTGGGCCGATGGCTTCGGAATCCTCTTCGGGAACGTGCTGGGGAGTCATGACGCGCTACCGGATGCCCGCAATACGCTCAAGAGATTGCAGTCGCTGGCAGTCCAATGGGTGATTCCCGGGCACGGCGCCCCGTTTCAGGACTTTGCAGGCGCGCTCGACCGTGCGTGGGGGCGACTCGAAGCGTTTGCCAAGGAACCCGAGCGGATCGCGCGCAACGCGCTTCGCGCCTGTTTCGCGTTCTACCTGTTGGAACACCGGCGGTTGACGCGCGACGCGATCCGAAGCGCACTCGCCACGATTCCGCTCTTCGTGCAGGCCAACGACCGCTTTCTCCACCAATCACCGGAAGCACTCACCGAATGGGTTGCCGCGGCGCTGGTTGCTGCCGGGCGAGCGCGCTGGGAAGGGGAGACGTTGGTCGCGCTCATCTCTTGATCGGGTCACGGGTTTTTCTGCCGTTTCGCTGCCTCTTCGTCACGCAATACACGCCGTTGGATCTTGCCAGTGGTGGTCATCGGGAGTTCGGCGCGAAATTCGATCTCCCGCGGCGTTTCGTACGGGGCAAGATACTGACGCACGTGGTTGCGCAGCGTCTCGACCAGCGCGTCATTGCCTTGCCAGCCCGGTTGCAGGACGACGAACGCTTTGACGTAGCTGCCTTTCGTCTCGTCGGGCACGCCGATCACCGCGGCATTCACTACGGCCGGATGCTTCATCAAGCAGTTCTCGATTTCGTTGGGTCCGATGCGGTAGCCGCTGCTTTTGAAAACGTCATCGAGCCGGCCGCGATACCAGAAATAGCCGTCGGCGTCTCGCACCGCAAGGTCTCCCGTTCGCCCCCAGGCGTTGGGGTCGGACGGATCACCGAAAAATTTCGCTCGGGTCGCTTCGGGGTTGCGCCAATATTCGAGGAAGAAGATCGGGTCGAGCGTGCCGTGGCAGCTGCGTCGGACGCAGATCTCGCCCTCTTCGCCAGGTGGCAGTTCGTTTCCTTCGTCGTCGAGCACCGCAATCTCGTGTCCCGGATAGGGCAAACCGACTGCGCCGGGCTTCGCCGGCCAGATCGCGCGACATCCGCCCAGAAGGTAGTTGATCTCGGTCTGACCGAAAATTTCGTTGATCGTCACCCCCAGTTGCGTTTGCGCCCACCCCTGCAACGTTTCGCCCACCGCTTCGCCGCCGCTCATGATCGTGCGCAGATGCAAGCGGAAGTGGCGTTTGGGTTCCGGGCAGTGTTTCATCATCATTTTGAGCGCGGTGGGGAAAAGGAAAGTATTGCGTACCTCGTAGTGCGCCAAGAGCCAATAGGCTTTTTCCGGATCGAACCGTCCCCGGTATGCCAAGAGCGGCTGGCCGAAATACCAGGTGGGGAGGAGACCATCGAAAAGCCCCCCGGTCCACGCCCAATCGGCCGGTGACCAGAAGAAGTCGCGCCGTTGGGGATAGAAATCGTGCGAGCAAACGAAACCGGGTAGGTTGCCCAGCAGCGTGCGATGGGCCATCAACGCCCCTTTGGGGTTTCCGGTGGTCCCACTCGTGTAGATGATCACGGCCGGGTCGTCGGCTGCTGTGGTCACCAGGGAAAAATCGTCGGCAGCGGTGTCGAGCAACCGTTGCCAGTCCTTGATCCAACCATTTGCGGCACAGGCCGTCTGGGCGCGCACCAACAGGACGGATTCCAACTGGGGTAATTGTTCACGCAGCGCTTCCACTTTGGGCAGCGTCGATTCGTCGACGATCGCCACCTTCGCGGCAGCGTGGTTCAACCGGTATTCGAGCGCTTCGGGGCCAAAGAGATGCGAAAGGGGCAGGGCGATTGCGCCCATCTGGTACGCTGCGATGTGCGCGATCGCGGTTTCGGGGCGCTGCGGCAGGATGATCGCAACGCGCTCTCCTCTTGTGACACCCAACGAACGCAATGCATTGCTGAGGCGGTTGGCCGCTTTTTGGATCGCCCAAAAGCTCCACGTTTCCCGGTGGCCCGTTTCGTCCTCATAGAGCAGCGCCAGACGGCCACGGTCATCCGCCCAGCGCCGACAGCAGGCGTGCGCGATATTGAACCGCTTCGGGATTTGCCAGCGGAAATTGTCCCATAGCGCTTGCCAGCTGCCCGCTTTGCGGTCGATTTTCATGGTTGTCTCCTCTTTTGGTGTGAAAATGCATTGGGGTGATTCCATTCGGTCAGACGTCTGGGTAGAGCCAATGAACGGCTGCCACGGCTGCGGCGATCCCGGCCAGATCCGCAAGGAGCGCCGCAGCCAAGGTGTGCCGGATTCGCTTGATGCCAACCGCTCCGAAATAGACCGCGAGCACGTAAAAAGTGGTCTCCGTCGATCCTTGGAGGGTAGAGACGAGCCACCCCACCAACGTATCCGGCCCAGTTGCCGGGTCGCTCAGGATGCTTGCCATCACCGCATACGCGCCCGACCCAGAAAAGGGGCGAAGCAGCGCCATCGGCAATGCTTCGGCGGGTAATCCAATGGGTGCGGTCAATGGCGAGAGGAGTATGACGAACGCGTCGAGCGCCCCGCTTGCCCGCAGCATCGCAACTGCTACCAAGATCGCGACCAAGTAAGGAATGATGCGCAACGCCACCTGAAAACCGTCTCGCGCCCCTTCGACGAATTGCTCATAGACCGGGACGCGGCGCACCGCACCAAACAGGAGGAAGAGGACGATCAACCCGGGAACCAGCCAGGCCGAAAGCGCAGCGCCAACCGCGAGCGAAACCGGGATAAGCGCGAGGATGCCTGCAAAAAAAAGACCTGTCGCCCAAAGGGGGTAGGGCGGTAACGAAGGGGTTTCTTCTAGCGCTGCTTGGGTTTGCGGGTCCAGCGTCGCCTCGGGCGGCGGTGGAAGTTCCTGAGTTGCCGCTGCCCCGTGCACGTCACTGGGTGCTTCATCCATTGGCTTTACCACAGTCCGTCTGCTTCCCGCAGGAAAAAAACGCGCCAATCCCCACGCTGCAAACCCAGCGGTAAGTGTCGCGCAGGTGGTCGCGATCAGCGTGGTGGGCAGGATCGCGGCCGGATCGCTCGACCCCAAACTGGCACGCAGCGCGATCACCCCAGTGGGCAACAAGGTCAGTCCCGACGTATTGAGCGCCAGAAACATCGCCATCGCGTTCGTCGCCGTTCCCGGGTGGGGGTTCAACCGCTCGAGCGCCTCCATCGCGCGAATGCCAAAAGGGGTGGCGGCGTTTCCCAACCCGAGAAGATTGGCGGAAAAGTTCATCACCATCGCACCCATCGCCGGATGGTTCGCCGGTACGTCCGGAAAGAGGCGTACCATGAGCGGTTGCAACAAGCGCGCGATGATCAAAAGAAGCCCCCCTGCTTCGGCGATGCGCATCAACCCCAAAAAGAGGCTCATCACTCCGATCAACCCGATCGCCAAGGTCACCGCTTGCCCCGCGCCGTCGATCGCCGCTTTGGAGAGCGCTGCCATCGTTCCCGGTGCAGACGTGGTTTCCCGCCAGGCCGCGGTGGCGAACGCAGTGACGACCAGAAAAAGGAAAAATCGATTCATCGCAGAATTGCCCGGAGAAATCCTCGGTATTTTGCCCGCGATCGACTCGATGGGCTTTCTACAATCCTAACATCGGAAAGCCAGAATCGAAGCGGGGAGCGGGTGCGATGACAGCGTTCGTCATGGTGGTGATGGCGGTTTCCTTGGCGTGGTTGCTCGTCGAAGGGTGGCGGTGGTGGCGCGCGGGTCAGGCGCTTGCCGCCCACGCGGGCAACCCTTTCGCGACCCATCTGGAAACGCGTGCGTGGCAACAGGAGATTCAGCAGTTGCGGGTGGTCATTGCAACGCAGCAGCAGCAGATTGCCGCGTTGCAAGCGGAAATCGAAGCGATCAAAGGGGCTGCAGGAGAAGCAGCCTCTCACACGGATGTGCCCCGAACGTCCAACGTGTCGCCAGCGGCGGATGCCCGTGCGGAGCTCGGATCCACAACAGCTAGCGCGAACGTTTCACCGGAATACGCCGAACCGCTGGCGTTGGCACGTCGAGGGGCCGAACCGGAAGAACTGGTGAAACGGTGTGGCGTGTCGCTTGCTGAAGCGCAACTCATCTGGGCGCTGGCCAACGGCCCGCAGGAGGTTCGCCAAGAGGCGTGATCGCGAGCCATTTCGCGGGTGCTGGTGTATGATCGTAAAATAGAGGAAAAAAGGAGCACACCATGAAACTGACGAGTCCGGTGCTGGGGGAGATCGAGGTCGATGACTCGAAAGTGATCCACTTTCCCAATGGATTGGCGGGTCTCGGGCATCTCAAACAATTCGTGTTGGCCCACGAAGAACCGGCGCAGGGAGAAACGCCGCGCGTGTTCATTTTGCAGTCGGTCGACGACCCAGAAATCTCTTTCTCTTTGGTCGTGCCCGAAGCGTTGGGGGTGCGCTATGAGTTGGAACTCTCCGACGACGAAGTGGCGCTCCTTCAGGCGACGGCGCCAGAAGAGGTCGTGATCGCAGTGATCGTCCGTCGCGACGATGCGCACCCCGATAGCCATGGGCTCAAAGCCAACTTCATGGGGCCGATCCTCATCAACACCAACACCCGGCAAGCGATGCAAAAGGTGTTGGACCGCTTCAACTGTGACATCGTGATTCGTGGCTAAGGAGCATTTCGTCGATGAAACGAACGATCCACACCGCCAACGCCCCTGCGGCGATTGGCGCCTATTCGCAGGCCGTGCAAGCGGGTGATTTCCTTTATATCTCTGGCCAATTGGGGCTCGACCCGGCCACGAAGGCGCTCGAAGAGGGGTTCGAAGCGCAGTGCCACCGGATGTTCCAAAACCTCAAAGCGATCGCCGAAGCGGCGGGCGCGGGACTCGATCGCGCGGTGAAATTGACCATCTACCTCACCGATCTGGCCGATTTTGCGCAGCTCAACACGATCATGGCGCACTACGTTCCCGAGCCTTTCCCGGCGCGGGCTGCCGTTCAAGTTGCGGCACTCCCCAAAGGGGGACTGGTCGAAGCGGACGCGATTCTCTACCTCGGGCAGTGAGCGCATCGCCACCGCCACGCAGCCCCCTGGAGCAGTGGGCCGGCATCGGACCGGCAACGGTTGAGCGGCTTGCGCGCTTGGGCATCGAACAGCCAGAGGATTTCCTCTGGCTGTTGCCTTTGCGCTACGAAGACCTCACCCGCGTGACCCCCATTGCGGCACTGACTGCGGGGAGCGAAGCGCTCGTCGAAGGGGAGATCGTGCGGGTGGAAGAGCACACCCGCGGAGCGGGCGCGGGGAAGCAGTTGATCGTGCATTTGGCGGACGCAAGCGGAACGCTCGTCGGACGGTGGTTTCGGTACTACCCCAGCACGCAACAAAAACTGAAGGCCGGGCGGCGTTGGCGGTGGTATGGCGAGGTGCGTTGGCACTACTTCGGTGGGGTCGAGATGATCCACCCGCGCCTGATCGACCCCAAAACCCCGCTTCCTGCGACGCTCACCCCAATCTACCCCAGTGTCGAGGGGCTGAATCAACCCCACTTGCGGCGCTGGGTGGCCAAAGCACTTGCGGTGGTTGCGCTTGACGAATGGCTCGACGACGAAACGCGGCAACGGTGGCACTTCCCCGCGTTACCCAACGCCGTTCGCCTGTTGCACCAGCCGCCAGCTGGGCTTGTCCCCGAAAAGCCCGAGTGGCGCGCGGCCCGTGCCAGACTGGCGTTCGACGAGCTCGTCGCGCAACAAGCGTCGATGCGCCGCGCCCGTCTGGCGCGTCTGACGTGGGCAGCGCCTGCGATCAGCGGCACGGATGCCGATCGGGCGGAGCGGGCGCTTGCAGCGCGCCTGCCTTTTACCCTGACCAACGCCCAACGGCGGGTTGTGGGCGAAATCGCGCACGACCTGGCGCTGCCCACTCCGATGCATCGGTTGGTTCTGGGCGATGTCGGTAGCGGCAAGACCGTGGTGGCGGCGCTTGCGATCGCCCGCGCCGTTGGCGCGGGCTTTCAAGCAGCGCTTGCAGCGCCTACCGAAATCCTTGCCGAACAGCACGCGCAGAAGCTTGCGCCCTGGTTCGAAGGGGTCGCGCCGGTGGAACTGATCACCGCGAGCACCCCAGCGCGCGTGCGCCAGGCGCTGAACGAACGGCTCGAGCAGGGGGAACCGATGGTCGTCGTCGGAACCCACGCACTTTTTGAAACGCGCACGCCGCTGCCGCGCTTGGCGCTTGCGGTCATCGACGAACAGCACCGCTTCGGAGTGCGGCAGCGCGCCCGGTTGCGGGAAAAGAGTAGCGCTTGGCGGCCCCACCTCTTGATGATGTCGGCAACGCCCATCCCGCGTACGTTGGCAATGGCCTGCTACGCCGATCTCGACCTCTCGTTCCTCGACGAGCGGCCGCCTGGCCGCAAACCGGTGACCACGACGCTCCTGCCGCTGTCGCGAAAAGGAGAGTTGATCGCGCGGGTACGCGCCTGGTGCGCCAGTGGCAAACAGGTCTATTGGGTCTGTCCGCTCATCGAGGAGAACGAAACGCTTGCGCTCAACGCTGCCGAAGCGGTTTTCGAGGAACTGCGGCATGCGATGCCCGAGATCGCGATCGCGTTGTTGCATGGTCGGATGGGGCACGACGAAAAGCAGCAGGTGATGCGCGCGTTCGTTGCCGGAACCGTCTCGATTCTGGTGGCGACGACGGTGATCGAAGTGGGCGTCGATGTGCCCAACGCCAGCCTCATGGTGATCGAACATGCCGAACGGTTCGGTATGGCGCAACTGCACCAACTCCGGGGGCGCGTCGGGCGGGGAAGTAGTGAATCGTTCTGCGTTTTGCTTTATGACGAACCGCTTTCGGCGGTTGCGCGCGAACGGTTGGCAACACTGAAGCGTGAGAGCGATGGCTTTCGCATTGCCCAAGCCGATCTCAAATTGCGGGGCCCAGGGGAGCTCACAGGCGTGCGACAAAGTGGCGTGCCGATGATGCGGGTTGCCGATCTGACGCGCGACGAAGCCCTGATTCCAGCGGCGCAGGCGTTGGCCGACAAGCTGGTCCAAACGCAGCCGGAGCTGGTCGATCGATTGATCGCCCGTTGGGTACCCCACGCGCGGTGGGCACCCCATGCGTGAGGCATCCGCTGCTGGCTTCCCTGCACACTGGTATGGGAATGCAGTTGCCGTTCTTCCTGCGTGGCGCCGTTGGCTCTTTGGCAGCGGCTCCCTTACCGCCCGTCTCGAGGCACATTGCCAGCAGTTGCTTCGCGTGGCGCCGCTTGCGCAAGGGCGCGCGCCCGTTGCGTTCGACGAGCGGTCGCTCTTGGGCGTCTCAACGCGCATCGCCTGGGTGCGCGAAGTCGCGCTCATCGCCGACAATGTTGCGGTGGTCTTTGCCCGGTCCGTGCTCGTTGCATCGGCGCGCGCCGCCTGGCCGCTCTTTTTCCGTGTCGGGACTCGGCCGCTTGGGGCACTGCTCTTCGACGATCCTGCGGTATCTCGCGGTCCGATCGAAGCGGCGCGCATCGATTCACGACATACCTTGTGGCGCCGCGCCGCGCACCATGCGCTGTTGCGCTCGGGTGAGGAGCGCGCCGCGCTCTGGGCGCGCCGTTCGTGCTTCTGGCGGTTTGGAAAGACCTTGTTGGTTCAAGAACTCTTTTTGCCCGGTATCGCGACACTCGACCCCGGCTTGCATCAAGCGGGTGCGTGGCCGTCGCGTCGCGCTGTGAACCCGGTAGAATGACTGCTTTGTTCGTGCTTTCCCGATCCATGACGACCCGTTTCGCTGCGCTGTCCGCCTATTGGCGGTTGATCCGGGGTGATCGGCCCATCGGAACACTGTTGCTGCTTTGGCCCACATTCGTTGCCCTCTTTTTTGCCGCGCGCGGGCAACCGCCCGCCTGGACATTGACCGTATTTCTCATGGGAACCTTTCTGATGCGCTCTGCGGGCTGCGCGATCAACGATTGGGCGGATCGTGATTTCGATCGCAACGTCTGGCGCACCGCGGATCGTCCGCTGGCATCCGGTGCGATCCCGCACCACCACGCACTGTGGGTGGCAGCCGGGCTTGCGTCGTTGGCTGCGGTTTTTGCCGCGACCCTTGGGCGTGCGGTTTTGGTGTGGGCGCTTCCCGCTGCGCTCGTTGCAGCGATCTACCCGTTCATGAAGCGTTTTTTGCCGATCCCCCAAGTGGTTTTAGGCATCGCGTTCTCGTTTGGCATCCCGATGGCGTTTGTCGCGGTGCGCGACGCGGGGCTCTGGGGTTCGCTCGATGCGACGACATTCTGGCTCTTCGTCGGCAACCTCTTTTGGGTGATCGCCTATGACACCGCGTACGCGATCGCGGATCGTCCCGACGACCTCAAAATCGGGATTCGCAGCTCGGCGATTTTCTTCGGCCGCTGGGATGTCACGGCAATCGTCGCGTTGGAGCTCGCGGCGCTCTTTTGCTGGGCAGTTGCGGGGCGGATTGCGGTGGTTGGCCCCAGTTATTGGGCCGCGCTTCTCGTGATCGCGCTCTTTTGGACGGCACAATTGCCCGCATTGAGTACGCGTGATCCGAAAAAGGCCTTTCAGGTTTTCTTGGATCACAACTGGGCTGGTTTGATCTGGTTTTTCGGTACCGTCTTTGCTTGGGCGTGACCGCTTCCGAAACGAGGAGTAAACGATGAACGCGGTATCCCACCGCCCCCCTTTTCGTGCGCAGTTGGCTGCGTTGTGGGAAAAAGATCCGGGACGGCTTTTGTGCGTTGGGCTCGACCCGGACCCAGAGCGGCTCCCGCAGCCGTTACGGTCACTGCCCATCGCCGAAGCGGTGGAACGGTTTCTCGTTGGGGTGGTCGAAGCGACACTTCCGTATGTGTGTGCGTTCAAACCGCAATTCGCCCATTTTGCCGCACACGGTTGGGAAGCGGTGCTGACCCGGGTGGTTGCAGCGATTCGCCACCATGCGCCGGAGATCCCTGTGATCCTCGACGCGAAACGTGGGGACATCGGTTCGACCGCAGCGTTCTACGCGCAAGAGGCGTTTGCGCGTTATCAGGCCGACGCACTCACCGTCAACCCCTACCTCGGCACCGATTCGCTTTCGCCTTACTGGACGCGCTACCCCGATCGCGGCCTCTTCGTCCTGTGCCGCACCTCCAATCCTGGCGGCGATGATCTGCAATTTGCGTGTTTGGCCTCTGGCGAACGGTTGTATGAACATGTAGCGCGTTGGACGGTCGAACGCTGGAACCCACATGGGCAGACCGGGTTGGTCGTCGGGGCCACCTATCCGGAAGAGATCGCTCGTGTCCGCGCAATCGCTTCTTCTGCGCCGCTCCTCGTCCCTGGCATCGGCGCACAGGGGGGCGACATCGCAGCAACCGTTGCGGCCGGGTTCGCGTCGCGCGCGTTTCCCGCGCTCCTTCTCAATTCGTCGCGTGCGATTCTCTATGCCGATAGCGGTGACGATTGGCAAAGGGCGGCAGGGATCGCGGCGGAGCATACTGCACGCGCGATCGCTGCAGCGCTTCCCAACGTGTGAGCACTGGAGGTTGGACTGATGGTCGGCTATCTTCTGCGGCGGTTGCTGTGGTTGGTACCGACGCTCTTGGGAATCACCGTTGTCGTCTTCGTCGTGATGGCCGCTGCGCCGGGAGGCATCTCGGCGGCAACCTTGGTCGAAGGGCAGAATCTCGAACCCGAAGCGAAGCAGGCCCTCACCGAGTACTACAACCGGCTCTACGGCCTCGATCAGCCGCTCACGGTGCAATACCTGCGCTGGCTCAACCACATATCGCCGTTGGGTTGGGAAAGTGACGAAAGCGGGGCGCTTACCGGGTGGCCGACGTTCAAAACACCCGACCTCGGCGTGAGTTTTCGGTACGGACGACCGGTCGCGGATCTTCTTGCGGAACGGGTACCGGTCACGGTCCTGTTGAATCTCCTTTCCGCACCAATCATCTATCTGGGGGCGATCGCAATCGGTGTTGCCGCGGCGGCGCGGCGCGGTAGCCGTTTCGACCATCTTTCGTCGCTGCTGCTCTTGGTGTTGTGGTCGGCCCCGCCGATGCTGGTCGGAGTCCTGTTGATCGGCTTTTTTGCTTCCGCCGAATATTGGCACTGGTTTCCCACCGGCGGCCTCTCTACTCGCGAGGCGCTCGATGCGCCGTTTTGGCCGGTGACGCCGTCCTTTGGCGCTTGGTTGCTGCTCTTTGTGTTGCCGCTTGCGACGACCGGACTGTTTGTCGCCGCAGCGCGGCGCAGCAAACGTGCTGGGTTACGCCATCCTGTGGTCGCTGGGCTGGTTGGGTTGGCCGTCGGGTTCTTGCTCGTCCGGGTCACCGTGCCCATCTTGGCGCCGGGATTCCTCTTCGATCGCATTTGGCATCTGATCTTACCGGTCGTTACCCTCTCTTATGGAGGGATCGCGTTTTTGGCCAAACTCACCCGGGCGTCGCTCCTTGAGCACCTTGCCGCTGATTTCACCCGAACGGCCCGGGCCAAGGGGGTGCCGGAGCAGGTGGTGCTGTGGCGACACGTCTTTCGCAATTCGCTCTTGCCGTTGATCACCGTGACGGCGTCGCTGCTGCCATCGTTGATCGCCGGGTCGGTGATCGTCGAAACGCTCTTTTCGATCGATGGGATGGGCCGGCTCGCGGTCGAAGCGGTTCAAACGCGGGATCGAGAATTGGTGCTTTCTCTGACGTTGATTTCCGGTCTCTTGACCCTGATCGGCTATCTCGTCGCCGATATCGCGTACGCGGTCGCTGACCCAAGGGTGCGCTATGAAGGGTGATGTGACGCACAACACACTCCTGCGTCGCATCGCGGGAATGGGGGGCGCGGTGCGCTTTGCGCTCGTGTGGTTGGGGTTGCTTGCAACCGTCGCGGCCTGGGCACCGCTTTTGGCCAACTCACTGCCGCTCTGGGTCGAGCGCGCCGATGGTCGGTGGGCTTTTCCGCTTTTCGCGCAATTCACTGCCGAAGACGTCGCGTGGTGGGTCGGGTGGTGGAGCGCGGTCGTGTTGCTGCGTTGGCGCCGTATCTCGGCGGCGCGCCGTCTGGTTATCGGTTTGGGTGTGGTGGCGCTCACTTGGGGCATCGCCAGTGCGTTGCTCAAACCTTCACCGCTCGTGGTCTATGACGCCTGGCGGCAGGCAGAGCGTGCGGGGGAAGTGCGCCACGCGTTGTGGGCGCCGATTCCTTACTCTCCGAAAGATTATTTGCGCGATTACGGGGTCACGGCGCTCGAACCGCCGCTTGCCGCGATCCCAGAGCGGTGGCACTGGCTAGGAACCGACGACCAAGGCGGAGATGTCGCGTCGCGGATGATCCACGCGAGCCGCATCGCGCTATCGATCGGTTTCATCGCCACTGGCGTCGCGCTCGTGATCGGGGTAACGATCGGCGCTGCAATGGGCTATTTTGCGGGTTGGATCGACCTCATCGGGATGCGCTTGGTCGAAATCTTCGAAGCGGTGCCCACTCTGTTTCTCTTACTGACTTTCGTCGCCTTTTTCGAGCGGTCGCTCCCGTTGATGATGGTGATCATCGGGCTCACCGCCTGGCCCGGTTACGCCCGCTACACCCGGGCCGAATTCTTGCGCTTGCGCGGGATCGAGTTCGTGCAAGGGGCGATCGCTTCGGGATTGCCCATGCGTTCCGTGCTCTTTCGCCACATGTTGCCCAACGCCGTTGCGCCGCTTGCCGTTGCGGCGGCGTTTGGCGTCGCGTCGGCGATCCTGGCGGAAGCGACGCTCTCTTTTCTCGGACTGGGGCTCGTCGATGAACCCTCTTGGGGTCAGATGCTCAATCAGGCGGTGAAGAGCGCGGCATTCAACTGGTGGCTGGCACTTTTTCCCGGTGGTGCGATCTTGATGACCGTCTTGGCCTATAACCTCTTGGGTGAGGCGTTGCGCGACGCGCTCGACCCGCGCCTGGAGCGGAACGGGCGATGACGTTAGACCCTTTGCTCACGGTCGAAGGGCTCACCATCACACTGGCCAATGGTACAGAGCCGCTGGTTTCGGACCTCACCTTTTCGATTGCGGCCGGCGAAACGCTCGCACTCGTCGGGGAATCGGGGTCGGGGAAGTCGCTCACCGCGCAAGCGCTGTTGGGCCTTTTGCCTACGGGGGTTTTCGCGCCCGCGCTTGGGCAGGCGACCCTTTCCGGGATCGGCGGTAACCTCTTGGTGCCGGATGTCGCGGCACGAGTGCGCGGAGCGCACGTGGCAATGATTTTCCAAGAGCCGATGAGCGCGCTCAACCCAGTGATGACAGTCGGCGCGCAGATCGCTGAAGTGCTCGAATTCCACGCGCCGCACCTCTCGCTCCTCGGGCGGCAAGCGGCGGTGGCCGCTGCGCTTACCGAGGTGCAACTCGACGCCGAGCGGATCGCAGCCAGTTACCCCCATCAACTCTCGGGCGGCCAGCGGCAGCGGGCGATGATCGCGATGGCGCTGGTGGCGCAACCGAAACTGCTCATCGCCGACGAGCCGACTACCGCGCTCGACGTCACGGTGCAAGCGGAGATCCTGCAGCTTCTTCGTACGTTGCAACGCCGCCATGCGATGGCGATGCTCTTCATCACCCATGACCTGGACGTGGTCGCGCAAGTGGCCGATCGCGTCGCGGTGATGCAAGCCGGGCGCATCGTCGAAATGGGCACGGTGGCGGAGGTCACGCAAGCGCCCAAACACCCTTATACCCGGCGTCTGTGGGCCGCGCAGCCGCGTCATCTTCCTCCCCGCCCGAAAGGGTGCCGCCAAACGGGCATGAGTACGAGTGCATCGCCCAATGAGGCTGACACCGCGTGTGCAGCTGTGCCCAGCGACGCCTCGATTCTGGACGCACGCAATCTGCGGGTCTATTTCCCGATTCAGCGTGGCGTGCTCCGGCGTACGGTTGGATACGTCAAAGCGCTGGACGGCGTGGATCTTACGATTCGGCGCGGTGAAGTGGTCGCCGTGGTCGGAGAGTCGGGATCAGGCAAGAGCACGTTGGGGCGCGCGGTACTCGGTTTGCAGCCGCTCACCGCTGGGACGCTTTCGCTCTTTGGTACACCGATGCAAAACCGTCCGCGCCACGCGTGGCAACCCGTGCGACGTCGTGTCCAGGTGGTTTTTCAAGATCCGTTCGCATCGCTCAACCCGAAACGGCGCATTGGTGCGCTCATCACCGAACCCATGGCGGTGCATCGCATCGGCGTCGACGACGCCGATCGGTGGCAACGGGCCCAAGCGTGGGTGACGGCTTTGGGTTTGCCGGCAGAGACGTTACAGCGTTATCCGCACGAATTTTCGGGAGGACAGCGGCAACGGATCGCGATCGCGAAGGCATTGGCGCTTGAACCGGAGCTGCTCGTCTGCGATGAGATCACCAGTGCGCTCGATGTCACGCTGCAAGCGGAAATTTTGCAACGGTTGGCGCACCTGGTGGTCGAACGTGGCCTGTCGCTCCTTTTCATCACCCACAACATGGCGGTGGTCGAGTACTTGGCCGATCGGGTGGTGGTCCTCTACCGCGGAAAAGTGGTCGAAAGCGGGGAGACAGCCACAGTGCTCAATCGTCCGGAGCATCCGTACACCCAACAGCTCCTGACCGCAGCTGGATTCAATCGCTAGTAGACGCTTTGATGCGCGCATACGCGGCAAGCGCTCGGGCGCGGGAAGCGACGAGCGAAACGATTGGCTGAGGGTAACTCTTTCCCAAAAAGAGTCCGGCCGCTTCCCGAGTTGCCTCGGATGCCGTCCACGGCGCGAAACGCGCGGGTGTCGGGAGCTTAGCGAGTTCGGGAAGGTAGGTAGCGATGAACGATCCGTCCGGGTCGAATTTTTCCGCTTGTAACACGGGGTTGAAGATGCGAAAGTAGGGCGCTGCATCGGCGCCACATCCTGCGACCCACTGCCAACTGGCTACGTTGCTGGCCAGAGTGTAATCGACGAGCGTATCGCGAAACCACGCCTCACCCACGCGCCAGTGAAGCAGCAGATTCTTGGTCAGGAATGAGGCGACCACCATCCGCAACCGGTTGTGCAGGTAACCGGTGCGCCAAAGCGCGCGCATCGCGGCGTCGACGATCGGGATTCCAGTTTCGCCCCGTTGCCAGCGACGACACAGCGTGTCGTCCTCCTCCCAGGGAAAGGCGGTGAATTCGGGGCGGAACGGTTCGGTGACCATCTGGGGAAAGTGAACCAAGAGGTAGTGTGCGAACTCTCGCCAAGCGAGCTCAGCGCGGAATTTTGCGACATCGCGGGCCGAAGCCCGTCCTGCTACCGCGTACCACAGGGTGTTCGGTGAGATCTCTCCGTGCGCCAAATAGGGGGAAAGGCGCGAGGTATGGGGGCGTGCCGGAAAGTCGCGCCCCGAGGCATACCCGGCAAGGCCGTTTGCCAAAAAGGCGTCGAGCCGAGTGTGGGCAGCTGCTTCACCGATCGTCCACTGCGTCCCCAGCTTTCGCTCCCATTCGGCTTCCGGTGCTGGCTCGACGCCCGGTTCCGACGCGGCACGGGGAACTAGGGTAAGGTCTGGCGCGGGAAGCGGCGTGCGGGGCGATGGCGCAGCGAGGCACCCCTTTTGAAAGAACGGCGTGAAGACGCGGTATGGCGTACCGTCCGGCTTGGCGATCGTTTCTGGGTCCCAGAGCAGGGACCCGTTGCGGCGCACCACTTCAACCCCAAGCTCGGTCAAGGAAGTGGCGAGCAGGGTGTCACGCGCGCGGACGCACGGTTCATACGCTTCGGTCCACGTCACCCGACGCACCCCGTAGCGGCGCACCAAATCGGGAAGCAGCACGGACGGATCGCCACGAAAAAAGCGAAGATTTCCTTTCAGCGCGTCGTCGAGTGCAACGAGCGAACGGCGTGTCCACCATCGATACGCGGGACCCGGCGCTTCGTTTGGTGGGATCGTGGTATCGTCGATCCAGACCGGAACCACCGCACCAAAACGCGCGGCTTCGGTCAAAGCCGGGTTGTCGCGCAGCCGGAGGTCACTCCGGAACCAGTGCAGTGCCACCGGGGCGTTTTCTGAAGCGAAGGCAATCATGGGTGTGATCTCGGTGAGCAATTCCCCAACAAGCGGTTTGCTATCAAGCGGTTCGAGACGGGCACGCAGCGATCCACTGCGCGATCTGACGCCGCATCGCTTCGAGTTCGTGACTGGCGACTGGAAGCAATAGCAACGACATGCCATAAACGTAAGCGTAGAGGAGCGCTGCGCGGGCTGTCGCGGTCGCTTCGTCCAGACCACACGCCAAGAACAAGCGCCGTGCCCGGTCGAGTCGCACCGCATCGACTTCACTCACGACCGCAGCCGCTGCTTCGTCACGCCGTGCCCATTCACGTACCGCCAATTCGATCAGAATACCTCGGGGGTTCCGGCTTGCGCTATAGACATCGATCACGTGCAAAAGTTGTTCTGCTTCCGTACCGGATGGACACCGGGTTTGCTTGTCGATATCGGCAATTCGCCCCGCTTTCCAGTGTTCGAGCACGGCCAGATGGAGATCGCGGCGATCTTTGAAGTGCCAGTAAAAGCTCCCTTTGGTGACGCCCAGGCGGTGCGCGAGCCGTTCGACCCGTAAACCGGCAATCCCCTCTTTGGCCAAGAGGTCGATCGCGGCGCGAATCCACGCGTCGCGGTTGAGCGATTTGCTCGGCAGGTTTTGGGGTTGATTCATATCAAACAGTTGTTCGAAAACCTCTTGACGCAACGGTGTAACTGCGCTATCGTATCTTCCATACGATACCGTATGGTAAACCGTCGTTCATCCAAAAGCAAGGAGCAAGCGCGATGAAAATTTTGGTCCCTGTCAAGCGCGTGGTCGATTACAACGTCAAGATTCGAGTCAAACCTGATGGTAGCGGTGTCGATACCGCGAACGTCAAAATGTCGATGAACCCCTTCGACGAAATTGCCGTCGAAGAGGCGGTGCGCCTCAAAGAGAAAGGCGCCGCCAGCGAAGTCGTCGCGGTGAGTGCTGGGGTTGCCGCGTGTCAAGAGACGCTGCGTACGGCGCTCGCGTTGGGCGCGGATCGCGCGATTCTGGTCAATACCGAAGTCGAGCTGCAGCCGCTCGCGGTGGCAAAGCTTTTGGCTGCGCTGGTCGCCAAAGAGTCGCCGCAGCTTGTGATCATGGGTAAGCAAGCGATCGACGACGACGCGAACCAAACCGGACAGATGCTCGCGGCGTTGCTCAATTGGCCGCAAGCGACGTTCGCGTCGAAAGTCGAGGTCGACACGGGCGCGCAAACCGTCACCGTGACGCGCGAGATCGACGGGGGTTTGGAAACCCTGAAAATGGCGCTTCCTGCGGTGATCACCACCGATTTGCGCCTCAACGAACCGCGTTTTGCGTCGTTGCCCAACATCATGAAAGCGAAAAGAAAGCCGCTCGACACCGTCACCCCAGAGGCGCTCGGTGTCGATGTCACCCCGCGGATCCGAACGCTCAAAGTCGAAGAACCCCCGAAACGGCAAGGCGGCGTGAAAGTGGCCGACGTCGACGAGTTGATCGCGAAGTTGAAGAACGAAGCCAAAGTCATCTAACCGAATGCGAAGGAGCGTGCAATGGGACATTCTGTATTGGTGGTCGCGGAACACAACGACGAAACCTTGGTGTCAAGCACGGCGCATGCGATCGCAGCGGCCAAGCAGCTTGGCGATGTGACGGTTTTGGTTGCGGGGACTAATTGTGGCGGCGCCGCTCAAGCAGCAGCGCAATGCGACGGCGTGGCGAAAGTGCTTCAAGCCGACGCGCCGGAACTCGCGGGCCACACCGCAGAGGCGGTGACCGACGCGGTGCTCGCTTCGGCGCAGGGGGCACGATATATCGTTTTCCCCTCGACGGCGTTCGGCAAAAACGTCGCACCGCGTGTCGCAGCCAAACTCGATCGTGCGCAAATCTCCGACGTGATCCGCATCGTCGATGAGAAAACCTTCGTGCGCCCGATCTACGCGGGTAATGCGCTGGCAACCGTCACCTGCGACGATGAGCCGC
Source organism: Hydrogenophilus hirschii (assembly GCF_054656675.1). NCBI lineage: Bacteria > Pseudomonadati > Pseudomonadota > Hydrogenophilia > Hydrogenophilales > Hydrogenophilaceae > Hydrogenophilus > Hydrogenophilus hirschii. Next base: position 802,637 of record NZ_BAAHXQ010000001.1, read on the forward strand.
TCGTCCTCACGGTGCGGACCACCGCGTTCGACGCAGTTGCGCAAAGGGACGCGGCGGCACCGATCGAATCGTTGTCCGTGACCTTTACCGGCCCCAAAGTGGAATTGGTAAGCCGTGAATTAACTCACTCGGAGCGTCCGGAACTCACTGCGGCGCGTGTCGTGGTGACCGGTGGGCGTGGCTTGGGCAGCGCCGAGCAGTTCCACGCGTTGTTGGAACCGCTTGCCGACAAACTCAACGCCGCGATCGGCGCGTCGCGCGCCGCGGTCGATGCCGGCTACGCACCGAACGACTGGCAAGTGGGGCAAACCGGCAAGATCGTCGCGCCGGAACTCTACATCGCGATCGGCGTTTCGGGTGCGATCCAGCACCTGGCCGGTATGAAGGATTCGAAAGTGATCGTCGCGATCAACAAAGACCCCGATGCCCCCATTTTCCAGGTTGCCGATTACGGCTTGGTCGCCGATCTTTTCCAAGCGGTCCCGGAATTGACCCAAAAACTGTAATCCCAAGGAGTGTGCGAAATGAGTGAATACCGTGCGCCGTTGCGCGATATGCGCTTTGTGATGGAAGAGTTGTGCGGTCTGGAACAGATCAGCCAGTTGCCGGGTTGTGAAGATGCCACCCCAGACGTAGTGCAAGCGATACTCGAAGAGGGTGGGAAATTCGCAACCGAGGTGCTCTCACCGCTCAATCGCGTGGGCGACCAAGAAGGGTGCCGCTGGGAAGATGGGCGTGTGATCACCCCGAGCGGGTGGAAAACGGCCTACCAGCAGTTCCGCGAAGCGGGCTGGACCGCGGTGGCCTGCGATCCCGAATATGGTGGCCAAGGATTGCCGAAGTTGGTCTCCACTGCGGTGATGGAGCTGTGGAAATCGGCGAACATGGCCTTTTCCCTCTGCCCGATGCTCACCCAAGGTGCGATCGAAGCGCTGATGCTTTGCGGCACCGACCGGCAAAAACAGCTCTACCTGCCCAAAATGGTGAGCGGGGAATGGACCGGCACGATGAACCTCACCGAACCGCAGGCAGGTTCTGACCTCTCCGCGGTACGGACCCGTGCCGAACCCATCGGCGATGGACGCTTTAAACTCTTCGGGCAGAAGATCTTTATCACCTACGGCGAACATGAGATGAGCGACAACATCGTCCATCTCGTTCTTGCCCGGCTTCCGGACGCGCCGGAAGGGGTAAAAGGGATCTCGCTCTTCGTCGTGCCCAAATACCTCGTCAATGAGGATGGTTCGCTCGGGGCGCGCAACGATGTGCGCTGCGTCTCGATCGAACACAAACTCGGGATTCATGCCAGCCCCACCTGCGTGCTCGCATTTGGTGACCAAGGTGGTGCGATCGGCGAACTCGTCGGTGAGCCGAACAAAGGGCTTCAGTACATGTTCATCATGATGAACGAAGCCCGTTTTGCCGTGGGGATGGAAGGGCTGGCGCTTTCCGAACGCGCTTATCAGCAAGCCCTTGCCTACGCGCAAGAACGCATTCAAGGGTTCGAGGTGGGGCAAAAGAGCGGTGAGCGCGTGCCGATCATCAAACACCCCGATGTCCGCCGGATGCTTTTGCGCATCAAGGCCCATACCGAAGCGATGCGGGCGATGAACTACCATGTCGCCGCAGCGTTCGACCTTGCCCGTCACCACCCCGACGAAAAAGTCCGGCAGCGCAGTCAGGCGTATGTCGAACTGATGATTCCCGTGGTGAAAGGGTGGTGCACGGAACGGGCGGTGGAGATGACCTCGCTCAACATCCAGGTGCATGGCGGTATGGGGTTCGTCGAAGAGACCGGCGCGGCGCAACATTTCCGTGACGCCCGCATCACCCCGATCTATGAAGGGACGACCGCGATTCAAGCGAACGACCTCATCGGTCGTAAAATCGCGCACAACGGCGGGATGGTCGCGCAGGGATTGGCGCAAGAGATGGAAAAAACGGTCGTCGAACTGCGTGCCACCGGTGATGCGGCGTTGGGGCGGATTGCGACGCGTCTCGAAGCGGGGATCGCTGCGCTGCGTAAAGGGGTCGAGTTCATCGTCGCGAACTACCAGAGCAATCCGAAATCGGCGCACGCCAGCTCGGTACCACTCCTTGAGCTCTTCGGCATCGTCTGCGGTGGTTGGCACATGGCGCGTGCGGCGCTCGTTGCCCATCAGCGTCTCTCCCAAGGAGATACCGCCGATCCGCGCTTCTACCAAGGCAAACGCGACACCGCCCGGTTCTATGCCGACCATATCCTGCCGCACGCAACGGCGCTTGCGGAAACGGTGGTCGATGGGGCCGAGGTGACCGTTGCGTTCACCGACGAAGCGTTCGCGCTGGGCATGTGAGCCATCGTGCTGCTGGGCGTTCCCAGCAGCAGGAACCAAAAAGCCCACCCGGAACGGGTGGGCTTTTTGCGTACGGGATCGTGCCGTGCGCTGATTCACAAAACCGTAACGGTTTTATCCTTCGGCCAACGGGTTTTTTCAGGTGGTTCGACGACGCGGTAACCGAATGCGACAAAGACCGCAAGTCCCCATGTTGTCCAGTCGATCGGATGAAAGCGGCTCAAAATCGCTTCGGCTTGTTCGCGATCGAACCCTTCGATCGGGCAGGAGTCGATCCCCAGAAGCGCCGCAGCGGTCATCATGTTCGCCAATGCCAGGTAGCATTGGCGCGCCGACCACTCGAAAAGCCCCGTGGGTGTTTCGAGCAGTTTGAACTCACGCTCCTGGAAATTGCGCACACGGGTTTGCCTTTGGTCAATGGTTGCGTCATCGAGACGCTTCACCTCGCGCATGTGTGCAGCAAGGTAAGGCGAATCCCAACGCACGTCCTTGCGCGCCAGGATCGCCACGACGTGGCTGGCCGTGGGAAATTGTCCCTGTGCGCCCCATGCCACAGGAAGTAACGCTTCCCGAACCGCACGATTTTGGAGCACCAAAAAGTGCCACGGTTCGAAGCCGAAAGAGCTTGGCGAAAGGCGAGCAGCCGTTAGGATTGCCTCCCAATCGTGCTCCGGGATGGTACGGGACGCATCGAACTGCTTGCATGCGTGACGAAAACGCCAAACCTGCTCGATCGCGTCGGCTTCCAACCAGCGAGCCATCGTACTACCTCCTCAAGAGCCGCGGTCGATCGTTATTGAACCTTCGCTTTCGCGACCAACTCCTCGATGTGGCGCTCCATCTTCTGCTGTTGCAGTTGTTGCGTGAGTTGCTCGCGAATCGACTCGAGCGCTGGTGGCGTTTGCGGGCGTACGTCGTCTAAGCGAATCACGTGCCAACCGAACTCACTTTTCACGGGCTGTTCGGTCATTTCCCCCTTCTTCAACTGGGTCATCGCGTCACTGAACGGTTTGACGAACATCTCGGGGGTCGCCCAGCCCAGATCGCCCCCTTTTTCACGGCTACCCGGGTCTTTCGACTGTTTGGCCAGTTCTTCCCACTTCACCTTGCCCGATTTCAGATCGGCAATCGCCTGCTTCGCGGCAGATTCGCTCTCGAAGAGGATATGGCGTACGTGGTACTCGTTGCCCGCAAACGCTTTTTTGATCTTTTCATACGCAGCCTGGAGCTCCGCGTCAGTAACCGGATGGTCTTTCATGTATTGAGTGAGATAGTGGCGCAGCAGCACGCCTTGCTTGGCCAGTGCCATTTCCGCTTGGACTTTCGCATCTTTGTCGAGCCCTGCTTTTTTTGCCGCCTGCTCGATCGCGACACGGCGGACCAGCTCCTCCCGAATCGCTTCGCGAAGCTCCGGCGTGTCTTTTTGCCCTTGCTCGATCTGTTTGTCGAGAATCGCTTGAAGGTGGGATTCTGGGATCGCCTGTCCATTGACCTTGGCAACGTCTCCAGCCCAGAGGGGGAGTGCGAAGGCGCCCGCAATGACGGATGCAGCGGTCAAACGGATCATGCGCTGGCTAATGGTTTTCATCGCTTTCCTTTCGAAGTCAATTGAACGTACCAAAATATGTCTTACAAACTCTGTGTTACACCCCAATAAAAGTGTCACGGTTCATCCGGCGTTTTCGCGGTGATTGCCAACGCGTGGATCGAGTTCATCAGCGAACCCAACGCGTCATAGACCATGCGATGCCGCTCGATGCTGCGTTTGCCCGCAAACTGGTCGGAGACGATCGTCACTGCATAATGGGTGCCGCCGTGCTGCGCGGCGGGGTTGTGCCCGGCGTGGAGGTGGCTTTGGTCTTCGATCTGCAGTCGGTAAGGCGAAAGCACGGCGGTAAGCCGTTCTCGGATCGCTTGTGTCTTTTCTGTCGGATTCATACTAGCTTTCTTCACCCTGTCTCGAACCGGTCGCGTTCGGTGTGTTCGTCGAAGGATCGAGCAGTGCGTGGCGGTGTAGCCAAAGTGCCTGTCCCACGACGAAAAGCAGCGTCAATCCCAACGTCCCGAAGAGCTTGAACTGGACCCATACCGCTTCGCTGAAGTGGCTGGCCACCCACCAGTTGAGCGCGCCCAAAAAAAGAAAGAAACCGGACCACGCATCCGAGAGGCTACGCCACTTTCGCGGCGGCAATTGGACATGGTGGCGCAGCGTAAGTTCCATCAGGTTGCGGCCGCTCAAACGCGCAATCCATAACGCGAGCGCCATGAACCAATAGACCGCAGTGGGCTTCCACTGAATGAAACGGGGATCGTGAAAGAAAATCGTTGCTCCACCCAAGAGCGTCACGAGGAAAAAGGTGACCCAGAGCGTTTTGTCGACGGGTTTGCGTCGTACTTTGAGCCAGACGATCTGCAACGCAGTCGCGCCGATGGTGACTGCGGTGGCCGCAAGGATGGGCACCCGATCGGGTGCAATCCCGTCACCGAACCAAGGCGCCAGCGCGTCGCGCCAGTCGGGCAGGACATTCAGCACCTGGTAGGTGAGAAAGAACGCGATCAGCGGAAAGAGGTCGAAAAGAAACTTCATGGTGACACGATTGTACCTGCTTTTCTCGGTACAATCGCAGGCATGAAAATCTTGGCTTTCGATACCGCTTCTGACCATGCGTGCGTCGCCGTCCAGTGGGATGAGGCGGTGCATACCCGTAAGCTTCAGGGCTATGCACGCCACTCCGAGCACTTGCTCGCGGCCATTGCCCAGACTTTTGCGGAAAAGGGGCTTGGCAACTGGCAGCAGGAGATCGATGCGATCGCGTTCGGTGCGGGACCCGGGGCATTCACCGGGGTTCGCTTGGCGTGCGCGGTGGCGCAGGGGATGGGGATGGCGTTGGGCAAACCTCTGTTGGCGCTCGACGCGCTGGCACTGGTCGGGCGCTCGGCATACCCGGAGGGCCCGAGTGGCCGCGTCTGGGTTGCTGCCGACGCCCGCATGGGTGAGTGGTACCACCGTTGGTTCGAAGTGACCGCGGGCGGGGAATGGCAACCACGTTCGGAACCCGCACTCGTCTCACCGCATACCGCCCGCTGGGATGAGATCGCGATTGATCCCGATGGTACCGAATTTCGTTTCGCGGGGTTTCGCCTCGCAGAGGGTTGGCCGGAATCGTGGCCAGCGCCATTCGAAACGCGCTGGATCGACGCGATCGCGCCCGAAGCGCTCCTTGCCGCGGCGCGCGCAGCCGCCGCGCAGGAGCAATTCGTCGCCGCCGATGCAGCGCAACCGGTTTATGTCCGGGAGCGCGTCGCGCTGACCCTGGAAGAACAGCAAGCGTTACGGGCAAAGAAACGCGAAGCGGCAACACAGAGTAGGGCATGAACGCGGTCACGATCGATCCGCTTACCCGTGCTGATCTCGATTGGCTCCTTCCTCTTGAGGCAGCATGCCAGCCCATGCCTTGGCAAGCGGACCATTTTGTGGCCTGTTGGCAACCCAATGCGTGCCAGCGAGGTTGGGCGCTTCGCTGCAATCACAGTCCTGTCGGTTATCTCGTGGGCCTGTGGGTCACTGACGAAGCCCATTTACTCAATCTGGTCGTAGCGCAACCCTATCGCCGACAGGGGTTTGGCGCGCGCCTACTGGCCCATTTCTTCGCCCATAACCAGGAAACGGCCACCTTTTGGCTCGAAGTCCGAGCCGACAATCGACCGGCAATCGGTCTCTACGAACGGCATGGTTTCCAGCGGGTAGCGCTCCGCAAAGCCTACTATCGCCTACCCGATGGCCAGCGCATCGATGCCTGGGTGATGCGCAAGGATCGCACCGCAGACGGGAGCGCGCGATGACCGATCTGTTGCGCCGTTTCGCATGGCTCGATGCGATGGAACTCACGCCGCTTTGGCGGTTGCGGTCCCGTTGGCTTATCTCCGATCGTTCTGCGCAGACGCAGACCGATGCCCAAACCAACCCCCAGGACGTCACGATCGATACCGACCGTTCGGCGCCGCGCTACCCGTGCCAGCAGACACAACGTCAGGCGTCCCGCCAACCAACCCCACCCCAGGCGCCGCCAGAGCCCCCTTCGTCGCGATCCCCTGAGCGGGCCGAGCAGATCGCCACGATGGATTGGGAGGCGCTCGAAGCGGCGATTCGCCGCTGTCAAGCCTGTCCGTTGTCGCGTGAGCGAACCCAAGCGGTGCCGGGTGTAGGGGATCACCGTGCCCGCTGGCTCTTTGTCGGCGAAGGGCCGGGACGCGAAGAGGATCGCCAGGGAGAGCCGTTCGTCGGACCGGCAGGGAAGTTGCTCGATGAGATGCTCTTTGCCCTTGGGCTCAGACGCGGTGCGGATGTCTATATCGCCAACGCGGTGAAATGCCGCCCCCCTTTGAACCGAACGCCGCACCCGGAAGAGATCGCCGCCTGCAACCCGTTCCTCGCGCGTCAAATCGCGCTCCTTGCGCCCCGCATCATCGTCGCGTTGGGCAAGCCAGCTGCTTTTGCGCTCCTCGACGAAGAGGTGAAAATCGCCCAAGCGCGTGGTCGTCGCTTCGATTACCACGGGATTCCCGTTGTCGTCACCTACCATCCCGCCTATTTGTTGCGCAACCCGGCAGACAAACGAAAGGCGTGGGAAGACTTGCTCTTTGCGCGCCGAATTTTGATGCAGCAGGTATAATCGTTTTCTATGACCGCAAAGCGAATACCGCTCCATCCCCGCAATCCGCAACCCCGTGGGATTGCGCAACTCGCCCAAATCTTGGCGAACGGGGGGATCGTCGCGATTCCTACCGACGCCAGCTATTCCCTGGTCTGGCCGGTGGGGGACGCCAACGCGCTCGTGCAAGTCCGCCGTTTGCGGGGGGTTGACGACAATCACCTCTTCACCCTCTTTTGTCCCGACCTCTCTATTTTGGGGCAATACGCCCGGGTCGACAATCAACAATATCGTTTGCTCAAACTCGGTACGCCAGGGCCATTTACTTTCATCTTGGAGGGAACGCACGAACTTCCTCGTCGTGTGCTCCATCCGAAACGGCGAACCATCGGCCTGCGCGTGCCCGACCACCCGGTCGTGCAGGCATTGTTGGCAGCGCACGGTGCGCCGCTACTAGCAACGACCGTTCAACCCGCCGGTGCCGAAGAACCACTTTCCGACCCCGATGCGATCCTCGACCAGTTGGGGCACGTACTCGCGGCGGTCGTCGACACCGAAGAGATGCCCCAGGGTGCGACCACGATCATCGACCTGACGGAACGCCCGCCTGTGATCCGTCGCCTGGGCTTGGGGGATCCGGCTCGCCTCGGGCTCGAAGTGGTTGAAAGCGAAACGTGATGGCAGAACTCATCGCGACGCTCGCGATTTGGGCGATTCCGGTCTTACTTGCCATCACCTTGCACGAAGCGGCGCATGGTTACGTGGCGCGCGCTTTCGGCGATCGCACCGCGGAGCGGCTAGGGCGTATCACGCTCAACCCCATCAAACACATCGATCCGGTCGGAACGGTCGCGGTTCCTGTCGGTATCCTCACGTTATCGACCCTGTTCGGTGGCCCCGCGATGCTCTTTGGCTGGGCGAAACCGGTTCCGGTCGATCCGCGCTTCCTGCGCCGCCCCAAGCAGGACATGTTTTGGGTCGCGGGGGCTGGTCCGATGATCAACCTCGCCCAAGCGCTCGTGTGGGCGCTCCTTTTCAAAGTGGCCTTCCTGTTCGGGCCGGGGGGCAGTTGGTTAGCGCTGGCTCGAATGAGCGACGCGGGCATTCACATCAACCTGATTTTGGCGCTCGTCAATCTCTTGCCCATTCCGCCACTCGACGGGGGACGCATGTTGGTTGCGGCATTGCCGTACCGTTTGGCAAGTTGGGTTGCGCGTTTGGAACCCTACGGCATGGTGATCGTATTGCTGCTCTTGTTCTCTGGCGGCCTGTCGATGATCCTCTGGCCGCTCTATGCGCTCTTTCGACAGTTTTTTCTCTCATTGGTCGGCATAGGAGTCTGATGTTCATGTACGCGGAACGCGTCGTCTCTGGCATGCGCCCCACCGGGCGACTGCATCTTGGACATTACCACGGCGTTTTGAAAAACTGGGTGAAACTTCAAGACGAGTACCCCTGTTTCTTCTTCGTTGCCGATTGGCATGCGCTGACCACGCAATACGATGAACCGCAATCGATCGCGCAACACACATGGGATCTCATCATCGACTGGCTTGCTGCTGGGATCAACCCGAACCAAGCCACGATCTTCATCCAATCGCGCGTGCTCGAACATGCCGAGCTTCATCTGCTTCTTTCGATGAGCACGCCGCTTGGCTGGCTGGAACGGGTTCCTACCTACAAGGACCAGATCGAAAAACTGTCGCACAAAGACCTGACCACCTACGGGTTTCTGGGTTATCCGGTGCTGCAGGCAGCAGACATCCTGATCTATCGCGCCAATCGGGTTCCCGTGGGCGAAGACCAGGTGCCGCACATCGAACTGACACGGGAAATCGCACGCCGCTTCAACCATTTTTATGGCCGAGAACCGGAATTCGAAGCCAAAGCGCTCGAAGCGGTGAAAAAACTGGGTGGGAAGCGGGCAAAACTCTACCTGGAGTTGCGAACGCGTTACCAGCAAAACGGTGACGACGAGGCGCTCGCGCAAGCCAAAGCGATGTTGGAAGAGGCGCAAAGCCTCACGTTAGGGGATCGGGAGCGGCTCTACGGTTATCTTGAAGGGCGGCACCGGTTGATCCTCGTCGAACCGGAAGCGCTTTTGACCGAAGCGGCGAAAATGCCTGGCCTCGACGGACAGAAGATGTCGAAAAGTTACGGCAACACGATCGCTCTCCGCGAAGAGCCCGAAATCGTCACCAAAAAAGTGCGCACGATGCGGACCGATCCTACCCGTGTGCGTCGGACCGACCCCGGTGAGCCAGAGCGCTGCCCGGTGTGGCAATTCCATAAAATCTACACCGACGCCACCTGTCACCAATGGGTCCAAGAAGGGTGCCGAACCGCGAAAATCGGCTGTCTTGAATGCAAACAACCGGTTCTCGACGCAATTCTCAAGGAACAGGCGCAGTTTCGCGAACGGGCGCAACCTTATCTGGACGACCCGTCGCTCGTGCGGGCGATCGTCGCTGACGGCTGCGAAAAAGCGCGTAAAGTCGCCCAAGAGACGATGCGCGACGTCCGGGAAGCGATGGGAATCGACTACACCTGATGTGAGATCCACCGTGTCTACCTCTGCGGCGAACGCAACGCGCGACGAAGCGCAGCATCCGGTTGCGCGCCTCTATGGCGCGCCGCTTGCGGAGCTCCCTGAAGATCTCTATATTCCGCCGCAGGCTTTGCGCCTATTGCTGGAAGCATTCGAGGGCCCTTTCGACCTCTTGTGGTTCCTGATCCGCAAGAACCGGATCGACTTGCGGGACATTCCCGTGGCGAAGCTCACTGAGCAGTATTTGGAATACGTCGCGGCGATGAAGGCGCTCGACCTCGATCTTGCCGCAGAGTACCTTGCGATGGCTGCAACCCTCATCGCGCTCAAAGCGCGGCTCCTGCTACCACGCGCTGCGGAGGCAACTTCGGACGAAGATGCGTCGGAAGACGATCCGCGGGCCCGGCTCGTGGCGCAACTCCTGCGGTATGAGCAGTACCGCCAGGCGGCAGAGACCCTGGATCGATTGCCTCGCGCCGGTCGCGATTTCACCTGGGCGCACCCTGTCGAAGTGGCAGAACCGATCGAACCCTCTCCGATACCGGCACCCTCGCTCCAAGCGCTTGCGCGCGCATGGTGGGGGCTCCTGGCGCGACAGGAGCAGCGGCGTCCCCACGAAGTGGTCGAAGAGCCGCTCACCGTCGCCGTGGTGACTCAGGCGCTTTTGGAGACGCTTCGGCTGGCGCGCCGGCCGCTGACGTTGTCGGAACTGCTACCCCCGTCCGCTGACCGACGGTACCTGGTCACGGCGTTTTTCGCGTTGTTGGAACTGACACGTCTCGGTGCGGTGGACCTGACCCAAGAGGAACCCCTTGCGCCCATCGTCGTCGTGCTCAGTGAAGCCGCAGACGAAGCGCTTGTCCCTGTGGTTTGGGAAAAGGGGAAGGGATGATGCGGTGCAACCAGGAACTCTCCGCTCACTGGCCGGTACGCCGTATCCTCGAAGCGATTCTTTTCGCTGCCGATCGGCCGCTGACCATCGCGGAACTACGCCAATGCTTCGACCCCGACCCCGGTAGCGACATCATTGCGTCGGCGCTTGCAGAATTGCAGCGAGAATGGGAAGGGCGGGCGCTCTCCCTCGTGTGCGTCGCGGAAGGGTGGCGTTTTCGCACCGTTGCTGAGGTTCAACCTTATCTCGCGCGTCTCTTTGCGCAGCAAAACCGACACCTGAGCCGCGCCATGCTCGAAACCCTTGCGATCATCGCCTACCAGGGCCCTGTGACGCGCGGCGAAATTTCGGAGATTCGCGGTGTCGAGCTCTCACCCAATCTGTTGCGACAACTCGAAGCGCGCGGGTGGATCGAGATCGTCGGACATCGGGACGGCCCGGGTCGGCCGGCGTTGTGGGCGATCACGCCGCGTTTGTTGAGTGATCTCGGTCTCAAGAGCCGTGACGAACTGCCGCAATTGCCCGAAGTCGCTGCAGAGAATGCGGCCAAAATCAGGAATGCCATCGACCATGACACGCAATAACACACATTCCGTCCGTGACGGTGCCGCACCAGCGTCAGCGGCGCAACCGGGAGAGCGTCTGCAAAAAGTTCTGGCTCGATTGGGGCTTGCGTCGCGCCGAACCGTCGAAGAATGGATTCGCGCCGGGCGCCTTCGGCTCAACGATCGGCCCGCCCAACTGGGTGACCGGGTCAAACCCGGAGACCGCATCAAACTGGACGGGAAACTGATCGAATGGCGCCGGGCAACGGCGTTTCCGCGGGTGATTCTGTACCACAAACCCGAAGGGGAGCTCGTTACGCGCGACGACCCGGAAGGCCGTCCCACGGTTTTCGATCGCTTGCCCGTTTTGCGCCGCGGCCGCTGGCTCGCGGTGGGGCGGCTCGACCTCAATACTTCTGGTTTGCTGATTTTCACTACCGATGGCGATTTGGCCAACCGCTTGATGCATCCCCGCTATGGGTGGGAAAGGGAATACGCCGTCCGAATTCTGGGTACCTTGACCCCTGAGGATCAAACGCAATTGCTGGAGGGGATCGTGCTCGAGGATGGCCCTGCTCAGTTCAATACCCTTGTCGATATCGGTGGACAAGGCGCGAACCACTGGTATCGGGTGACGATTGGCGAAGGGCGTAACCGCGAAGTGCGGCGTATGTTCGAAGCACTGGGGTATACGGTAAGTCGCCTGATCCGCGTGCGTTACGGTCCGATTGCGCTACCGCCCCGACTCAAACGCGGCATGTGGCAAGAATTGCCTCCGGAAGAGGTCTCCCGCCTCTTCGGGATTCCATTGCCCAAAGGGTTGGCAACGGCTGCGAAATCGCCCACCCCGCGTCCGCGTGCCTCGTGGCCCAGCCGTTTAAACGACAACAAAAAGAGAGGAGGATAGACCATGGCAGATCGCCGTTTGCGTGTTTTCTATACCGTCGTCAAATCGGGTTCCTTCACCCGTGCCGCGGAACGGCTGGGCATGACGCAACCTGCGGTGACCTTTCAGATCAAACAACTCGAAGAGCATTTCGATACCACGCTTATCGATCGCAGCCACCGTAAATTGCGTTTGACCCCTGCAGGCGAGATCGTCTTTGCCTATGCCGAGCGGATGATTCTCTTGGACGACGAGCTCGAAACCCGAATCAGTGAATTGACTCAAGAGTTGCGCGGGCCACTGACGATCGGCTGTTCAACGACGCTTGCCGCTTACTGGGCGCCCCGGCTCATCGAAGAGTTCAAGCGGCGCCATCCCAACGTGACTCCGCGCCTGATCGTCGGGAACTCGGAATTGACCCAGAATCGGGTCGCGAACCGCGAACTCGACATGGGAATGATCGAAATCGTCGCCGATGATCCCCACATCGAAGAGATTCCGGCTG